>NZ_JAQSDC010000050.1 GCF_029945705.1 Methylotenera sp.
TTAAGTAATTATAATCTCTTAACTTGTGTCGCATTTTATTAGACCATTACACCTACCTACTTTATAATCCCGACTGAACAAGGGCGAGAATGGGTTAATAGATATTGGGAGCTAGTGAATGAGCTTAGGGTTGATTGGAATATTCTTGCCTAACCCATCCATCAAGCGGGACGCGCTAAAGCGTGCCCCTTATGTCAAACGTTAGCCATGAACCGCAAAACCGCCTTGGAAAATTTACTTAATCTCAAACTGCCAATTGAGCAGGTAGTCTTCGATTTATCGCAATTTGAGTGGGATAGTGAAGTTGAGTTGGTGAGCTTAGAGGCTGCGCAAATACAAAACGTACTACAGTTATTTATTCAAGGCACCATTACAGCTTTAGAGGTTGAGGCTTGGGCTAATGCAATTGAATGCCGAGAGGATATAAAAATGGAACCAACATTGGTTAATGAAGCATTGCATGAGTTTGCAAATCCGCAGCTCACTCAGCCACTGTCAGTTGAGCGGGCTAGTTTCTGGCTTTCTCTACTATTGCTGGCTAACCCATCCATCAAGCGGGACGCCTAACGGCGCCCCTTATGTCAAACGTTAGGCTTATCTAAAACCACTGCCCTGCAAGCCGCATGGTTATTGGCTCGCAGGGTATCTGTTTTTGGTCTTAGTTGCCGTTTTAGTTTAGTGTAGTTTGTCAGTTTTAAGGTTGTTTGCTGCGTTGGGCTAAGCACGTAAATCTCAGTTTAGTTTGTGCGGTTGCTGTGTGTTTTAAGCTTTGTGGTTTTAAGTTACTATTTTAGTTATTCACGGTTTTGGGGTCGGTTGTTATGTCACCATTTTTTCAGTTTCACGGTGGGCTGTTTTCTTTACAGCCTAACCCATCCATCAAGCGGGACGCGCTAAAGCGCGCCCCTTATGTCAAACGTTAGGGTTTTAGTGGAGCGTCTAGTTTTTTTACCTGTAGCTTTTGCTCTCGCAATCATTGCATCTCCGTTTCATCTGTCATACTTTGCTTTTGCAATTTTAGCTGGCCTTGGTATCATTCTTTTTGATTTTGTACGGGGCAAAGAAGAGTCTTTTGAACCCCAATTTGGTTATTGGTCTGTGCTTCTCGGTTTAGTTTGTTTGGCTATTGCGTTTTACATAAGTAATAGCTATGCCATTACATTTGAAGCATTAGACCATGATAGAACTTTTCCAAAACTTGTAAGGCGTCTGCCGTATTTTGGTGTTACTTTTTTAACTATTGGGGCAGTCATTGTTATTAAATCTATTTTTAACAGGCGTTAACCCTAACCCATCCATCAAGCGGGACGCGCTAAAGCGCGCCCCTTATGTCAAACGTTAGGGTTTAGCGAGCTAATCAATCTTGACTTTGATGTAATAAAGGTATAATTTATATACCATGATAACTTTTGAATTTGACGAAACAAAAAGTCAGGCGAATCTTCTAAAACACGGTATTAACTTCATTGATGCTCAAGCATTGTGGATTGATTCAAGTTTGTTAGAAATACCGGCCAAAACAGAAGATGAACCAAGATTCCTCATGGTAGGCATTATTAACGGAAGATATTGGTCAGCCGTGATTACATACAGAGTTACAAACATCCGACTTATTTCTGTTCGTCGCTCACGCACCGAGGAGGTTGCATTATATGAAAGCTAAAGATTTTGACCAGCAGTTTGATGAAGATATTGACATCACACAGTCTCTTGATTTATCAAAAGCAAAGCGCGTTTTACTAGAGCAAAAACGCGTCAACGTTGACTTTCCAACATGGATGATTGAGTCACTAGACCGAGAAGCTGGAATCCTTGGTGTTACTAGACAATCTATCATTAAAGTATGGCTTGCTGAGCGCTTGGAACAAGCTACCCTAACCCATCGTTCAAGTCGGACTGGCTAAAGCGCGCCTCTTACCTCTAACGTTAGGCTTTAACAACCATGATGAAAGCTGTTTGAAATGAAAACAAAACAATTTACAGTGTTTCTTACTTTCGCTTTTTGCATAATCGCAATCGCTGGGTGCACTAATCAAGCGTGGTATGAAGGTGCAAAACAAGGTGCGGAAAATAATTGTCGCAGTCAACCTCCAGGCGAAAGTGAGCGGTGTTTAGAAAAGCTGAATAAAAAAACATATGAGGAATATGAAAAAGAACGTTCAGAACAAAAATAACTTTGGCTGCTTAGCAAAGCCTAATCCACTATTAGAGCTGCACATGCTGAATCGCGCCACTTATTTCAAACGCTGGGATTTTTATAATAATGGACTTTAATGATAGTTACTGCCACTCAAATAAAATTTAAGGGCCTACTTTCCATGTTTTATTTTTTCCTTATGGTTAGGAAAATAATGAAGCAACTAGATGAAGTTGATGGGTTATTATTTTACAAGCTAAGTTGGTTTCATACATTAACTGGCTGGAGAGATGTTGAATCAATGAAGCAGTTTCGAAATAATGGTGCTCATCTTGATGCTATGAAAAATAAAAAGAAAATTGGTTTAGCGAAGAGTGTAACATGGGAAACAAAAGATGAGCCTAGCTGGGATGAGGCAAAAAGAAGGCTGATGGGGATTAAATTCTGATGCCAAATCCATCTATCGGGCGATATACGTTGCAGCGCAATTCTTAGTCAAACATTAATCAATGCCATGCTAAAACTCTACTTCATGTTCGTCGTGGCAGTTGGATTTTCTGGTGGTTTATTACTTTTAGTCTCGCATATTAGCCTGTTACTAAATGGTGAAAAACTATTTGGTGACGTTGAGAAAAAAACAAAAACGCGCATGGGGTGATACTGATGTAAGTAGTTACGCTGGCCACTTGATCATTGGATATATCGATAATAACAAGGTGAAAAAATCTTTCACTGAGCAAAACTCAATCCCTACTTTCTTCTACAATGTGGGCGACAGTGTTGCCTTAATCCAAAAACCAAACAAACCTAACAAAATCATGGCTTATAGCAATGTGGTTTTATTTTCAGCACCACTGGCTATTTTGCTACTGTCTGCAATGGCTGCCTATGTTGCGTTTAAGTAGCACTGCCTGACGCATACATCAAGCTAGACGCGCTAAAGTTGCGTTTGTGCTAAACTTTGATGACCGTAACGACGTCCACTACGTTAAAGTTATTTTGCCTATTAATTAGCCACAACCCGTTTAACACTTCATTAAACTGCGCTAGCAATGCTATCCTCTTAACTCAAAAATTAGACAGAATAGGATTTCTCATGGGCCGCACAGTTAGTATTTTAGTCATTTTAATTGGATTGCTTTCTGGCTGTGCGAGCACGTCGCCCAATATTGGCAAAAGTGAAACCGTTATTCCAGTCAGCCGAGCTTGGGTAGATGGTCGGGTTGTTGAATATATAACGACGGATATTTCCGATGCTGATATGGCAAAAATGTTAGGCGTTAACCACGTTCCAAGGCTGGCTGAAGCAGCGAGCGCACAACCTGGGCATTCTTTGCTGGAAAGAGTTTATAAGTTTCCTAACAATGAACAGATGGGTATTTTTCAATCTGCGCCTAGTCCAGCTGGTGGTGAAAATCAAGACCTCCACTATAGCCCTCTATGGCGCGTAGTGCTTGTTCGTTGGAAAGCACCACAATTTGTAAGGGAGATTAAGTCAGAAGCTGGCCTGTTTGAAGCAGAAGAAAGGCAAGAGTTATCTTTGGAGGTTACTAATATCGTGGTCAACTGCCCAATAACCCGAGATAGTAATGGCCAGACGCTCAAGGGTGTTCGCTAACGCCTAGCTATATATCAAGCGTGAGACAATAAAGCGCTAACCAACATTCAAACAGTCGGTACTGTAGTTGAACATAGCGAATTTCAGGAGAAATTAATGGCAGCAGGAACAATTATTACAGTGCTTTCAAACATTCCTTGGGGTCAAGTAATAGAATCTGCACCAAAAGTCGCAGATGCCGCAGAAAAGCTTTGGAATGCAGTCATTAACCGAAAAAAGGGTGATCAACCAACAGGCGCAAATGCCAAGAATGTGGTCGATGCAGCGCAATCTGATACTGAGATTTTGAAGAGCCGGCTTTCAGTACTTGAGGAGCATGTTCTAAGCCTAGAAGATCAAATGAGTGCTTCAACCGAGTTAATAAAAACGCTAGCAGAACAAAATAGTCAGCTGGTGAGAAGAGTTGAGTTAAACCGTACCCACTTACTTTGGCTTGCCGTTACGGTCATAATTGTGGTCATAGCGTTGGCTGGACCTCTCACTTTTCTGTTACTTCGGCAATAAGGCTTAACCAATAAGCCACAGAATTTTATGACTTGCCAAAGGTTGCAGTCATTAATATTGAAGTGTATAAAGAAAATTAAAAACTTAAGTCACTGGCAGTTTAATTGCCACACTTAAGCCGCCAGTAGCTATATTGCTTGCCGCAATTGTGCCGTCATGCGCTTCTATAATCTGTTTGGCAATGGCTAGTCCTACGCCATGCCCATCCGTTTGACTGGTGTTACTGCCTCTAAAGAACGCTTGAAATATGATGTCCAGTTCGTCCTCAGAAACACCTGCGCCTTGGTCGTTTACTTCAATGTTAATGAACGCATTTACGACACTAGTTTTAATTGAAACACGTGATTGACTAGCGCTATATTTAAGTGCGTTGCGCACGACATTATCAACGGCACGGTGTAGTAAATCTTGCTGCCCGAGTATGCTAAGTGGCGCGTCTGGTGTCTCAACTTGCGGTATATAATCAATGGTGATTTTTCTTGCCTCGCCTTCAAAGCGCGCATCTTCTAACACGGTAGTGAGCAATTCGTTTAAATTGACGGGCTCTTTATCTAGCTTAATCACGCCTGATTCTAGGCGAGAAAGCGCGAGCAACTCACCGACTAAATCATCCATGCGTACAGATTCGCGCTCTATACGTTTGAGTGAAGATTCCAGTTTATCTGGTTGTTGACGCGCTAAACCTACAGCTATTTGCAAGCGTGCCAGAGGCGAGCGCAACTCGTGTGACACTTGGTGCAGCAAGCGTGTTTGGCTTTGCAGCAGGGCCCCTAGTCGAACGGCCATCACATCGAAGGCATTGCCTAAATCAACCAGCTCATCTCGCCGCGATCCCATAGATTCGCCAATTCTCACATCAAGATTGCCATTAGCGGCACTGGCGAACGCTTGCCGTAACTGCTTAATTGGTTTTGAAAAATACCAAGCCAAAAGTGCCGCAAAAATGAAACTGGCAAGTGCGCCAACTAATATAGGTATCAGCGGAAACCAACGTTTATGTTTGGGTTTAAAGGGTTTAGAAAGCACAGGTGGTGAAAAAGCTTTATCATGCGTTTGCATTTGAACTTCATGTTCGCGCTGCATCTCCTCTTGCTCATGCACAATGGAGACGCCAATGCCAACACCAATCACTGAAGTTAACTGTGCTAAAAAGAAGAAAATAAAAAACTTCCAATACAAACGACCCATTTGCTATCCTAAATTTTTGTACGTTTGCAGGATTAACTTTTAAGCAATTGATAACCTGAGCGAAACACCGTTTGTATACAGTGCCGCCCATCTGGCAATAGCCCAAGTTTGTGGCGTATGCTACTTAAATGTACGTCTATGCTGCGGTCGAATCTAGCCAATGGACGCCCTAGCGCTTGTTCAGACAAATCTTGCTTAGAAACGATTTGACCTGCATTTTTAGCTAGAATTTCTAATAAACTGTATTCAGTACTAGTGAGCACCACGGGCTGACTATCCCATTCCACAAGTCGTTGTGCAGGCCAAATGCTGAGCGCGCCTACTGTAATTTTAACGCTGGCATTGCTTGTTTCTAGCGGCTGTACTCGCCTTAAAATAGCCCGAATACGCGCGACTAGCTCGCGTGGACTGCTTGGTTTTGGCACGTAATCATCTGCACCGAGCTCTAAACCGACGATACGATCAGTATTATCGCCCTTAGCCGTGAGCATAATCACAGGCACATTGCTATGCTGGCGTATAGCTTTTAGGGTTTCTATGCCGTTTAACCTTGGCATCATCACATCCAATACCACAATATCAAATGTTTGTTCTAAAAGCATTTGTGCACCAGCCAAGCCGTCGTGCGCCACTTGCACGTCAAAATTCTCTTGCTCAATATACTCTTTGAGCATTTCAACCAGTTCAACATCGTCATCAATCAGCAATACTGTTTGCATGTGTCGCTTCTACCCTAATCATTTCAACTTTACTTATTTTAAATCAATATTAAAATCAATCTAATGTTAACCATTATTGATAGCCATCATAACCAGCCATTACGCTTGCCACAATCCTAGATTGTAGACTTTACTCAGATTTACATGCACTTAACGCTCTTTAACATGACCTGAATGCACAATGACATCGTCTTAAACAAGTATGAAAAGTGACTCCATCGCAGCTTGTACACTTTAAGCAACTTTTAATCATACAAAGTTAAAAATACAAAGGATTGATCATGAACACCTCATTCAGATTTAAACAAACGTTTTCATTTAAACAAATACTGCTTGCCTCATTTTTAGCAGTCTCCCTGCCTGCTGCAAGCCTTGCTCACGCAGAACATGATGGTGATAAAGGCCCTCGTTGTGAGCGTGGAGACAAGTCACATCAAGGTATGCATGAAGGTAAAGCGCCCTATTTACGCGGCCTGAATCTAACCAGCGCACAAGAAGACCAGTTATTTAACTTAAACTATGCACAAATTCCAGTGATGCGTGATCAGCATAAACAACATCAACAGCTAATGAAAGAGTTGCGCGAAACGGCGCAAGCTGAAAACTTTGATGATGCAAAAATACAGCAACTTTCGGATAAAGCAGCTAAGTTAGAGAAAGATAAAGTACTCGCATGGGCACGTCACGATGCAAAAGTGTTTGCACTACTAACACCGGAACAACGCAAGAAAGCACGTGAGTTTAAGATGGAAGAACACGACTTTGGTCACGGCGATGAACAAAGAGATAATGACGACAAGCGCCCTACTCGCCTTAAACAGCAAAACCGTCCGCTAGAAAATCGTAGTATTTAATTACTGTTTTGATGGCTAATAAAAAGCGCCTATTGATATCCTCAATAGGCGCTTTTAAAATTACAAATTTGATAGTTTTAAACGCTCTCGAAAGCCTCACATAGTTGGCTTAATAGCTGACCAAATAATGGAATGATGTCGTCTTTATCGTGCGGGCTTTCATCATCCGTCCCAGCAATCACAAAGGCTACGGTTAATTTGTCCAAATTCTCTCTAAACTCAAACCAATGATCCACTTGGGCATCACCTATCAATTGAAATTTTTGTAGCCCTGTCTCTAAAATTTCCATTAACTCCGCATCTGGCAAGCCAGCGAAGAGTGTTTTTGCGATAGTGATTTGTGCGGTTTGAAAGTTTGGAGTGATGTCTTCACGCGCTAATGGCGTGGTGAAGAATGCATACGCTAACAACGCATAAGCTTGATACACGCTTAACATATCAAAGTTATCCATGCGCTCTTCCATGGGTGAGCGTTCCGCCGCTTGAATCGCCTTAAAAGTGACATAACAGCTTAAATAATCAGCAGAAGCAAGCGCATCGTAGTCGTTCAAATCTATATTTGGTTTGGCCTCATCGTCACGTAATGTTTCAGTCAGGCACAAAGCGTGCATCAGCTTGATGCGTTTTGAGTATTGCATTTCCATATTTAACCTTATTTATTTTATTTAAATTTAATTTTAAATGAGTTTAATCCAGTGCAGGTATCGCTTCTAGTAATTCGTGCAGTTCCAGCCAGCGCTCTTCTGCCACTTCTATTTGATTAGCCAGTTCAGCTTGTTTCTTCAACAATTGCTGCAGTTCCGCTTTATCCGCGGCGCTATAGAGTTCGCTGTCATTTAAGCGGTCATCACAGGTTTTTTTCTCAGTTTGCCATTTGGCAATATTCAATTCTAGTTGTTCCACTTCTTTTACTAGCGGACGGCGTTCGGCGATTCTAGCTTGGCGTTCGGCTTTATTGGCGGCACGGTCATTTTTGTTAGATTTTTCAGTCGGATTTTGACTTTCAGCGACGGCTTGCGTCGCTTGTTTTTCTTTTAAACGTTGCTCATTTAGCCACAGGCTATAGCCTTCTAAATCGCTATCAAATGGTTCGGCTTTGCCGTCTGCCACTAAAATAAATTCATCGCAAGTGGCGCGCAATAAGGCTCGATCATGCGAAACCAATATCACGCCACCTTGGTAATCTTGTAAGGCTAACGTTAACGCATGGCGCATTTCAAGGTCTAAATGGTTGGTTGGCTCATCTAGTAACAGCAAATTGGGGCGAGTCCAAATTAGCAGAGCCAACGCTAAACGTGACTTTTCTCCGCCAGAGAAATTTGCACAAGGCGAACGCGCCATATCCCCTTTAAAGTCAAAACCGCCAAGATAATTCATATGTTCTTGCTCGCGCGTGAGCGGGTCTAGCTTCATCATGTGTTGCAATGGCGATTCATCTGGGCGCAATTGCTCTAACTGATGTTGCGCAAAATAGCCGATATTTAAATCTTTGCCTTCAACGCGTTTGCCGCTTAAAGGCTGCAACTCATTAGCGAGTAATTTAATCAGCGTCGTTTTACCAGCACCATTACGCCCTAATAAACCCAAACGTTCGCCTGGCCTAATCGCTAAAACAATATTCTTGATTAACGCAACATTGTTATAGCCAACAGACATTTCATCCAGCACCAATAATGGATCTGGTGCGGCCACTGGCGCCCTGAATTCAAAGTTAAATTGTGAGTCCACATGCGCAGCAGAAATCATTTCCATACGCTCTAGGGCTTTAATACGGCTTTGCGCCTGACGTGCTTTGGTGGCCTGCACACGAAAGCGATCAATATAGCTTTGCAAATGCGAGACTTTGCGTTGTTGCTTTTCAAACATAGCTTGTTGCAATGCTAGCTTTTCAGCACGCTGACGCTCAAAGTCAGAGTAACCGCCGCGATACAAAGTTAGTGTTTGCTGCTCGATGTGCGCAATGTGGTTCACAATCGCATCCAAAAAGTCTCTATCGTGTGAAATCAACAATAAGGTACCACGATAGCTTTGCAGCCAGCCCTCAAGCCAAATCACTGCATCTAAGTCTAAGTGGTTGGTTGGTTCATCTAACAACAGCAAGTCTGAACGGCACATCAGGGCGCGCGCTAAGTTTAAACGCACACGCCAACCACCAGAGAAAGTAGAAACCGCTTGCTGTAAGTTAGCTTGGCTAAAACCTAGGCCGCTCAACAATTCAGCCGCGCGTGCCTTTGCGCTGTAACCATCGATGTCCATCAAGCGATGATGTAGCTCGGCAATCAACTCACCTTTGTGATTGGCTTCCGCATCCGCTAGCGCTGCTTCAATATTGCGCAATTCCGCATCACCATCTAACACAAATTCAATAGCTGGCATCGCCAACGCAGGAGTTTCCTGCGCCACATGCGCCACTACCCAACTGGCTGGCATATCTAAATCGCCAGATTCCAACTGCATTTCACCACGCAACAAGGCAAAAAGCGATGATTTTCCAGCGCCGTTAGCACCTGTTAAACCAACTTTATGGCCTGGGTGGAGCTGCAAAGAAGCTGCTTGAATAAGGATTTTTAAGCCGCGAACTAGCGTAAGTTGTTTGAATTGAATCAAGTGAGGACCAATATTAAATCGACATTAAATAAAGTATTGGTCAACCAGAGTTTGACCAAAAGCGCTATTCTAAATTATTACACTAGACTATTCCTAGAATAGTCTTAATAAATCTCTAAGGAAATATCGTTTGGATTTACACAATTTTACTTACATTTGCCAATATGGCTTTGTATCTAATCGTCTGTAGACGTCAATATTGAAGTAAAATGAATTCAATTGATACGATTCCAAATTTACATCCTTGAAATGTAACATCAGCCACTCTAAAAATAATAAAAGACAAAGTAAACTCAGTTAAATATGGTCAAAAAATCACTACTCAGGCTTTATCGCATCGCGCTTTGGCTTGCAACTATCATCATAGTCATTTTTTTGATTGCCGCACTCGTCATTCAATTTTATGTGTTCCCAAGCATTAATCAATACAAAGACAAAATCGCTAACTTCGCGACACAAGCGGCGCATCAAAAAGTAGTCATCGGCAATATTGACGCAGGTTGGCAAGGGATTAATCCACATTTATCCGTATCGAATATTGACATTTACGATACTGAAAATCGCCCTGCCTTAACCCTTAAAGATACAGACATATCGCTTTCATGGTTAAGCATCCCACTACTAGAGCCACATTTAGCCAATTTCACTATCCGCTCACCTGAGTTAACCATACGCCGCAATTTGAATGGGGATATTTTTGTTGCAGGTATTAGCATGCAGGGACAGTCCAAACCAGATTTACCAAATTGGTTATTGAGGCAATCTCAGTTTGATGTGCTCAATGCGAAAGTAATCTGGTTAGATGAAATGCGTAACGCACCTGCGTTGAGTTTAGAAAAGCTGAACCTGCAAGTAGTCAGCCCTCCTTGGAAAAGCTTTATCAAAAATCATCGCGTGACGCTGAGCACCATTGTTTCAACTGGCACAAGTGAGCCCATTACGATTAATGCTAATGTCTATGGCAACGATATTAGTCGCTTATCTGAATGGCACGGCAGCCTAGAAACCAAGTTAAAAAATGCGAACGTAGTTGCCTTTAAACCATGGTTTGATTACTCAACGATTACATATCCTATTAACTTGCAAGCTGGCGTTGGCAGCACAGACACTACCATTGAGTTTGCTAAAAGCCAGGTGCAATCTGTGACTAGCAACGCAGCGCTAGACAATGTTCAGTTACTTCTCAAAGTTAATACTGAGCCGCTGATATTAAACAAACTAGTGGGCGAGCTAGATTGGAAAAACTCAACAGCAGAGCAATCATTTAGCGTGAGCCACTTAACGCTCAACACTAGCAATGGCTTGACTTTGAAAGATGCCGCTGGTGCTTATAGTAAAACGAAACAGGGTAATGAAAAATTCAATCTCAAGCTTGCACATATAGACTTAGCATTTATTAAAGCCTATTTAGTACAACTGCCTCTGCCTGCGGAAATATCGCAAAAGATTAATAGCTTATCCCCCACTGGCAAACTCAATGATTTGCTGCTTAGTTGGGATGGCAAACAATCTGTGACGCAGAAATATCAATTCAACGCTAAGTTTGACGATTTAGGCATACTTGCCTATGAAAAAATTCCAGGCTTTAGCAACCTGACAGGAGAGATTAAGGCTAATCAAAACTCTGGAAAAGTCATACTTAACTCACAAAATGCCAAGTTAGATTTTAAAGACGTTTTACGCTGGCCAATACCAGCAGACAAGCTAGCTGGAGACATTAGCTGGGACATTAGCAATAAAGAAACTACCATCAAAGCGAGTCATCTGAACATTAGCAGCCAACACTTGGCTGGCACGCTCAACGCTGAGTATTTAATGGATGGCAAACAAGGTGGCTATCTTGATTTGACTGGTAAATTTGGCAAAGGTAACGCGAAATATGCATCATTCTATTACCCGACTATCCTCGGTAAAGACACCTTACATTGGTTAGATACTTCTATTTTGTCGGGCCACGCTGAAGACATCAGCATGACAGTAAAAGGTCGATTAGCAGACTTTCCATTTGTAGACAGCAAAAATAATTTAAACTCTAAATTAGGTCTATTTAGAGTCACCGCCAAAATCAGCAATAGCACGCTGGAATATGGCACTGATTGGCCTGTGATAGAAGGCTTAGGCCTTGATTTACTATTTGAAGGCAAACGCATGGAGCTAAATGCAAATGCTGGCCATATATTTGGCAACCAAATCGTTAAAAGCAAAACCACTATTGCACAATTAGATGCTGACTCGCCAATTCTAAGCATTGAAAGTGAACTCAAAGGACCGACGGCTGAAGCCATTAAATTTGTGAATAAAAGCCCTGTTTCAACGGTAACATTAGGTTTTACTGATGACTTAAAAACCAGTGGTCAAGGTAAGCTCAATTTAGGCTTAAAAATTCCTTTGCAAGATTTAGATTCTGCACAATACAAAGGTTTGTACCAAATCATGAATGGCAGCATGGATAGTGCAAGCATTCCAGCCCTCACCAATATCAATGGTGCGCTGGCATTTACAGAAAGTAGCCTATCAGCAAAAAATATCAATGCAAGTGCCTTCGGTTCGCCTGTGGTGGTTAACATTGACTCTGGCAAAGATAAAGTTGTACACGTCACAGCCAAAGGTAGATTGAATGATGTGGCTATTAAACAAGCACTACTGGATCAGGACCCTGTTAATCGCTCTTGGGTAAAAGGTGCAAATTACATTTCTGGCAGCACCGATTGGGTAAGCGACATCACTATTCAGAAACCAGTTGTTACTATCAATGTACGCTCAGATTTAGTCGGTATCACCTCACGTTTACCTGCGCCTTTTAACAAGACCGCAAGTGAACGCTGGAACATGCGTATGGAGAAAAAACAGGATGCCTCCACAGATACCATCACGATGAATCTTGCTAACAAGCTAGCTGCAAAAATTTTGCGCACTGGTACAAATGACAACCTTCAGATTGATCGTGGCAGTATTAGACTCAATGCTAATACGACAAGTAACGCCATCAATAGCAACGAATTAACCAGCAATGTAGAGCTAGGCAATGTTAAAGGGCTGCAAGTTTACGGTAACTTAGATTATCTTGATGCAGATGCATGGCGTAATGTGATGCAGGATTTTTCTGGGGCATCAAAACCTGGGGAAGCAAAGCTTAGCTTAGCTTTACCAATACAAAAGCTAGCCATTAAAATTAATGCGCTTGATATATTCGATAGACGTATCAATCAATTAAAAATATCCAATAGCTCGGATAAAGATGGTCTACATGCCAACATTCAAAGTAAGGAAATTTCTGGCGACTTACAATGGCTAAGCCAAAACAATGGAAAACTCATTGCGCGCCTAAGTAATTTAACCATACCAGAGCCTGCGCCAAATCGAATCAAAACAACTAAAGAAGCTGCGGCAAAAGAATTCTTTAAACTTGAGCAAGACTACCCATCGTTGGATATTACTGCGGGTAACTTTGAGTTTAATAAGAAAAATTTTGGTGCTTTGGAATTGATTGCTTATCCGCAAAAAGATAATTGGAACATTCAAAAGCTCAAACTGAGCACGCCTGATAGTCAGCTCAACGCTGAAGGCCAATGGAATAACTGGGTGAGAAGCCCAAACACTTTTCTTTCTATCACATGGAATATTAAGAACTTAGGTAAAACGCTTAGAAATATGGGTTACCCTGACACCATTAAAGGTGGTGACGGAACACTTACAGGACAACTACATTGGCCTGGTAGCCCTCATGAGTTTAATCCAGCAGGTATGGATGGTAGTTTTGAATTGGCAATGAATAAAGGTCAAATTTTAAAAGTACAACCGGGTGTTGGGCGACTGCTAGGTCTACTTAGCCTGCAAAGCCTGCCCCGCCGTTTAACCTTGGATTTTAGAGACTTATTCAGCAACGGCTTTGCTTTTGATAAAATAGATGCAACCGTTAAAATCGACAAAGGTGTAATGCGTAGTGATAACTTCGTCATGTCGGGTCCAGCGGCAGATGTCAATATTAAAGGTGAAACTAACTTGCAAAAAGAGACTCAACATTTAACTGTAAAAGTTTTACCGCATGTAAGTGATAGCCTCTCCCTTGCGGCACTAGCAGGAGGGCCGTTAGTAGGTGCTGTTGCTTTCTTAGCGCAAAAAATATTAAAGGATCCCTTAAACAAAATTGCCTCTAGTGAGTATGAAATTATTGGCACATGGGATAACCCACAAGAAGTAAAATCGTCAGAGGTTTATGACGCTAAACCAGCGTCGAGTATTGACTCACCTCTCAATTAATCTTTTCAATTTGAAACCATCTCAACCTAACAATCGCTTAATAACAAAATATTTGGATTAACTATGGCAATTACTTCGCGCTTAAAAACAACCAAAGCAAAACCTAGCAGTTTAAATACTGACAGTAACATGATTAAAATTGCCGCCATTCAAATGGCATCGGGTCCGCAAGTTTCTGCAAATCTAAATGAAGCAGAACGCTTAATTGAAGTTGCCGCGAATCAAGGTGCAAAGTTAGTTGCGCTGCCAGAGTATTTTGCCATTATGGGTCTTAAAGAAACCGACAAAGTATCGGTAAGAGAAGAGGAAGGTAAGGGTCCAATTCAATCGTTTTTAAGCAAAATGGCTAAAAAACATAAAATATGGCTCATTGGCGGCTCAGTGCCGCTTAAAAGCAACTTCCCAAATAAAGTGCGTAATAGTTGCTTGGTATATGACGACAAAGGTAAACAAGTTGCCCGCTACGACAAAATCCATTTATTTGGTTTAGATTTGGGTAATGAGCATTATCACGAAGAAAAAACTATAGAATCAGGCGATCAGGTTCAAGTCGTTGATACGCCTTTTGGTAAAATTGGCTTGTCGATTTGCTATGATTTACGCTTTCCTGAACTTTACCGCGCCATGGGTGAAGTCAACATGATTATAGTGCCCTCTGCGTTTACTGATACTACTGGCAGAGCGCATTGGGAAACCTTAATTCGTGCGCGCGCTATCGAAAACTTATGTTATGTAATTGCACCTGCGCAAGGTGGTTATCATTTATCAGGGCGAGAAACGCATGGTAACAGTATGATTGTTGACCCGTGGGGTGTTATTTTAGACAGATTACCGCGTGGCTCTGGCGTGGTAATTGCCACTATGAATCCGCAATATCAGGCCAGCTTAAGAAAAAGCTTACCTGCACTTAAGCATCGTATTATTAAGTAAATTTTATAAGCACTTGAACGTAATTAATTAAATCGGAATCAGCATTAATGACCACTAAAGTCGATACATTAACAAACTCCTCTAAAACATTAGGCACGCATTTTGACCTAGCTACCGAGTCTTTACTTGCGCCAGCTAGCCTTGATATTGCGAAGCTGCAAAATGTTTTAGGCGATATGATGTCGCATAAAATTGACTATGCTGATTTATATTTTCAATACAGCCGCGCTGAGAGTTGGGGGCTAGAAGAGGGGCAAGTTAAATCAGGCAATTTTTCTATTGACCAAGGTGTGGGCGTACGCGCAGTCAGTGGCGAAAAAACCGCTTTTGCTTACTCTGATGATATTACTTTAAGCGCACTTCAAGAAGCCGCCAAAGCCACCAAGGCGATTGCTAGCCTCGGCACTGAACAAACCGCTAGTTCAGTTATCAAACGCCAAGCATCGCAACTATATCTTCCGCAAGATCCAATTGCTTCGCTTTCAGCCGATGCTAAGGTGCGATTACTTGAGCGTTTAGAAGCAATCGCAAGGAGTTTAGACTCTCGTATTTCCCAAGTGACAGCATCCATCGCGGGTGAATACGAAGTAGTTATGGTCGCACGCCACGATGGTGTCATGGCGGCAGATGTACGCCCTCTTGTGCGTCTTTCAATCAATGTGATTGCAGAAAGTAATGGTCGCCGTGAGCAAGGCTCAAGTGGCGGTGGCGGTCGCTTTGACTATAGTTACTTTACTGAGGCTATTCTGCAAGAATATGCTCAAAAAGCCGTGCATCAGGCCATTGTAAACTTGGATGCGCGCCCTGCCCCAGCTGGTAGTATGACAGTAGTGCTAGGCGCTGGCTGGCCTGGCATTTTGCTACATGAAGCCATTGGTCACGGTTTAGAAGGTGATTTCAATCGCAAAGGTAGTTCGGCTTTTTCAAACATGATAGGTCAACAAGTCGCCGCTAAAGGCATCACCATTGTGGATGATGGCACGATTCAAAATAGACGCGGCTCACTGAGCATGGATGACGAAGGCAACCAAACTAACAGAACGGTATTAATTGAAGATGGCATTCTGCGTGGCTATATACAAGATACACTCAATGCCCGCTTAATGAATATGCCTATAACAGGCAATGCGCGCCGCGAAAGCTATGCACATATTCCCATGCCGCGTATGACCAATACCTATATGTTAAACGGCACATTACCCCCAGATGAAATCATCAAATCAGTCAAAAAAGGTCTATATGCAGCTAACTTTGGTGGCGGTCAGGTAGACATCACCAGTGGTAAATTCGTATTCAGTGCCGCTGAAGCCTATATGATTGAAGACGGCAAAATCACTTACCCAGTGAAAGGCGCTACGTTGATTGGTAACGGCCCAGAAGTGCTAAAACGTGTGTCTATGATAGGTAACGATATGTCTCTAGACAGTGGCGTTGGCACCTGTGGCAAAGAAGGTCAAAGCGTGCCTGTAGGTGTGGGCCAGCCTACCCTTAAAATTGATGCTCTTACAGTGGGTGGAACTGCATAAACACTTCTGCATAGAACCTTAGGTTGAAAAGATGAATATCATCAAAACATTCGATTTTAATCAGTGGAATACCAGCGTTGACTCTTCTGTAAGCGACGAAGTAATAGATGCCTTAGAGCATGGGCACGTGATTGCGCTGCCTCAACTTGAGTTTAAGTTATTACATGAAGAGCAAAAATTCCTCTCTACCGATTGGGCAGATAAAAAATCTAAAAACATCTCATTAAGACCTCGTGCAGGCGTATCTAGCGGATTGAAAGGCGCAGTGGGCAGCGAAGCTGATTTGGCAGCAATTCAGGCGATGATTCAGCGCTACGCCGACCAATCAAAACAACTTATCTCTGCATTATTGCCAAGCTATGTGCCTAACCTTACGGTTGCCAATACAAGCTTCAGACCGCTTGAAGTAGAAACGCGCGCGACTTCTTATCGTAAAGACGATACGCGCCTGCATGCAGATGCGTTTCCATCAAACCCTACGCAAGGCACGCGATTACTCAGAGTATTTAACAACGTAAACCCTTACGGCAAGCCACGTGTTTGGCGTGTAGGCGAACCATTTAACAAAATGGCAGAAACCTATTTACCTAAAACTAATGCATTATTACCTATGCAAGCATGGCTAATGAAGCAACTTCACATTACCAAGAAAACACGTACCGAATACGACCACCGCATGCTGCAATTGCATGACCAGCTCAAAGCCGATATGCATTACCAACAACATGCACCTCAGCAATTAGTCAACTTTATGCCGGGAACCACTTGGATTGTTTATTCTGATCAAGTACTGCATGCCGCCATGGCGGGACAGTACATGATGGAACAAACGTTCTATTTACCCGTCAATGCACTTAAATCACCAGAAACCGCACCGCTTAAAGTATTAGAGAAAATGTTAAACAGATCATTGATTTAAGTGATTAACAGAAAGAAAAAGTAACTCACCATTGCCTGTGCCGTTATAATCTAGCCTTTCAAAATTCCATAAAATTCATTCATGTCGCAGACTTCACTGCTAGTTCCAAAATCAGGTCAATCTAACCGTGTTGAACTCTCAACCAATGGTGAAGATGGGCTAGCTTTAGCCGAATTAGCGCTTAAAATTAAAAGTGCCACGCCTACTAAACCATTAGTGATTATCACCGCCAATGCTTTTGATGCGCAGCGGCTGCTAGAAGAAATTCCGTACTTTGCACCAGCTCTCACGGTTAACTTACTGCCTGATTGGGAAACGCTACCTTACGATCAGTTCTCACCGCATCCTGACTTAATTTCAGATAGACTCACCACGCTTTATCAAATTAGCCAAAATTCATGTGATGTGATTATTGTGCCATTATCGACTGCGCTAACTCGCTTGAGCCCCAAGGCCTATTTAAGTGCTAATACCTTTATGCTTAAAAAAGGTCAGATACTGGATACTGAAGCCTTGCGTCGCCAATGTGCGGAAGCGGGCTACCATCATGTGAGCCAAGTTATTTCGCATGGTGAATTTAGCGTGCGCGGCGGCTTAGTTGATTTATTCCCGATGGGTTCTGCCCTGCCTTACCGTATCGATTTATTTGATAACGAAATTGAAACGATTCGTACGTTTGATGTCGATACCCAGCGCAGTCTTTATCCTGTGCCAGAAATCAGACTGTTACCTGCACGCGAGTTTCCGCTTGATGAAGCGGGCGTTGCGCTATTTCGCGGTCAGTTTAGAGAAGCTTTTGAAGGCGATCCACAACGTGCAAAAATCTATAAAGATGTCAGCAAAGGCATCGCCTCTGGTGGTATTGAATGGTACTTACCTCTATTTTTTGAGCAAACTGCCACCTTCTTAGATTATCTGCCAACTGATTGTGTGCTGTGCTTGCATGGCGATTTAGACCAAAGCGCACAACAGTTTTGGCGCGAAGCGCAATCTCGCTACCGCACATTAGCGCATGATGCGGAACGTCCACTATTAACGCCTGAAACTTTACTGATTAAAACAGAAGATTTCTTTAGTGCCACGCATCCGTTTACACGTATTTTATTACACACCAATAGTAAATCTACTGGCCTGCCTGCGCTGGATATTGAGCGCCGTGCTGAACAACCTTTACACAAACTGCAAAGCTATATTAGCGATTTTTCTGGTCGCATTTTAATTGCTGCAGAAAGCCTAGGTCGCAGAGAAACAATTTCACAGTTATTTGCAGAACATGGCTTGCAACCGACCATGATTGAAACTTGGGCAGACTTTGTTGATTCTAAAGAAAAAGTCATGCTCGGTGTTTCACCGCTGCATCATGGTTTTTGCTTAGAAAGCAAAACTGTTAGCAAATCCATTGCCGTCATTACCGAAGCCGAGCTATATGCCGCTACGGTGCGCCAACAACGGCGTAGAGAAAAAGAAAAGGCGCGCAGTACTGAAGGCATGCTCAAAGACTTATCTGAGCTTCGCATGGATGACCCCGTTGTGCATGAGCAGCACGGAGTTGGGCGATACAAGGGCTTAGTGAATATAGATTTTGGTGAAGGCGAAACCGAGCTTTTACTGCTTGAATACTTTGGTGAAGATAAGCTTTACGTACCAGTGTCACAGCTTTTCTTAATCTCACGTTACTCAGGTGGCCCACCTGAATCAGCACCCTTGCATCGCTTAGGTAGCGGCAACTGGGAAAAAGCTAAGAAAAAAGCACTGAAGCAAATTCGTGATACTGCGGCTGAATTACTTAACTTATACGCACAACGCGCATCACGTCGTGGCCATGCGTTCACATTGAGTCTGCACGATTATGAAACCTTCTGCGAAGGCTTCCCGTTTGAAGAAACACCAGATCAATTAGAAGCGATTGAAAACGTTATCAAAGACATGCAATCTGGTCGCCCGATGGATAGGCTAGTTTGTGGCGATGTAGGCTTTGGTAAAACGGAAGTTGCCTTGCGCGCCGCTTTTGTGGCGGTAATGGGCGGCAGACAGGTGGCTGTGCTGGTGCCAACCACATTATTAGCCGAGCAACATTACAACAATTTTAAAGACCGATTTGCTGAATGGCCGATTAAGATTGCTGAAATATCGCGCTTTAGAACTGCCAAAGAGCAAAAAGAAGCTTTAGCGGGTTTGGAAGCTGGCAGTATCGACATTATTATCGGTACGCATCGTTTGATTCAAAAAGATGTGAAGTTTAAGAACTTAGGCTTAGTCGTATTAGATGAAGAGCACCGTTTTGGTGTGCGTCAAAAAGAACAACTAAAAGCATTACGTGCTGAGGTCGATATACTCACGCTCACCGCCACACCGATTCCACGCACACTCAGCATGGCAATGGAAGGCTTGCGCGAGTTTTCAATTATCACCACGCCGCCGCAAAAGCGTTTGAGCATCAAAACATTCCATACTGATTATTCTGAAGGCATCATTCGCGAAGCCGTCATGCGTGAGTTTAAGCGTGGTGGTCAAGTGTATTTCTTGCACAATGAAGTAGACACTATTCACTCCATGCGTGAAAAACTCGAACGCATTTTGCCTGATGCGCGCATTGCGGTTGCGCACGGCCAATTGCGTGAACGCGAGCTAGAGCATGTGATGCGTGATTTTTATAATCAGCGTTATAACCTGCTGCTTTGCACAACGATTATTGAAACAGGCATTGATGTACCGACCGCCAATACTATCATTTTGAACAAAGCCGATATGTTTGGTTTAGCGCAAATGCACCAGTTACGTGGTCGCGTGGGTCGTTCGCATCACCAAGCTTATGCTTACTTGCTCACAGATCCAGATCGTAAAATTACCGTACAAGCGCAAAAACGCTTAGATGCCATTCAACTGATGGAAGACCTAGGTGCGGGCTTTCACCTTGCCATGCACGATTTAGAAATTCGTGGTGCAGGTGAGTTATTAGGCGATAGCCAAAGTGGTGAAATGCAAGAAATTGGCTTCCATTTGTATTCTGATATGCTCAACCATGCAGTGAAACAGCTTAAAGCGGGTAAAGAACCTGACTTAAATGCACCGCTTGGTGTAACGACTGAAATCAATCTACACACGCCAGCGCTGCTACCCACTAAATATTGCCCCGATGTGCATGAACGCTTAGTTATTTATAAACGCCTCGCTAACTGCGTCAATGACGATGATTTAGACAATATGCAAGAAGAGTTAATCGACCGCTTTGGCTTGCTACCAGAGCAAGGCGAAGCGCTGATTGCCTGCCACAGATTGCGCATTGCTGCTAAAGCAATTGGTATCATTAAAATTGACGCCAGTTCGGAAGCGATTCAGCTACAATTTAACCCCAAAGCCGACATTGATCCAACCAAACTGATTGCTTTATTACAACGTGACCGCCGTTGCCGCATGAATGGCCCTGATAAGTTAAGAGTAACAATAGGTTTAGAAGACCTGAACCTGCGTACTGATTTTGTGAAAACTTTACTAAAAGAATTTATTTAAAAAATTTACATTAGAAAGAAGCTGAAAATATGCTGGAAAAATTTATCGCTATCGTCGCCACATGGATTATGGGCGTCATTTCAACTATGGGCTACGGTGGCGTCATGCTACTCATGGCAATTGAGTCGGCATGTATTCCTTTACCTTCAGAAATCATCATGCCATTTGCTGGATTTTTGGTTTCTAAAGGTGAAATGACACTCCTAGGCATAGCATTAGCAGGCGCGCTTGGCTGTGTAATAGGCTCAATTCCCGCTTACTACGTCGGCATGTTTGGCGGCAGACCGCTAGCCGAGCGCTATGGCAAATATCTTCTAATTAGCAAAAGAGATTTAGACTGGGCAGACAATGCTTTTGCAAAACACGGTCAGTTAATTATTTTTCTGGGTCGTATGCTACCTGGTGTGCGTACTTTTATTGCTTTTCCAGCGGGCGTTGCACGGATGAATATGTCTAAATTCATCATTTACACATTTATAGGCTCGTTCATTTGGTGCTGGTTGCTTGGTTACGCAGGCATGAAAACTGGGGAACACTGGGAAGACTTAAAAGTATATTTCCATGAGTTTCATTACGTGATCTTTGCGGCAGGTTTACTCTTTGTGATTTGGTATGTGCGTCGGCATTTTAAGCAACATTAGAAAAAGTTAGTTTTAAACAAAGCACTCATTAAATGATTTGCGCCCGCACTAGTGATTGATTACTATACGGACAGAGCAAACCTTAACTATAAGATTTAAAAAGAAAAATAATATGCAAAAATCAATATCCACAATGTTATTAAGCGGACGCATGCGTCCGCTTAATAACTGTTAGCCATAAGGGCGAGAAATAGATTGGCAAAACAAATTTCACCTGCTGGAGTTATGGCTTTAAAAGAAGCTCTTTGCTCTGTTTATTGGTATAAATCAGAGTTAAGAGGATTTTTACAATTATGCTTATCAAACCCTTCGATTCTTAATAAATTCAATTGGGAAAATTACAAACGTCAGATTGCATCTGACGTTGTCGATTTTTTGTTTCAAAATCCAGAAAAACATATTGGAGATTTAACAAAAATTTGTTTTGAAATTTGTAAATTGAATGATTTTTCTAATTTAAAACAGCTTGAAGATGGTACTCAAAAGGTTGAAAAAGCCAGAAGCGCTGTTGAAAGGTTAAAGCAACTTGTAGAACCACATCAAGACTTAGCAAAAGAACAAGATGATATAAAAAAACGTCAAAATCAAGCTGCTCAAAAAATTAAGGAAAATAAAGCTGTTCGGGAAAAATTAGACTCTATTAAAAATAAATATATGGCATTGGTTAGTTCAGAAAATGCTCAAAGCAGAGGTTTTGAGTTGGAAAAAACTATGTATGAACTTTTTGATTTATTTGATTTAGACCCCAAAGCATCATTTAAAAATCTAGGTGAACAAATTGATGGTGCATTCTCACTTGAAGGTACGGAATATCTTTTTGAAGCAAAGTGGCAGAAAAATTTGGTCAATAAAGCTGATTTAGCAGTATTCTCCGATAAAGTTAAAACAAAACTTGAAAACACATTAGGGATTTTTCTATCAATTAATGGATTTTCTCAAGATGGTGTATCCGCACATCAGGCTGGTGGCGCGGCTATTATTCTCATGGATGGTGGTGACCTAATGGCTGTTCTCGAAGAAAGAATAGATTTCACTAGCCTACTTTTGAGAAAAAAACGCCATGCTGCTCAGACCGGTGGCATTTATCTAAACTATTATCAAATGGTAGCTACTGGCAATGGCTAACCAATCATTCAAGCGGCACACGCTAAAACGTGCCCCTTAACTCACACATTTATATCCCGTCCTTGTCAGAATAGTTAGGTTTTAAAGATTAAAGTCAACAATCAGCACTCGTGAAACTTCAGTGCACTTTCATCCCCTGCTGCCGCGCCTGAGTTGTTTAGGCTTAATGGGAGGTTTCGGAAAGCGGCTGTTTGAACGAAGTGAGTTTCCGCTTGACGCCCATTAAGGCTAAGCAACTCGGGGAACAAGTGGTAGGGGGTGCTCTTTTCTTTGGTTACTTACTTTTGAGCAAGCAAAAGAAAGTAACTCGCCTAGTGGCGAAATAAACAGTTTGCAAGTCAGCCAGTTTATCAAGCTTTCAAAGCCATCAGCTACAACTCCACCAACTTCCCCACACTTAAAAACAACACCGCCTTTTTAACAGCTAAACCCTCACTGGTAAACAACCCTGCATAACGCTCCAACTGCGGGCGATGCTGTTCTGCCAAAAGACTTAATTCATCCAATGTATTTTTTTCTTCATCCAAAGCCGTCAATTTGTAATCCACAATCCAACGTACACCGCCTTCAACAAAAGTGCGATCAATCACATGATTTTTCACGCCAGCCTCTTCCGTTTGCAATAGACTTAACTCACTAACAGCATCAAAATGATTCTGCAAAACCCACTGCCCCGCTTCACTTGCCAGCGTGTTTTGCAAATCAGTTAATACTTGCGCCGCGCCCTGCTCAGCAAGTTGTTTAGTATGCCCTTGTTGCACCAACCACTTTTGCATGGCTGGCTGACATTGCTGTAAACGTTGACTTGTCCAAGTTTGTAAATCTGTTTTGGCAAACAGCTCCATGTATAAATGCGCGAGTGTGCCGCAGTGTTTTTGAAAATCCATGACACGGGCGCTATCACTTGTGAAATCCTCTAAACTATCAGCTTGCTCACTAATGCGTAGATTTGGCTTCTCCATAACGTTGGAAACGCTTACAAAATACTCACTTGGCAAACGTTGCAATTGCGGTTTAAATTGCGTTATGTCCAGCGTTGATGAAGTACTAGCACTTTGATTAAAAGGAACTGCTTGGGTGAAATCAACCTCCACCGCAGGCCATAAAGCTTGTAATAAGGAGTTTGCCGTAGGTTTAACTTCACCCTCTTTATTAGCTTGCATGCTAGCAATCAAATGTAACTGCCTATGCGCGCGGGTGGCGGCCACGTAAAGCAAACGCACTAACTCATTTTCTGCACGTGTTTTCTCTAGGTTTTTAAGAAAGTCATACACGTCAGCGCCAGTATTATTTTTAGCAACGGCTTTACTCTTTAATGGCGCAACAATTAAATGCAAATGGTTTTCCACCATCACTTCTTGCCACAATACTAATTCATTATCGCTATGCCTAGGTTGTCGGTTTAATGCAGGCAATATCACTGCATCAAACTCTAAGCCTTTAGATTTATGAATCGTTAAAAACTGAACGCTGCCATCGGCTTCTATATCGGGTTTGGCGTAAAGCTTTTTCATGCCTAACTCTAAGGCTGCAATATCAAGATGCCCGCTACGGCCAGTTTTTTCGACCAAATCAAAAAACACTTGCACGTCACGATTATCGCCAGTATCCACCAAGCATTTACCGCCACCAAGTTGTAGCCATGTACTTTCTAACCAACGGCGCAAAGGCATGCGGCCTTGTCCATTAAATGCAGCAGTTAATACGGTATTAACGTGCGCTAAACGCAATTGACCATCGTCACTCAAGCGGCTTAATCTCGCTTTATCCTGCATTAACTGCCAAATGGTCGCACGGTGATTATCCCCAGCCAACGCATGCAAATCTGCTAGCGTTAACCCACACCAAGGAGCACGTAATAAATTGAGCCAATGCGTTCTATCTGCACGATGATGTAGCGCGCAGACCAATGACAACGCATCTTGCACGGTTTGCCGCTCATTCAAGTGCTCTATCTCAACAGCTTGAAACTTTAAGCTTGGATGATTACGTCTAATTTCAGACACCAGTTCTTTTAAATGGCTGCGACTTCTGACTAAAACGGCAATAGTATTGCTGTCACCATTCTCAGCACGAAGTTTGACGATTAAATCCGCCACATAACTGGCTTCAATCTGCTTAAGGTCGGCTTTTGCACTTGCCTCTTCTGCATATTCTAAAATCAACGGATGTAATGTGACGCCCTCGCCTGTCACTTCTGGTCGCGTTGCAGTGAATTTACGGTAACTAATCGCACCTTGATTGATATTATCGTCTGCTGGGAAAACTTGCTTAAAGGCGTGATTAATCCAATCGACCACCGCAGGGTGAGAGCGATTATTACGGCTTAGCTGCAATCGTGTGAGCGGCAAATGACCAATACCAAACTCGCTGGCTTGCAGAAATAAGCTTACATCCGCTTTGCGGAAACGATAGATAGATTGCATAGGATCGCCCACGCAAAATAGCGTGCGCCCATCATCTGGCTGCCAGCCTTCAATGAGCTTTTCTATCAACCGCGTTTGCACTGGGCTGGTATCTTGAAACTCATCAATCAGCAAATGTGAGATTTTATAATCTAGCTTTAACGCTAAATCAGTCGCGCCTTGCTCGTTTTCTAGCGCCAGTTGCGCACTTTGTGCAATGGCAACGAAATCCACCTCGCCTGCCGCTTGAAAGACTATCCACAAATGCCGCTCAGCTAATATCAGTAAGCGAGTGAGTGCTTTAATAATGGCTTGATTCTCGGCAATGTTTGCTAAAGCAGGTAAATCGAGCACGCTGGCAATGACTTGGCTATTTTCTAAGCCATTCACTATTTCAAAATAGGCTTCTTTATAAGTTTTACCTTCATCAGTCGCAGGAAAACCTATATTTTTATTGAGGCTTTTACGAAAGGTACGCTCGGTTTTGGTCACTAGAAAATTTGCAAGTGCTTGCCATTCACTTAAACATTCTGCTTCTGCGATAAGTGGCTGCTGCCATTCACGTAAAGGCGCAATATCAGCATCTGCCTCTAAATTGCCAGCGGCATATCTGGCAAGCGGCATGAGTAAACTTTGCGCTCTAGCAGTTAATGTATCAAGCACATCTTGTAGGCTCTCAGCAATTAAGTGTTGAAGCGCGACCGCTGTATTTTGCGAGACTTCCTCAATATCCTTAGTATGCAAATCTACCGCATGTGGCAGCCATTGGTCACGTCTTGCTAGCATTTTTGCCAACAACTCGGCGAGCTTTTCACTATTGTTATCTAAATAACTTAGGGCAATAGTGACGGTATCATCTAGTTCTGTTTCATGCACAATGTGCGCTATTGCTCTACGTGAGGCTTCTATGTAGTGACTATCCGTATCGTCACTCACGGCAGGTTGACCACCAAACTTACTCAGCAAAGGCATCTGCCGCGTTAGGCTGCTACACAAGGCATCTATGGTTAAAATACGCAGTCTGCTTGGCTGATTAATAATATCCCAGGCTTTAGATTTGGATTGCGTGAGCGCGGCATTTGCTAACTCACGTGTTCTTAATTTGTGAGCGGCGGTTTCTATGGTTTGGTTTTGCGCATTTTCTAAACTGAGCAAAATACGGTTACGCATTTCAGCCGCGGCTTTATTGGTAAAGGTCAGCGCGATAATTTCTTCTGGCTCATTCACTGTCGCCAATAGTTTTAAGTAGCGCTGCGTGAGCAACTCGGTTTTACCTGCACCAGCAGGTGCTTCTACAACAAATGAAGCGAGTTCTAGTGCGCGAACACGATTTAATGTGTCCATTTCATTTAAGTCTAAACTAGTTAAATCAAGAGAATTCAAAGTTGTCACTATGCATTCCCTCCATTTTTCAAAGCCACTTGCATGTTCTCAAATTGCAACAATCGTTCAGGTAAACGCAACAGAGGTTTAACATCGCAGTAAATCAAATCAGCTTCGTTGCTCATGGTCATGTGCGCGACGCCCGTTTTGATTTCTTGTGCAATATTAGTCAAGCTTGTATACCAATGCTCTAGTAAAGCATCCCAATCTGGAAACTCATAAAACGCTGAGCTTTTAGTTACTTTTTCTAAGGCTGTTACTTTTGGTAGCACATCCGGTTCCGCAGACAAGCCGATAAACTTGGTTTCATCACTACGGATTTTGGCAAAACTAACCGCTACCACTTGCTCATACTTTAGCGCCAGCACCACATAAATAGGCAACTGTGGCTCTGTGATGCGGTCTTCTGCCCAACTTGAACTGCTTACAACTGTGCTGGTCTTGTAGTCGATGACGACTAATCCGCCTTCTGCGAGCTTGTCTATACGGTCTATGCTTAAATTAAGTTTTAAACCTTCAACCTCAAGCTCAAACTTCTTCTCGCAGGCATCGACCACAAAATCAGCGCGCTCAAGCTCTAATGTCAGCCATGCTTGCATGAGTTGGCGAAGCCTGTTTCTTTCAATTTGCAAAACTTGGGGAGGAATGTGATAGCTAATTTCAGCACTTAAAGCTTGTACACTTTTTTCGATTGCATCATCAATTTTTTCAATTAACAACGTTTCAGAAAAAGATTTTAGATTGCTCAGCGTTTTGCAATCTTGCCAAAAAAGTTGTAATACCATGTGTAGCAAGCTGCCCCGCGACATGGTATCTAAGCCATCTACAGGCGTTTCTAACTTAGCTGCACCAAGCCGATATTGATAGAACGCCCATGCGGGGCATTTGGCCTGGGTGGCAAATAAATTCACACCACCACGCACGTTTTCATCGGCTAAAACAGTGGGCGCGATAAAGTCATCAAGTAGTTGCAAAGTCGCTGGTTGCGCTAAGCATTCTGCCAGCGTTTGAATGGTATTCGATGTGTAAATCACCTCTTGAATATCTAACAAAGGCGATGGGCGCAATTCGCGCTCATCTTCTTTTGTTGCATATGAAAAAATCACCTCTGGCGCGCATGAGATTAAGCGTTGATGCACCAATGACGCAAACTGGCTCTGCACCGCAGCACTGGCGTTGGGCGTACCGCGACTTCTTTGTAAATCTGCGGGTAATAGCGGGTTAAGTTTTACTGCGGGCGGCCAATGTTGGTCGTTCATATTCAGCGCCCATACCGCATCTAATTGCACCGCTGGCGTTTCTAAAAGCCCTAAAATTTGAATACGAATATCGCCTTTAGCTTCTGCCTGAAACATGGTGGCATTGCAAAGCTCGGTGATTTTTTGCACTGCAACGCTCGCAGAAACATTGCCAAATATGGCATCTAGGCCATTGAGCTCTTTTAAGCACTTCAAAAAAGCTTGCTGAGTTTGAAACTCATGGCTAGTAAGTGAGCGTGTTTTTGCCCAATGCAACTCATCTAGCAATTGCACAAAAGCCGCTACCCACGCAGAAATAACCTGACGTTGCTTGTTCTGCTGATTTTGAAACCGTGAAATTTGCGTTAAGTTTTCAAGCAGCTCGTCCAAAGTTGCGCCGTTGGTTTGCAGCTTACTTGCCTGTTTGATGAGCGATTCTAAGTGATAACTGGCATTCATATTTCTGCGCAAATGCGCATCCAATTGCGCTCTAGCATCCAACTCTTGCTGGTTACCCCAATAGACATCTTGTAAAAGTGGCGTGACTTCATCAAAAATTAAATCTGCTTTGCTAGCCGCCAAACGCAAAAGCTGTAATGCACTATGCACAATTGCGTATTCTGTGAGTGCCAAACCCAATGAAAAATCATAACAACGTGGTGTTTCATATAGGCTGGAATCCAGCGTTTCAGAGTGAAAGGTATCATCGAGTAAATCAGCCAACTCACGACGAATACTACCCAACGCTGGGCTAATAATCGCCAATTGCGCTTTAGGATTTTCTGTCAGCTTTTGCTGTGCCCAAGCCACGGCGGCGCGACATTCGCTATGTGCATCCATAGCGGCTAAGTATTGAACATCAGTTTGAATATGTGTATTGCTTGCCAGCACTTCAATTTTTACACCACAATCTTTTAACAGCTCAAACAAGCGTGCTTCTAATGGCGTAATGCGGTCAAAACCTGCTAACTGAATATGAGTTGGTAATGCTAGTTCACGGATAATTTGTTGTTGAAACTGCGCAAATAGCGCGATTTGTAATGCGGTTAAACGTGCGGACTCGATTGCATTTTGCTTGGTACAAAAATCCTCAAAGGTATGTCGCCAACGCAAAAATTGGCGCGTTTCCTGGGTGATAAAATCGTGGTTAATATCAGCTTCAGCCAGCTCCCAATTGAGCATGAGATTATTCGCCTCAATCGCCGATTTCGCCATCGAACGAATATCAAACAATGCGGCAGCTTCATGCTTGGCTAGACAGCTTTCAATCGACTGCTCCCACAAGTGCGACTCTGCAATAGCACTCAATGTCAGTGCAGGCAAAGCATCGATGGGCAACAATCCCAATAAACTTGCATGGCTTATCAGTTCATCCAGCCACTGTTGTAGCGTATAAGCTTGAGCTGATTGCCACTGCGAAATACCGCTTTCGAGCTGTTGATGTTGGTGCTGAGCAAGTACACCGCGAACAAGGCGTGCAGTTGCACAGATGGTAATGGTATGAGGGGTTAAAGACATGCCGTGATTGTAGCGTTTAGTCGGCAAGCATAGCGGCAAATCTCAATAAATTTCATAAAAAAAGGTCGCGTGAGCGACCTTTTTTAAACTTACCAAACGCATCATAACCCATGCAATTCCTTGTAGGAGCGACGCCCCGTCGCGAAGCTATGGAGCAAATCGCGACGTGGTGTCGCTCCTACAACTGTTAAAACTCTTCCCAATCACCGTCATCCGTACCTGACTTGGCAGCAAGCTTTATAGGTTTAGGTGCTGTTGGTTTACTTTCAACTAGCCTTGGTGCTGGCTTGACCGCTACCGCTTTACTTGCAGCAACGTTACTTGCAGTGCCTCGCATAGGATTGTGCGATACTCGTCGTTCAGCCGGGGCTGTACGTTTAGCTTGGCTTTCACCCTCTAACTGAAACACGCTAACCGCATTCATCAACTCATCAGCTTGCTCCATCATAGATTCAGCTGCAGCGGCCGCCTCTTCTACCAATGCAGTGTTTTGTTGGGTCATGTCGTCCATCTTCATCACGGCTTCATTCACTTGCTCAATGCCAGCACTTTGCTCACTTGAGGCTGCTGCAATTTCACCGATGATGTCTGATACACGTTTAACTGAGCTCACAATTTCATGCATGGTCTTACCTGCATTTTCAACCTGACGCGTGCCTTCGGCCGTTTTGCTCACTGAGTCAGAAATCAGTTCTTTAATCTCTTTAGCAGCGCTAGCAGAGCGTTGCGCTAGGTTGCGCACTTCCCCTGCTACTACTGCAAAACCACGGCCTTGTTCACCAGCCCTAGCTGCTTCTACCGCAGCATTAAGTGCGAGTATGTTTGTTTGAAAAGCAATGCCATCAATGACAGAGATAATATCTTCAATTTTTTTAGCACTACTGTTAATTGAGCTCATGGTAGCGACTACTTCACTCACAACATTTCCACCTTGCATTGCCACACCTGAAGCCGCTGTAGCGAGCTGGTTAGCTTGCTTGGCATTATCCGCATTTTGTTTAACCGTCGATGATAACTCCTCCATACTAGCGGCTGTTTTTTCAAGTGAAGCCGCTTGTTCCTCAGTACGGCGAGATAAATCTGCATTGCCTTGGGCAATTTCTTTAGCAGCAGTGCTGATGGTTTCTACCGCCACTTTGACCGTGCCAATAGGACCAACGATCATTTCCAAGGTTTCATTCACACCTTCTACAATCTTGCGGAAATCACCTTGGTGCGCACTAGCATCTGCGCGAACAGAAACACGTCCATCATTTGCAGCATTAGCTAACATTTGAACATCACCCACTAATGCATTGATAGACTCAATACAAGTGTTTAGATTATCTTTAATATTATTGAAATCACCACTGTAATGTTCTGTAATTCTTTCTGGAATATCTCCACGTGCGATGCTATCTAAGTTAGCGGCAGCCATATTTAAAGGCGTCACAATCGCGTCTAAAGTAGCATTTAACCCTTCAATCACTTTGCGATACTCGCCTAAGTGTTGCGTTGAATCCGCACGTGCAGTTAACACACCTTCTTCGGCAGCTTTAGCCAACATATTGCCATCGGCAACAAGCGCTTTAATAGCAGAGCCACAAGCATTTAAGTTAGTTTTAATGATATTGAAATCACCTTGGTAATCTTTGGTAATTTCCTTTGGAATAATGCCTTTAGATAAGTCATCGACATATTCAGCTGCCATATTTAGCGGGTTAATTACCGCGTCTAGTAACCGGTTCATACCAACACCTGTGTCGCGCAAGAAACCGACTGGTAAAGTTGCCACATCAAGGCGCTCAGCCAAATTACCCGCAACAGTCTTCTCAATCAGTTCAGCCACTTTTTTCTCGGCACCTAGCTCATCTGTTCTGTCTACCCATTGAATCATGCGGCCAAGATAGCGACCCTCTTCATTGTGCACAGGGTTAAACGTTAAATCTAAATGACGGGCGCCAATCACTGTTGATAGCACTTTGGTACTCACAACCGGTGAAACATAATTTGCACGATGCTCTTCATTTTCAATATAGGGTCCAAGCTTGCTGCCTATGAGTTTATCAATTGAAAAATCAGGGTGGCGTTTTAATAAGTCAGGCTCCATTTTTTTCCATAAATCAAAACCTGCATGGTTCATGTAAATAAGCTTGTTAACCTCATCACCCACAGTGACTGGTATGGTTGCGTGATCTAAAGCCGACTTAATTCGATCAATTCCAGCATAAGCCTCTGTATTATCAAAATCAATGCGCGCTTTCAATGCCCGATAAGCATCCATTACCAGCGTTAACTCGTCACGATGTCCAGTACGTATGACTGACTCATGATCAAGACCTTGAGAGCTTGATAGTAGATATGTAACAGCATCACGCACGCGCGGCATAATCGCGTTATACAGCATCCAACCTAGTAAGCCAGACAAACCAAGGCCTATTAGAATGAGCGCAATACTCTGGTTGCGTTTATTCACATAATTGGCTTCAGCGGCAGCATATTCTTCACCCGCCACTTTCAGTTGCAAATTAGTTAACTGACTTATTTTATCGGATAGCGGATCAATCGCTGGATACAGCTCATTAATCGTAAACTCAGCCATCCGCTTAGCATCTTGGCTGCTTAATATAGTTTGCAATGTTGCAGTCACAGCATTTGCTTTAACAAAAAGTGGTTCAGCTTCTGCAACCAACTTCTTCTCGTCCTCAACCAAATAAGTAGAGGTGTAAGCCTTCCAATTTTTATCGACTTGTTTTAAAGCACTATCGACATTTTCCTGACCTTGCGCCCAGCTTAAATTACCATTTCGTACTTTATGTGAAGTATCAACAATATTCACTGCATACATATCAGCAACAACTTTAAGTTGCTGCAAAGGAATGACACGGTCTTGATAAACCGTAGACAGCCTATTATTACTTTCTTCAATACCACTTAAACCATTATAGCCAAGCCCTAAACTACACAAGGCAACTACTATAAAGATAGAGATAATTCTCGATTTCAACTTAAAGTTACGCTTAAAGCTACGATATTTACCTTTGACACTTTCAAGCCAACTCTCACCGTCTTTAAGCACTTGATGATAGTGCATAGCGCCTTCAATCTGCGCACGTGTGACTTTCCTTCTGACTGAAATATACCCAGCTACCTCACCGTTTTCTGCAAAAGGGGAAACCGTTGCTTCTACCCAATAATGATCCCCATTTTTACAGCGATTTTTAACAATACCTATCCAAGGCTTGCCAGATTTCACCGTACGCCACAAATCAGCAAAGGCTTCTGGCGGCATGTCTGGATGTCTAATAACATTATGACTTTGACCGATTAACTCATCCTCTGCAAAGCCACTAATATCTAAAAAATCACGATTAATAAAGGTAATTTTTCCCTTTAAATCAGTTTTTGACACGATTTGACAAGCGTCTTTAAACTCAACCTCACGCTGTGTCACTGGCATATTTATTTTCATTGTAAATCCCTAATTTTCTGGACTATTTAAAATAGCTCTCTTAGCTCAATAATTAAAACTCTTCCCACTCGCTATCGTGTGTTCCTGTTTTAACTGCTCTTACAGCTGGCTCGACTTTAGTACGCATTGTTTGAATGGCACTAATGGTTTTTTTAGAAGCTGTAGCAAAATCACCGCCTAGTAACAACCTAGCAGACTCTTTGTCTTGCTCGTGTACGCTATGCACAATAGCGCCTACTGTTTTATGGAATTCTGCGTGTGAGGTACGTAAGTTTTTGTATTCAGTCATTGAAGAATATTTAGTAGCAGGGCCATGTATCCATTTGCCTAAATCACATTTATCATCACAAGAAACAGCAGCTTCATCAAAGTCTTCATGCGATTGGCCTCCAACAAACTGTACTAAACGCATTTTCCACTTAGCATGGGCATTTTCTGCATCTGTAAAAGAAAATGATTTTTTCTCTTTTGCTGCGTTAGTTGATGTAGTCGTCCTCGCAACGTTAGCTGATGAGCCTTTATGCTTATTACTAGTGCCACTATCTAACTGAAACACACTCACTACCGCCGTCATTTCTTCAGACTGCTCCATGAGAGATTCAGCTGCCGCAGCTGCCTCTTCTACCAATGCGGTATTTTGCTGCGTCACATCATCCATCTTCATAATGGCTTCATTAATTTGCGCAATGCCTGTACTTTGCTCGGTTGATGCCGCGGCAATCTCACCGATAATATCGGTCACACGTTTAACTGAGCTAACAATCTCTTTCATAGTCTCACCAGCCATTTCAACTTGTCTCGTACCTTCTGCCGTTTTGCTCACAGAATCTGAAATAAGCTCTTTAATCTCTTTGGCAGCACCAGCAGAACGCTGCGCCAAGTTGCGCACTTCTGCTGCGACTACCGCAAAGCCGCGACCTTGCTCACCCGCCCTAGCTGCTTCAACTGCAGCATTCAGTGCAAGAATATTTGTTTGGAAAGCGATACCATCAATCACAGAAATAATATCTTCAATCTTTTTAGCACTAGAGTTAATCGCACTCATCGTACTCACTACATCGCCCACGGCATCGCCACCTTTAACGGCCACGCCTGAGGCAGCAATTGCCAACTGATTCGCTTGTTTAGCGTTATCCGCATTTTGTTTAACGGTAGATGAGAGTTGATCCATGCTTGAGGCAGTGCGCTCTAAGCTTGCCGCTTGGTCTTCAGTACGACGTGATAAATCCGCGTTACCTTGCGCAATCTCTTTAGCCGCCGTGTTAATCGCTTCGGCAGATTGTTTAACCGTCACTATTGGTTTAACAATCATCTCTAGCGTTTCATTCATACCAATCACGATTTTGCGATAGTCGCCCAAATGCCTATCTGTATTAGCGCGCACCATCACGCGACCTTCACGTGCGGCATCTGCCAACATTTGCGCATCCTCATTCAATGCTTTCAAATTAGTACGCACCTGCTCAATCGCCTCGTTTACAAAGACTTTTTTACCTGGGAAAGTTTCTAATGGTGCATCAAAATTACCTTCACCAAACTCCTTAACGCAAGCTAATGCTTTTTCAGTAAGTTCTAATTGACCACCAACGATTTTATTCACTGATGCAGCGATTTCGCTAAAACCACCTTTAAACATATGTGCATGCAAACTCATGTCGATATTGCCTTGCTCATGCTCTGCCGTCACCCATTTTACTGAATCCACAATACCTTTGAGTTTGCCGTTCAATCGGTCTAGATTCTTATTGATTTCGGCTTTTTTACCTGGAAATTGTTGCATCTTAACTTCAAAGTCACCATCACCAAGTGCACGTATCAATTGAATCATTTGATTTTTTTCTTGTACATGACCACCAACCATCGTGTTCACACCATGTGCCATTTCTGCATAAGCGCCTTTATACTTATCTTCATCAATGACTACATCCACATCACCAGCATCATGCTCTTTAGACATGTAGTCCATGTCTGCAATAAAGGTTTTAATGTTGCTACGTAATAACTCTACGCCATCGTTAATGAATACACGTTGGCCAGGAAATCGCTCTAATGGCGCTTCAAAATTGCCGTTTGCAAACTCAGAAATACAAGCGGTTACTTTGCGCATTACATCCGCCTGATTACCCGCCATTTCATTGATATTTTCCGCCATGGCTTTATAACTGCCAAGAAATTTATCTGTATTGATAGTGGCTTTGATATTGCCAGCCTTATTTTCAAGTGACATTGCACTTTGCTCTTCAATCACAGCTTTAAGCGTTTGCTGCATGGTGTGCATTGCCTCCATCAAACTCCCAGAGTTACCGCTTTGAATTTCTATGTGACGATTCAAATCCCCTTCGGCAATATTTTTTGCAATGGCAGCCACTTCATCTGGCTCACCACCTAACTGTTTACGTAAGTTGCGGGTAATCATAAAACCAATCATTCCGATGGCTAGTAAAATTAGCGCACCGCTAATTAAAGCAACCTTTTTGGCTGAGTCTTTCACTAGTACAGCTTCGGCGGCCACGCTCTTACCAAGTGCCACTTTATAGTCCATATGCGCTGCAATATTCGCATTAGCGTTTTCTGCAGTCTCGCGAATATCGATATATAACTGGTGTGCAACGTCTTTTTTATTGATTCTTGATGCCGCTAAGATTGGTTCTAAACGTGCATAATATTCTTTCAAACCTGCTTTATCTGCCTCAAGCATTTGTCTTTCTTTATCGTCAGCTAAATAGGTTTCATATCCTTGGAAAAGCACGTCTAATTCACTCTGCAGCTTTTTAATAGCTACTTCAACCTCTGCCATTTTGGCAGCATCTGTAATAATGGTGTGATTTGCCGTGCGAATGCGTAATGTATTGAATTTATATTGCACCTTATTTAGCTCAAGAATACTTGGTGCAATATTCGTATTGGCGTAATTAGCTTCGGCGTAGACCTTTTCCATTTGATGCTGGCTCAAAGCCATACCCCCTATCAATCCAGTCATGGCGATAAAGGTTAGTAACAACATTTTTCTAGTAATAGTAATTTTCATTTTGCTCTCACATTTCGATACAAATATTTAGGTAATAAAACTTATCTACAGAAACTAAAACTCTTCCCACTCGTCGTCATTGGTGCCTGTTTTAGCGACGACTTTAGGTGCTGGTTTGCTTGCCACAGCATGAACTTTCTTGACTGGTGCTCGCAACGGGCTATCCACTGCACGTCGGTTATTACCTGAGCTACTGCCAGTGTTCAGCTTAAACACACTCACCACATCCGAAAGCTGAATCGCTTGCTCAACTAAACTTTCAGCTGCAGCAGCCGCCTGTTCAACTAAAGCCGCATTCTGTTGTGTGGTTTCATCCATGCTCGTCACTGCAGCATTGACTTGATCAATCCCTGCGCTTTGTTCGCTTGAGGCTGCTGTGATCTCACCCATGATGTCTGTGACACGTTGGACTGAGGCAACAATCTCTTGCATGGTTTTACCCGCTTGTTCTACTTGGGTGGTGCCTTCTGCAGTTTTGCTGACAGAGTCTGAGATCAATTCTTTAATCTCTTTGGCGGCACTGGCTGAGCGTTGCGCTAGGTTGCGAACTTCACCAGCGACGACGGCAAAGCCTCGGCCTTGTTCGCCTGCGCGTGCGGCTTCTACTGCTGCATTCAAGGCAAGAATGTTGGTTTGGAAGGCGATGCCGTCAATGACAGAGATAATGTCTTCAATCTTTTTAGCGCTGCTGTTGATGGCGCTCATCGTAGAGACGACTTGACCGACGACTTCTCCGCCTTTAACCGCGACGCCTGATGCGGCTGCGGCTAGCTGGTTAGCTTGTTTAGCGTTTTCAGCATTGTTCTTCACGGTTGAAGCTAACTGTTCCATACTCGCTGCGGTTTCTTCTAAACTAGAGGCTTGTTGTTCGGTGCGTTGGGAGAGGTCGTTATTACCTGTGGCAATTTCATTGGCTGCGGTGGTAATGGTTTCTACGGCTTCTTTAACGGCAATGATTGGGGCTACTATCGTTTCTAGTGTAGCGTTGACACCTTCTACTACTTTGCGGAAGTCGCCTTGGTGTAGCGTAGCGTCTGCACGAACAGTAACACGTCCTTCGGCGGCGGCTTCGGCGAGCATGTTGGCGTCTTCTACCAAGCGGTTAACCGCATCAATACAATGATTGAGGTTATCTTTAATGTTGTTAAAGTCACCTTTGTAATGTTCGCTAATCTTAGCTGGAATATCGCCCCTAGAAATACTGTCAACACAGTTGGCGGCAACGTTTAAAGGTCCTATCACTGAGTCTAGGGTGTTGTTGACGCCTTCTACAATTTTACGGAAATCACCTTGGTGTTTTGTCACATCAGCACGGGTGGATAAGATGCCTTGATCAGCGGCATCGGCTAGCATCGCGGTATCTGATACCAAAGCATTGACAGCATCGACACATTGATTGAGATTGTTTTTAATGGTGTTAAAGTCGCCATAGTAAGTATCGGTGATTTTGGCTGGAATGTTACCTTTGGAGATGTCATTGACGTATTTTGCAGCGACGTTTAATGGCACGATGACCGCGTCTAATGTCTCATTCACGCCTTGTACAATCTTACGGAAATCACCTTGGTGTTTGCTTGCATCGGCACGTACGTCTAATTGACCTTCTACTGCGGATTGAGAGAGGCTGTTCACATCTGAAACCAGTGCGTTGATATTGGCTCTAACCTGCTCAATGGCTTCGTTAACAAAGGCTTTTTTGCCTGGAAACTTCTCTAATTGAGCCGTTAAGTCACCTTCGCCAAATGATTTCACGCAGGCTAGGGCTTTTTTATTCATGTCGATGTGACCGGCGACCATCTTGTTGACGCCAGCTGCCATGTCGGCATATCCCCCTTTAAATCGAGTCACGTCTACATCAACATCAATGTCACCAGCATCATGCTGCGTGCTAACATAATTTAAAGATTGCACAATGCCATCTAAGGTCTTTTGTAGTGTTTTGATTGAGTAGGCTACGCTAGATTTATCGCCTTCAGCCACAATGATTTTTTGAGTTAAATTACCATCAGCAAAATTCTTGGCTAAAAATGCTAAATCAGCAGGATCATTACCCAGCTGCTTCATTAAACTACGTGTAATGTATAAACCGAGAAAAACAATGATTAATAAAACTGAACCTGCAATCACCAAAGACTGAACCACTGCGCCAGTTTTAATTGAAGCCGCTTTTTCAGCACTATCAGTACCTAATTTAACCTTGTACTTCCGATGATTGGTAATGGCTTGTTGTACACCAGAAATCGCATCACCCCCAGCAAGTAAAATTGCTCGTGCATCATCTTTATTATTGGCTAATGACGTTGTAAGTACATGACCACCCATCTCATCAAATACGGCTAACGCAGCACGCTCAGCTGCAACCATTTCACCGTCCTCTTTATCGGACACCATAGTCTTTTCATATTTAGCTAAGGTATCAGTCAACGCTTGGTGCTGTGTAGCAACCTTGGTTTCAATTTCGACCATTTTGGCATTATCTGTGCTGGCCATATGCTGCCAAATTAAGCCATCCATTTCTTCAAAATGCGCTAATGCCTCGTCCAACAACTGCACACTTGGCACAGTGTTTACATTGGCATAGTTAGTAATTTCAAATACCTTGTTAATTTTATATAGACCAATACCCGCCAGTGACAACATGCCCAAAACCGCAGCCAGTATCAACATATACATTTTTTTTGTCATACTCATTTTATTACTCCAATTTATTTAGCTGTTTGTAACGTGGATTCACTAGTGACTTAAAAAACCAACTCGAGTAAAACTAACTAAAGTATATAAAAGTCACCTAAATGCCTATCTAATGCCATTACCCTAATATTTACGACCGCTTTACCTAAAGCTTGAAAACAATTTCCATATAGTGATTTTCCTCTTCGGCAGTCGTATTTGAATTGTCAAATAAAGCAATAAATGCGCATCATTTTTAAGGTTTGGCTTGTTATATTTAGTCTTAGTTGATGTGTTAATGGTTGCCACTGAAACGACAAAGCCCTCTGAAAATAATCCAAAGGGCTTTGTGTTGACTCTGCTAAATAAGTTTAGCTTGGTTAAGTCTGATTTTCTTTGACTTTAATTAAAACTACTTAGCTGCTACTTTTTTAGCTGAAGCGTCATCCTGCTTGCCAGCCGCTTCAGCACGCTTAGAAGCCTCTGCAACTGCAACCGCATCGCCTTTCATGTGTGCTGCGGTTGCTTCCGGGCTGCCCTCTTCAAAACAAATACGTCCCATCATTGAAACTTTACATACTTCACCTGCATATACATTAAGTGAAGCAACTGTTAATAACGCGGTTGCTAAAGCTGTAACTGTTAATTTTTTCATCATATGATTCCATTTCTATACATTTGGGTTTTGCCGTTAATAACACCTCAATACGGCAAATGAGGCGGGAGATTATGCCTAGGAAACAATCGCAAAACCGCATATGTGTTATTACGTCATTTCTGTTTAAAACTTTAGGAAATATTGAAAATAATTATTAAAATAATCCGCATAAAAAAACAGCACCATTAGGTGCTGTTTTTTTGTGCTTATTTTGCTATGTGATGGCTAAAACTCGGCCCACTCGTCATCATTAGTACCTGTTTTAGTGGCAATCTTTGTAGATGCTGATTTGGCAGGTACTGATTTTGGTGCTGGCTTCGCTTTAGTATGACTTGAAGCTAAACGCAATGGTGCTCTATTTTTAGTTTGGCTGCCCGAAAATGAAGCACTCCCCATTAATTTAAAGGCACTCACAACATCAGTCAAGCTACCTGCTTGCTCTACCAAGCTTTCAGCCGCCGCTGCTGCTTGCTCAACTAAAGCCGCATTCTGTTGTGTGGTTTCATCCATGCTCGTCACTGCTGCATTCACTTGGTCGATGCCTGCACTTTGCTCAACTGAAGCGGCTGTGATTTCACCCATGATGTCTGTCACGCGTTGTACAGATGACACGATCTCTTGCATGGTTTTACCAGCTTGTTCAACTTGTGCAGTACCTTCTGCGGTTTTGCTGACTGAGTCTGAGATAAGCTCTTTAATCTCTTTAGCAGCACTGGCTGAGCGTTGCGCTAGGTTACGCACTTCACCTGCAACCACAGCAAAGCCTCGGCCTTGCTCGCCAGCTCTTGCAGCTTCAACCGCTGCATTCAAGGCTAGGATGTTGGTTTGGAAAGCAATACCGTCAATGACTGAAATAATGTCTTCAATCTTTTTAGCGCTGCTGTTAATAGCGCTCATGGTAGAAACGACTTGACCAACCACTTCACCACCTTTGATTGCTACGCCTGAAGCCGAAGCGGCAAGCTGGTTGGCCTGTTTGGCATTTTCAGCATTGTTCTTCACGGTTGATGCGAGTTGTTCCATACTTGCAGCAGTTTCTTCTAAGCTAGAAGCTTGTTGTTCGGTGCGTTGTGATAAATCATTATTACCTGAGGAGATTTCACCTGCGGCGGTATTAATGGTGTCGCCTGCTTCACGCACTTGTACAATCACTTCGGTCATTTTGTCCATGAGGGCATTCACACCGTCACACAAGCTGGCAATCGCGCCTGTTTTACCTGCTAATGGTACGCGGCTGCTTAAGTCGCCTGTTTTAGCGCCTTCAATAATGCCTTGAGTTTCTTCAACGGCTTCAGCTAAAGTAGCGGCATTGTTATATTGCTCGGTAATATCCGTTGCATATTTCACTACTTTGAATGGTTTACCATTCATGTCCATAATCGGGTTATAACTTGCTTGCAACCAAACTTCTCTACCGCCTTTGGCAATGCGTTTGTATTGACCAGCCTCAGCTTCACCACGCCCTAACCTCTCCCAGAACGCTTTGTATTCATGGCTAGATTTATAGCTAGACTCTACAAACATGCTATGGTGATTACCGATGATTTCTTTCTCGCTATAACCACTTACATTGGCAAAGTTTTCATTCACAGAAATAATCTTACCTGTAAGATCAAACTCGATTACACCTTGTATTTTACTAATGGCTGCAAGTTGACCTGCATTATCCGCAGCTTTTAATTTTTGCTCAGTAATATCCATGGTGTAATTGACGATTTTGAATGGCTTACCTTTTAAATCATAAATAGGGTTGTAAGAGGCTTGAATCCATACTTCACGACCATCTTTAGCAATGCGTTTGTATTGACCCGCGTCTGTGCCGCCTTTGACCAATTTATCCCACATAGCTTTATAGGCTTCACTCTTGGCAAAAGTAGGATCTAGCACCATGCTTACATGCTTGCCTAATAACTCATGCTCTTTGTAACCCAGCATATCCAAATACACTTGGTTAACTTTAGTAATATTGCCATCTAAACAAACTTCAATCACGCCTTGAGATTTACCAATCGCCGTCATTTGGCCTTCAAAATCGGCATTTTTGAGTTTTTGTTCGGTAATATCTGTGGCGTACTTCACCACTTTGTAAGGCTTACCTGAAGCATTTAAAATCGGGTTATAAGAAGCTTCTAGCCAGATTTCTTTGCCGCCCTTACCGATACGCATAAATTGGCCTGTGATGGACTCACCACGATTAAGTTTTTCCCACATCGCTTTATATTCCGCACTGGTTTTGTATTCAGGCTCAACAAAGGTACTGTGGTGTTGACCAATCGCCTCTGTACGGCTGTAGCCTAAAATACTCAAGAAAATATCATTGGCAGCAATCACTTTGCCATCGAGGCTAAATTCAATCACGCCAGTGGATTGACTAATCGCCGCCAATTGATTTTCGTATTGGGTGGATTGCTCTAAGGTATTGGCAGCGCTTTCTTTTAATTGATGTTCATTGATGCTCAAAATGGTTTGCATGGATTTTAAAGACTGCAATACTTTGCTTAACTCATTATTACCATAAGCATCAATCGCTGTGCTGTAATTGCCAGAAGTGATTTTACCAAAGGCATCAATGGCGTTATTTAAAGGCTTAGTAATTGAACGTGCGATGATTAAACCAATCCAAAAAAGCAATAGCGTGATAAAACCTAAGCCAGCAAACGTGAGTAATTGCGTGGTTTTGTATTGGGCTTGTGCAACATTAAATTCTTTAACGGCTTCATCATTTTGCAATTTAAGCAGCGCTTCTATATCCGGCTTAGCCGTATTAAATAAAGTTCTGGTATCGCCAGCGTACTTCATTGCCTCTTTAATATCGCCCGCCTTCATTGCTTTTATGGCTGGTTTCAACCCTTCAGCCACAAACTTTGTACGACTTTTAATGAATCTATCAGCCAGTACTTTTTCTTCCGGGGCGAGATAAGTCGCCATGTAGGCTTTCCATAGCGAACTGATCGTCTCGATATTTTGCTCAATTGCAGTAGCTGCATTGTTAACCTCTTGTTGATCAAGCACTAGGACTGGGGTTTTGCCAACAAGCTGAATTTTAGACTCACTCAATGCGGTTCTTAATATGGCACGGTTCTCTACCATGAGCTCGGCAATTTTGCCTAAATCTCTGGTTGGGATTAAACGATCTTCTTGAATGGTTTTAATTGATTTATTTGCGATACTAATTTCATACAAACCAATTAAAGCTTGTACAGTGAGCGCCACCAATCCAAACAAAATCATGACTGTTAGCCGTTGGCCTACTTTAGTATTTTGGAATTTACTTTTTAGTTTTTGACTCAGTGAATTTTTTACCACTTGGCCATCGCTAATACTTAAGCCTTTGGCTTTTCCGTCTTTAAACAGGTGATAAGCATCCGCTGCTGACTCCACTTGCTGTCTACTTGGTTTTCTACGCACAGATAAATAACCTGTCACGGCACCATTTTCTAGCACAGGTGTGGCATTGGCTTCTACCCAATAAAAATCACCATTTTTGGTACGATTCTTTACTAAGCCAGTCCATGGCTTGCCAGATTTAAGGCTACGCCACATGTCCTCAAATGCCTCAACAGGCATATCTGGGTGGCGCACGAGATTATGGCTCTGCCCAACGAGTTCTGCCTCGCTAAACCCACTAATCTCAATAAAATCCTGATTGGCATAGGTAATCGTGCCTTTCAAATCGGTTTTGGTGAGCATAAACTGTGTGTCATCAAACATAATTTCAGTGTTGGTGACTGGCATATTGATTTTCATGATTGTCTTCTTTCTAAATACTTAAATAATAATTTTTGCGCACGGCGGCCAACAGGATTAATGCACTGCAACGCTATCTATTAAGGCCATCTCTTCACTGCCCATTAACTGTTCAATATCCACCAAAATGAACATTTGCTCTTCAACTGAGGCTAAACCAACAATATATTTAGTATCAATATTTGAAACTAGCGAGGGTACGTCGCGAATTTGCTCTTCTTTAAGCGCCATGACGTCTGAAACGCCATCCACCACTATGCCAACCACACGGCCATTGAGATTTAAAATAATCACCACGGTAAATTCGTCGTACTCCACTTTGCCTAAGTGAAACTTGATGCGTAAATCGACAATCGGTACAATTTTGCCGCGTAAATTCACCACACCTTTAATAAAGTCTGGCGTGTTGGCGATTTGCGTCACGGCATCGTAACCACGAATTTCCTGTACTTTTAAAATCTCTAGACCATATTGTTCTTCACCTAAAACAAAGGTCAGGTACTCACCTGCGGATGTTTTTGATTTTGCTGAAACGCCTGATTTATTGGCTGTGCTAACGTTTTCTGTACTCATTTTGTAAACTCCTTAGAGATTGCTTTATGTTCGATGGCTTGATTCTGATAATGTGAGAAGGGTTTAGCACCAGTTAAGTAATTGCTGGTTTGCCCCATTTGAATAATGGCTGAAACATCTAAAATGAGCGCAACACCGCCATCGCCCATAATCGTGGCGCCAGAGACACCAGCGACTTTTCTGTAATTGGTTTCTAAGCTCTTAATTACTACTTGCTGCTGACCTACTAACCTATCGACAAACAAGGCTGATTTCTTGCCATCAGATTCAAGCAATACCAACACGCCTTCAGTTGGGTCTGTAATGTCAGTGTGTTGATTAAATAGGCTATGTAAGGCAATAATGGGTAAATATTCACCACGCACATGCACCATGCGGCCTTCGCCAGTCACGGTTTTAATGTCTTCAGCACGCGGCTGTAGTGTTTCTACAATGAGATTTAACGGAATAACGTAAATGCTATTGCCTAGCGACACTGACATACCGTCTAAGATTGCGAGTGTGAGTGGCAATGCAATTGAAATTGTGGTGCCGTAACCGAGTGCCGAACGAATCTCAACCACGCCATTCATGGCAGCAATATTACGTTTCACTACATCCATACCTACGCCACGACCTGAAACGTCTGTGACGACTTCTGCGGTTGAGAACCCTGGTGCGAAAATAAGCCCGAATACTTCAGTGTCCGTCATGTTCTCGCTGACGGTTAAACCATTAGATTTAGCTTTAGCGAGTAGTTTTTCACGGTTCAAGCCTGCGCCATCATCAGTCACTTCAATGACAATGCTGCCGCCTTTATGCGCGGCAGAAAGTGTCAGCGTACCTACTTCATTTTTACCTGCAGCCTTACGGCCAGCTGGCATTTCAATGCCATGGTCTACGCTGTTGCGCACTAAGTGAGTGAGTGGGTCGACAATGCGTTCGATTAAGCCTTTGTCTAATTCAGTCGCTGCACCAACAGTAACAAATTCTACTTTCTTACCTAATTTTGCAGCTAGGTCACGCACCATACGTGGGAAGCGTGAGAACACAAAATCCATCGGCATCATACGAATCGACATCACAGACTCTTGCAAATCACGCGTGTTACGTGTGAGTTGTCCTACGCTGTTAATTAACGGTTCATGTTGAACTGGGTCTAGCTGGCTGATACGTTGTTCTATCATTGCCTGGGTAATCACCAGCTCACCCACCAAGTTAATGAGTTGGTCTACCTTTTCAATCCCCACGCGAATAGATGAAGTTTCTCCACTAGCTGGTGCTTTGTCTGAATCACGACGACCTTGATTGCGTCTATCAGTGGCTTCAGAGGCCGCAGCATCTGCTGTCGCTTTAGTAGCCGCAGTAGCAACCTCGGCTTTAACTAGTTCGGCTTTGCCAGAGTTAGCTTCTGTTGTAACCGTGTCATCACCAATCAAATCAGCCACTACTGCATCTTTATGCGGCTTGAACGGGGCAAAGAAACCGTAACCTTCTTCCACATTCTCTTTACCGTTTTCGGCAAATAAGCCATAACCAACTTCTTCATGAATTTTCACTCCTGAAGTACTGTCTTTCTCTGCACTTACAGAAGGATTCACTGCAGCACTAACCGCGGCAGGTTCTTCGTCATCTTCAAACAGACCAAAACCTGGATCTTCCACCACCGCTGGCTTAGCTTCTACTGGTGCAATAGTTGCAGTTACGGTGGCATTGATAGTAATCACCAAATCATCTGGGTCTAACACAAATGAGCAGATTGAGATAATGTCTGCTTGCGTTGAATCTGTAGTTAGCTTAAATACATAACGGTTACTTTCATTTTTACTAGATTCCACATCACCCAATAAACCTAACTCTTCCTTTAGGTTATTCATGTCTTTTTCTGTGACTTCTGGCAATACGATATTGAAACGAGTTAAACCATCGTCAGGCACTGCAGCAATAGCCGCTGGTTCAGCCACTGGCTTAGGCGCCTCTATAACAGGGGCAGCAACAACTGGAGCCTCTGGAGCAACTGTCGCTGGCGTTGGTTTAATCACAACGCCGCCTGCTTCCGAGAGTTCTTTTAACATCATTTTGACATCAGCCACCTGCTCTTGATCAACCTCTGTGGCTAATCGATGTCCATCGACTTCCATTTTCAGCACATCTTTTGCGGCTAAAAACGCATCCACATGTTCGGCAGTAAGTGCCATTTCATTTTTACGGATTTTATCTAATAGATTTTCTAGCACATGGGTAATTTCAGTCATGTCCATAAAGCCAAAAGTGGCAGCGCCACCTTTAATAGAATGAGCTGCACGAAAAATCGCATTTAAATCTTCGGTATCGGGATCTTCAATTTCAATACCAAGAAGTAAACGCTCAGCTTCAGCTAATAGCTCTTCTGCTTCATCAAAGAAGACCTCGTAAAACTGACTCATATCAATTGTCATTGCTGTACTCCATATATCTATTTAGCTACTAAGTAGGAGCGGTCTGTGGCCGCGAATAAATGTGACTATCAACATTCAATATTCGTGGTGTAACAACCTTCCTACAAAATTTTTAAGAACCTATCACTTTTTGCACAACTTCAATTAAGCGCTTTGGGTCGAAAGGTTTTACTAACCAGCCATTGGCGCCAGCAGCTTTGCCTTTAGCTTTCATTTCATCACTTGATTCTGTGGTGAGCATTAAAATTGGCACTTTTTGATATGAACCCAACTCACGCAGATTTTTAATCAGCGTTAAGCCATCCATAATCGGCATGTTTTGGTCAGTCAGCACAAGATCAACGGTCTTCTCTTTTGCTTTATCCAAGCCATCTTGCCCATCAACCGCCTGCACTACATCGTAGCCAGCGGCCTTAAGACTAAATGCCACCATCTGGCGAAGAGAACCTGAGTCATCTACTGCTAGAATTGTTTTTGCCATTTCATTTACTCACTTTTTCGTTGTTAATCTTGCACGTTGTTAAACTTGCCTATTGTTAATTAAGCACCAGAATTACTTAAACCGTTTTTTACTCATTGCACTTTACTTACTGTTTTTTTGGAGTCATTAAGCGTGCCTAACACTACTTAACGACAAAAATTAATTAATTTTCAATCATTATGTTAAAAAAGCTCAATATCCCCGGTCGCCATGTCTTGCTGGTCAACCGAACGTCTTAATCCGCCAGAAAGCGCCCTACTACCAGCATGCAAACTGTGGCTCATTTCATCTAAAAATTTAGCAATCTCTTCATGCTCATGCTCAGGATCTATCTCATCACTGTGATTACCCAATTCATTAAGTAAATCTTTTAAGCCATTCACACGTTTAATCGTTCTCACCAGCAACTGACTGGTGAGATCTTGAAATTGCAATCCAGTCACGGCCGCATTCACTTCTTCACCTATTTTTTTCTTAAAATCTTCTAATTTCTTTGTTTCTTGAGTGTCAAATTGATGGGTAATCATCAAGCTATTCAGCACAGCCTGTTGCGCTGTCACGGCCTCATGCACAGCCATAAAACTCACACCAAGCTTTTCAATAGCCTCGCTGAGTAAAAAAGTGGTTTGTAGCAAATCAGCTTCAACTTCCACTAAATGTTGCTTGCCATGGTCTGCAACCGTGGCAAGTAAGCTTCTTAATTCAGTGGTTGGTAGTGTTTTCATGTCCATCTCATCATGCTCCAAAATGCTGTATTTCAATTGAGTGAATACGAGCAGTTAAATTAATCAATTCCATTTTTATATTATTGTTAGCTTACAAATATCATTACGGGGCTTTTATAGCCGTGCTAATTTCAGAAGCACTGGAGTCAGAAGGCACATTGACTGCAGCGCCATCTTTCAAAGCATTTTCTTCAGCTTGTTTGTTCATAATAATGATGCTGATACGACGATTAGTGGCATCGAATGGATTTTCTTTGTTAAACAAACTTGCAGACGAAAGCCCTACGACGCGCAACAACTTGGTTTCATCCATGCCACCTGCCACTAACTCTCGACGTGAAGCATTGGCGCGATCTGACGACAACTCCCAATTGCTATATGACTTTTCACCATTAGGATACGGCGTTGCATCGGTATGCCCTGACAGGCTAATTTTGTTCGGCACATCATTCAGCGTTTTACCCAGCTCTTGTAATATCTGCTTGGCATATGGCTGCATATCCGCTTTTGATGAATTAAACATGGCACGATTCTGCTCATCTACAATCTGCACACGTAAGCCATCTGAAGTAATATCTAGCAATAATTGGTTCTTAAATTTGCTTAAAGTTGGGCTATCATCAATCGCTTTTTCAATTTTTTTCTTAAGTTCTTCTAATTTCACTTTTTCAGCTTGTTCTAAAGCTTTTTTAGCCTCTTCAGCATCCACTTTTGTTTTCTTACCATCTGGTCCTTCTACTTTTTTCACTTGTCCAGATTTTTTTGTAAAATCGCTTCCCCCACCATTTTTAATTAGCGTATCACTAGCACCTACTGCGGTACCACCAGTCATAGCAACCAATAGCGGCGTTTTAAAGTAATCAGAAATACCTTCTTTTTGCGCTTTTGAAGTCGATCCCAATAACCACATCAACAGAAAGAAAGCCATCATTGCAGTTACAAAGTCTGCGTAAGCAATTTTCCATGCACCACCATGGTGACCACCGCCGCCTTTTTTAATCTTTTTTACAATAATCGGTCTAACGCGTTCTTCAGCCATTACATGCTCCGTATTCAGTCATTGTTATGTTTAACAATTCGTTATTTGCCTTTAGCTTGTTTAATGTGTGCTTCTAGCTCTGCAAATCCTGGACGTTCTGTTGAGTAAAGAATTTTCCGACCAAATTCAACGGCAATCGCTGGTGCATAACCATTTAAACTAGAAATAAGTGTGACTTTTACGGCGTTATACATCTTGGTACCTTCTTCTAGTTTCTGCTCTAACAAGCCTGAAAGTGGACCAACGAAACCATAGGCGAGCAAAATACCCAAGAATGTACCTACCAATGCATGACCAATCATCTCTCCTAATTCAGGTGGCGGTTTATCTAAACTGCCCATGGTATGTACTACACCCATTACCGCTGCCACAATACCAAACGCTGGAAGCGCATCGCCAAGCTTGGCAATACAATGAGCTGGCACATGGCCTTCCATATGGTGCGTTTCAATTTCACTTTCCATGAGTGTTTCAATCTGAAATGCATCCATATTTCCAGACCCCATTAAACGCAAATAGTCAGTGATAAATTCAATTAGATGATGATCATGCAATAGATTTGGATATTTGCTGAATAGCGGACTCGCCTCAGGATTTTCAACATCGTTCTCAATCGACATCATGCCGTCTTTGCGGATTTTGGCGAGAATCTCAAACAACATTGCTAGCAAATCTAAATAAAGCGCTTTGTTATATTTAGAACCTTTAAACAAAGTTGGGAGTGATTTACCTGTTGCCTTAAGTGCTTTCATGTCATTACCAACAACAAAAGCACCCAGTGCCCCACCAAAAATCATAAGTAACTCTAAGGGTTGCCACAATCCACCCAAGTGGCCGCCGCCCATGGCATAGCCGCCAAAAATTGTGCCTAATATCACTACGTACCCGATGATGACAAACATGTTTGATTACTCCAGACCTAAACAATAGAATTTGTAGTGCTAGATAATGATGGTTATCTAATTAAGTTCAGAATATCAAGCTACACTGCAAATCAATCTGTGGAATAAAGGGCTGTTTTTAGGTTTATATTGTGAATAGTACTTAACAATAAAACTAAGTAATAGCTGTAGAAATGGCTAGAAGTAAAGCTTGGGGGGTAAGTTTGTAATTAAATTGAAAATGACTAGTTCTACTAGCGCGTAAACACTAAGGCCTGCTAAACAATTTTCCAAACATAAATATCTGGCGTGTTTTTGTTACCGAGAATACGTATACTTTCAGGCACGTTTGGTATCTCAAATTCAAGACTGATTAATAAGCTACCAGGACGCATTTCTTTACTGGCTTTATTCCACAACATGCGCATAGCTGCTGGTGATAGGTAAGCGAAAATAACATCGTAATTTGCAAAATCCAGCGCCTGATAATTACCCAAGGTAAACCTAGCGGATGACCTGCGAAATTTGGCTCGAATAAAACTAATCAACCACGGTAATGGTGCAATTTCAATGCCTTCAATTTGGCTATCTGGCCGTGTTTTAGCCATATACATGGACATATCACCCAAGCCGCTGCCAATATCAATTAAACGCACGGGACTGTCTTGCGGAATGAGGCTTGCTACTTGATGCCAAACCACGGGACGAGAAGGGAAAAATGGAACTTGGGTGCGAAATGTCGTCCAAAACAGACTCAAGCTGATCATAAAACCAACAAGATAAACCGCACTAGGGATATGCCACTGAAGCATCATCCATGCGGCAAGTGGAAAACATAAGTGTATCCAGCGCCACCAACTTGCCATACCTGCAAGATAAGAAAACGTCGCAGCAAGCAGTGCCTGCATCAGCACCAAAGTAAAGATAGTAATATTTAAATTCATGCCTAAATAGGCTGCCGCAGCAAAATTCACCGCCCACACTATTGCGGCGACTGTCAGCAAGGCGGCACATTGAATGAACACCGCAAGTGTTGCTGGTACTAAGCGCATATTAGGCCTAACTAACGTTCGTATCTTACTTTTAGCAGTCTGTAATAATGATTCTTTATACAAATATTTATCATCACCCTGCTTGAGAGGTTGAGCCTTATGCTCTAACCTTAATTGCGCCAGTTCAGATTTAACCTCATATTTCAAACTATATTTATTAAGCACTTTTTGCATAATTTATATTGGAAACTAATTTTTTATAACAAGTTGTTAACTCAACAATTAAGCTGGCATAGCAACCACTTTATAAGTTAATTCTTTAGCTTTTTTAGTTTTACCTGCGCGTGAAGGTACGTGGCATAAATTGCATACATATTTGTGATTTAAGTCATAGGTATTCACAATAAAACTGCCACCACAACAATTACAACTTTGCATTTTCAGCATTTTGCTTTCAACAAAACGTACTAGCGTCCAAGCGCGTGTCATTGACAATACTGGTTCTTCTTCAGCCTTTTCGCCCTCTTGTTCCACTTGTTGCAAGTAAAGGCTATAAGCTTTAATGATCGCGTGTATCCCTTTTTCATCGGTGTAATCCACCATGAATTTATAAATATTAAAGAAAATTGATGAGTGAATATTTGGCTGCCAAGTTAAAAACCAATCAGTAGAAAATGGCAACATACCTTTTGGTGGCGATACGCCTTTTAACTCTTTGTATAACTTGATTAAACGTTCACGAGATAAACTTGTTTGAGATTCAAGCAGTTGTAATCTAGCACCTAATTTAATCATTTTAATGGCTAGTTGAATTTGTTCTGCTTCATTCACTACACTTTTCTTTTCCATCATAATTCCCCTTAACTTAAAGTCAAACGCTATTCGTTAACTCATGTTGATTAATGTGCCATGGCTTCGGCAGTTTGACCTGCCATTAAAACGGCAGTATGCAAATGGGCTTGTGCGCGGTCTTTTGTATAATTTGTTAACATACCCAAAATTGCACTATCATCAAAACGGAAACGTGCTAGCATCATGTTGGCATTGCTGAGTTTTAGAAGTTGTAAATTGCTGAGACCCTCAAGCAAGTCAGCGATGTCTTTACTAATACCTAAGCGAAAAATTGCAGTGGCTTTATCTGAACGAATCAACTGTTGAGCCAACATTAAGTAATTTAAGTTTGCATCTTTAATTTCTGCCATCATTTCTAATTCGTTCATTTTATGTCCCCATTCACTTTTTCTTCGGTTGTAAATAATGTGTTGCGCGTATGGGTGTACTTTGAGCTTGTTAACATTTCTTCACAATTAGGGTTTGTCGGTTAATTCGGTAGGATAAGCGGACGCGCCCTTGTAGGTGTTTGTCTTACAAACACCTACAAGGGGCAAGTTGAGTCTATATATATCAATCACTTAACCAATCTAAAGTAGCTTAAGCGTGTGTAAGAATATGTTAAATCTGTAATTTCATTCTTAAAAATATCCTAATAATTTTCTTAATTTTCACAAAGCTCTGCCATTAGCACTGTTCGCGCCTTAATTTCTTTTCCTAAAACTCAATGCATCAAGAACAGTGACGGCATTCATTTCAAATTCTTTAATCCGATCACAAAGTAATGTGTAAAAACATTTTCGGTTTCATCTAGAAATATTTATCGGCAGCACTTTATAAAACTTTAGGGAAATTTTAAATAAATACTAATTATTTTTTATAAAAATTCATAAGCTATTGAATTTATTTATAAAAATAATTAAAAATATTTACATTTTGATCTATATAAGCTATCAAATTTGCCTTTATTTAATGCTAGGCACTTAAGAAAGGGCTGTTTTCACCCTTTTATTCCAAAGATGCAATCGCATCAATCCGCCTGATAATTCATCCCATGTAGTCAACAAAGTAACAAAAAATATTTTTTACTTAAATGTTGATTTGAACAAACTTTAGGAATCGTCATGGCAGAAGACAGCGATTTAGAAAAAACAGAACAGGCCTCCTCCAAGCGCTTAGAAGACGCTCGGAAAGATGGTGATGTGCCACGCTCTCGCGAGTTGGCAACTGTCACTGTGCTTTTCACCGCTGGCTTAACCATATTGATGATGAGCGAACATCTTAATCAAGCATTGAAAACCACAATGAGTTCAGGTTTACAGTTTGATCGTACTGCAGCGTTTGAACCAAACGTTTTGTTGATGAGAACAGCAGATTCTATTTCATCACTATTAACGGCATTTGCGCCCTTAGCTTTCATTTTAGTTGCTGTTGCCATTGCAGCACCAATATTAGTGGGTGGCTGGATATTTAGTGGTAAGGCATTCGTACCACAATTTAATCGCTTGAATCCTATTAAAGGCTTAAGCAATATTATTTCTAAAAACTCACTCGTTGAATTAGTTAAATCAATTGCAAAAGTGATGCTCGTTGGCGTAGTGGCTTATACCGTCATTTCACATGATATGGAACCGATACTAACACTATCTACTATGCCGTTAAAATCCAGCGTCTCTCAAGTAGGAAGTTTAATGTTGACAGGATTTCTAACCATCGTCAGCACCTTAGTGTTTATTGCTGCGATTGATGTGCCATATCAACTTTACCATTACGCTAATAAGCTAAAAATGACTAAAGAAGAGGTTCGTCAAGAATCTAAAGAGTCTGATGGTAACCCAGAAATTAAAGCCAAAATTCGCCAGCAACAACGTGAAATGGCTAAACGCAGAATGATGTCTGAAATTCCAAATGCAGACGTAGTGATTACCAACCCAACCCATTATGCTGTGGCGATTAAATATCAAGATGCGGGTATGCGCGCCCCTGTAGTTGTGGCTAAAGGTGCAGATGAAGTTGCACTTAAAATTCGTGAAATTGCTGGTGAACATAAAGTGTTAATCATGGAGTCACCTAAATTAGCGCGTGCTTTGTACGCACACACCGAACTTGGTAACGAAATCCCTGAGGCTTTGTATTCAGCAGTAGCTGAAGTATTGGCTTATGTGTTTCAAATGCGCATATTTAAAAAAGATGGTGGTTTTTACCCAGACATTCCAACAACGCTTGCCGTGCCTGATGCGTTAGATCCACATAGCTTGCTACCAGCACCTAGTATTATTGACGCTGAAGATGCTGGTTTTACTGATACCAGAGTATTTATCTAATGAACGCGCTTAACTTACCACCTTGGATGAATAAACTCGCAAGCCGTAATATTGCGGCACCAGCTATTATCATCTTGTTGTTGGCAATGATGATATTGCCATTACCAGCAGTTATTCTAGATGTGTTATTTAGTTTCAATATTGCCATCTCCATCATGGTATTACTCATTGGCTTACAAACCAAAAAAGCACTCGATTTTATCGCATTCCCAACCGTATTATTAATGACAACCATGCTGCGTTTGTCACTTAACGTAGCTTCAACTCGCGTAGTGTTAGCTGAAGGTCACAATGGCCCTGATGCTGCTGGTAAAGTGATTGAAGCATTTGGTCACTTCTTGATCGGTGGTAACTACACAGTCGGTATCGTGGTTTTCGTAATTTTGACCATTATCAACTTTACGGTTGTGACTAAAGGTGCTGGTCGTATTGCAGAAGTTGGCGCACGTTTTACTTTAGATGCTATGCCTGGCAAACAAATGGCGATTGACGCTGACTTAAATGCAGGTTTGATTGGTGAAGATGAAGCACGCCGTCGCCGCGCTGAAGTTGGTCAAGAATCAGAATTCTACGGCGCCATGGATGGTGCAAGTAAATATGTACGTGGTGATGCAGTCGCCGGCATCATGGTCATTATCATCAACATTGTTGGCGGTTTAGTTGTAGGTATCGTGCAACACGATTTAGCCTTTGCTGATGCGGTTAAGAACTACACCATGTTAGCCATTGGTGATGGCTTAGTTGCACAAATTCCATCACTAATTATTTCAGTAGCAGCCGGTGTGGTGGTATCGCGCGTAGCTAACAATGAAGATATTGGTGGTCAGTTAGTCACACAGTTGTTCTCAAATTCTAAAGTAGTGTATGTCACAGCTGGCATTGTCGGCGGCATGGGTGCCATTCCAGGCATGCCTCACTTTGCATTCTTATTATTAGCGGCAATTTTGGCTGGTATGGCTTACTTTATTGCTGAACAGAAAAAAGTTGAAGATGCTGAACCTGTTATAGAAGAAAAGGTTGAAGTGCTTTCAACGATGGAAGAAGCTACTTGGGATGATGTTACACCTGTTGATTTAATCGGTCTTGAAGTTGGCTATCGTTTGATTCCATTGGTAGACAAAGCTCAAGGCGGCGATTTACTTAAACGCATTAAAGGTTTACGCAAAAAATTTGCACAAGAAGTGGGTTTCTTAGCGCCTACTGTGCACATTCGCGACAACTTAGAACTCAAACCTTCTAGCTATAAAATCACGCTTAAAGGTGTGGAAATTGCGAGTGGTGAATCTAATTACGCTCAGTTCTTAGCAATAGATCCAGGCATGGTGTCTGGTCCATTACCTGGCACCATCACGACCGACCCAGCGTTTGGTTTACCTGCGGTGTGGATAGATAGCAACATTAAAGATGAAGCGCAAAACATGGGCTACACCGTGGTGGATGCTGGCACTGTGATTGCTACACACTTGAATCATATTATTTCTCTTCATGCTGCTGAGTTGCTTGGTCGTCAAGAAGTACAACAATTACTAGACCATATCAGCAAAGATTCACCAAAACTGGTGGAAGACTTAACACCAAAACTATTATCACTGTCTGTGATTCAAAAAGTATTGCAAAACTTATTATCTGAAGGCGTACATATTCGCGATATGCGCACTATTGTAGAAACACTTTCTGAATATGCCACACAAACGCAAGATACTAGCGAGCTAACCGCTGTAGTGCGCGTTCAGCTTGGCCGTGCCATCGTGCAACAACTATTCCCTACTGGCAATGAAGTCACAGTCATGACGCTTGATAGCAACCTTGAGCGCTTATTAACACAAGCAATGCAAGGCAATGGCACAGCTGGTTCAGCCATTGAGCCAGGCATGGCAGAAACATTGTCTAGACAAGCAGAAACTGCTGCTAAACAACAAGAACAAATGGGCATGACACCAGTATTGCTGGTTTCAGCCCCACTTCGCGCGGCGTTATCTAAATTTTTACGCCGCGCAGTACCGCATCTTCGTGTGCTGTCACACGACGAATTACCTGATTCAAAAACCATACGTGTCACTAGTCTTATTGGAGGTTCAGCATGAACATTAAACGATTTTTCGGAAAAAACTCACGGGAAGCACTAAGCATGGTGCGTAAAGAACTGGGAGAAAATGCGGTCATTTTATCTAACCGCGCGATGAACGGTGGCAATGAAATCATGGCTTTCAAAGAAGAAGACATGAATGCGATGGTCGCCAGAGATGAAGGTCAGCAACGCTCATTTAATGAAGAGAGCAATGACGCCCCTACTCTGCTGTCTTTACTCAGTAAAAACAATCGCAATAAATCGGCTGAAACGGTTCTAGATAAACGCGAATCGTTGCCAGCTGAAATTGATGATTATGATGAGATTGTAAGACGCGCTGAGTTAAAAAATAACGCTGCCGCTATGCATAAACAAGCTGAAGCTCAAAAACAGGCTGCTCAACTAAGACCAACTGCCCCACAAAAACCTGTGATGCAACAAGCTAGTCGCCCAGCAGCGCCTGTTCGCCAGCCAGCAAACCCTAATCCGTTGCCGACTTTACAATCTAGCCAACAAATGACTGACATGCTAAACGAAATGCGCAACATGCGCAGTGTGATTGAGTCACAACTCACCGCTATTTCATGGGGCAATATTCAACAGCGTGACCCCATTAAATCAAAGATGTTAAGTACGCTACTCTCTGCAGGTTTTAGCGCAGCACTCTCAAGACAACTCACTGAGAAAATGCCAGAAAATTTAAGTGAAGAAAAAGCAATGGCATGGATTAAAGCCATTCTCAGCATTAATTTAAACACGATAGAAAATGAAACTGAAGTATTAGATCAAGGTGGCATTTTCGCTCTAATTGGCCCAACTGGTGTAGGTAAAACCACTACTACGGCCAAACTAGCGGCGCGCTATGTGATGAAACATGGTACAGAAAATTTGGGCATTATTACCACAGATGCTTATCGTATCGGCGGTCATGAGCAATTAAGAATCTACGGCAAAATTCTAGGTGTGATGGTACATGCAGTGAAAGATGAAGCTGATTTAAAAATCGCGCTTAATGAGCTAAAAAACAAACATACTGTGCTGATTGATACCGTAGGTGTTAGCCAACGTGACCGTATGGTAGCGGAGCAAATCGCCATGCTTTCTAGCACCAATATGCCAGTAAAAAAACTGTTATGCCTCAATGCAACCAGCACTGGTGAAACACTGACCGATGTGATTAAAGCCTATAAGCGCAAAGGCTTAGAAGGTTGCATCATCACTAAATTAGATGAGGCAGCAACAATAGGCAACGCTTTAGATGTCGTGATCAGAGAAAAAATTAAACTGTATTACGTGGCTAATGGCCAACGTGTGCCAGAAGATATTCATCTAGCCAATAAAGCCTATTTGATTCAGCATGCATTAAAACTTAAATCTATTAACAATCAACCATTCCAATTCTTGACTGATGAGCTGCCATTTGTCATGGGCAATACGGTTGGCAGTACTATTCAATCTAAGTTAGCGGGGTTAAGCCATGTCTAATTTACATCATGACCAAGCCGCAGGGTTACGCCGCATTATGGCTGCACCAAAGCCAAGAGTAGTGTCGATTATTTCTGCTGCGAACACTCAAGATCAACCACGCATGATGACTAATTTAGCCGCTTCAATATTCGACCAAGGCAGTGATGTACTGGTGGTGCATGCATCTCAAGATTCACGTGAAGTGAAGTATGGCATAGACAAATCACCTTCATTATTCGATGTGATTGTTGAGATGAATAGCGAAGTACTCTCTATATCTGACGCCATTAGCAGCACTAGCTATGGCTTTAATGTAGGTAAGCTTATGCAAAAACATCAATTTAACCTCGCGATGGATAGTGATGAATCTGAGCTTACCAATCAACTTCTTAACGAGTTAGCCCATCAATATGACATTGTGTTGGTAGATGCTACCTTGAACAAAGATAAGTTACTTCCACTTAAAATTCTGAACAATGGCGAAATTATCATTCAATTAACACGTCAGCCAGAATCTATTACCAACGCATACGCACTCATCAAACAAATTTGCAGTGAGCTTGGCAGACGCTCTTTCGGCATTATTGTAGACAACGCGACTGATGCTCAGGCGCAAATTGTATTCCGTAATATATCGCAAGTTGCACGACGTTTCATGCAAATTGAACTAGAGTTTTTTGGCTCTATTCCGAGCGATGACCACCTTAGCCGCGCTGCTAAACTTGGTCGTTCAGTGATTGATGCATTTCCATTAGCAAACGCTTCAACCGCTTTCAAGCAGATTGCGCAACGATTAGATTACAAACAGGATAGCGCCGCCATCAACAACATGGCATCTATCATTTAGGCTAAAGGTTCACTATGTATACCATTCATGGAAAAAAAGACCAGAAAGACGAGCTGCTGAACAAGCATGCCGTTTTGGTTAAAAAGCTCGCCTATCAGCTTAAAGCCAAACTGCCACCAAGTGTTGAACTAGACGACTTAATTCAAGCTGGTATGATGGGTTTACTCGACGCGATTAATCGCTACGAAGATACGCATGGCGCACAGTTTGAAACCTATGCGGCACAGAGAATCCGCGGCTCTATGCTAGACGAGCTACGCAGTGCCGATTGGCTGCCGCGCAGTGTACGCAAGAGCATGCGTGATGTAGAAGTCGCCATAAGTCAGCTAGAACAACAGTTAGGTAAGCCTCCATCAGAAAATGAAGTAGCTAAAAAACTACAACTTTCATTGAATGATTATCACGAGATGCTTGGTGATTGCAGCGGTCATCAACTGATTTACTATGAAGATTTTCATGAGTCAGAGAATGGTGAGCATTTTCTTGATCGCTTTAATGCTGATAGCAAAGGCGACCCCATTAAAGCTCTGCTTGATACTGACTTCCGTGATGCTTTGGTAAGTGCGATTACCGCATTACCTGAGCGTGAAAAAATACTGATGGGGCTGTATTACGAACAGGAGCTGAACTTAAAAGAAATAGGTGCGGTGATGAACGTTTCTGAATCACGCGTTTGCCAATTACACAGCCAGGCGGTTGCTAGGCTGCGTTCTAATCTAAAAGAGAAATCATGGACTGGAGCAGTTTAGGTGGTTTAGTGCTTGCCTTAATCGGCATATTACTCGGACAAGCCATTGAAGGTGGGCAAATAAGCTCGCTCATACAGCCTGCTGCATTCTTGATTGTGATGTGTGGAACATTTGGTGCGGTATTACTACAAACGAATTTAAACTGCTTTATCGCTGGCTTGAAAATGGTACGCCAAGTATTTTCTCCACCGTTAGATGATAGGCAAGCACTTGCCAATCGCATCATTCTTTGGAGCAACTTTGCTCGCAAAGAAGGTATTTTCATGCTGGAAACTTACTTAAAAAAAGAAACCGAACCTTTTATTCAAAAAGGTCTAAAACTGATGATAGATGGCACGCCGCCAGAGAAAATTCGGCAGGTGATTGCTATTGATATGCACTTTTTTGAGATTCAAGAGCGTAATGCTGCAAAAATTTGGAGTGCCGCTGGCGGCTATGCTCCGACTGTTGGTATTTTGGGTGCTGTGCTTGGCTTAATTCATGTGATGGAAAATTTATCTGATCCAAGCAGACTAGGCAGTGGCATTGCCGTGGCATTTGTTGCCACAATTTACGGTGTAGGCTTAGCCAATTTGGTGTTCTTACCTATTTCAAACAAGCTTAAAGGTTTGATTCAGCATGAAATGATGCGCAGAGAAATGCTGTTAAACGCATGGGTTTCTATCGCAAGTGGTGATCACCCTAGAGTCGTTGAAGAGCGATTACTGGCCTATCTACGTTAGTCTATTTTAGATAAATACCAGCACTATGTTAATCAGAAGAAAACCCCTAGACGATGACGACGAGAACCCAGACCGCTGGCTGGTCTCTTATGCGGACTTTATCACGCTACTATTCGCATTTTTTGTGGTGATGTATTCAATTTCATCAGTCAATCAAGGTAAATACAACGAACTGATGTCCTCTATGGGCACTGCATTTACGGGTGATAGTGGTGCTGGACATTTAAAGACCAATGGAAGTCTTAATCCTAATATCAAGAGCAATGCTCAAAATCAGGCAGGCTCTCTGATTAAGCCGCTACCGCTGACCTATCTTTACAATGAAAAAATGCGTCGGGAACGCGAGTCAATGACGACTATGGGTATAGACTTGGCTAACAAGCTCTCGCCTTTGATTAACGAAGGTAAGGTTCGCGTGATGCAAAACAACCGCGGTATTCGTATCGACATCAATGACAGCTTGTTATTCACACCAGGTTCAGCCGAGCTTGCTGCTGCAGCGTCAACAGTAATAAATGAAATTGCACCCATGATAAAAGATAATGACCGCCTGATTCAAGTGGAAGGCCACACGGATAATATTGCCATTCACAATGATCTATTCTATTCAAACTGGGAGCTTTCCGCCGTGCGTGCAAGTAGCGTAGTGAGAATGTTAAGTGATATAGGGGTTGCGGAGGCCAGATTAAGCGCATTAGGCTTTGGTGCTACTCAGCCTATCACCGAGAATAATACAGAACTAGGACGCGCTAAAAATCGTCGAGTGTCGATTATGATTCTCTATGCCTCACCTAATCAAAATGATGCTGCATTAGAAATCATACCTAAAACCATCACCAAGTAAGGCCGACAGTTATAGGTGAAATAACTGTTTACCTAGTTAATGAGACTTAAGAAGCACTTCAAACTGCTCGATAGGCACTGGTCTGCCAAAGAAATAACCTTGGTAATGTGTACATCCATTGTTCAGCAGTAACCCTTGTTGCTCTTCAGTTTCCACACCTTCGGCAATGACGTTTAAATTAAGCGTATGCGCCATGGCAACAATCGTTCGAACAATCGCTTGGTCACTGCTATCCACGGCAATATCACGTACAAATGACTGGTCAATTTTCAGCTGATACAAAGGCAAGCGTTTAAGATACTGCAATGAAGAATAACCCGTGCCAAAATCATCTAAGGAGAAGCGAATGCCCACCTCTTTTAACCTATTCATGGTGGTCACGGTATCTTCAATATTGTCTAGCAACATGCTCTCTGTAAGCTCTAACTTAAGCAGCATGGGGTTAACATCGTAACGCAGCACTGCTTCATGCACCTGATTAACGAAATCAGTTTGTCTGAACTGTTTAGCACTCACATTAATGGATAAAGTAAGCGCATTCGTCATCACGTCTTGTTTCCACATTTTAAGTTGATGACATGCCGTTTCCAACACCCACTGCCCTATTGGTAGAATCAAACCCGTTTCTTCAGCTAGCGGAATAAAATGGAAAGGTGAAACTAAGCCATGCTCGGGATGCAGCCAACGAATAAGCGCCTCCGCTCCCATCGGTCTACCAGACACATCTACCTGAATCTGGTAATACAAATGAAGCTGCTGTTTGTCTATAGCTTTACGCAACTCACGCTCTAGGTCTACTCGAGTATTAATCACTTCTTGCATTTTGGGGTCAAAAAACCGTATGGTATTGCGGCCAGCTTTTTTCGCCTGATACATGGCAATATCCGCATGTTTCAACAATTCTTCTTGTGACTGATTATGGTTGCTAAATAATGCCACGCCTATACTCGGTGTGCAGTGATACTCATGTTGACCAAGTTGATAGGCTTGATTCAAAGAAGCTAGAATTTTTTCACCGATAGCCTCAACCTGAGTCGCAGCTTCAGGTGCGTCTTCACTTAAGCTTTCCAGTAAAACCACGTACTCATCACCACCTAAACGAGCAACAGTATCACCCTCTCGTACGCAACTGACCAAGCGCTCGGCAACTTGTTGCAGCAGTAAGTCACCAACATCATGGCCTAGCGAGTCATTCAGAGTTTTGAAGTGATCCAAGTCTAAAAACAATACCGCGCCATCTTGGCCAGTACGTGCATTAAATACCAAAGCCTGATTAAGTATATCCACCATGAGCCGCCTATTAGGCAAGCCGGTCAAAGAGTCATAAAAAGCCAGATGTTTAATTTCTTCGGCGGCAGCTTTATTCATGGTGATGTCGGTTAACGTGGCCACATGGTTGGTCACAACACCGTTGGCATTTTTAACTACGGTCACAGTCAAATGTTGCGGGAAAACTTCACCATTTTTACGTCGGTTATAGACTTCTCCTGCCCAATGCCCTGTAGCATGCACACATTCCCACATGGCATCATAAAAACCTTCGCTGTGTTGGCTAGAGCTTAATAACCTCGGTGTATGCCCTACCGCCTCTTCCGTGGTGTAGCCAGTAATATCACAAAACGCTTGATTGACTTTCAGGATGATATTTTTTGCATCCGTCACCATCATGCCTTCTTGCGACTCAAAAGCAATTGAGGCAATACGCAGGTCATCTTCAGCCTGCTTACGCTCAATGGCAATACTCGCCAAATTGGCAGATTGTTCAATCAACGTAATATCTCTTTGCGTTGGCGTATTAGGGTTCCGATGGTAGATAGCAAATGTTCCTAGTATTTTGCCAGTGGGCGCAAAAATAGGCTGCGACCAACAAGCTGCCAAACCAGAATTAAGTGCTAACTCTCGATAGCCCTCCCAATAAGGATGCGTTGCTATATCTTCAACGATGACAAGCTCACCAGTAAACGCCGCAGTTCCACAAGACCCAACACCCATGCCAATTTCATTGCCATCAATCGCCGCATTATAGAATGTAGGCAAACTTGGCGCAGCTGTGTTACATAGACGCTTACCTTCTGCATCAAGCAACAAAATGCTGCACAGCATCTCAGGGTTAAATTGTTCTACGCCAAGCACAATCGCTTCAAGAATATCTTGCAATGTTAAGTCAGCAATCAAAAGCTCTAATACATGACTACGAAACTGCTCAAACATTTCGGCATGTTTGCGATCATTAATATCACGTGCAAAGCCAACCGTGCCAACGACTTCACCATCTATGGTGACTGGTGATTTATAAATTTCATACCATTTCTTACGATTATTAATCTCCAAAAGCTCTTCTGAAGCCTTTGGCACACCGTTTCTTAATACCTCAATATCATCCGCGCGATATTTTTTCGCTTGCTCTTTGGGCCATACATCTAGGTCAGTTAAGCCTAGCAGTAAAGTTTCTGAGTCATAACCGCTTGCTTGAGTAAAAGATTGATTAACCGCAAGGTAACGATGTTTTTTATCTTTCAACCAAACCATAAATGGGAAGTTATCTAACAATGAGCGCTGATAACTTTCGCGTAGTTGCATCAACTCTTCAGCTTGTTTGAGTTGAGTTACATCTTCAAGCGTCACGCGCAATATGGGCTGATCTTCATCATCATCCATACGTAAACAATGTAAATTTGCATTGAATATAGCACCATCTGCGCTAGCAAGCTTGAGTGACAAGGTGAGTTCTTCGCCACCTTGCTGCGCTTTAATCATAGTAAACTGGCGACGCCAAAAACCTTTGTCGTCTTCTACGACAAATTCCTCAAATCGATGTTGATTAATATCTTTACGTTGCAAGCCTAACATAGCGGTCACTTTCCAATTGACCTCGGTAATCATGCCGTGCTGAGTAATAGACAAATAACCAATAGGCGCAAATTCATATAAATCGACATAGCGCTCGTGGGATTCTAACAACTCAAATTGCATCCGTTTTAGCTTTTCTTCAGCAAGTTTACGCTCGGTAATATCGATTTGCGTACCAATCATGCGTAAAGGCCTACCGTCCTCACTACGACTCACCAGTATGCCGCGACTCAACATCCATTTGTACTCGCCGTCTTTACACCTAATGCGATACTCAACCATGTAAATTTCTGTTTTACCTTCAAGGTAAGCATAGCCAGCTGATAAAACTCGTGGCTTATCTTCAGGGTGAATGAGCGCTCTCCACTCATCGCGCGTAGGCAAAATCTCACTTGGTTCGTAGCCGAGCATTTCTGCCCAACGCTTAGAGTAAGTCGCCTCCTCAGTCTGAACGTTCACATCCCATACGCCATCGCCTGAGCCCTCGATGGCAAATTTTGAGCGATACTCGCTTTCAATTAAAGCTTCCTCAATTTTCTTACGCTCAGTAATATCAAGTACAGTCCCCACATAATAGCTAACGTGACCAAGCACGTCTTTTACTGCAGTTAGTGTGAGCTGACCAGGATAGATGTCGCCATTTTTACGCGTATTCCAAACCTCACCACTCCATGTACCAACCTCATTAATTGTCGTCCACATGGCGTTATAAAAAGCCGCATCATGTTTATCCGATTTAAGTATATCGATAGACTGACCAACAACCTCTTCAACAGAATATCCAGTGCTTTTGGTAAATTCAGTATTCACCCTCACAATTTTCCGTTTAGCATCGGCGATAATGATACTTTGCTGTGATTCAAAAGCTGTGGCGGCGATACTCAACTCAATTTCTACCTGCTTACGCTTACTAATATCGGTACTGGTGCCGATCATGCGTAATGGCTTACCTTGCTGATCGCGGCTCACGACCATACCGCGACCTAGTATCCATTTGTAGCTTCCATCTTTACACAGTATTCGACACTCAACTCTATATATGGAAGTTTTTCCAGCTAGATATAAAAGCATCTCTTTCTCAACGCGTGCTTTATCATCAGGATGAAATCGGTTTTCCCAGGCTTCACCCGTTGGAAGCACATCAAATGCTGCATAACCCAGTATTTCTTTCCAGCGTGCACTATGCTCTATCGTATTGGATTGAATATCCCAATCCCAAACGCCATCACCAGAACCTTCAATCGCAAATTTCCAGCGATCATCTTTCGCTTTCAGATCAACTCCTAACTGCTTACGCAGACTAATATCACTTGCCGTGCCAACCATACGCAACGGTTTGCCATTAACACTTCTGTCTAATACGATGCCACGATCATGTATCCACTTGTAACTACTATTTTTACCAAGTATCCTATACTCGCAATCATACGTTGGCGTGTCGCCATCAAGGCAGCTTTGTAAGTTGGCAAGTACAGCAGCCTTATCATCTGGATGAATGCGGGATTCCCACTCATCCAGCTTATGATTAAGCTCGTCTTCAGCATAACCTATGATGTCAATCCACGCTTTTGAATAAGTAATTGTTCCTGAAACTTCATCGGCATCCCACAAATAATCGCCAAATCCTTCAATTGCAAACTTCCAGCGAGCATCACGTTCCATCAAATCTTGTTGAATTTTCTTACGTTCAGTCATGTCAACGACGCTAATAAAAAATCCATCAATATGATTATTTTCATCCAAATTAGGAATGAAGTGTACGAGACCAACCATCTCGCCGTAACCTAAAATTTCGGAGCTAACTTCAAAACTAACGGCTTCGCCAGCTAGTGCACGTCTAGCGTATGACTCTTCTTGCGCAAATAAATCTTCACCTAGTACTTCTCGCATAGTATGCCCAACAATTTCCTGCATAGGCTTAGCAAAAATGGTCGTATATTGATGACTTACAAAAACATAACGTAGATTATTGTCTACTCGAGAAGCCATCACTGGGATATTATTCATCACGAGACTTAGTTCACGCTCGTTGCTTTCAATGCGCTTAGCCATCGTATCGAACTCTTGCGAGGTTTTAGCTATTTCATCACTCCCCAGCAAATTTGCGCGGGCTTTCATATCTCCCAAACCATACCTGCGCACAGCATGGGCTAAAATTTGCAGGCGTTTAATAATGTTGCGCTGAACCGCCAAATCAATCAAAAAGCCTATCAATAAGCCAATGGCAAGCACTATGCCTATTAATGAATAAAATAATTGACGCATAGGTGCTAAAATTTCATTCACAGGCACGAAGCGCATATAACGCCAATCTAGGTAAGGCATAGGTGCGTCAATAGCCAGATACTCTCGCCCGTTAAATGTCAGGTACTTATCATGAATATGCGTGCTTAAATTTGATACTTTATGCCCCAAAAGTTTAGCCAACTCAGGCTCTTGAGTTAAATCTAATTTAAACGTATCTGGGTGAGCCTCAAGTTGTTTCTGCCACGGCCCTGCATTGATATAATTACCTTGCGCATCCATCAAAAAGAGTTGCTCACCGGAATAGCGCTGACTTTTTTGCATTAAGGAAGGAAGCGCCTTAGTAATGCTAATATCGCGCCCTATTGTGCCTATCCAGCGACCATTAATATCTAGCGGTAAAACCGCACTAATGATCCAACTGCTAGATACTGGATCAAGCATCGGCGGCGTCCAGCGCACCTCACGCTTAGGGTTTGTAGCAGGGTCACCTAATGTCAGCCAAGCGGTTTGAGTGTAATCCGTATCCGCTTTCATTAAAGCAGCAAATTCTGGATACAGATGATCGTAAATGACTTCAGTTTTATCTTTTGTTAACAGCCATATATTGCCGTAAGCATTGGTAATTGAGGTGCCGTAAATATCCAGCAAATGCTTACTGCGTAAATGCATACTTTTTTGCTCTGCATCTAACACTGCATCTGGTGGTAAAAATAGACCCGCTTCAGTGTGTCCATTAAAGCCCTCACGTCGATTGCGCAATGCCTGGTCTGGGTAACGTTGCACTAGTCGGTCGAAAGCTGCAGCTTCACCCACTTTAGGCGGCTCGGCTAAGGTTTTTTCAAGCGTGCTAGATAATGCTTTTAGGCTAAACTCGTAACCAAGCAGAGTTTGAGTATTGCTAGCCACAATGGTTTGTGTTTCGTTAGTAAGCGTAACGGCCTCGGTTGCAAGCAGATTTTGTTTCAAATAAAGGTAAATACCAGCAGCAGCGGGGATAATGACTAGCAGAACGCTAGCCACTACAATGAGCATTAACTTGCGTCCGACATTCATATCGAACAATCGCGACTTAGCGGAAAAGGCGAGGTAAAATTTGGTAAATAGCGATGATATGGAAAATATAATGGACTATTCAAATGAATATACTGAAAGTTAGCTGGGGTAAAAAAGAGTTTAAAAAACGTGATGACTGGCGATATACATGTTCGCCAAGTCACATTAACCGAGGCAGACAACTTGCACTCAAAAAGTAATAAGAATTTACTAATCACCATCTCGTGGTACCAAAGCCATCAGGTACGCCCCTTTTACTTATTATAATTTTTGAATGGATAGATGCTAATGCTTTACTTTTCTAATGCAAGTAAAGCAAGTAAAGCAAGTAAAGCAAGATATGTCAGTCAAAACTGCGAACTACAGCGACTACATTAAGTCCATTAGAGTGCCATAATTATAACAAGAAAAAATCATTAAGCAATTAAAGATGAGCGAGAGCCTGACTGTGATTTTGCTTGTCCGTTTTTACCGTAAACGCCACCATTATTTGAATTACCTTGTAGGTGATTGAGCAGTTGTTGATTGCGATTGAAATGTTTATTGATTAGAACACCATTGAGCCGATTCATTTCTTTGGCTTGGCTGATTGATTTTTGAAAACGTTCCCATGACTCAGTTAACGCAGATTTGGTTTGGCTTTTAAGCCAAGTAGTCATACCAGATTCATTCGGTGCAAAACCGCCTGCAGCAAGTGCGGCATAACGACTATTAGCTGTGCGGCTAATACTTTGCAACAATAAAGACTTTTCTTCCATTGCGGTTTCAATCGCGTCTATATCAGACAACACCAAGCTAGATTGCTCTCGTGTTAACACTTCTAGCAGATTGCTCACTAATTTCGCATCTTGCTCGAAACTAATCATCAGGTTAGAAGTTGGCTTGTTCATGTTGTCCTCGTTATGTTTGGTACATTATATTTTTCTGCTATTTCTGTGTAGATAAAAAATCTTTCACAGAGCTTATCAATCCATCAGCGACTTTTTCTGAATCTACTTTAAACTGACCGTTTGCAATCGCGGATTTAATCGCGTCAACTTTTTCAGCATCAAAAACGCTGCTTGCAGAGACTTTTTCTTCCAGTGATTTCAATTGTGCTGACAGTGGCGATAACGTCACACTTTCAGCAGATTTAGTGTCCACTTGTGAAGCTTGTGCATTTTTACTATTAGCTGAGCCTAGTTTCCCAGCGCCTGGCTTATCAACACCGAGGCCAGCTGTATTCTTAATAGAGTCATTAATTTTCATGGCTATTTATCCTTTTCGCTTAAATTACCTTGCGCTACTTTTAAGTACAACTAACGCATTCATATTGCTTATATCGGCATAGTTTAAGCGAACTTTAATACTTTGTAAGCTTTTTATTCATTCCTTTTAAATTAACACTTTAAAACGTGAAGTTAGCTTTAAACTTCACCTCAAAATCCAACTTCTACTTGACCACCATTCCTTGCAATGCCGGTCACTACTTGACCACTCGCGACTTTAACTTGCACAACCTGCCCCTCGTTAGCCTTTGCCATTGATAGACCTTCGGCTGAAACACTAAAACCCTTACCTTTAGACGTCACCATCACGGTTTGTCCTAGTTGTACCACAGGTGCCACTTTCAGTAATTCTTGTCTAAGTACAGCGCCAGCACCCATCGAGATATTCACAGTACGTCCAATCGCTTGCGATTGTTCAGTAAACACACCTGCTGGCAACTGTGTTAAATCACCACTTTCAAACATCATATCTTGCTCAGTCACCGTTTGACCTTGTGCTAATGGTGATGCCGCAACCAAATACTGCGCGATCACATTCACGGTTGCTTGCACATAAATCGTCCAAACATTCGGGGCATTGCAGCGCACGCCCACACTGGTTTTGCCCCATGCTCTACTACCTGTTGGCATGAAAACTTGCATATCAGGACATTGCGCCAACTTTAAGTTAGGGTCTATAGCACCTGCATGTACGCTTACTTTGCCAGGGTAGCCAATCGTCTGTGTCTCTAAAAATTCTGTAATTTTTGTTTTTATTATCGCTAAATTCTGTTTAGTCATGGGCGCTGTAGCGCCAATAATAGGCGCGGCAGACTCAGCAAAACTAGTTGCAGGGCTGATTAAAGTAAAAATAATTACACCAGCAAATACATTAAATTGATAGCGTTTGAACATATTGAATCCCACAGCAATGGTAAAAACTCAATATGTATTCTACGGCGTTAACTGCATAGCAAAATTAAGAAAAGGGCAAGTTTTACCCTTTTACTTGAGCAATCAAAGTCACTCTATCAACTCTAGACTTGTACGTACTAAAAATTGTTTGCAAAAAGTGGTTTGCAACTATGTTATCGGCAATGAATGACTTTTCTTTAAGCAAGTTTGAATAAAAGTTTATGCCGTTATAAAAGGAATTCATCATGCTAAATAGATTAGACGAAGCTTTAAGCTTTCATCAAAACGCATTAAGAGTACGTGGTCAACGTCAAGAGCTGATTGCCGCAAATATTGCCAATGCTGACACCCCAAACTTTAAAGCACGCGACATCGATTTTAAGGCGGCTATGCAGAGCGCCGTTGCTGGCATTAATAAAGATGCTTTTCAAACAGCAAAAACTTCGCCGCTACATTTAGATGGCACTCGTGCAGGCAACAGCAACACTAGCACTGCCGCAGGTGAACCTTTATTCCGCCCAATCATTCAAGGCAGCGTAGATGGCAACACGGTTGACATGGATGTAGAACGCAACCAGTTTGCCGACAATGGTATTCGCTATGAAGCTAGCTTAACGCTCATCAACACCCAGTTAAAACAAATGTTAGCGGCGCTACAAAGTTCTTAAATTTTATTGGAATAGGATAAAAAAATGTCTCTATTTAACGTATTTAATATTTCAGGTTCAGCCATGAGTGCGCAAGCACAGCGTTTAAACACGGTTGCCAGCAATCTTGCCAATGCCGATAGTGCCACTAGCGCAAACGGAACGCCTTACAAAGCCAAACAAGTGGTGTTTAGTGCGACACCTACGGGTTCGCCGGATGCGAGTGGCGTAAAGGTACTTAAAGTGATTGAAGACAACTCGCCCGCAAAAGTGGTGTATGACCCTAAGCATCCGCTGGCAAACGACAAAGGTTACGTCACCATGCCAAACGTTAATGTGACAGAGGAAATGGTGAATATGATTTCTGCTTCACGTGCTTACCAAAACAACGTGGAAACCATGAATGCCGCCAAAACCATGTTACTTAAAACATTGACCATAGGACAACAATAAGTTGTCCTGTTAGTAGAGCACAGCAGTAGGCTGTCCTATTAATAAAGTACAACAGTAGACAGCGCAAATGTGAAACAAACAACTATTTAACTAATTGATATTTAAAACATAAGGTAAATATTATGACCACAGTACAAACCACCTCAAACACCCCTTCTCAAGCCTTACTTGATAGCGTGAATGGTAAGACTAGCACTACAAAAGATAGTGTAGATACAGCACAAGATAGGTTTATGACCCTTCTTATCACACAGATGAAAAATCAAGATCCATTGAACCCTATGGACAACGCACAAGTGACCAGCCAAATGGCGCAGCTTTCGACGGTGACGGGGATTAATAAGCTGAACTCTACTGTGGAATCTCTGATGAGCAATATGCAATCTGGTCAGTCTTACCAAGCAGCTAATATGATAGGCCATAGCGTTTTAGTGCCTGGTACGGCAGTTTCTACAACTGGCACTGGTGGCTATTTTGGCGTTGATCTGCCTATTGGTGCAGACAAACTTAGCGTGGCAATTAAAGACTCTGCAGGTACAACGATTAGATCACTAAATTTAGGTGCGCAAGAAGCTGGCAGCTTTCCATTGAAGTGGGATGGCTTAGCTGATGATGGTTCAGTTGCAAAAACAGGCAATTATAAATTTGAGGTGACAGCCACTACAGCAGGACAGACTGTAGCGGCTGAAAGCCTTAATTATGCCGAAGTGATGAGTGTTTCAAATAGCACTAGCGGAGTGAAATTAAATTTAAGTAATTTAGCCAGCGTTAGCACCACTGACGTAAAAGAAATTTTTTAGACAGTCAGTCATATTAAAAACATTAAATGTAAAGCAATCATTAAATATTTATAACAGGAGAACACCATGAGTTTTCAACAAGGTTTGAGTGGTCTGAACGCAGCTTCAAAACAATTAGAAGTCATCGGCAACAACGTAGCCAACGCCAATACAGTCGGTTTTAAACAATCACGTGCAGAGTTTGCAGATGTGTTCGCCAACTCACTTACTGGTGGCGGCGGCACACAAATTGGTATTGGTACTAATTTATCTACTGTTGCACAACAATTCACGCAGGGGAACGTGACTAGTACAAACAACTCCTTGGATATTGCGATTAATGGTGGCGGGTTCTTTCGTATGACTAATAACGGAGCTGTGACCTACTCACGAAATGGTCAATTTAAGATGGATAAAGACGGTTTTATTGTAGATGCAGCAAGCAAGCGTTTGACTGGCTATGCTGCTGATGCGGCTGGCACTCTACAAAAAGGTGCGCCAGTTGACCTAAAAATTAACACTTCAGATTTACAACCTCAAGCAACAGCCAAAATAGTTGGCCTAGTGAATTTGGATTCCCGCAAAGCAGTACCCACTACGACCCCTTTTGACCCAACGGATCCTACCACTTACAACGATTCAACTGCCGTTACTGTTTTTGATAGTTTAGGTAACTCTCACACCCTACAAACCTATTTTGTTAAAGACCCAAGTCCTAACGTTTGGAAGGTATATACAACCGCAGATGGTATTTCCACAACTACATTGCCAACGGCTACCGCTACAATGACTTTCCCTGCGTCAGGAACAGGCCTTAATCCTACAAGCGTTCCAGCTAGCCCAACTACGGTGACATTTGCGCCAAAAAATCCACCTATTCCTCCAGCGACTGTACCTACTGTAGCAACTGGTGCAGCTAATGTATCACTAACAATTGACTACTCTGGCAGCACGCAATTTGGTTCTAACTTCAGCATCAACAGCCTATCGCAAGATGGTTACACTTCTGGGCGTTTAGCTGGGTTTAATACTGGCGCAGATGGCACAATTGTTGGACGCTACAGCAATGGTCAATCAAGAGCCTTAGGTCAAGTAGTGCTTGCAAGCTTCGCAAACCCCAACGGTCTGCAATCGCTTGGTGGGAATGCTTGGAGTGAAAGTTCAACATCTGGTGCTCCACTAGTTGGCGTGCCAAGCTCAGGGACGCTAGGCGTGCTGCAATCTTCCGCTGTTGAAGACTCCAATACTGACCTGACTGCCGAGCTTGTAAATATGATTACGGCACAACGATATTATCAAGCCAATGCCCAAACCATTAAAACGCAAGATCAGGTTTTACAGACTTTAGTTAACTTACGTTAATAGTGAATAAGAAATAGGAGAGCCGCTATGGATCGCATGATTTATACCGCAATGACAGGCGCAAAACACATACTTGAACAACAAGCGACGACTGCCCATAACTTAGCCAACGTCACCTCTACTGGCTTTAAGGCACAAGTCGATTCGTTCAGAGCCGTGCCTGTAATCAGCGAAGGGTTAGCGACGCGCGCATTTGTAGTGGACTCTACCGTAGGCGCAGACTTTAACCCTGGCGCTATTCAATCAACTAACCGCGATTTAGACGTAGCGATTCAGGGTAAAGGTTGGTTATCCATTCAACGTGCTGATGGTTCTGAAGGTTATACACGCAACGGCTCACTCAAAGTCAGTGAAAATGGCGTGCTACAAACCGCTACGGGCTTAACCGTATTGGGTGATGGTGGCCCTATCAGCATTCCACCTGATGTGGCAGTTTCTATTGGTAAAGACGGCACGGTTTCGACTGTTGCAAATGGCGCTAAGCCAGGAGCATCCAATATATTGGGGCGCTTAAAGTTGGTTAACCCACCTGAAGCAGACTTAGTACGTGCTGAAGATGGCTTGTTTGTGACGAGCAATGGCAACCCAGCAGAAGTCGATGCAAACGTGCATGTTGTCAGTGGTGCGCTGGAAAGCAGTAACGTCAATGTGATTGATGCGATGGTGTCTATGATTAGTTTAGCTAGACAATTTGAAACACAAATGAAGCTGATGCAAAGCGCTGAGAATAACGCCAATAAAGCCGCTCAACTCCTAAGTTTGAGTTGAGTAAGCTTAGGTTAAGATTGATTCATAGCATTCGAATAGATCAGTCAGCGATTATGTAGTGTTTAAGAAACATCTGCTGATTTTTGACCAGAATAAACTGATAAGCACTACTAAACCAGCTCTGTTGGCAAGTCTTGCTAAAAGGAAATAAAATGATACGCTCACTATGGATTTCAAAAACTGGCCTAGATGCCCAACAAACACAAATGGACGTGATTGCCAACAACTTGGCAAACGTTAGCACCAATGGTTTCAAGCGCTCGCGAGCAGTGTTTGAAGACTTACTCTATCAGAACATCCGCCAGCCTGGTGCACAAACTTCGCAACAAACTCAGTTACCTTCTGGCTTGCAGCTTGGTACAGGGGTAAGACCTGTGGCAACAGAACGCATTTTTAGCCAAGGTAACTTACAACAAACTAGTAACAACAAAGACGTGGCTATTCAAGGTGCAGGCTTTTTCCAAGTATTGATGCCAGATGGCACAACCGCTTACACCAGAGACGGCTCTTTCCAGACAGATAGCCAAGGTCAACTAGTGACCTCTAGCGGCTTTCCTGTTCAACCAGCGATTACCATTCCAGCCAATGCAGAAAGCTTTACTGTGGGTCGCGACGGTACGGTTTCAATCACCACCACAGGCTCAACTGCCACCACACAAATTGGCACTTTGCAACTGGCAACCTTTATTAATACTGCGGGCTTACAGGGCAAAGGCGAAAACCTTTTTGTAGAAACAACAGCCTCTGGCAACCCTACGGTAAATAACCCTGGTACAAACGGTGCAGGCTTATTGACTCAAGGTTACGTTGAAACGTCTAACGTGAATGTGGTGGAAGAGTTAGTCAATATGATTCAAACCCAACGTGCCTATGAAATTAATAGTAAGGCTATTACTACATCTGATCAAATGCTGCAGAAATTGACACAGATGTAATGCTGATTCAATGAAGATTAATTGAATATAACTTAAGCAAAAAAGAGTTAACCATGTTGAATACTCATTATCGTAAAGTCTGTCATTTAGCATTAACAAGCATCGCGTTAGCATCGTGCCTTTTATTCAATGCATGTGCTTTTACCCCAACTACCGTTGTAAAGCAGCCGACGACAGCAAAACCTACTGCTGTAGCGCCAGTTAAATCTAATAATGGCGCTATTTTTAATGTTGCTGCTTATCACCCCTTATTTGAAGACCGTCGCCCACGTTTTGTGGGAGATATTGTCACTATCAACATAGTAGAAAATACTAACACTACCAAAAATTCTGAAAGTACTGGGAGTAAAGATGGTAAAGCTGCCAATTCAATTACCAGTTTATTTGGTCATAACGTACCTGCAGCAAGCTTTGCAGGTAGCTCATCTAACTCAGTCAAAGAAAAAGATGATGCTAAAGCCAGTAATGTATTTAATGGCTCGATTACCGTCACTGTAATAGATGTATTACCAAACGGCAATTTGTCAGTAAGTGGTGAAAAGCAAATCTCATTTGATAAAGGCACAGAGTTTGTGCGTTTTTCTGGTGTTATCAGTCCTGACACTATCACGGTTGGCAATTTTGTACCATCCAATAAGGTGGCGGATGCCCGTATTGAGTATAGAACTAATGCAAAAGTGGATGCAGCAAGTATTGCCGTGTTGGTAGCACGCTTTTTCCTAAGTATGGGCGCGCTTTAATGAACATCATGATACATAAGCTCTCAAATAATCGCGCTAAAGTTTGGCGCAACATCAGCTTTATGCTTCTTTCCATTAGTATTCTGTTTATTCAACCAGCCCATGCCGAGAGACTAAAAGATTTAGCGACGATTCAAGGCGTGAGAAACAACCAGTTAATCGGCTACGGACTTGTAGTGGGCTTAGATGGTACAGGTGATCAAACACCCTACACCGTGCAAAGTATGATTAGTATGATGCAGCAAATGGGCGTTAATTTGCCGCCTGGCACTAGTGTGCAAATGAAGAACGTGGCTTCAGTAATTATTACAGGTAGCTTGCCCGCCTTCGCTCAGCCAGGCCAAACTTTAGATGTTACTGTTTCATCGATGGGTAGTGCAAAAAGCCTACGTGGCGGCACATTGCTAATGACACCGCTTAAAGGTGCTGATAATCAGATTTATGCTATGGCGCAAGGTAACTTAGTGGTAGGTGGTGTTGGTGCTTCAGCTAACGGCAGTCAAACTCAAATAAATCACCTGAGTGTAGGTCGAATTTCTGATGGCGCCACGGTAGAACGCTCAATTCCTAATACGATTAATCAATCAGACAATGTCAATCTTGAGCTGAAAGAGTCAGATTTTTCAACAGCATCATTAGTAGTAGATGCGATTAATAAACGCTTTGGTGCAAATACAGCTTTAGCACAAGATGGCCGCGTAATTCATGTGCAAGCGCCAGCCAATAGCAACCGCGTAAGCTTTCTTGCCGATTTAGAAAAAATTAACGTTGCGCCCGCTCCAACTAACGCCAAAATCATTATGAATGCTCGGACTGGCTCTGTGGTGATGAATCAAGCGGTCACACTGGAAAACTGCGCAGTATCACACGGAAATTTATCTGTAGTGATTAACACAGACCCTGTAATTAGTCAGCCTGGCGCACTATCAAGTGGGCAAACCGTATCGACAGCACGCTCACAAATTGAAATTAACAAAGAGCCTGGCAAGGTGTTAAAACTGAATAGCGGCGCTAATCTATCTGATGTAGTGAAGGCACTCAATGCGATTGGTGCGACACCACAAGACCTGCTTGCTATCTTGCAAGCCATGAAAGCCGCTGGCTCACTGCACGCGGATTTAGAGGTCATTTAACATGATTAACAGCACTGATTTATCTGGGAAATTAGCCTTTGATGCCAATGGTTTAAATGGCTTAAAGAATGCTGCGAAAGAAAGTTCTCCAGAAGCAATTAAAGGCGTTGCTAAGCAGTTTGAAGCAATTTTCATGAATATGATGTTGAAAAGCATGCGTGAAGCCTCACCGCAAGACAACCCTTTTGATAACGAACAAAGTCGTACATTCACGTCGATGCTGGATCAGCAACTGAGTAGTAATCTAGCCTCAAAAGGACTAGGTCTTTCAGATGTACTGGTTAGGCAACTTAGCCAAGGCAGCAATCCCGTGACCAATACCATGGAACAAGCTGTTAGCGATACACCATCAGCATCTGATACAAAAGCTAACGGAATTATCAGCAACCCTTTATCGCCAAGTAATAATAAGCCTGTTAATAATCTCCAAGATTTTAAAGCACTGATTGATTATAAAAACTCGCCTACAGAATCCTCATTAATTAATAACAAAGTGGATGCTAAATCACCTGCTGATAGTACTACTGAGTTTAAAAATCGTATGGCTAAACACGCTGAGGAAGCCAGCCGCACAACTGGCGTGCCTGCCCACCTAATGTTGGGTCAAGCCGCACTTGAAAGTGGTTGGGGGAAACGTGAATTAAAAGGCGCAGATGGCACGCCAAGTAATAACCTATTCGGCATTAAAGCCTCAGGCAATTGGGATGGCAAAGTGGTAGAAGCTACCACCACTGAATACATCCACGGCGTAAAACAAAAACGTATAGAAAAATTTAGGGCTTATGACAGCTACGCAGATTCGTTCAAAGATTTTGCCAATATGATGAATAACAACCCACGCTACAATAAAGTGATGGCAAACTTAGATAGCGTGAATGGCTATGCGCAAGCCATGCAAAACGCAGGTTATGCGACTGACCCTAATTACGCAAGCAAACTTGCCAACGTGATACAGAAAGTGATTCCTTAACAATTACCGCATAAAAATTGTAACTTCACAATACTTTTAAGGTAAGCATTAAGGCCCAAATTAATTAAATTAAAATGAGTGGTCTAAAGTTTTCTATTTCCTGACCGTCATCATAGTTGTACACAAGTTTTCTAAAGAGTAAATATCATGGCTGACATATTAAGTATAGGAAAAAGCGCACTTGCAGCAGCTCAAGTTGGCCTAAGCACAACGGGTCACAACATTGCTAATGCTTCGACGCCAGGCTACTCAAGGCAAGTAGTCGTGCAGGCTGCCGCTCAAGCACAAAGTTCAGGTAATGGCTACATTGGTCAAGGCACTGAAGTTGCGGGCATTTCACGCGCATTTAATGAAATACTCGCCAAGCAAGTAGTCAGCAGCCAAGCTGCCAGCGCTAGTAGCGATATATATGCCAGCCAACTTAGCAACATTGATAACATGTTGTCTGATGCGTCTGCTGGCCTAAATCCAGCCATTTCTAGCTTCTTTAGCAGTGTGAGTGACTTAGCAGCCAATCCAAGCGACATACCTAGCAGACAATCCATGTTGTCTTATGCGCAATCTCTGGTTAACCGCTTGCAGAGCACTAGCAGCCGTCTTAATGAGGTGCGTAGTGACGTTAATACTGAGCTAACAGCAAGCGTTAGCCTGGTGAATACCTATGCTAAACAAATCGCATCATTAAACAACTCTATTGAAACTGCAATCAGTAGTAATGGCAACCCGCCGAACGACCTAATGGATCAGCGCGATCAACTGGTGACAGAGCTAAGCAAACAAATCAAAACTACGGTAGTGCCGCAGGGGCAAGGTAGTTACAATATTTACGTAGGTAATGGCTTGCCTTTGGTGATTGGTAAAAGCCTAATGTCGCTCACTACCGCAAGCTCACCCACTGACCCAACTCGGCTAGAAATCTCCTATCAATCATCAGGTAAATCCACAGTTCTAGGTGGAAGTAGCTTACCTGGCGGTGCAATCGGCGGCTTACTTCAATTTAGATCAGAATCATTAGACACAGTACAAAATCAAGTTGGACAGCTTGCACTCGTGCTTGCCGATACATTTAATACACAACATAAACAAGGCATAGACTTAAATGGTAATGCTGGTGGTGATTTATTTAATGTCCCTACGCCTGTTGTAAGCAGCAGCATTAATAACAACCTTACGAGCAATGCAGTTGTGACTAGTCAGATTATTGATGCTAGAGCCGTGACTAGCAGCGATTACCGTTTGCAATACGACCCGAGTTCTGATCCAGCAAATCCATACAAAATAACCCGCCTCGGCGATAGCAGCGTACAGAGCTTTAGCGCACTGCCACAAACAGTTGACGGAGTGAGCTTTAATCTTACTTCTGGTTCATTCACTCAAGGTGACAATTTTGTCATACGTCCAACTAGAAATGCAGCAACAACCATTAGTTTAGCCATCACCGACGCCAAAAAACTGGCCATTGGTAGCTCTACACTAAGTTCAGTCGCTAATACAACGAATACAGGCACTGCAAGCATCAGTCCAGCAGGCAGCACCTCAACGGGTACATTGGGGCTGACTTATTCATCTAGCATGCCAGGTACACTGACACTTGCACCCTCAACACAACCAGTGACGGTCACTGTGGCAGGCGTTCCAACCGTATTTCCACCAGGCTCACCAATCACTTACACTAGTGGTGCAACTATATCTGTAGGTGGATTAAGTTTTGCCATGACAGGCACGCCGGCAAATGGGGATAATTTTACAATATCAGCAAGTGGTCCAAGTGGCCCAAGTGATAACCGCAACGGCTTGCTACTCGCAGGCTTGCAAACTCAAGGCACACTGAATAACAGCACCACTAGTTATTCAACTGCTTTTGCTGAAATGGTCAACGGTGTAGGCAATAAAACACGTGAGTTAAAAATCACCTCTGCTGCTGAAGCTCAAGTATTAGATCAAGCTACTACAGCGATGCAGTCAGAGTCAGGTGTCAACTTGGATGAAGAAGCAACCAACTTACTACGCTACCAGCAGGCCTATCAGGCCGCAGGCAAGATGATGCAAATCGCCTCTCAACTCTTTGATACTTTGTTGCAATTAGGTAGATAGGTCAAGCTTAAGGAAAAATCATGCGTATTAGCACCAACACTATATATCAAACTGGCATCTCTAGAATCAGCAATTTACAATCTGATCAGGCTAAATTACAAGAACAAATTTCTACCGGCCGTCGTATTTCATCGCCTTCAGATGACCCTGTTGCAGCGGCACGTGCATTAGAGATCTCATCGGCAAAAACTGCTAATTCAAAATTTGCTGATACTCGTCAAACAGCGCAACTCAAGCTGAATACTCTAGAATCTAATTTAACTAGTGTGACCAATTTACTTGTTTCCACACAGTCTTCATTAGTTGGCGCGGGAAATGGAACACTATCTGATACAGAAAGAGGCTTTATTGCCTCTGAATTAAAAGGCTCTTTAGATGCACTAATTGGGCTTGCCAATACGCAAGATGCCTCTGGAAGCTACCTCTATGCTGGTTTTAAATCCAGCACTACGCCGTTTGTTGCTGGCGCCACAGGGGCTACTTACGCTGGGGATAGCAATCAGCAGTTACTACAAGTTGATTCACAACGTCAAATGGCGGTTAACGCAACTGGCGATAATGTATTCCAAGCTGGTGGTAATGATATATTTGCTACTCTGAGTAATTTAGTCACTTTACTCAATACACCGATTACCAATGCCGCAACTCAAGCTGCGTACAACACTGGATTATCGACAGCGATAGGTAGCTTAAAAGGCTCCGTCGATAATGTATTGAATGTACGTGCTGATGTAGGTGCAAAACTCAATGAAATCGACAACCTAGATAACGCTGGATCTGACCGCGCATTGCAATACAGTAAATCGCTCTCAAATTTACAAGATACTGACTATGCCAGTGCGCTTTCTGACTTAGCAAAGCAACAAACCATTATGGAAGCGGCTCAAAAATCATTTGTGCAGCTCACCAGTTTATCTCTCTTTAAGTTACTTTAAATAGACGAGCTAGGCCAAATCTTAATCACTTATTAAATAAGATTTTTTATATAACCTTATTTAATAAGTCTTACCGCTTTACCCAAGCAAACTTTCATCTAAGCTACCATTTACCCAAACTAACTAAGTTTGTCTGTGCTTATCTAATCTCCTGTCAATAAAAGTTCATCTGACTACTCCTATTTAGGGGATATTTCATTCAATTTTTTTGGACTATTATTGGTTTCGTAATATTTTTCAAATAAATATTCCACCACACTCATTATCTCATTTTATTAAATAACTTAATTTCTCAAGGAGAGAATTAAATGACCAAGAAAATCGCAGGTTTAACATTTGCGCTGCTAGCAGGTGTGTTTACAGTAAACGCCAACGCTGGTTGTGCAGATATTTCATATACAGCTTTACAACAAGCAGCAAATTTCACGCGCGCATTCGGTAATACTGGCGGCCTAGACCTAAATATGTGGGCTACGTTTGTAGATGAAACGGGTAAAGTTTGCGCTGTAGTTAACACGGGGGTTAAAGGTGAACTAGCAGGTAATTCACAGTGGTTAGGTAGTCGTGTCATTTCTGCTCAAAAAGCGAATACTGGTAATGCATTCAGCTTAAATGGCCTAGCCATTTCTAGCGGCGCTTTATATGCTGCAGTTCAGCCAGGCGGCAGTTTATATGGCTTACAAGAAAGCAACCCTGTAGATGCTGCAGCAGCCTATAAAGGTTCGCCAGCAAACTTTGGCAAAGCGAATGATCCATTGGTTGGTACTCGCGTAGGTGGTGTTAACGTCTTTGGTGGTGGTTTACCTCTTTACAAAAATGGTGTGAAAATTGGCGGCATTGGTGTGTCTGGCGACACTTCATGTACAGATCACGCATTTGTATGGAAGATGCGCCAAATCTTAGCGATGCAACCGGCAGCCTCAGTGACGCAAGTTGAAAAATTGAAATTATCAGGTACCTTTGCAGCACTTGGTGACCATCCAGCCTGTATTGGCGGAGTCATTGGTGATCAATCAGGCTTTGTAGCTTCAGCACCTTAATTAATATGCAAAACAATAAAAACCCCAGTCTAATGGGGTTTTTGTTTGTAAAAAATAACAATATATCAATCAAGTAAAATAAATATTAGCTTGATGATAAAAAGGCTTTCTTATGCGAAATAATCGCAAGGGGTTTCACGTTAACAAAGGCTTCACGCTGCTTGAGCTTTTAGTGGTCATGGTGATTATTGGCTTATTAGTGAGTTATGTTGGGCCTCGCTACTTTGGTCAATTAAGTAAATCTGAAGTAAAAACCGCCAAAGCACAAATTAACTCACTAAGAAAAGCCTTGGATGTCTACCGCTTAGATACTGGAAGCTATCCAGAACAACAAGCTGGCTTAGAGGCATTAATGACTGCGCCACAGGGCAATAGCAAATGGCAAGGACCTTATTTGCAAAAAGCCGTTCCAAATGACCCTTGGGATCACCCTTACATTTATCGTATTCCAGGTGAAAAATCCGAGTTCGATCTGTTCTCTTACGGAGCGGATGGTCGAGCTGGTGGCACTAATGAAAATGCAGATATTAGCGATTAAGCTAGGCCATCATCATGCAATATCAATTACGTGTTATTCGTGAAGGTCATGCCCCCTACCAGTTTGAGCTTGATGCTAGCTCTATTGAAGACGCGCGAATTAAGGCTGAACAACAAGGCCTGATTGTATTACAGATTAAGTCATCTGCATTGTCCATTATTCGGCAATCGCTCAGTCAGAAAAGTATCCAGTTTCCTTTGATTTTATTTTGCCAAGAGTTTCGCGTGTTGTTCGAGGCAGGCTTATCTGTCATGGATGTGCTGCAAACACTTATCGATAAGGAAAATAACTCAGCGATTAAGCTGGTATTGCAACAGTTACTTATTGCTGTGCAAGAAGGTAAAACCTTATCGCAAGCCATGTCGCTGAATGTGAATGCATTCCCTACCCTGTTTATCGCCACCATTAGCGCAGCTGAAACCACTGGTGATTTACCAGAGGCTTTGCTTCGTTATAGCCAGTATTTAGAAAATGTCGATTTACTCAAAAAGCGTATTGTCAGCGCCTCGGTTTATCCAGCTATCGTGACGAGTTTCGGCTTACTTGTATTGGTATTTTTAGTCGTATTTGTCATTCCAAAGTTTAGTAAAATTTATGCAACGCAAGTAGCCAACATTTCCACTAGCACCAAATTTTTGTTGAAGGTTGGCGAGTTCTCGCAACACTATGGTTATATTATTTTAGGATTATTAGTCGCAATGATTGTCGCACTGATTATCATGATTTCTCGCCCAGAAATACGCGCCAAACTTTACGATGCTTTATGGAAAATCCCACTTTTAGGCAATAAGGTGCGGGTATATCACTTAGCAAGATTTTACCGTACGTTTTCCATGCTGCTAAAAAGTGGCATTCCGGTGATGAATGGCTTAGCCATGGTAGAAAGTTTACTTGGCGCAGGCTTAAAAACCAATTTACAAAAAGCCAAAAAACTCATTACCGAAGGACAACAGTTTTCTCAAGCTTTATCTGAGTCTGAACTCACCACCCCAGTAGCCATGCGGCTATTCAATGTAGGCGAAAAAACAGGCACTTTAGATAAAATGATGGAACGCGCAGCAAGTTTTCATGAAGAGGAAATGATTCGGTGGGTAGACCGATTTACTAAGATATTTGAACCCACATTAATGGCACTGATTGGACTCTTAATTGGTGGCATTGTATTAATGATGTATATGCCAATTTTTGAACTTGCGAGTGGCATCGAATGATCCAAAATACACACAATTTAAATGAAATTCTGTTGCAAGCCGCTCAGGCTGCAAAAGTTAGCGGGCAACGTGCTATTGAAGTGCTACAAGAAAACAGCCAATTATCGCCAGAAGCATTCACGCAGCAATTAGCCGATACATTTGCTTATCCCTATCTCACGCTGACGCAAATGCTAGCGCTGCAACCTGCTTTTGATCGCATTTCATTTTCAGAATCTTTACAAAATGAATGTGTATTACTACATGATGCTTCGTTGCATGACAACAACGTTAGCATTTTTGTCTTTGCTGATATTTACAACCAGCGCTTGCAGACATGGGCAGCAGAGCGGATTGGCGGTACGTTTAATACCTGCTTGGCACATCATGCAGATATTGCGGCTTACCTTGCTAAACAAGAAGAAGATACACGCACGGTACAAACCGCCATAGGTCATGTTGCGCATACAAAAAATGAAGCCGATACTACCGAGGAGTTGTCGCTCAATATGATTGAGGGTGACGCCAGCCCCGTCATTAAGTTAGTACGCTCCACTCTTTACGATGCCTTAAAAGCAGAGGCCAGTGATATTCACCTAGAAACTGCGCCAACGGGCTTAGTGATTAAATATCGTCTAGATGGCGTGTTGAGCCAAGTCGGCGCAATCAGCGACCCTAAACTAGCAGAACAAGTCATTTCGCGCATCAAAGTCATTTCGGAGCTAGACATTACCGAACAGCGCGTACCGCAAGATGGCCGCTTTCGCTCTGTGTATCGTGGCCGTGATGTGGATTTTAGGGTATCAGTTATGCCCAGTATTCACGGTGAAGATGTCGTCATTCGCGTGCTAGACAAGCAAACCCTGGCTGACCAAGCCAGTGGCTTACGTCTAGACGTACTAGGTTTTGATGCCGCCAGCATGCAAACCATGCGCGAGCAATTCACCCTGCCCTATGGAATGGTGTTGGTCACAGGCCCGACTGGCAGCGGGAAAACCACCACGCTGTATGCCGCCATTAGTGAAATCAATCATGGCGATGACAAAATCGTCACCATTGAAGATCCTGTTGAATATCAACTGGCAGGCGTTTTGCAGATTCCTGTGAATGAGAAAAAAGGGCTGACCTTCGCACGCGGCTTGCGCTCAATTTTACGGCACGACCCTGACCGCATTATGGTGGGCGAGATTCGCGATGCTGAAACCGCACAAATCGCTGTGCAATCCGCACTCACTGGGCATTTGGTATTTACCACCGTGCATGCCAATAATGCTTTTGACGTGATCGGTCGTTTTTTAAATATGGGGGTTGACCCATATAGCTTTGTATCGGCGCTCAATATCGTCGTTGCTCAACGCCTGTTACGCTCAGTTTGCCAACATTGTGCAGAATCCATCAGCCTAGAACCCTCAACATTACCAACAAAAATGCAACATTTGAGCATTCCCACCAACGCAACCCTAAAACGAGGTAAAGGTTGCGGCGCTTGTCGCGGCACAGGCTATAAAGGCCGTCGAGCGGTCGCTGAAATTTTACTGTTAGACGATGAGCTAAGAGAGCTGATTGCAAATCGCGCCTCGATCAGACAAATTAAAGAGCTGGCGGTAATAAAAGGTACGCGTTTTTTACACTATGCTGCTTTAGAAATGGCTTACCGAGGCGAGACTACCTTAGAGGAGGTGCTGCGTGTTGCTCCCATGGTCTAAGCAAAGTACGTTAGCGATTAGCAATCATGGCATTGCTTTTAAGCATGCTGATGGTCAATCTCAACTGCTCACAGACAGTCAATTCACTTTGGCAAATGTTGCACCACTTAATACCGATCAACTGGCAGAAATACTCATTGCTCATCAATCATCACTAAAACACCAGCAAATGCAGGTGCGACTTTCAAATACATTGATTCGTTACTTGGTGCTACCTTGGCAAAATGAGGTGTTTGCTAAAAATGATTGGCAGTCGATTGCGCAACATGAATTTCGCAAACAATATGGGGCAGCGGCTGATGCATGGAAAGTCTCTGTCAGTTTTGGCAATTATGGGCAAACCATCATCGCCGCAGCCATGGATGAAAGTCTTTTTGCGCAACTTGAAGCTAGCGCAAAAACACTAAGTTTCACAATCACTTCCATTCAACCATTGTTGATGACTTTACTCAATACCACAGCAGAACCGCAACGTGATTGGACACTCATTGCCGAACCTGAACGCATTATGCTATGCCGCGCATACAAATCAGAATGGCAGCAAATAGCAATAGACTCTCCACCTACAGGTCTTGAATATCAGCATGCAGAACAGCTGATTAACCGCAATTTATTACAAGTAGCAACAAACGAACAGCCGAGCAAAGTGAATAACTATGTTTCCGCAGCCTTGCACAAAGTCTGGAAGCATACCGACAACAAGTTACAAAAGACCGTACTTAGAAGCAATTCAACGCAAGCTCACGCCTTATGGATGGCGGAGTTGCCATTGAATAAAAAATCGCCAAACATAAACTTGGATTTCGCTGAAAATACGCAGTTAAACAATACCGCCTGGACTTGGGGGCTACTCGCAATTGCTTTGCTGGCTATGACTTTGTTATATGCGCAATACCAAGTTACCAGTAAAAAAATAAATCAACAAATCGAACTGTCAGAGAACAAAACTCAATCCGAAGTTGCAGCCAAACATCACTTGGACGCGTCTCCAGCCATGCAAGACAAATTGAAGCTCGCTCAGCTGACACAGCAGCAACTCGATTTACCGTGGATGCAAATGTTAAAAGCACTAGAAACTGTCAAAACTGCGAACCCTCACATTGCCATTTTAAGTATTAGTCCTAACAAAAATCGCGCAGAAATTAAGCTCACAGGTCAAACCTCAGACTTTTCTGACCTCACGAATTTCTTAGATGCCCTGCGCACCAATAGCAGCTTCAATGATGCGGTATTAGTTAGCCAGCATTTAGAAGATGACCAAGCCAAACTGCTATATGTGTTTGAGGTTAATTTAGGGTGGCGCGTATGAACACTGCAGCACTCATCTCCCAAACAAAATGGCGGCTATTCAGAGCTTTCGAATCATTAAGCTTGCTGAGCAAAGTGGGTTTATTTTTCATACTTATCACTTTACTGGCTTACTTTTTCACTTATCTACCACTCACTCACAAGCTAGCCAGTTTGCAGCAAGATGCAACTGAACATCTTCGCCCTTCTGTGCTTAAAGCAGCTCCAGACGTAGAAGTGAATGACTACATCAATACTTTTCCAAGTTTAACTACGCGCGCGAGCAAACTGAATGAGTTAGTCGCCATTGCAAAGCAACAGCAATTACTACTGAATGAAGTTACTTATAAAACAGAAAGTAATGTTCAGCAGCCGTTAAACCGCTATCAAGTTGAACTTAGCGTGCTAGCCTCGTATGCTGAAATTCATCTTTTTTTAAGTACTGTGCTTAAAAAAATGCCCTTTGTCGCGATTGAATCACTTAACCTAAGTCGCACCAGTGTGCTAGAAGAAGCCGTAGAAGCGCGCATTCAGTTAACGTTCTATTTTAAGCGAACATAATCCATGTTAACGAAACGGAATCTAATTTTAACTTCAGCTTTACTTGTAACGCTGTGGCTCACATGGCAAAGCCGTAAACATGAGCAATCGATAGAAATATCACAACCAACACGCGTGTTAAACACTGTACAAACAGATACTCAAAAAATTGTAAGCCATGATACTGAGCTCGTATTAAAAACTAGAAATTTACCTGATAGCACTGAAAATCTTTTTTCCACACCAGTAAAAGTATTACCTCAAACCAGTAATACTGTATTTAAAGCGCCTAAACCAGTCGCACCAGCGCTCCCTTTCAAGTATTTAGGTCGCATGTTTGTTGGCACTGACAGTGGCGTAATGTTGAATGTTCAAGGTGAAGTGACGCCAATTCAGCAAGGTGATTTGCTTTTAGGGCAATATCGAGTGCAAGCCATACAAGAAAACGCAGGGGCGCTAGAAATTCAGTTTTTATATTTACCACTGAATCAAATACAAATATTAAGCGCACAAACAGGAAGTTAAGAAAGTCGAAGATGGGAAATTTAGGTGGGAAATTTAAGGTGAAAAATATAGCCATGAAAAATACAAGATTAAAAAGAATAGGCTTGTACTTACTTATTTTGCAGTTTACTGCCTGCCAAACCCCCGTGCCTAAACTTAAGGCAGATGCACATGTAGATAGCCGCTTACAAAGCCCGACTCATGCCGCTCAAGTGCCAGAGAAATTAGCGAATATTGCCGAACGTGAACAAAAAATCAATGCCTTGATGGCTGATGAGAATGAAGTTTGGCAGCGTGATGACTACGAGGCATTAGCGAGAATTTATGAATCATTAGCACAATATGACCCTGGAAATTTGCGTGCTATACAAGGTTTAATCATGATAGAAACCGCTAAAAAGCATGATGCGATGATTGCTGAAGCGGTTAACTTAATGAACAAAAATGAGGCTAGTGATGAGCTCGCGCTGGATAAGTTACGGCAAGTACTGCTAGAAAATCCGCAGCACAAAAAAGCTTTGCCGCTTTATAACACTTTACTTGCCAAGCAAGCTGAAGCTAATAAAGCTAAAACAAGCAAAAAATTAAGCTTTAATCAGCCGATTACGATGGAATTTAGAGATGTGAATCTTAAAATGATTTTTGAATCACTTTCCAAGACCACTAAAATCAATTTCATACTCGATAAAGATGTACCTAGCGACCAAAATGCCACTATTTTCTTGAAAGCCGTGCCCTTTGGCGATGCACTAGATTTATTGCTGGAAACCAACCAGCTTGAGAAAAAAGTATTAAGTGAGAACTCCGTCATAATTTACGTGAATGACATATTGCACCAACGCGATTACAAAGATTTAAGTGTGCGCAGCTTTACGCTAGATTATGCCGACGCCAAACAAATGAGTACTATTTTGCGCACCATGCTCAATATGCGCAACATGGAAATTGACCCCAGACTAAATACCCTATTAATCAAAGATTCTCCTGAGATTTTAGCGCTCGCCGAAAAGATTATTTACGCCCAAGATAAACCAGACCCTGAAGTCATGCTTGAGCTGCAAGTTATGGAAGTTAAACGTAGTTACTTACAAAATCTAGGCGTTAATCCCATCACTGGCATCAGCGTACCAGTGCCATCTTCTGGCATATTGACCGTTAAAGATTTACGTGTATCGGGTAACTCTTTAGTCGTGAATGGTATACCTGGCTTAGTGTTTGATGCCACCAGCGGAGATGTTAATTTACTGGCCAACCCAAAAATTCGAGTTAAAAATAAAGATACTGCAAGAATACATATAGGTGAAAAAGTGCCCGTTTTCACCGCTAACGTGGCTTCCACGGGCGTAACATCACAAACAGTGCAATATATTGATGCAGGTTTAAAACTGGAAGTAGAACCAACCATTAGTGCCGCAGATGATGTCACTATTAAAATCAACCTCAATGTTGGCTCAATTGGCGATAAAGTCGTCGCCTCTTCTGGTGCTAGCCAAAGCATTGCCTTTAGAGTGGGTACTCGGTTAGCCACCACTCAGTTGCGTCTTCACGATGGTGAAACGCAAATTTTGGCAGGCTTAATCGATGACCAAGATCGCAAAAACGTGAGTGGTATACCTGGCTTATCTAAGATTCCATTACTAGGAAAATTATTTTCGACTCAAACTGACGACAAAGTTAAAACGGAAATTGTCTTATCAATCACACCACATATCATTCGTCAACGCATACGGCAACAAGCACACGAAGCGGAGATTTGGACGGGCTCAGAAGGTCAAGTAGGCCGTCATTCGCCTTCGCCAGCTTTTGCTGATGGCGTAGCACCATTTATGGTGCCAAAACCACCCCCAGCGGCGGCTCCTGCGAGCCGTGATGATACACCTAAGAATATCAACCTAGCTTTGCCGCCAGGATTCTCACTTGGTGGTGGGTTGAACGATGATCAAAAATCTGCCCCTATTAGTAAGCCCACGGAGTAAGCTTGAAATGACTAGCGTGACTAGAGAAACAGCTGGGTTTAGAAAAGTAGACGGCTTCTCTTATGTTGAGCTGGTTTTTGTCATTGCGATACTTGCGCTGCTAGCAGCTGTTGCAACGCCCTATCTTGAAAAAAATATCCAACGAAAGAAGGAGCTGGAGCTAAAACAGAATTTACGTGAAATACGCATTGCAATAGATGAATATAAGGCTGCATCAGACCAAGGTAAGGTGAAAAAATCGATAGGTGACAGCGGCTACCCGCATCATTTAGAAGATTTAGTCATCGGTGTGGAAGATATTACCGACCCACAAAAGAAGAAGTTACGTTTTTTAAGAAGGCTGCCAGCTGATCCAATGTATCCAAAAAGTCAGCCTCTACCATCCAACGATGAAATTATGCCAGCAGACACTTGGGGTAAGCGCAGTTATACCAGCGATGCTGAAAACCCACGCGAAGGAGATGATGTTTACGATATTTACTCACTGAGCAGCGTTGTCGGTTTAAATGGAATCGCTTATGCACAGTGGTAAACCATTCTTCAAAAGTAATGCCAAGGGCTTCACTTTCATAGAGTTGATGGTGGTGATGGCAATAATTGCAAGTATTATCTCAATCGCCATGCCACGTTATTTTGATGGTTTAGAACGTAGTAAAGAAACCGCATTAAAACAAAATCTAAAAGAAATGCGCGAGGCGATAGATCACTATCATTCAGATAAAGGTGACTACCCAGCCAACTTACAAACACTGGTATCAGAACGTTATTTGCGATTCATACCAGTTGACCCCATTACCGAAACAAGTGATACCTGGCAAGTGACTTCGCCACCCGACAATAGCAACCGAGTATATGATGTAGCAAGCGGTGCAAATAAAAATGCGCGCAATGGCGAGGCCTACAACACATGGTAAACACTATTCATCATGAGGGGTTTGCTTATATAGGCGTACTTTTTTTAGTGGCTGCCATCTCAGTGAGCATGGCAGTAGTCGCGCAAAATGAAGATACTCAAATTAAAAGGGAGAAAGAACAAGACTGGCTATTTATTGGCAATCAATACCAGCGCGCCATAGAAAGCTATTACCAGCAATCACCCAATGGCATTAAGACACTACCGACTAAGTTAGAAGAGTTGTTATTAGACAGCCGCTTTATTTCGCCAGTACGGCATTTGCGAAAATTATATGGCGACCCTTTAAACCATCAACAAAACTGGAGCTTAATTAAAAATACAGATGCCAAAATTATTGGCGTTTATAGTCAATCGCAAGAGGCATTATTATCAAAAAAGAATATTCCAGCTCTAGTAGAGAACCTTGATTCAGAAAGCTTTAATCTAAAAAACGATGACGCTGCAAACCCAAGATACGTAGATATTCAATTTGTGTTTCAGCCTAAGCAAGTGACTGATAACAGCAATACAGAAGAAATATCCGATAATAACAATGAAAATCTAAAAGCTAATGACATGGAGTAACTAATATGACGCTCGATAATCAGTCAGTCGTAGTCTTAGAAAAAAGTTGGCACAGCAAAATTTTAGAACAAGGCTTTGATCAGCTTGGGCAAGCTGTGATTATTGTCTCTAGCCGCAGCGAAGTGTTGTTTGCTTCCAAATCAGCTGAAACGCTATTAGAAACCAATAACGGATTAAGTGTGGTTGATAACAGCTTGTTAGCTGATTTAATACCAGATAATCTAAGGTTGCAAAAAGCCATACAGACTGCAATTGATGCACAACTTACCCAAGACACTTCAGTTGGCCTTTACATACACCGCAATCAACAGCCTAAACCTTATTATTTATCCATAAGCCGATTAAAGAAACAATTAGATGAAAGGCGCGAAGGCCATAGCGCCTTGATTATCATTAAAGATTTAGAACTTAACTACGAACGTTGGGCGGAACGCTTAAAAAAAGGCTTCAATATGTCGCCAAGAGAAATCCAATGTGTAGTACTTCTCACTGAACGCCGAAGCGTGCAAGAGGTAGCCGAAGTCATGGAAATTTGTACTGAAACTGTTAGGCAATATTTAAAAAGCGTGTTTAAGAAAATGGATGTGCGCAAACTTCATGAGTTAGTCAGCTTGGCTTTAGAATACCGCAGAAATCGGTAGCAGCTTAATGTCTACTAACCAATCACTACACCCAATGCCATTCATAGGCATGAGCTTAGTTCAGTAAGTTAAACTGATAAGATTACTACGAGCTTACAGGCAAATTTTATGGCCTATAAAGTGAAGAATCCGTTCATAATGAGCTGATTGCCATCCTTTGCTTTATTTTGACCCATCGCATTCCCACATGAAACTTTACGAACAACTTGCTAATTCCATTGCCCTGTCAATTCAGGAGGGAGTACTTTGTAAAGGCGACAAACTTCCTTCTGTTCGGCAAGCAAGTTCAAGTCGGAATATTAGCCCATCTACCGTGTTTCAGGCCTACTACCTTCTAGAGGCAAGGGGCTTAATTAGCGCCCGTGAGCGGTCAGGCTATTTTGTCACAGGTGGTGCTGGTGGAATTCCTGCATCACCCGAGCCAGTCATAGTTAAACATGAAGAACTGACTCAAGTTGATGTAAGTGAACTTGTATTTGAAGTGCTGGAATCCACAAGAATGAAAAAAGTAGTTCCGCTTGGATCAGCCTTCCCTAGCCCGTTATTGTTTCCTTTAAGTAATCTAGCGCGAACCATGGCTTCTAGCATACAAGCAATGGATCCTTGGCGTAGCCTAGATAATTTAAGTCCTGGCGATGCTGATCTGAGGCGTCAGATTGCCTTACGCTATATGATTGATGGCTTGCATGTGCCATCTGATGAACTTGTGATTACCAGCGGCGCACTTGAAGCGTTAAATCTTTGCCTGATGGCGGTGACGCGGCCAGGTGACACTGTGCTGATTGAATCGCCTACGTTCTATGCGGCCTTACAATCCATTGAGCGCATTGGACTGAAAGCTGTAGAAGTACCTAGCCATCCAAAAGATGGGATAGATTTGAATGCAATGGAATGGGCGTTGGCGCGTCACAAACCTAAAGCATGCTGGCTGATGACGAATTTTCAAAACCCTCTGGGCAGCCTACTAAGCAATGAGAAAAAGAAAGCCCTCGTCGAATTGTTAACGCAACATCAAGTGCCGTTGATTGAAGACGACGTGTATGGTGAGTTGTATTTCGGAGATAAACGCCCCATGCCTGCAAAGGCATTTGATACTGATGGTTTAGTGATGCACTGCTCTTCATTTTCAAAGTGTCTGGCACCTGGCTATCGCGTTGGTTGGGTGGCGCCTGGAAGATATTCTAAAATAATTGAACGTCTAAAACTAACCACAACATTGTCGGCATCAGCACCCGCTCAGCTTGCCTTAGCCAAATACTTGCAAAAAGGCGGTTACGATAAGCATTTGCGTAATCTACGTCATACTCTTTTGGTGAATCAAATTAAATTTATTGATGCGATTCAGAAATACTTTCCAGAGGGCACGCGCTTAACCAAGCCACAAGGTGGTTACTTTTTATGGGTAAAATTACCTGATGGTGTAAATGCACTGGATGTTCATCGTACCGCACTTACAAATGGCATTAGCATCGCTCCTGGCCCAATCTTTTCAGCTCAAAGAGGATTTACTGATTACATTAGATTGAACTATGGACACATTTGGGATGAAAACATCGAGTCTTCCTTAGAGAACCTTGGTAAAATAGTCATGGATTTAATGCTGTAAAGCCATGACAAAGCAACTCTCTGTCAGCTTCTTTATAAGTACTCAAAGCATGTGTGACATCAACTGATATGCTTTTTATTTAGCTATCTGCTTCTGTTTTAATTCACTGCAATACATTATTCTGTGCTGTCACTAAACTTGCTTAATATAAAACTTGTCGAATACAGAAGGTACACGGTTTTATTGCGGTAATGTTTTATTGCAATCGCATAAGTTAGCCATTAAATACCCTAAATTAAAATAGTTTATTGCCTGTGAGATATAAAAATGACTGTTAGTCAAAAAGCACCAAAGAAAGTAATCCCTATCGCGGCTGATACCTCCATGTTTGCCCTGCAAAATAAAATCTACCCTAGAGCGACTTCTGGTTACTTTACTAATTGGCGATGGGTTATGGTGTGGATTACCCAGCTAATATTTTATGGCACGCCATGGATTTCATTTGATCACAGACAAGCCGTTTTGTTAGATATTGATACCCATAAATTCTATATTTTTAAATTAATACTTTACCCACAAGATTTAATTTACCTTGCCGTTATTCTAATAATTTCCGCATTAGCTCTATTTCTATTTACTACCGTAGCTGGGCGGCTTTGGTGTGGATTTTCGTGTCCGCAATCTGTTTACACCAAGATATTCCTGTGGATTGAGTACAAGATTGAGGGAGATCGCGCCACGCGTATCAAGCTAGACAGCAAAAAAGTTAGAGTCAAAACGCATTATAAAAAATGGCTTAAGCATGTCGTATGGATTAGTTTTTCTATTTGGACGGGTTTTACTTTTTTAGGCTATTTCACACCGATTCAGCATCTGTTTGATGGAATATTTAATTTCAGCTTGGGTCCTTGGGAAACATTCTGGATTTGTTTCTATGGATTAGCCACCTATGGCAACGCAGGTTTCTTGCGTGAACAAGTTTGTTTGCATATGTGCCCCTATGCGCGTTTTCAAGGGGTAATGTTTGATAAAGATACCTTAATCGTCACCTACGATGAAAAGCGTGGTGAACCACGCAGTGGCCGTTCACGCAGCGTAGATGCAAAAGAAAAAGGTTTAGGTGACTGCATAGACTGTAGCTTCTGTGTGCAGGTTTGCCCCGTAGGGATTGATATACGCGATGGCTTGCAATATGAATGTATAAGCTGCGGATTGTGTATTGATGCGTGTGATAGCGTGATGGATAAAATGGACTATCCGCGTGGTTTAATTAAATTCTCAACATTAAATAGCGCAGGTTTAAGTGAAGTAACGCTAAGTGAGGCGACGCTAAACAACCCACTTGAAGCTAGCGTAACGCATGAGGTTGCCCATAAAATTTTACGCCCTAGAGTCTTAATCTATGGCGGCATATTGTTATTGCTATGCATAGGCTTTGTAGTGTCACTCAGTTTACGTAACTCATTTATGGTCGATGTAATTCGAGATCGCGGTGTGATGTCACGTATCACTTCGGATGGTGCTATTGAAAATGTTTACCGCTTACAAATTACCAACGCTACCGAAGATACTCAAACCTACCGCGTTTCGGTCGAGGGTTTAGAGGGTTTATCTATCTCTTCGAGCAGTGCCTTTATGGTGAACCCAGCGAGTGAGCGCATGGTGCCAATGAGCTTGCAAATACCTGATGGCTCTGTCAGCAGCGGCTCACATAAAATCATGTTTAAAATTGAAGCGCTTGGACGAGACGAACAAATCTCAGAAAAATCAACATTTCTAATGCCGCGCTAGTTCGGTAAGTGTTTAAATAGCTTTCGCACTAGTGTGTGTTAAGTGTGGTTGCAATACGGTTTAACGCCTCTGCAATCACACTGCGTGGTGATGCAATATTGAGTCGCATAAAGCCACTACCGCCCATACCAAAAGTCTTACCTGCATTTAGCCCGACTTTGGCTTCTTTAACAAAGAATGCTTCGAGTTGCGCATCTGTCATTTTCAATCCTCTGCAATCTAACCATAGCAAATAAGTACCCTGCGGCTGAATTAGACGAATGGCAGGGATATTCTTTTCAAGATAATCACGTACAAAATCACGATTATCACGCAGATAAATTAACAACGCATCAAGCCAAGACTCACCACTACGATAAGCGGCCTCAAATGCAGCAATGCTAAATGGATTGGTATTACTCAAATGCATGCTATCAAATACTTTTTTTAAAGCGACTCGCTGTGCTGAGTTGGGTACAATCAATGCAGATAAACCAAGGCCTGGAATGTTAAACGTTTTGCTAGGTGCCACAGCAGTGATGATTTTATCGCTATCATTAGCTAGCGTTGCCAAGGTAGTATGCTGCTCATTGGGATAAGTTAAATCTGCATGAATCTCATCAGATAATATCGTCATATCATAACGGCGCGTAATGGCTAATAGCTGCTCTAGCTCAGCCTTACTCCACACTCTCCCTACTGGGTTGTGTGGTGAGCAAAATAATAGCATTTTCGCGCCATCTGCCGCGCAACGCTCTAAGTGTTCAAAGTCTATACGGTAAACACCATCCACTAGTATCAACGGGTTTTCAATCAATCTACGCTGATTGGCAGTGACCGCAGAAAAGAACGGCGCATACACTGGCGGCTGCACGATGACACCCTCACCTTCTTCTGCGAACGCCATCACACTTGCGAATAATGAAGTTACAACTCCTGGCGCCATGACAACCCACTCGCGCTCAACCGTCCAACCATGGCGCTTTTTAAGCCAAGTGATCAGCGCGTCAACCATACTTTCTGGATAAAAAGTATAGCCATAAACTGGATGTTCGGCACGTTGTATCAGCGCTTTAGTGACTGCTTCTGGCGCGGGGAAATCCATATCAGCGACCCATAACGGCAAAATATCCGTGGTACCAAAATAGTCAGCACGTCCGTCCAGCTTCACTGATGCAGTGCCATCTCGCACTATGATTTTGTCGAAATCAACGCTCAAGAAATACGCTCCCAAAGCGTGACTTCAGAAAGCGAATGCTGAAATTTTCTTTTAGTTTCGCGAATCACAAAAGGCACATCAACAGGTTCCGCAACTAAGCGGAAGTGTCCACTGAGCTGCTCTTTCAAACCATCAAGCGTAGTAAAATTCTCAGCGTTCTGTTTAAAGCCGCCTATCCACTCCTCGCGCTTGGTATGTTCTTCCAACCAAGTATAGGGTGAAGCAATGAGCAAAATACCACCAATATTCAAGCGCTCATGCACATGCGAAAGGAATTTTTTGGGACTATATAAGCGATCAATCAAGTTAGCCGCCAATATCAAATCATAGTTGGTCAATATTGGTTTGAGGTTACAAGCATCGCCTTGCGAGAACTCTACTTTGCCTTTTAAGTTATCCAGCCCTAAGCTTGCTAGCGTGCGCGTCTTGTAAGTAACCAATTGACCTTCATCGACCAAGGTATAGTGCAACTCGCCTGTTTCAGCCATTTGCACACCAGATTCTATCAGGCGCACTGAAAAATCAACCCCCGCGACATGTTCAAAATGTCGCGCCAGCTCAAATGTTGCTCGCCCTGAAGCACAACCCAAATCTAAGGCTTTGCGCGCGGGTTTATCTTTCATCGCGCTAATCGCAACATCAGCTAGGCTTTTGGTAAAGTTCTCCACGCCAAAAAAGCTATCGCCATAATGAAACTCTGCATACTCTGAAATCAACTTATCAGTTTCGTAATGTGAGCCTGGCATACTGGCTAACTCATCGGCCACTACATAACGGAAGCCAGCATGCTGAAAAAAGTGGCGTCGAAATGCATAACGCGCACTATATAAGGCCTCATTGCCACAAGAAATCCATGAACCACCTTTAATCAAATTGTGCCGACCATCAAAGGTCGGCGTCGTGAAGTCATCATACAAAGGATGTACTTTAAAGCCACTGAATGGATAGATAGGCGTTTCAGTCCACTGCCACACATTACCAGTCACATCAAAAAGCTCACCATGACGAAACTCCGTGACGGGACAAGGCGACGCAGCATAGTCTAAATGTATATTTGAATTAGCGGCTTTATCAACGGCCACTTCAGCAACGCCTGCAAAGTCATACAAAAGATACCATTCATCTTCACTAGGCAATCGTACCTTCTGGCCTGATTTCTGAGCTTTCCAATTACAAAATGCTTTAGCTTCGTGATAGTTAACTTCTACAGGCCAATCCCAAGGCATCGGCACTTCTTCGGTCATCAAACGCAACCACCATGCATCGCCTTTACGAACCCAAAAGGTTGGATGAGTGGCTGCCGTATAGTGCCTCCACTTTAAGCCCTCTTCAGCCCAAAGCGTATCTTGCGTATACCCACCTGCAGTCACAAACTCTAAAAACTCAGCATTACTTACCAAATACCGACTTGCTTGAAACGCTGCAACATCCGCCTCGTGCAAGCCATACTCGTTATCCCAGCCATATTCAGCGGCATTCTCTTTTTTATCTAGAGATACTTTACCTGCAGGAATTGAAACCAAATCGTTTTGTGGAGCCTCACCCGAGCGCGTGCAAGCTTGCCAAGCCGCATGTGGTTGCACTAATTCAAGCGCTTGCTGGCGAATCAATACTGACGAGGTTTCAAGATGAATACGCTCATGCTCTATACCCATGATAATAATCCACCACGGATGATTCCAATCAATGGGCAAAGTAAGCGGCGCAGTTTGAATGAGCGCTTCCACTGCATCACGCACTTGATGACGGTAATACTTAACCTCTGCAGAAGTTGGCCAATCATAGTTGGCATCGTTCAAGTCATCCCAACTCATTTCATCCACACCTACAGCGAACATTGCTTCAAGCTTTGGATTTACCCGCTCCTTCAACAAACCAGCTAACAACAATTTATTCAGGTAAAAAGTCGCGGTGTGTCCAAAATAGAAAATCAGTGGGTGACGTAACGCGATGGACTTAGTTTGGTAAGAATCTTCATTAACTAAGGTTTCAAATAATTGCTCATAGCGATTGAACGTAGAAAGAAAATACTCCAGAAATTCTTTGCGCGTAGCTACGGCATCACTGCCATTCAATACTGGCGTTCTTGAAAGTAAGGGTTGGGTCATGTTTATTATTAAAGTGATTTTTTTAAGAGATGTTTGGCTTAATTTAACTGAGTATGCAGGCAACTTAGTCAACTGCAAGCTTATTAAGCCGCTATTTTTTATACTGGCTTAGTGCGCTTTACGCTTCAAAAGTTCAAAG
>NZ_JAQSDC010000051.1 GCF_029945705.1 Methylotenera sp.
AAAAAGCAGCAACGCGGAATCGTGCTTTATCCAGGATGAGTCACTCAGAAAATAGATCGAAACCTAAATAACGCACAAATCACTGTATTAAAGAAATTTAGTTAAGGTATTTCTGTTTAATGATAGCAATTACTGACAGTCAATCCAGAGAAATCCACCAAAAAATAATTAATAGCAGACATTGCAATTTTATTTTATTGAAATGCGCGAATGCGTAAAAAATCCCCATATCAATGGGATGGACACCCCCCCGAAAGGGCTCCGAAGTGTCAAACTGGAGTTTCAACACAATCAGTTATTGAAATAAGGAGTTCATCACGAGAATTGTACGAGTTGGGGTAGATTTTGCATAGGTGTTTTTCAACTTCACGGAGTTGACCGAGACGGCAAAACGGTATGGCAACGTAAGCTGAATCGTAATGAATGGATTAAGTGTCAATCAGCGTCCAATATTTTCCACTAATCAGCGTCCAATTCTTTCCACTTTTTCGCTTTGCTGAGTACGACTTTTACGGTGCTTAAAACGGTAAGATTCATTTCCTGTTTCCAAGATTTCACAATGATGTGTAATGCGGTCAAGTAGCGCGGTTGTCATCTTCGCATCGCCAAATACTTGCACCCATTCACCGAAGGTTAAGTTCGTGGTAATCATTAACGAAGTCTTCTCATAAAGATGACTGATGAGATGAAACAGTAATGCGCCACCTGATGCTGGGAACGGCAGATAACCGAGTTCATCAATAATTACAGCATCCACCAAGCAAAGTTGCTTTGCTAGATTGCCAACCTTACCCTGCGTCTTCTCACGTTCCAATTGATTGACTAAATCCACAGCATTATAAAAACGCACACGTTTACCATGATGAATCGCAGCCACGCCAATGGCTGTGGCCAAATGCGATTTACCCGTGCCCGTGCCGCCCACAAGAATTAAGTTGTGCGCCGTTTCCATAAAGGCCGCACTGGCTAATTGTTCAACCACCACCTGCGAGAGCGGTGTTTCCGCCCAATCAATCCCTAGCAAATCACGATGTATTGGAAAGCGTGCGGCCTTGAGTTGATGGCGCAGGCTTTTGAGTTTCCGATCAGTTTGTTCTGCCGCCAGTAAACGTTCCATCCAAGTTTCTGGGCGATGCACTTGTTTGGGTTTCTCCGCTTGTAACTCACTCCACGCTGTGGCCATGCCGTAGAGTTTTAGTGCCTTCAAGCTGGCTGTATAATCAATGGACATTACCCGCTCCTAACAAGTAGTCGTAACGGTGGCAATTGGCCACAGGCTCTATGGTCAGTGCAATGCCATCAGGGACATTAATTGACGTGACTGGCAAGTGCGGGGAAATCAATCTACGCAACTCATTCATGACGACAGGCGCACTGACGACACCACTTTCTAACGTCAATTCACAAGCCACAGTCAACGCATCCAGACCAGCTTCTCCCGCCAGCATGAGCAGTTCAACAAAGGCGCGATCCCCTTTAGTTTGTTTCAGAATACGATCCCGCACCATCATAATGGGTTTCGGCAAGTCCCATGTCACAAAGGGAGCGCCATCCCTGATGGCACCGGGCTTCTTCTCTAGTACTGGTAAGTAATGCCAAGGGTCGCATACTAACTGGTCGCGTCCAAACACTCTTGAGTGTGCGGCAATCACTTCACCATTGGCCACCACACGCACTTGATCTGCCGTCATGCGTACAGAAACAGCCTGCCCCGCATAACCTGCGGGTACGCTGTAGCGATTGCGATCTGCGTTGACTAAGCAGGTAGAGGATACGCGCAGCATATGCTCAACATAACCATCAAAGTGTGCCGTGATAACACGTAAGTTTGGCTGCTCGTCAGCAAAGCATTCCGAGATGGTGCGACTGCGTTGCGTGGGATGTTTGCGTTGCGCTAACTCTTTGCAGCGTGTCGCGAGCCATGCGTTTAATTCGGCAAATGAAGCAAAGCGTGCTAATGGTGTGAACAGCCATTCTCGAATATTGCCTACCTGATTCTCCACCTGACCTTTTTCCCAGCCAGAGGCTGGTGTACAGGCAACGGGTTC
>NZ_JAQSDC010000052.1 GCF_029945705.1 Methylotenera sp.
GGGCGAAAGCGAAACCCTATTGAGCTACTAAGTTTCGCGGGCGCGAAACTGTAAGGGTTCGACTTTGCGAAAGTGATTGATAGGGCTGGCTTGCCAGTTCCGTAGGAATGAGCGGCTAGCGAACCCGTTAAAGCACGGTTTTGGCGTTAGCCAAAATTTGCCCTACGAGTCCACCAGTTATTGAGATATTAGAATTCGAAACGCAAACTTAAAGTTCAAGAGAATCAGCCGAAGCCATGTGATTAGATTTAGAACTATCACGCTCTACAGATTGAGGAATAACGCCTTTTTCTATGTTTAAAGCCAAGTTTTCTTTAGCTATAGCCACGGCACCAGCTTTACCATCCACACCAAATTTAACCTCAGCATTTTGAGAAGCAGCATAAAGAGCAGCAAAAGCGGGCACCAAATCAGGATGTTTTTTAACAGCACCTACAGGCTCAAGACGCCTAAAATCATTGGCTTTAGCTAAATTAGCATTACCTTCATTAGTTCGGGCACGATCCACAAGCCTAGAGTTGGCCGCATAACGCATTTCAACTTCAAACGAAACATCACGGCGCAAACTGGCACTAGAAGATTTTTCAAAGTCATTGAATAACTGAGAAGAAGAAGCTTTTTTACCTGAAGGGTCAAAAGTAGCTTTTTCAAAGCGATCATAAACAGACTTAGCTTCTGTTTTCTCGTAAGCGCCACGATCCACACCAGCATCAATCGAAGACCGAACGTGCAACAAATGGCCGATGAGTTTTTCTTTAGACTCATTGGCGTTTTGTTGCACAGAAGAAAGAAAGTTGCCGCTGAAGCCAACAGCTTCAACACGGCCACGGCTAGCGAAGCTTTCGATGTTATGTTGTTGAACGTACAACTGGCCTTTCGCAGAAAGCGCATTAAAGTCTTTAGAACCAAAGTTTTTAGCTAAGTCGTAGTCGGCAACACGACCAGACAAGACAGATTCAACATCATTGGCGGTGACGCCATAGGCTTTAGACATGGCATCACGGCCAAGACCAACTTCCTTAAAGCACGCGATACTTGTATCGCGATTAGAAGTAGCAAAGCGTTCAGCTACGAGAGTAGCGGCCAACTCCTTGCGGTCTATGTCGCTAGACGTAGACCGCTGCATTTCTAATGCACGTCCATAAGCAGCGCCATAATTAAAATGAACAAGTCTCTCAGACTCACTAATTCTTGCAGAAATATCCATTAAAACACCTCCGCATTAACTAGATCATTGGCGATATCAACAATCTTACCTTGTCTTTTTTTAGCCTCCACCGTAGCCAAAACACCAAAGGAGCTTGCTCTATTGGTGTCATAACACTTATTATCGAAAGCCCATTTAGCCGCACGATTAAGCGTTAGCTTATCGTTAGCTGCGGGCGTATCACAAAGCACTAAGAGCATTTCACTAAATGCTTTATAGCTTTCGTAATTGCCGCCTAGCATTAACTCATCTGCGAGCGACCGACAATCCCCAATCTCTACAGGGCTAAGAACATCCAAAATACCAAGCGGGGTAGGGTTCACTTCATCAAGGTAATCGTAGAAATCAACACCACTTTCAGCGACTAAAACTAATCGCCTTTTACCAGACAAAGGATCATCTAGTTCTATAAAAGTACCAGGTGCGAAACTAATCACTTTTGGGTTTTCCATTCACAGTGCCTTTCTTATTAATTATGTTAATTACACACCACCTAACACTACCAAATCTAAGCTTTATTAATTTTTAGCAAATTTATATAACTTGATACCAACACACACAAAACTAAACACAACCAACAAAAAAACTAAAACGCTCAATGGTAATATATAAATAAAAAAGGTTGACCACTGGCTCTCTGTTAAATACGGTTTCGGTAACGAGCTATCTATAAACTGTAGCAAAATTGGTAATATATTCAGCGCTAATAATTTACAGGCAAGCCAGAAAAGAGAGAAACACTCTTCATACCCACGCAACATAACTAATTTAAGTTTTCCCATACCTATATTTCACCCTTCAAATTATTGCTACTATTATAAGCTATCAGCCTTAATTTTAAGCTCTGAAGCCTCTTTATAACGGCTCTCACTCAAGCCTTGCGTAGTATCAAAATCAGATTGTCCAACATCGAATAAGAAAGGCAATCCGCCTTTATTAGTCAATTGTGTTACCAACATGTCCTTAATACCATTCATACCATTTAGTTGTGAGTCACTCGAGTTCATAAACTTTTTATCCTATAAATAATTTAATAGCTAGGTTTATAATCATTAGCCTGAGAAAAACGACTATTCCAATGCTCAATATATTGACTAGCTAGCTTGGCATCATCCCAAACCACTATTACATTTTCACTATTACTATATTCTGCGGCCTTAGAGTAGTTGAAACTACCAGTTTCAACATTCACGCCATCCGCTACTATAAATTTATCGTGATGGATAGGATAAATACTAATCACCTTAGTTTGAATACCATTCAACACTAAAAGATTAAGTGCTGCACGCCCAGCCCCATTGTCCATACTTATGTTTTGCTTGTAATCAGCAACGACCGCCACATCTATGCCGCGTTTCTTGGCCGCGATAAGTGCTTTAACAACTGGCACAGAAGTTAATGAGTATGCAGATAACCGTAATGATTTCTTTGAGCTGTCTATGACTTTAATTACTAAATCTTGCGCGCCTTCTCTCGGTGAAAACGCCACCTCTATTGTCTGAGAAAAACCTAAACTACTAAATCCAAAAGCGCCCAATAAGCAAATAATACTTACTGTCTTTTTTATTGTTGTTTTCACTGTTATTTCCTTATGAGATTAAATGTTTCTTACAATTACTACAATCACAATCTACCGCTGTACGAACCTCTCTCAAGGCATCTTTAACTGTATCAAAACCCCTCACATGCTCGCCCGTGCCTACATCAGCAGAAAATTGTTTTCCATAAACCAAAGTAACAATCAGGCTATTACCTAACGATCTTTCGTCATCCCAATACAAAATATTTTTGTGCCTCTTAACGGCATTTGTTTGAGTCATAGTTTTATCCAATCACGCAATTTTTGCCGACTCTCTGGCGAACAACTCATCAAAAAACAGAGGGGTGTTTTTTATCAGCTTGTTTTTCAGCCTTGTTAATCTCCGTTTTCTTAAAGATTCAGGTTTCAAACGCTTAATTTCAAAGTAACTGGTGTATGTAATACTTACTCGACCAGCCACCCAAAAATTAATAACATCCTCTTTTTTTTCACCTGTTGCTAAAACTTTACCTACAGGCCTGAAGTTAATATTTTCTATTGCTTGCCACATAATTATTTGCCTAAAAAAGTGGCCGTAGGTATCCCTAAATCAAGCCTTTAACAACGTCAATTGTTCTTTAATTATTAAGCGATTCTTACTCGATCACCTTAGCTAAACTATCCTCTTTAAAGGTTAATTTGTCAATGGCTATATATTGTCTTTGATAAGCTATTTAAGCTATATTGACCTACTTGAATTAGTTTCGCGGGCGCGAAACTTTTGGTTGCTTCACTATGTAATTGCTGTAATTTTATGAGACCATAGCTCTGTAAGCCGCCTAGCTATCGCTGAGTTTTTAAACTCTGTTATCTTTTCCAATAATGCATTTAAGACCTCATCCAACGACTTATTCTTTATGACTGAATGATAGGCAACACTGCCAGGTATTTCCCTGATTGCATCATTAAAGAGGTCGTTAAATGTTTCTAGCCAATCGTCCTTTGTAGTTTCACGTCCAAAAACTGTTACGCCTTCTACGAGATAACGCTCTAGTGAATATGAGCCATTTGAACTTAATACTAAAGCTACTTTATCTAAAATACTTTCTGGTTTTTTCCAGCTATCAATTATTTTAGAGGCCTCAGTAGTCGTTCTTGCTATTAACTCCTCACGTTTAGTTTCTTTAGTTTTTTCATTCTTAGCTAATTGAGACTTTTCTGATCCTATACGTCTTAATATTCCAACAGCTTTTAAAAGTACATCACGATCGCCTTTATTTAACCTAGGCAAACTACTAATAGCTGGATTAGAGTAATCAAAATCCTGAATAATTTTATTTAAAGATGTTGCTGCACGTTTTGCCGTAGATCCTTGGTCTTTTAATCTTTTTGATTGAGCCATTTTTATTCTGCTTCCTTTCCTAATGTTTTGTCACATTCGGTTTACTCTTTAAATCACGGTAAAAATTTTCATGAGTTCCGTACTCAATAAAAGTTAAGATCAATTCGCCATCGTACATATATGCTAATAAATAAAGTTGTGCCTTCAGTTTGTATTTATATACTTGGACACCAGCTAAATCGCCTATTTTCATTTCACCGATACTAGGGTCATTCATAACTGATTTAACTGCCTCATCTAAAGCTAACTTTTCAGTTTTATTCAGTTTTTTAACTTTTCTCTTAAAGCTATTAGTTTGTTTTACTATCATCCAAACTCATACCCTGAAACCTCGCCAGCTTCAATTTCTTTCACCCCAATCAAAATGCCTTTTATGAAAGTAAAAGGTAGGTCTGGATTTTCTTCAGCTATCTTGCCGATAGAAGCCCAATATTCAATTTGCTTAGGCGTGCTTCTGTGTTGAGCGAGTCCATTGATTGTTGCGTCATCTACTAATTTTTCTGATAACTTAATTGCTTTTGCCATGATTAACCTCTACTTAATTAACTGGTTACATTATACTACTAAAGGTAGCAAAATATAACCTTTATTAAACTTTAATCTTTCGCTTGTATCACAACTTTCTGCGTATTTAAAACCGTGTTTCAACGAGTTAGATTGCGATAATCCATACCGTTATATCAAAAATTTTAAATAACGTGCTGTAGGGTGCTTAAAGTCGCTACATTCTCAAGTTTAAGTGAAGTCCACCTCTTCTTTTTATAGACTAATGCAACCTTTCGTTACAACCTAAGCTTAATTATGCACAGTTTTCACAGAAACCTAGCTGAACGGCCAGCAATCGGTTTTATTGCTGGGCGTGATTTGTCTAGGTCTTAGTCCTGAAAGAGCTTTAGCTCGCAGCAGGGCTTAGACTGTGCTTTTATGAATGGTGAAATTCTTGCGCGGTACGCGCATAAAAAAAACAAGACCGCTTGCGGTATCATTCTATGGTGTTAGGCCAGCCAAAGGCTGGGGCGTAGTGCGAAGCACGAAGGGTAGGCGGGTTTGGGTTCAGGGTTAAAAAAAGTCTTAAAAAAAGGATAAAAGGATAGGGGCAAAAAAAATGCCGTTTTTTTTAATAAAAACAGTTGCTTAAAAACACGACCCGCCACCTATACCTACCGATTCCGCGATTTTTTTCATGACCCGCCACCTATACCTACCGAAAAAAACATGACCCGCCACCTATACCTACCGACGATTTTTCGATTTTGATTAAAATATAATCACAAAAACACGACCCGCCACCTATACCTACCGATAATATCGCACTAATTTGGTGCGTATTCCAGTTAAAAACTATTGCCGCCACCTATACCTACCTAATTGCGCCACCTATACCTACCGATAATAGCCATGACCCGCCACCTATACCTACCGATTTAAAAAGGGTGTGGATAACTTTTATTGTAAAACACACCCTTTGTGAAGTTTTAGGTTTTTGACCCGCCACCTATACCTACCGATTACTGGCTTTTTAATTGCCCTTGTCTTGCATTAGCCGCCTTTACTTCTGCGATAAAATCAAGCGTAGGTGTAATGGTGTAAATTACATCTATTATTTTGTTTCTCTCACCTAACTTTGTCTCACGTTTAATCTCATGAGCTATTTTTTGTGTTTTTAATTCATTCATTGAGAAGTCACAGGCTTCAATGGCTTGTCGCTCTCTCTTATATCCACTAAGCATAGCGCTATCACGTTTAATAGTGCTGTAGCGCATTTCAAATGGCTTCATTTTGCTTGCCATTGTGTACTTGGTAACAAGGTATTTATGAAGCCAACGCGCAAGCTGTGTGCTATGGCTCATAAGCTGTTGATAATTGAATTGCCTGTAAGTTAGCTTATCAATTGAATCCGTCACCAGTGGATGAAATTGTACATGCCACTTGGCGTTAGGGTCTTCCGATAAGTCGGCCTGATTGACCCAAGTAACGGCTGGAAAATATGCGCTTCGTTTACCATAAGCCTTGTTCCGCTGCTTATCTTCGCCATTAATCTCTATGATGCTGCTAGAAAGAATTGTTAGGCTCTTGATAATTTCGTTAAATGACCTTGTATGGCCGCGCTGTCTAAGCTCTTCGCGCAACTGATAAAGCGTGAAGACTACGCCACTACGCTTCATAGGCTCATGGAATCCCATTTGTTGAATAGTAGCGATCTTGCGTAAGGCTTCTTCGATTAGTTCTTCATTTGCGCTAGGATAGTAAGAAACCGTGCCTTTAACACCGTTTTTTTCTTCCTGAATAAGCGCAGGTTGAACAATTGCTTTTAAGCTGGTTTGGCGATAATTAAATGGGACCTCAAGCAAGTCTAATCTGCCTTTGTCGTCACGCATTTTATTCATCGTTTGCTGTGATATTGAATAGCGCGGCACACTATCCCAAAGCTCTATTGAATTTGAAGCTTCACTCCGCTGCTCATCTGTGTTTGCATAAAAGCTTTGAAATATATCAAGTTGCCTATTTGCGAATGCGTCTTTATTTAGTAACTGCACAACTTTTTTTAAACTCTCATCTCTGGTTTCTTCTACCATGTTATAATTTACTCCGTTAATGATTGCTAACTAAACCCTAGTAGTCCTTACGTTGACGCTCAGCCCGATTGGAAACAGTCGGGCTTTTTTATTATTATTAAATTTTTTTTGTTTTCTTTGTAACCGTTTTAGATAGGTTTAATGCCTCAATCGCTTTAGCCTCATTGTAAAGGGTTAAGCACTTATCTAGTTTACTTACTACTGCCTGAAAATTCTGCTTTGTAGTTCCGTGCACCTTCGCTGCTTCACCCATGCTGATACCATCAACCAATACCAAACGCGCACATGCTATTTTTTCTTTTGAAAACGGCCTTGCAATACCTAATAAAATTTCTACTGCCGAAAACTCAGCCTCAGACATTCGCCTTATAGCCATACATACCCCGTAAATATATTCAATAAAGGCGGCCTAGCCGCCTTTGGTTATGGTTTAACGCAACCTAGAATATTAACCACACTGAATTTTTGCCCACAAGCCCCGTGCATAAAAGCTACCCATGCAAATGCCAAGTGTCCATCTTCACCAAATCCACCATTTCTAAACGCTCTAAGTGCATCCCTAGCTGCATCTTTCGATTTTACTCCACTATCAAAACAAATGCGTAAATGGTCACTAAGAAGGGATTTAGTATTTTTATCAAGGTCATCAAATAGGTCTTGTGACTTATGGCCGTGTTCAAAAATATCAAAGTAGATTTTAGAAAGCGTATCTTTGATTAATCTTTGCTCTTTAACCGCTTCAGACTCTTCAATGTTCTCAATTTCTGTTACCTGTTCCTTCGTATCATTAGTAGCTATTACTGCACCTGGCACTTTAACATCTGGTGTTTTCACGATTTCTGCTTTTGGTTTAGGTGGTTTTACCTCTGCCTTGGCTTGATTAACTTTATCGCGTACATTTTGTTTCTCACCCTTGTTTTTGATCAGTTCATCAACAAGTTCTTTTGCTTTTACAGGGTTAATTGTTTCAATAGTTTTAACTGCGTTGATTACCTCAACATCCGCGCTCACGTCTTGGCTAATAACTCTTTTAGACTGTTCGCCTAGATTTAATAATGACAATCTTTTAGATACCCATGATTTACTTTTATCATGTTTTCTCATTAGATCCTCAACCATTAAACCATTATCAATATCTTCCTGAAGCCTTGTAGCTTCTTCATACTGCTCAAAGTTTTTACGATGTACGTTTTCAGCAAACTGGGCGTCTTTTGCCTCTTCATCATTAAGGTCAATAACCTTTGCCTCAAGTCTTTCTAAACCAGCCAGTTTCGCGCCACGAACACGTCGCTCACCCCACACAAGTACGTATGGCTTTTCGCTACCTTCTTTGTTAGCTCGTACACCAATAGGTTGTAGTTGTAATTTCTTTAGGCTCTCGCCAAGCTCTAACAACGAATTTTCTTCATCCTCAAATAAAACACGGATCTGTTTTTTAATTTCAACATCATCCAGCTCAATGATTTGAACACCGTCTTTAGTCTGGTTTTCTTTAATCTTTTTATCTAATTTTGCAAACATAATTTACCCCTTTATAACCATATTTAAGATGGCCTCACAAGCATCACGCCATTCAATAGCCGTCTTTTTATGGCTAGCGCCTCTTACGTTGCTCCATACAGGCCGACCTTCATTAATAGCAACCTGAACCGCCTCTCGTTCAGGCAAACATAAATCTAGAACAGACTTTTTATAAGTAGATTTGAACTCGCTAAGCATTTCCATTTGTTTGCTACTTCTAGTGTTTATCTTTACAGGAATTGAACCTAGATGCTTAATTCTTGGATTAATACCACTTTTTTGAATGTTTGTAATATCACCTATCAACTCTGCAAAACCATCCAATTCAAATTTACCCATTTTCACTGGTGTTAAAACGTAGTCCGCTAAAACTAATGATGAGTAGAGCAAAAATGCTCTTGATGGGGCGCTATCAACAATACAAATATCAAAACTATTCGCATGTTGCTTTAATGCCTCTAGGGGTCTGAACTCTGCACCTTCAGTTTTTGAATCAGCCACCATTGTTAAGGCTTCTTTATCAGCCCTAATAATCCCAAAGTTTGGCTTTACAAATTCAATAGGCATATTGCTTGGTTTTTCATCAAACAACACTGCTGTACTTAAAAACGTCTTTGATAGATCGGGCGGCTCAAACATCATCCCTGCATTACCCTGAGTATCAAAGTCTACAAGCAAGACTTTCAGCCCTTTGTCATAGGCTGCATGTGCCAAATGGACTGATATTGTTGTTTTAGCAACTCCACCTTTTTCACTACTAACCGCTAGAATTTTCATTATTCATTCCTTTACGTTATGCTTATTTTATGCTTATTTTTTAGGTCACGGCACCAAACCGCGACCCAATACAGACAAAATCTACTTATGCGCTAACTTCTGAACATATCTCACTTAGAATTTCATCAAGGGCTTTAGGTGTAAAGTACAAATCCAATTCAGCACCAACTAACAACAACTCAGTAATGTTGATATAACGAAAACGCCCACTTTCTAAACTATTACTCACAACACAATAGCCAAACGCCTGTAAAACACCGCCTTCAATATCTTTCTCTGTTACATACCAATCACAGTTACTTACAAAATAATGTAGATAAGCAATTGCCTTTTTACCTTTACCTTCTTGGCCGTGGGTAACTGGCATTTCATCAATCAATGTGCCTAACGACTTAAACGTATTAACGAAATGTTCACCTTCTTCACCGTAACAATTACTTAACATTGCGGTTCTTTGGTTGGGGTTAATAAACTTGCTAACTTTACCAAAAGCTATAGCTAGCTCTTTATCATTTACCACTTTTGCTGTATTTGCAGACATATTAAATTCCTTAATGTTGACGTTAATAATTTGTTTTTATTAGCGATTCTTGCTCGATCACTTTAGATAGAATTATCCTCTTTTGTGGCTCATGTGTCAATGGTTATCTATTGTCTT
>NZ_JAQSDC010000053.1 GCF_029945705.1 Methylotenera sp.
CCACACATAGTCTCAGTTTGCAAAATTATGGTGGATTTTTAGAGATGCCCTATAGATAAAGTGTTGGAATCATAACACTAGAAACTTACGACTTACTGACATCTGACTGAGGCCTAAACTTTAAGGGCTTTGGGCGACCACACTAGATATTGCACAACTAATATCATCCAAACTACCCAAGCCGTCCACAAATTGTGTGACATAAAATGCGCACCGCGCATCATCTGTCCCCAACCCATAGCAAAACCAAACAATAGTCCTAATATCAGGCCTGCATTTGCTAATTTTGGCAGTGAGTCTCTAAAGCCAAAATAAAGTGCAATCAAGGCAAACCCACCACTAGCATGGCCACCAGGAAAGCAATGCCCCATTTCGGCGGCTGCAGGTAAACTGCCAAAAAGTGGGATCCAAGGCTGTGTACCGCCATATGGTAATAAATCCCAAGGGCAGCTGTGCATACTTAGACGCTTTAATACAGAAATAGCACTGGTAGAAATCACCATTGCTACAAATATCCACAAAAACTGTCGATGGTAAACCTTAGACCAATGACGAACATTCTCGCGCTTAAAAACAAAACTCCATATTTTTAAACCGAAAATCCAAAAACCCAGCATCATTAAACTCACAGCTATCATTAAGTTTCTTAAGCCTTTGTGCATCACATTTTCCAGAAAGCTGTCGTTCTTTAATGGAAACACCAGTGCATGCGCGTCATAAAAAGGTTGAATTAACCAAGCATCTAAACTTGTGTGTGGATATACAAAGGCCAGCATTAATCCGGCGATGACAGGTAGAGCGATATGAGGCAACCAAAATGATCGCTGACAAAATACGCGCTGAAAATTGCTATTATTCAATATAGGTAATGGATTCAAATGATGAGTTTCAAAGAAAGCTAAATAGGTTGGGCTTAAATTAAGTATTAGCTAATTGAACCTAAATAGCCTTGATTAGCAAAACGATTACGCTAAGCTTACGAAAGCGATGAAGCCCAATTAAGTATGTATTAATTTGAATTTGCGGGAAGTTGCTTCCACTACAAATACAGCACCACTGGAAATACCGTGACAGCTAATACCAATATGACCCATTCCATGCCCCAGCGCTCTAGTTGGCCAGTAAAATGAAAAAACAGCGTAATAATTGCGACTAGATAATAAAGAAGATACAGAATTAATGCCATACAACCCCCGACCTTTTTATATTTGTTTAATTACTGAACATTATAGCAATAACATCCATCAATGCTGATGATTTAATGTCATTTTTTACATTTTTTGTTTTCAATATTATGACTATAAAGTTATTAAGAAATAAGCACTTAAATTATTATTTAAAGCCACACCAAAAATATTATGACTTGCTATTATTGACGAATTAGCGTAATTTTCGTTCATTGCTAGGGGTCTATATTTTAGATTAATTGTTTTAGATTAATTTTAAGCATAGTGAGAAACACCCTTTGAACCTGACGCGGGTTATGCCGCCGTAGGAAAGCATGCAATGTGTCGCTACTATATCGTGGTGTACGCATACGATGCTTTTCTATGTTGAACCAAAACTATAGGAAAGCACAATGAACGCCACCGATAAAAATCTACAAAAAAATCTCGCTAAATTTGTGAGCGAAACTGCGGAAATTGATCCCGCAACCAAATTACCATTCGCTAATTCACGTAAAGTCTATGTACAAGGCTCACGCCCTGACATTCAAGTACCGTTTCGTGAAATTTCATTAAGCGATACACCTTCACAATTTGGCGCTGAAAAAAATCCACCAGTGGTTGTTTACGATACATCTGGCCCATACACAGACCCAAATGTGGACATCGATATTCGTAACGGCTTGCCAGCAATGCGCGCACCATGGATTATGGAACGTGGCGATGTTGAGCAATTAGATGGCCCAAGCTCAGAGTTTGGTCATCAACGTCTAGTTGACCCTGAATTAGCAGAAATGCGCTTTAACTTGCACCGCAAACCATTGCGTGCAAAAGCCGGCCAAAACGTGAGCCAAATGCACTATGCACGTAAAGGAATTATCACGCCTGAGATGGAATACATTGCTATTCGCGAAAATCAACGCCGTGAGGGCATGAGTGAATTACTACTTAAACAACATGAAGGCCAAAACTTTGGCGCGAGTATTCCTAAAGTCATCACCGCAGAATTTGTGCGTAGCGAAGTAGCGCTTGGCCGTGCGATTATTCCTGTGAATATTAACCACCCAGAAATCGAGCCTATGATTATCGGCCGTAATTTCTTGGTGAAAATCAACGCCAACATTGGCAACTCTGCGCTAGGTTCTTCTATCAGCGAAGAAGTTGAAAAAATGGTGTGGGGCACACGTTGGGGTGGCGATACCGTGATGGATTTATCTACAGGTAAAAACATTCACGAAACTCGCGAGTGGATAATCCGCAACTCACCAGTGCCAATCGGTACTGTGCCTATCTACCAAGCACTTGAAAAAGTAAACGGCAAAGCTGAAGACCTGACTTGGGAAATCTTCCGCGATACATTGATTGAGCAAGCGGAACAAGGAGTGGATTACTTCACTATCCATGCAGGCGTGCGCTTGGCTTACATTCCAATGACGGCAAAACGTATGACAGGTATTGTGTCACGCGGCGGTTCTATTATGGCTAAATGGTGCTTGGCGCATCATAAAGAGTCATTCTTGTATGAGCATTTTGAAGACATTTGCGACATCATGAAACAGTATGACGTTGCCTTTAGTTTAGGTGATGGCTTACGCCCAGGCTCAATTTACGATGCGAATGATGAGGCACAATTTGCCGAGTTGAAAACACTAGGCGAGTTAACGCAAATCGCTTGGAAGCACGACGTGCAATGTATGATTGAAGGCCCAGGCCACGTGCCAATGCACCTCATTAAAGAAAATATGGAACTTCAATTAGAGCATTGCGGCGAAGCCCCTTTCTACACATTAGGCCCATTAACAACGGACATCGCACCAGGTTATGACCACATCACCTCAGGTATCGGTGCCGCCATGATTGGCTGGTACGGCTGTGCCATGCTTTGCTATGTAACGCCAAAAGAACATTTAGGCTTACCAGACAAAGAAGACGTACGTGTTGGTATCATTACCTACAAAATCGCTGCGCACGCGGCAGACTTAGCAAAAGGTCACCCAGGGGCGCAGATTCGCGACAACGCGCTTTCAAAAGCACGTTTCGAATTCCGTTGGGATGATCAATTTAACCTAGGCCTCGATCCAGAAAAAGCCAAAGAATTCCATGATGAAACATTGCCGCAAGAAGGCGCAAAACAAGCGCACTTCTGCTCTATGTGCGGTCCACACTTCTGCTCAATGAAAATATCGCAAGATGTACGCGATTACGCAGACAAGCTAGGCGTTAGCGGTGAAGAGGCACTACACAAAGGCATGCAAGAAAAAGCCATTGAGTTTGTGAAAAAGGGTAGCGAGGTTTATCAAAAGGTTTAAGTTTTAGAAAGTAGCAATAAAAAAGCCGACAAATTTGTCGGCTTTTTTATTGTTTATCGAATAAATCGAATTTGTAGATTTAGTTTGAAAAACTGACTGCCATTTTCTTCATAAATTTTACCAAACTCATGTCTAGAGCTACTGGCTGTTTCTAATTTTGTATTGTTAAGTAAGTAATCCTCAAAATCGTTGCGATTATAAATATGATAAGAAAGTATCTCACCATCATCCTTTACAACTAAATAACCACCTGTTGCTTCTAACTCACCTGTCCAAACTTTTGAGGGCATCATTCCTAATGCAATATCAGTTAAAAATCTTTTGATTTTGTAGAAATAAAATGGATGGTTTTGATTGTTATCAAAACCCAAAGGATTCTTGACTGACGTTTCCTCAACTAAACGTTTAAGACTACTATGACTAGTTGAATAAAATAAGTATAGGATTTCTGCCAAAATTTGAGGCAATGCACTGTCAATTAGCATTAAGTTATTCGAGAAAGTTGAATTCTCAGCTTTATAAAAAGATAATGACTTACCTGCATTAGTAATTTTCACCAATCTATCTTTAATCTTTGAGCTAGAATCAATCGCATTAATTTCATCTATCAAAGCTTGCGAAAAAAGCTCGCCATTAATTTTATAAATAAAATTAGTAGTCTTTCCCGCATTTAATAAAGTTGAGGCACTACCCAATTGAGATTTGATGCTAAATCCTAGCTCTGGTGAAATGCCAGTTTTTGCATCATGTAAAACTATGCGAATATCACTTTTAACACCTGAGCCAGCTTTTAAAGATTTGCAATTAAATAACTGTATAAACTCTTCAATCTCAGGTACAGAAAAAGTTGAGGTTGATGACTTTATTTTTTCTAAAAGAATCAAAGCATAATGTTCAAAATTTTGTATATTAATACTAAAGCTTTTTCCAGCCCCATTGATAATTACCAAATTCTGATTAATCGTATATTCATATGTACCATCTGATTCATCACGCAGAACTTTGATAATAGGTAAAACTGCATTTTGTATACGATTGAGATTACCATCACCCTGATAAAGCTCTTTATCTGCAATAATTTTAAGCAAGGCATAAATCTCACTCCACTCACCCTTATTACCTGTCAGCATAGTCAATCCAATATTCTTTTTATAATTTCATTAGCAGTCGCGCGTATAGCTGGCACAGCAACTGAGTTGCCAAACTGTTTATAAGCAGACGCATCAGCAACAGGAATCACAAAACTATCAGGATAGCCCTGCAGCCTTGCCCACTCACGTGGCGTCATTTTCCTAATGCCTTGGCGATTAATTTCACCTTTGATATGTGTGACTGGCGTGTAGTCTTCAAGTCTGTGGTCAATCACAAGGTTACGCTCACGCCCCATGCCACCGCAAACAATTGCATTTGCAATGCCATCATCTGCAATTATTTCATAGCCAAAGCCATTACCTTTATCTTCGTGCCTTTTTTTATGTGCCACTAAAGTATTTAGGTATTGATTTGAAAGATAGTACTTGGCAGAAACCACACGCTCTTCTTTTACATCATTAAATACTACTTTCCTGTTCGCTGGCTCAGGGTAACTAAACTCTTCAATGCCTAAGTCTTTACGAAAACCAACGATAAAAATGCGCTCTCTATTTTGCGGAACACCATAATTTTTAGCATTCAATACTTGTGGCTCAGGCACAAAATAACCAAGGTCATTTCTCAATACATTTAATATCGTTGCTAAAGTTTTGCCTTGTCCATGATTAGTTAAACCCTTCACGTTTTCCAAAAAAATAGCTTTCGGCTTTTTACGTTTGATGATTTCAGCCACTTCAAAAAACAGTGTACCGCGAGTATCTTCAAAACCTCCACGCTTACCCGCTATCGAGAACGCCTGACAAGGAAACCCAGCACACAACACATCAAAATTATCGGGGATATATTGCTTAGTAATTTCTTTTGTTATATCCCCAAATGGAGCATCACCGAAATTTGCTTTATAAGTAATTTGCGATTTTTCATCCCATTCGCTAGTAAATACACATTTACCACCGAGGCCTTGCATAGCAATTCTAAATCCACCAATGCCTGCAAATAAATCAATGAAAGTAAACTTTGCTAACTTAGGCGAAGGAAATGGGCTGGATGATTCGTGAAACAATCGGTACTGCAAAGCTTCTTGAGCGGCTTTATATACAGGCAAATCATCAATGCTTGGTTTGGGATACTCGCCCTTAAAAGTCTCTAAACTCTCAGGCTGATGGATGCTTGAATTGGCTCTAATTTCGTATTCCATGGGTGCAAATGTAGCCTAATTTATATTCATGCTAGAAATAGGTGATTTTAAGCTCAAACTTAGAGCTTGAGTAATGCTTAACTCACAAATATTTAAAAGACTAAAATTTTGTTGTAAGCGCCACTCGCTTCATATGCAGGATAACCATTTGAATTAATAGTTTAGCTATATTTAACTACTTTTATTAGGTGTTTGATTTTATCCAAACCGCATTAAGCTAACACTTTACATTTACCTTTCTGGCTGAGTTGTGAACAATATTGAATCCAGTATCGTTGCCGACTTTAGGCAAACCCTGCTTTGGCCCGTCCAGCTCATTTCAGAGTCAAATAGCCAAAAAATCCAACGCCCATGGGATATTCTCAAAGCTGAAAACTGCCCTTGGCAAGAGATTCAGGATGAATTTTCTTTAGCTAAACAATCTTTAAGTGAAGTGCGTTATCAAGAATTTGTCACTTTTATGCCGTTTGCACAGCGTTTTCTATATGGCGAAGGCAAACATGGCCGCGAGTCTGGCGGCTACGGTGAATCACCGCTGCATATATTTTCACGCTCCGATGTAAGCCAAGTCCGCATTACGCTAAACCACGAAAAAGAGCCCATCGTATTAAAAGTTGCGCATATTGAGTTGTACTTCTTTTTTGATATTGACGTGGCTTTTTTAGCACTGGAGGTCACGGGGCAAAACATTAAGCTTAATCATGCCATGGATATTCTCTACCGCTTGGGACGCACTTATCCAAACTATTGGGAAGAAAATGGCGATGCAGGTCATTGTGCAAAAAGTATTGAATGGTTAGATAAGCTAGGCAATGTGCTTTCACGCTCAGACTACCAAGATAAAACTCGCTATTTAGCCTTTGTAAAAGACAATCACGTGCCCTGCGTTTCATTGCATTGGGAGTTTTTAATGCATCCCTTGGTACAGCATTATTCCAGTCAAGAAGGCCAAATTCGCTATCGTGAGATTGAATACCAGCGCATGCCTTTAATGGCATATCTAGCTTTTGAAGATATTAGCAAGCTGACCCGCGGCGATTTGATACGATTAGGCTTGGTCACCCAGCCTTGGGATTCTGACACACTGCCATTTACCGAAGAGTTTTTAAGTAATTTTGAACAAAAACATTGTTACGACCGCTATTGGGACAACAACAAGCGCGACCTCTGGAGTAGCACGCGCATTATGTGCACAGGGCAAAATTTTATTGTAGTCGGCAGCCAACAGCATCGCGTGTACACCAACGACAAAACTGGTATTAAACGCAATTATCAAAATCAATATTTTTTACTGTTTTTAATTGCGCATTTTCAAAAAGCTGCGCTCTTAATGCTATCAGACCGCATGGTGCAAGCCATTAGCCGACTCAACATTGAAGAAGAAGATTCCATCAAGGCATTTAGGCAAAGCATACGCAATGTGATGGGCGTATTTTTACGCTTTACCCACCGCTATTGGTTTGAAAGCGTATCAGACCAAGCCGTGGCAAAAGATGTATTTAGCATGATGCATAAGCAATTAGAGACGGTAGACCTGTTTAAAAAAACTCGTGGTCGCATTATGGATATGGCCGAATATTTAGAAGGCGAAGAGATTAAACGTCAAGCAGATACTGTAGTCAGGCTCACAGTAGTCACCATTTTAGGCTTAATTGGTAGCATGACCAGCGGCCTGTTAGGGATGAATATTTTCGATTTCAGCCAAGCAAGCCTCATAGAAAAATTCAGCTACTTTATAGGGATTTTTATCCCAGTTGGTATACTCACGTTTTACACTGTACTTAAATCGCGCAGACTATCGCTGTTTTTAGACGCACTTTCCAACGAAAATACGGGCTTGCTGTATAAGCTCACTAAATTGAAAAGTGTATGGTTTGGTAAGTCCGAAGATTAGGCTTTAAGCTAGTAAAACATTTGAACGAGTGTTTGATTTAAAACCTTTAGTTTCTTGAGATACCATCACTTCAATATCAAAGTAAGGCGCTGGATACCACACCGCCATCTCTTCCATCAACAAACTTAACGCTCTAGTGCGACTTTTGCCTGCATCCTGTGTATTATTTTTCTTAGTTGCCACTTTATTGAGAATCATTTTCTTCACCCCATTAAGATTATTTAGCATTTTTAATTCACTTAAAAATACTTACCATAATGATGAGCTTGCAAAGACCGTGCCAATAGCTTTAATCAAAATTAATAATTACAACTTATTGATTTAATTAAATATATTAAAAAATCAACACATGAGATTGTGTTGATAATTTAGTATCAATGTTGAGTTATCAGCGAATTTTTGGCACTCTTGGCCAAATAAGGGGGTTTCTAAATCTACACATATCTACTCTCAATACATGTGAACTCCTAACGGCTTTTCTATAAATGCTACGATTGCTGCTATCAACCAATAAGCTCAAACTCAGCATCAAGCACTTGTATTTAATAAATAGAAACTAATCGCTTTATTTTGGTAAAATAGCCTTACAAATTAAATGAATAGACTATTTTGACCACGATTAAACTGAATAAAAAATCTGATGACACGCAAGTAAAGGCGAGTAAGCCGCCTGTGCGTCGCACCAATGCTGGTGTGCGGGACCGTAGCGTTGCGCCGCCTAAAGTAAATGCGCCTGTTAGAGATGAGCAGCCAGCCGAAAGAAAAGTCGAGAGACAAGAACCTGCAAATCAAGCGCCATCCAGCACTGGACAGCGTAACCATCGCTTTGATGGTAAACCGCGTGAAAATACTCAGTCGGATGACAGACAAAACACACGTCCAGCTTATCCAGCTAGATCTGCAGATGAAAGAGAGCAACAACCTCGCCAAGCAAGGCCACAAGGGGTTGATACACGCATTACGCCACGCCCTGATAAGAATGAGCCACAGTATCGCCAAGCACCACGTCGAGGCGGCAAAGTACGCGATGGTTATGATGCAGTCAATACGCCACAGTATGGCGCTGCAGCAAAAGCTGCGTATAAATCTACCACCATTAGCACTGAGTTGCCTCGCCTTTCTAAAGTAATGGCAGAGCGTGGCATTTGCTCGCGTCGTGAAGCGGACGAGTGGATTATGAATAGCTGGGTGATGGTGGATGGCGTGATTATTGATACGCTAGGCACGCGCATTAATCCAGATGCCGAGATTGTGATTAGTAGTTACGCGCATGAAGTGCAAGCTGAAACGGTCACCATTATTCTGCACAAACCTGTTGGCTACGTGAGCGGACAAGCGGAAGATGGCTACCAGCCTGCCATTGTGTTAGTGCATCCTGATAACGAATGGTTAGATGACCCTGAGCTAAATCAACTTCACGAGCGTGAGTTTCAGCGTAGATATTTAAACGGCCTTGCACCTGCAGGCCGCTTAGATATTGACTCTACAGGAATGTTAGTGCTCACTCAGGATGGCCGCGTGGCGCGCCATTTGATTGGTGAAGATTCAACGGTTGAAAAAGAGTACTTGGTACGTGTTGAAGGTAATTTGGATGATGACGGTTTAAAACGCCTAAATCACGGTTTAAGTTTGGATGGCGAAAAACTCAAGCCAGCAAAAGTCAGTTGGCAAAATGAGGACCAACTTCGATTTGTACTGCGCGAAGGTAAAAAGCGCCAAATCCGTCGCATGTGTGAAATGGTTGGCTTGCATGTAGTTGGTTTAAAACGTGTACGTATTGGAAGTGTTAATTTAGGTAAATTACCAGTCGGACAATGGCGCTACTTACGCAATGGCGAACGTTTTTAAGTTATGCTATTGGTAGTCATTTTTTGACATTTATTAAGGGGTAAATCATGAGTTTATTTGATGACGTAGCAGGCGCAGTAATGGGTAAAGTAATGGGCGGCAACCAAGGCGGTATGGCACAAATTGCCATGGAAATGTTTAATCAACATGGCGGCTTAAACGGTGTTTTAGATAAATTCAAACAAGGTGGTTTGGGAGACTTAGCAACCTCATGGGTTGGCACAGGTGCAAACTTACCAATTTCTGCTGAACAAATTTCTAGTGTTTTAGGCAGTGGCGCAATTGCTGAAATGGCAGCGAAATTTGGCATTACACCAGAGATTTTAAGTAGCCAGATCGCACAACATTTGCCTAGCGTAATAGATAAAATGACACCGAACGGTGAAGTTGGCGCAGATTCTGGCAACTTACTAAGCACAGTTTTAGGTATGCTTAAATAAGCATAGAGCACAAATTGAGCGTTGAAAAAGGGCGATATATCGCCCTTTTTCTTGAGCGGAATCTTTAACTCACACTTTGCTATAAAACTGACTTAATCTAAAACTCAAACCTGTTAAAATAACTCCATGGACATACTACTCATACTGAAAGCCTTAATCCTTGGTGTAGTCGAAGGCGCTACCGAATTCTTGCCTATTAGTAGTACAGGGCATTTAATTATTGCTGGTGATTTGCTTAATTTTTTAAGCAAAGATAAGCGCGATGTATTTGAAATCATTATTCAACTAGGCGCCATTCTTGCCGTGATTTGGGAATACCGAGCAAAATTTATCCATGTAGCGAGCCATTTAAATGAAACAAAATCACGACAATTAGTAATTAACCTATTCATTGCCTTTTTACCATTAGCGATATTAGGTTTAGCCTTTCATCACCAAATTAAAGATTTACTATTTAACCCAAAATCAGTGTCCATTGCCCTCATTGTCGGCGGTTTTGCTATCTTGTTTATTGAGAAAAAACTTCCTGCCGTTAAAATTAACTCTGTAGACGATATGGACTGGAAGCTTGCACTTAAGGTTGGGTTTGCCCAAGCCATTGCCTTAATTCCTGGCGCTTCTAGGGCTGGCTCTACTATCATTGGCGGCATGTGTTTTGGCTTATCTCGCACGGCAGCCACAGAGTTTTCCTTCTTTCTCGCCGTGCCAGTCATGTTTGCCGCTACATTTTATGATTTATACAAAAGTAGAGATTTGCTATCCGCAAACGACTTAACACTGTTTTTAGCGGGCTTTATTACAGCATTTATTGCTGCCTTAATTGTCATTAAAGTATTAATTCGCTATGTAGCCAACCACGACTTTACTGCGTTTGCTTGGTACCGCATTGTATTTGGTGCAATCGTGTTAGCCTATTTCTGGCATTAAGATGACACAAACCGCGAGCGGTTACGATGATTTGGTTGCAACGCTTAATCTATTTGCCGCTCCAGCCGCAATTGAACCATTAGCCTTTGGCACTGCAATAGATCAAGTGGGGGCCGATGCCTACACATTAACCGCAACGATTACCGTTTTACCTTTCTTGCAGCCGTTTCCATTAGGGGTATTTGCACTTGTTGGCAGCGCTGCGTTTTTGGCACTGGGTCTGCAGTTGTTTAGGGGCGAGCAAAATCTGAGCCTACCCAATAAAATTCGCAATTTGACGCTGAGTTTGCGCACTCGACAAGCACTAGTCAATACTTGTTTAAAAATCATGCACTTTTTTCATCGCTTCACAAAACCACGTTTAAGGTTTTTAGTCGAAGGTAAATTAGGTCAGCAAATGGGCGGCTTTATCTTCTTGGCGGTTGGCGTGATCGTTGCAATCCCATTGGCGGGCATGCCATTTAAAAACTTATTTCCAAGTTTAGCCGTGCTATTTTACTGTACTGGCGAAACTGAACATGATGGCTTAATGGTAATTTTTTCGCTCATTTGTATCGTTCTGTCTGTTATTTTATATAGCATAGTGCTATTTATCGCATGGAAATTTGGTGCTGCCGCGATTCATCATTTTTTTTGGAAATAGTAATAAGAATAGCGCTAGTGTTAAAATTTTGTAAACTCCGTATTGAATCCTTGTAGCGAGAATCATCATGAAAAAATTTCTTAAATATAGTTTGTATGGTGTTGGCGGCTTAATCGGTCTGGTTTTAATTGCCGTAGGCATTATTGCCGCAACATTCAATCCAAATGATTACAAGCAAAAAGTGATTGATTTGGTGCAAGAGAAAAAAGAGCGTACGCTCAAGCTAGACGGTGACATTAAGTTGGCTTTTTGGCCTAAGATTGGCGCAGATTTAGGCAAAGTTTCAATTTCCGAACATAAAAATAGCAAAGAGTTTGCCTCAGTCAATGGCGTTAAAGTTTCACTCGCTTTGTTGCCTCTACTTAAAAAAGAGTTAGTGGTCGATACCGTTTACATCGATGGCGCGCAAGCCAATATCGTTAAATATAAAGATGGCACCACTAACTTTGACGATTTAATCAGTAAGGATGACGAAGAGTCAAAAGATATTAAGTTTGATATTGATGGCGTTAATGTGACTAACTCAGCCGTGAGTTATAGCGATGAAGGCACTGGTGCAAAATACAATATTTCTAAGTTCAATCTAAAATCTGGCCACATTGCGCTAGCTGAGCCTGTAGATATTGCAACCGACTTTACAATCAACTCAAACCAACCTGAAATTGCAGCCAATGCGAATCTAAAGGGTAATTTTTTAGTAGACCCTGAAACAAAACACTTTGTTGCCAAAGGCTTGGATGCTGCAATAAAAGGTGATTTGCTTGGTGGCAAAAATGTGGATGTAACACTTAGCGGTGATGTAGATGCCAAACCTGAGTCGCGTGAATTTTTAGTGGGTAGCTTGAAACTGGTCGGTTCAGGTCAGTTTAATGATGCAAAACTGAGCATTGAGCTTAACGCACCAAAATTAAACGCTCAAAAAGATGAAGTCACTAGCAAAAAAACTACCGTGACTCTAATACAAGAAAAAGCAGGCGATACCTTTAAAGCTAATCTAGAATTAGCTGACATTAAAGGCTCGCCAAAAGCGCTAGAAAGCAGCGGCATTACTGGCGACATCTTAGCCCTACAAGGAAAACGCACAGTAACTGGTAAGTTCTCTTCACCGTTTAGTGGCAACCTTGAAAATCTGATTTTCGATTTACCAAAATTGGCTGGCAACCTAGATATTAAAGACCCTAGCTTACCGAATGGTGGAATGAAGGGCCTGTTCAACCTTTCTGCGCACACCGATATTAAAAATGAATTAGCAAATAGCAAGTTTAGTTTAAATATTGATGACACCAAGCTCAATGGTGATGTGGCAGTCACTAGCTTTAAAAAACCAAACATTAAATTTAACTTAAATGCAGACAAGCTAAATCTAAATAAACTATTAGCTAAATCTAGCGAAATAAAAACACCCAGTAGCGGAAAACCAGCAGATTTAAGTGCCATGAAAAACTTGCTATTAGATGGCAAGCTGAACGTGGGTAGTATTCAATATGAAAAATTCCAAATCTCAGGTCTTAACGTCGCCATTAAAGCCGATGGTGAGAAGCTCACATTGAGCGGCTTGAACGTTAAAGTGGATGACAGCCAAATTAAAGGTAATTTTGGTATTAGTCAGTTTGCAAAACCACTGTATACCTTTGATTTAGCTATTGATCAGCTAGATGTTGATAAATACGCATCAACAAGCAAAACAGAGTCTAAGACTAGCAGCGATAGCAAACCTCTTGATTTAAGCGCACTTAAAGCCTTGAATGCTGATGGCAACTTGCGAATTGGCAGCCTTAAATACGGCAAAACCAAAGCGTCAAATATACGTATCGACTTAAAGGCTGATGGTCAAAAACTAAATTTGAATCCAGTCGCAGCAAAGATTGATGATAGTCAGGTGAATGCAAACGTTGGCATTTCAAGGTTTAGCGACCCGATTTTCAGCTTTAACGTGAACATCGATAAATTAGATGCAGATAGATACCTCACAAAAAGTGACTCAACAACTAAAAGTGATGGCGATGCACCTATCGACTTATCCGCACTAAAAAAGTTTAACGCTTCAGGCGAGGCGAAAATCGGCTGGCTTAAATTGGCGAATGTTAAAACCGAGAATGTGAACCTTGGTTTAAAAGCGGAAGGTGGCGTGGCGACACTTTCACCATTCTCAGCCAACTTGTATCAAGGTAGTATGAGCGGCTTGCTAAAAGTGGATGCACGTTCCACACCTAGTATCGCGTTCAAACAAAGTATGAAAAATGTTTCGATTGGCCCTTTGTTAGTAGACTCTATCAATAATGATATGTTATCTGGCAAAGGAACTGTTAATGTTGACGTAACAACATCAGGTAACACGGTAGGCGCGCTCAAGAAAGCATTATCCGGTAGCTCATCCCTGAGTCTGACCGATGGCGCGTTAAAAGGCGTGGATATTGCGGGCAGCATCCGTGAGCTTAAAAACAAGGTTAACATCCTTAAAACCAAAGATGCTAGCGCAGATAAATCTAAGAAAACTGACTTCAGTGAGCTCACCGCTTCATTCACCATTAAGAATGGCGTAGCGCATAACGAAGATTTAGCCATGAAAGCACCTATTCTGAGATTAGCTAAAGGCGATAGCCGTGGGGACATCGATATTGGTAATGAATCAATCAACTATTTAGCTAAACCAACGATTGTTAAATCGCTCAAAGGCCAAGAGGGCGCAGACTTAGACGCTTTAGCTGGCTTCGCAATTCCGCTGAAAATTACAGGCACATTTTCCAGCCCGAAATACGCCATGGACTTTGCCGCCATTGGTACAGCACTGGCAAAATCGAATTTACTAGATAAAGTAGGTGGCGACAAAGGGGCTGCCGTGAAAGATTTACTTAATGGTGACAATAAAGTGGATGCGTTAAGTGGATTGCTCGGCAAGAAAAAAGCTGCTGAGACCACAACCGCCCCATCAACAAGCGATACCACCGCAAAACCTGCTGAAGCCCCTAAATCTGCAGAAGATCAAGCCAAAGACAAGCTTAAAAAACTGCTTAAATTTTAGCATTTTGAATTAAAGCTCAAAGCCAAGCTCTTAAGTGTTAAGTCAATTTAAATCCATCATGCAGGTTATACGAATTAATCGTATAACCTGCATCAATATGCTAGCTTCATTTTAAGGTTTCACTTAATGTCTGATTTCGCAAACCGCCTCATTGCATGGCAAAAAAACCATGGGCGGCACGATTTACCCTGGCAGAACACTACCGACCCATATGCAATTTGGGTATCTGAAATCATGTTGCAACAGACACAAGTTACAGCAGTGATTGGTTATTACAGTAAGTTCATGCAGCGCTTCCCAAATATCGCCAGCCTGGCAAATGCAACACAAGATGAAGTGTTACAGCATTGGAGTGGCTTAGGTTATTACTCAAGAGCGCGAAACTTGCATAACGCCGCCGTGACAATAATGGATGAGCATAAGGGACAATTTCCGCAAGACTTTGAAACGATTCAAACGCTGTCTGGCATAGGTCGCTCCACTGCAGCAGCCATCGCATCGTTCGCCTTTAATCAGGTACAAACCATTTTAGATGGCAACGTAAAGCGCGTACTAGCTAGGCATTTTTTAGTTGAAGGCTGGCCAAGCTCACCTAAAGTTGAAAAAAAATTATGGCTGCTCGCTGAAAAGCTACTGCCAGAACAAGGCATGGTAGCGTACACCCAAGGCCTAATGGACTTAGGCGCGACACTTTGTACCAGAAACAAACCAAAATGCGGCCATTGCCCGTTGAATGCCAGCTGCAAAGCTCTTCAAGCACAACGTGTACATGAACTACCGACGCCTAAGCCACGAAAAGCTATCCCTGAAAAACATACCACCATGCTGATATTGCGTCGTGGTAATGAAGTATTGCTCGAAAAACGCCCTTCCACTGGCATTTGGGGTGGCTTATGGAGTTTCCCAGAAGTTGAAAATAGCCAAGATATAGAAGCCATAATTCTGAATAAATTTGGAATAACCGCCGAAAACGATATTACCTTACCCAACTTAACGCACGTTTTTACACACTTTAAGCTGCATATTTGCCCACAAATGTTGCAAGTGGTAAAACAACAACCGCAAGTAAACCAAGCTGCGCATATGTGGTTAAGTATTGAAGATGCGATTGGCGCTGCTATTCCAACGCCCATACGTAAAATTCTACTGAGCATGCAAAAGTAGCAAAGTCACTTTTTATAAACCTGACTGTTTTAAATTAAGCCGTTTTAAATCAAGGTTAAGTAATTATTGTCAGACTAAGATAAACTAAACCTATTGAATACTTAAACAGCTTATTTGAATTGTATTTTCAAACGAGTGCTCTAAATGACTGAAGAAACCAAAACTGATGATGAAGGCTTAATTGCCTCAGTAAAAAATATCGCCACAACCTTGGTGGCGCTGACACGTACGCGTCTAGAGCTACTCTCTACCGATCTAGAAGAAGGTTGGATTCGGCTAGTTTCATTATTAATCACAGCCTTTGTCGCACTGTTCTGCCTTTGCTTTGGTATGGTGTTATTGGCCATTTTTATCATCGTGTTGCTTTGGGATACGCACAGATTATTGATACTAGGCTCATTAACGGCAATTTTTATTACGGTTGGCATCGTGTTATGTATTCTCGCAGTACGCGCACTCAAAGCCATGCCGCGCTTATTTGAAACAAGTATTATTGAGCTGGCAAAAGACCAAAAACAGCTCGATGCTGACCATTCAGTTTAGAAGATGAAGCGGAAACTAGCCTCAATTACTGAACGTCGCCAACGGCTGGTAGCGCAAGCTGAGCAGCAACGTGTCGCGTTAGCAAAAAACATACAACCACTGCAAAGTAGTTTGGCGCTTGCTGATAAAGGCTTAACCATCGTACGCTATGTTAAAAAGCATCCAATGCTCGTCATGGGGCTTGTTAGTTTAGTCGGCTTGCTTAGGCCAATGCGGGCAGTTACATGGTTGCGCCGCAGCTGGATTGCGGGTTTGGCAATACGTGGCTTGCGTGCGTGGTTAACAAAAACACAGACAACAAAAACTTAAGGTACTTTTCATAAGGTGCTTTTCAAAAATAACATTTAAAAAGCATAATAAAAAAGCGGCCTAGGCCGCTTTTTTATTTAGTGATACCTTGCTTGCAGTATTTTATCTGCCAACATTTGAAAACGTGGTGAAACGAATTCTTTAGTCTGTGTACCTGCATCTGCAATATTCAACAACTCTTCAATTGCAGATCTAAATCCCAATTCAAATAACCAGTAATCTGATTGATCAATCGCAGATTTTTTATCTGCGTTCACATCCTCACAAAGTCGCTCAAATGCTTCCATACATGCGTTATATTCAGCCATACTCACTCCCGATTTATGACACTTATATTTTAATCATAGCAAATTTTAATTAGAATTTGCTAATCTTTACAACACCTTGTTTGTTGCTATTGAATCAAAAACTGGCTATTTAAAGCTACATTCAGAAATTAAATCTCGCCCCAGCTTTCTTCCCACATGCAATGTTTGATTTTTTTACGGTTTGCAATCAACTCATCAATCGTTGGTTCATCGTTCAATGCGCGTTTAAGCGCTAATTTAATCGCTTCGTAGTTGTTTTTGTACATATCAGCTTTATCTAAAGTACCCGCTTTTTCTAATTCAATACAACCTGGATCAATCCATAACAAAGCAACGATGCATAAATCATTCACTTGGTCTTTAGGGATAATGCCTTCAATCACTGCATCCAAAATACCATCAGCAACACCTGCTTGTACTACACCGCCAAATAAACCTACATCTGTACTACCTTTAAGCGTAACTTTTGGCACCATCATACAAGCTGGACGCACTAATTGGTTAATGTCACGCACGGCAAACATTGCAGTATGACCTTTACTTTGCGCCATCATGTTTGCAAATGCTTGCCCAACAGGACCATCTACACTGCCGATTAAGATTTCTGGCATAGCCGCAGTCACGTCCTTGCCTTCAGAATAAACAGTTGCTTCACCAGCTTTAAATACAATTTTTGACATAATTTTCTCTTAGGTAATGTTAAATAAAAACGTTATTTTACCAAAGGCTTAGCTTTAGTTTCAATTTAATTAATAAAGTTAACTATAAATCTAATCGCATATCCACGTGCGGAATATCCACGTCACAGTATTCATCACTTATTTGTTTAAAACCGGCTTTTTGATAAAAATTGATAGCATGCGTTTGTGCTGACAAATAAATACTTTGGCTGCCATGTTTTTTGCAAATACCAATGGCTTCTAATAGCAAAGCCGCACCAACCCCAATGCCACGCCAATGTTTCATTACCGCCATACGGCCAATTTTTTCATAATGAATTATTCGTAAACATGCGATAGGCTGACTTTCGTACATAGCAAGCAAATGTACAGCGCTGGCATCAATTTCATCCCACTCAAACTCGGGCGTAACAAATTGCTCTTCAATAAAAACAGGTGTACGCACAGCGCGCAGTTGATACTCTGCCGCCTGCCAAGTCACTTGTTGAATAATGACTTTTGAGCGCATCTCAGATGAAATATTTGTATGACTAGACTTTGGCTGCATTTAGATAAGCTTGCGAAATTAGAATGTTAAGTGCATTATTCAGGCTAACAATTTTTGACTCATCGGAAGTGACTTATGCAACGTTATTTATCAGCCCTTGCCCGCATTTTACTCGCACAAGTTTTTTTATTGCAAGTGACCATGCTCATGGTTGGATTTTTTAGCACCCCTGATGGTTATGCTCAATATCAAGCTGGATTAGGCAGCTTAGGTTTACCAGGTATTTTTGCACCTTTAATTATTTTGATTCAACTAGTTGGCGGTTTAGCATTATTTTTTGGTTACAAAACTAAGTTTTTTGCATTATTTATGGCGATTTATGCCGTGATTATTTCTGTTTTACTGCATTTACCAGTGCTTCAATACTTAGCGATTGCAGGCGGTTTATTGATGCTTTATTTAAATCCAATCACTGCTTGCAGTTTAGATAGCATGAAAAAATAATCGGTATCTCACTCAAAAAAGCGGCTTGTAGCCGCTTTTTTGTTATCTACACTTCGACCGCTACCTAGTTAGAATTACTCCCACTCCAACGCAGGGTAAATTATATTAACGTTGCGTCTATTGGCGACATCAAACAATATCCATTTGCCTTTTTCAGACGCCGCCGCTGTGTTCATGGTCGACTCCATACTCTCACCTTTTTTAATGCTGGTGCGTATATCAGTTAGCAGTACTGTTAAATAATGTTCCTCATTATTCAGCGCTTCAATCCAGTTTTTAGTCACCGGCCCATGCCCAGGAACAACTTGTTTGGCTGGGCTATTTTTAAGCTTCTGGACTTCTGTAATTAAACCTTTTATGTCACCTTCTAGCACTGGCGTACGCTCTATAAACAGCAAATCACCTGTAAATAATGTACCTGACTTGCTTTCAATCACTGAAACATCCGTATTGGTATGCGCTACAGGGTGCGCTGTAAGCGTTAGCTTTCTATCACCTAAATCAAGTTCTAGTGTCGTTTTAACAGTTAATGTCGGCTTAACAAGTTCACTGGCTTGTGCATCCGCACCCAACAATCTGGCGTTTAATTTGGCATAGGCTTCATGACGCAATTCCATAGCGTTTGCCAGTTTATCGTGCCCTATAAACTGCGGTTTATCATTAAGAAAGGCCGCATTGCCATAGATATGGTCAGGGTGTACGTGGGTATTAATGACATATATCACTGGCAAAGGCGTGACTTTTCTTATTGCATCTCGTAATTGCTTACCGATTTTAAAACTGCCTCCAGTATCAATCACCGCAACGCCTTTGCTGCCAACAATAAAGCTCGCATTGCAAATATCACCCTGATAACCATCATCAATATCTAAATGCACCCCATGGTGCACGTAAATACCATCACCCAAACTTTCTATTGCAAAGTTGTCATCATGCGCAGCTTTTACCTGCGCACAACCCACCAACGCCAGTAGACTAAGGGTTATCATTAAAATTCGCATGACTCATTCCTGTTGTTTAAATAATTGGTTAGAATGATGTGCTATTGTGGAATCTATTGCTGTGACACGTGTCACACAGGCACAAAAATTAATATACAGGAATATCACGATGATTCAAACATCTTCTAGCTACACCAAAACCGCTGTTGTACTTCATTGGCTTATTGCTATTTTCCTAGTGGGGATGTTTGTATTAGGTTGGTTTATGACTGATATTCCAAAAGAAGCGCCTAAACAAACGGCTTTTGATTTATTCGATTTAGGTGTTTACACATGGCAAGTCGCTCAAGAAATATCGCCTAGAGCATTTTACTTTAATTTGCATAAATCTTTAGGCATCACCATACTTGCGCTAATCGCTATTCGTATCTTATGGCGTATTACGCACAAACCACCAGCTCTCTTAACATCATATTCTGCACTAGAACGTAAAGTCGCCACTGGAACACATCATCTTCTGTATCTATTCATGGTTGTCATACCATTAACGGGCTTATTAATGAGCATATACGGTAAATATAGTGTTAATTGGTTTGGAATTGAGTTAATCAAAGGCGCTGACAATAAAGGTTTACGTGATTTTTTTGAAGGCTCTCACGAATTTGTTGGTATTGTTTTATTAGTGTTAGTTGCACTCCATGTTGTAGGTGCTTTAAAACATAAAGTGATTGATAAAGACGATACTTTGAAACGTATGACGCTTAAATAATAGATATGCATGTCCAATAAAAAAGCCCGATTCAATCGGGCTTTTTTATTACTGGTGATACTGTTTACTATGCTTTCGAACCGCCTCTAACATCGCTGCGGCATTTTCTGGAGGCGTCCATTGCGTGATGCCATGCCCTAAATTGAAAACGTGCCCATGACCTTTACCGTAGCTACGCAATACGTTTTCTACCTGCTTCTCAATCGCTTCTGGCGTTGATAGCAAAATAGCTGGGTCTAAGTTGCCTTGCAATGCGACTTTGTCACCAACACGTTTACGCGCCTGACCAATATCAATCGTCCAATCTAGGCCAAGTGCATCTGCACCAATTTCAGCTTGCGCTTCTAACCACAAGGCACCGCCTTTGGTAAATACAACGCTAGGTACTTTGCGACCATCATTATCTTTAGTTAAACCAGCCACGATTTTCTTCATATAATTAAGCGAAAACTCAATATAAGCATCGTGCGAGAGTGCGCCGCCCCACGAGTCAAATATCATCACCGCTTGAGCACCTGCGGCGATTTGCGCATTCAGGTACTGAATTACAGTTTGTGCGGTTATTTCTAAAATATGGTGCAACAAATCTGGGCGCACATAAGCCATTTTTTTAATCGTTAAAAAATCCGTACCGCCTTTACCTTCTACCATATAGGTCGCTAGCGTCCACGGGCTACCTGTGAATCCAATCAAAGGTAGACGACCATCTAACGTTTTACGAATTTGCGCTACGGCATCAAACACGTATTGCAATTTAGCCATATCTGGCACTTTTAGCTTTAGAATTTCAGCTTCTTCACGCAGTGTGCGCTCAAATTTCGGACCTTCACCTTCTTCAAAATATAAGCCTAAACCCATTGCATCTGGCACTGTGAGAATATCTGAAAACAATATAGAGGCATCTAAAAGTGGATAGCGTTCTAACGGCTGTATCGTCACTTCAGTCGCGAAGTCTGGGCTTTTGCACAACTGTAAAAAACTACCCGCAGTTTTGCGGCTTTCTCGGTACTCTGGCAAATAACGTCCCGCTTGGCGCATCATCCACACTGGCGTGTAGTCTGTTGGTTGGCGCATTAGCGCTTTCAAGAACGTATCGTTTTTTAATTCACTCATTGTATTAACCTAAATATTCAACTCATAAAAAAGGACGCAAAATAATCTACTTCGCGTCCTTTGTGCCTAATCGTCGCTCTAAGCTTGGACTAGAAATTTGATTTTCGCCGCAACTTAGCGTGGCAATGTAGAGGAACCCATTAAAAACTCATCCACAGCTTTAGCCGCTTGACGACCTTCACGAATTGCCCACACCACTAAAGATTGACCACGGCGCACATCACCCGCTGCAAACACTTTTGTTTTGCTGGTTTTATAGCTATCAGCACCTTCGGTAGTCGCCTTTGCATTACCACGAGCATCTTTTTCTACACCAAACACTTCGAGCAACTTCTGCACTGGTGATACAAAACCCATCGCTAACAATACTAAGTCAGCTTTAATGGTGAATTCTGAATCAGCGATTTCAACCATTTTGCCGTTAACCCATTCAACTTTAGCGCCTTTTAAAGCGACTACTTTGCCATTCTCGCCAATCAGCTCTTTAGTGGTGATAGACCAATCGCGGTTTGCACCTTCCTCATGCGAGCTTGATGTACGCATTTTAAGTGGCCAATTTGGCCAAACGAGCTCTTTATTTTCTTTTTCTGGTGGTTGTGGCATGAGTTCAAATTGCGTAATACTCAATGCACCGTGACGGTTTGAAGTGCCGACACAGTCTGAACCTGTGTCACCGCCACCAATTACAACCACATTCTTGTTGCTCGCCATCACTTGGTTTGCAACAGTATCGCCAGCTACAACTTGGTTCTGCGGTGTTAAAAAGTCCATGGCATACATCACACCATCTAACTCCCGACCTGTTACTGGTAAATCACGTGGATACTCGGCGCCGCCCGCTAATATCACTGCATCAAACTCAGCGAGTAAATCATCAGCTTTAACGTTTTCACCTACATTTTGATTCACGCGAAACTCAACACCTTCAGCTGCCATCTGCGCCATACGGCGATCAATATGTGATTTTTCCATTTTGAAATCTGGAATGCCATAACGTAGCAAGCCACCGATACGGCTATTTTTTTCTAACAACACAACACTGTGGCCTACACGTGCTAATTGTTGCGCAGCCGCCATACCAGCTGGACCTGAACCAACGATGGCTACTTTCTTACCAGTTTTATGCGCTGGAATTTGTGGGGTTACCCAGTCATTTTCCCAAGCTTTATCGATAATTGCATGTTCAATAGATTTAATACCAACAGCATCTGCATTGATATTGAGCGTACAAGCTGCTTCGCAAGGTGCTGGACAGATACGACCAGTGAACTCAGGAAAGTTATTGGTGGAATGCAACACATCAATCGCTGCTTTCCAATCTTGGCTGTACACCAAGTCGTTAAAATCTGGAATGATATTATTGACTGGGCAGCCGGTAGTACAAAATGGGATACCGCAATCCATACAGCGCGCACCTTGCTGTTTTGCTTCTGCATCGCTTAAATGTAATACAAACTCTTTGTAATTCTTAACACGGTCAGTCACTGGTAGATTTGCTTCAGCCAGTCTATCGTATTCCATGAAACCTGTTACTTTGCCCATACTAATAAGCCCTTACCCATATTTAATTTTTTGCAATTCGTATATCGTTGTTTTTAATAAGCAATTATTTGCCAACTTTACGTTGTGACTAAGCTGCAACCAGTGCTTTATCTTCAGCAAGTTCGATTAAAGCGCGTTTATATTCGTTTGGCATCACTTTAACAAACTTAGTTCTATAGTTTGCCCAATCAGCCAACATCGCACTCGCACGAACACTGCCAGTATATTTAACGTGATTTTCAATCAATGTTTTTAGTGTAATTTCATCTGGTTGATCTAGATGATGTACTTTACCTACGCTGGCATCTGCACTTTCAATTTTTTCAAGCGCAACCATGCTCATATTGCAGCGTTTAGCAAACAAACCATCTTCGTCATACACATACGCTACGCCACCGCTCATACCTGCCGCAAAGTTTTGGCCTGTTAAACCAAGCACCACAACAGTGCCGCCAGTCATGTATTCGCAACCGTGATTACCGACGCCTTCAACGACCGCAGATGCTCCTGAGTTACGTACGCAGAAACGCTCACCTGCAACGCCACGAAAATAGCTCTCGCCTGTAGTTGCGCCATACATCACGGTATTACCAATGATAATATTTTCATGTGCAATACCACGGAATGCAACTGGCGGTTTAATGATAATACGTCCGCCACACAAGCCTTTACCGACGTAATCGTTACCTTCGCCAGTCAGTTCAAACGTAATGCCTTTGGCTAAGAATGCCGCAAAACTTTGACCAGAAGTACCAGTAAAGTTGACGTGTATCGTGTCATCTGGCAAGCCTACATGACCATAACGCGTAGCGACTTGGTTAGACAACATAGTACCTACGGTACGATTTGTATTAGAAATTGGTATGTCTAATACTACTTTTGCACCAGTTTCTAAGGCTGTATTCGCCAAGCTGATTAATTTGTTATCTAGCGCTTTCACTAAGCCATGATCTTGTACATCATTATGTTTACGTGAAACTGTTGCTGGCATTTCTGGCAAATGGAACACTTTGGCAAAATCTAAACCTTGAATTTTCCAGTGGTCAATGCCTGCTTGCATATCTAACAAATCTGCACGACCAATTAAATCGTCAAATTTAGCAACACCGATAGAAGCCATTAACTCACGCACCTCTTCAGCCACAAAGAAGAAGTAGTTCACCACATGCTCAGGCTGGCCTGTAAAGCGTTTACGCAATTCTGGGTCTTGTGTTGCCACACCTACAGGGCACGTATTCAGATGGCACTTGCGCATCATAATACAACCTTCAACCACTAGCGGCGCTGTCGCAAAACCGAATTCATCTGCACCTAATAAAGCACCAATCACCACATCGCGACCCGTTTTAATTTGACCATCAACTTGTAGCACCACACGACCGCGCAACTGATTGAGCACTAAAGTTTGTTGTGTTTCTGCCAGACCAATCTCCCATGGACCGCCAGCGTGTTTCACTGATGAAATTGGTGATGCGCCTGTACCCCCATCGTGACCTGCAATCACGATATGGTCTGATTTAGCTTTAGCCACACCAGCCGCAACCGTACCTACACCAGTTTCAGCGACTAGTTTTACTGAAATAGACGCTTTAGGATTTGCATTTTTCAAATCATGAATTAGCTGCGCCAAATCTTCAATTGAATAAATATCATGATGTGGAGGAGGGGAAATCAAGCCAACGCCTGGCACTGAGAAACGCAATTTTGCAATGTATTCAGATACCTTGTGACCAGGTAGTTGACCACCTTCACCAGGTTTAGCACCTTGTGCCATTTTGATTTGAATTTGATCTGCAGATGCCAGATATTCAGCCGTCACACCAAAGCGACCTGAAGCCACTTGTTTGATGCGTGAGCGCATTGAATCGCCTGCTTTTAGTGGAATATCTTTCACAATGACATCGCTACCAATGACTTTCGCCATCGTCGTATCGTTGGCTACAGGAATGAAGCGTTTCGCATCTTCACCACCTTCACCAGTGTTCGACTTACCGCCGATACGGTTCATGGCAATCGCTAAAGTTGCGTGCGCTTCAGTAGAAATTGAACCCAGTGACATGGCACCAGTCGCAAAGCGTTTAACGATTTCTTTAGCTGACTCTACTTGATCAAGCGGAATAGCTGCGCCCACAGGTTTAATTTCAAACAAACCACGCAGTGTCATGTGACGACGTGTTTGGTCATTGATTAACTTAGCGTATTCTTTATATGTGTCATATTGACCAGTGCGGGTTGCATGTTGCAATTTAGCAATAGAATCTGGCGTCCACATATGCTCTTCGCCACGCACTCTAAATGCGTACTCGCCACCTGCATCTAAGCTGTTAGCCAACACTGGATCTTCACCAAATGCAGACGTGTGCAAACGTTCAGCTTCTTCAGCCACTTGGTCTAAGCCAATACCTTCAACATTGGTGGTAGTACCAGTAAAGTATTGCTGCACAAAAGCCGTATTTAAGCCAATGGCCTCAAATTTCTGTGCACCGCAGTATGATTGATAAGTAGAAATACCCATTTTTGACATGACTTTATACAAGCCCTTGCCAACCGCTTTAACGAAGTTTTTAGCAGCTGCGTATTGGTCTTTAACATCCATGTGCTTAATGGTTTCAAACGCTAACCATGGACAAACTGCCTCAGCACCGTAACCTGCGAGCAAGGCAAAATGATGCACTTCACGTGCTGAACCCGTGTCGATAACTAGGCCAGTGCTTGTACGTAGGCCTGCATCCACTAAATGCTCATGCGTTGCTGAACAAGCCAACAATGCTGGAATTGCTAAGCGATCAGCACTGACATTTCGATCTGAAAGAATTAGAATATTAAAGCCACTCTTCACTGCATTTTCAGCCGCATTAGTAATGCTAGCAACGGCTGCTGCCATACCAGCTTTACCCTGGCTTGCAGGATAAGTAATATCCAACACCAAAGATTTATATTGATTTTGAGTGAGTGTCGCAATCGCTTTTAATTGCTCTAACTCATCTAAAGTTAACACTGGTTGGCTAGCTTCCAAACGCATTGGTGGGGTAGATTCATCCACGCCCAACAAGTTTGGTTTTGGGCCAATGAATGTCACCAATGACATCACTAACTCTTCACGAATTGGGTCAATTGGCGGGTTAGTCACTTGCGCAAATAACTGTTTGAAATAGTTATAAAGCAGCTTAGGTTTAGCAGATAAGACTGGCAAAGCCGCGTCATTACCCATTGAGCCAGCGCCTTCTTCACCATTTTGCACCATCGGTTGCATCACGAACTTAATATCTTCTTGGGTATAACCAAAAGCTTGCTGTGTATCCAACAAACTAGCCGCCATTTCTAGGCCGCCATCCACTTTAGGCATATCGCTTAAGAAGTAACGTGTTTTCTCAATCCACTGCTTGTAAGGCTTTGCCGTCGCAAGCGCGTTTTTCACTTCTGCATCACCAATAATACGGCCTTGCTCAGTATCAATCAGCAGCATTTTACCTGGCTCTAAACGCCATTTTTTAACGATTTTTTCTTGAGGGAATGTCAACACACCCATTTCAGACGCCATCATCACGAGATCATCTTCAGTGACTAAATAACGTGCTGGACGTAAACCGTTACGATCTAGTGTGGCACCAATCATGCGGCCATCAGTAAAGGCCACGGCAGCAGGACCATCCCATGGCTCCATTAATGCAGCGTGATATTCGTAGAACGCGCGACGCTCTTCATCCATCATCGCATTGTTGTTCCAAGCCTCTGGAATCAACATCATCATCGCATGTGGCAATGAATATCCGCCAGCTACTAACAACTCTAAACAGTTATCAAAACAGGCTGAGTCTGATTGGCCATCTATAATGAGCGGCCATAGTTTTTCTAAATCTTCACCAATCAGGCTAGACTTCATCGTCTCGTGACGCGCAGCCATCCAGTTAACGTTACCTTTAACCGTATTAATTTCACCGTTATGCGCAATCATGCGGAACGGATGCGCTAAGTCCCAGGCTGGGAATGTATTGGTAGAAAAACGTTGATGTACTAGCGCCAATGCTGAAACTAACGTTTCATCTTTTAAATCTGTGTAATAAACGCCCACTTCATTAGCAAGCAACATACCCTTGTAAACTATGGTGCGTGAAGATAGCGATGGAATATAGAACGTGGCTTTGTCTTGTAAATTCAATGCGCGAACCGCATGTTCTATGCGTTTGCGAATGACAAATAATTTGCGCTCGAAAACGTTTTGATCGGCAACACCTGCACCAATCATCATTTGACGCATAGTTGGCTCAACATCACGTGCCGCATCGGCAATATTGCTGTTATCCACAGGTACATCACGCCAGCCAAGCAGGGTTTGATTTTCTTCAGCAACAATTTTGCTGATTAAGGCTTCGCAAGTTTCACGATTTTTTGCACTCTGCGGCAAAAATACATTACCAACTGCGTATTGACCGACTTCTGGCAGATTGATATTAAGCTTTGCAGCTTCTTTACGCATAAATGCGTCTGGCATTTGCATTAGCAAGCCAGCACCATCACCCAATTTAGGGTCATAACCTGTAGCACCACGATGGGTCAGGTTAGTTAATAATTCCAACCCCTTTTGCACAATTTCATGGCTCTTTTTGCCCTTGATATGCGCCACAAAACCTACGCCACAAGCATCACGCTCATTTGATGGGCTATATAAGCCCTGTTTGGCAGGCTGATTTGAATTCAAATTGTTTGAATTTAGGTTGTTCGAGTTACTTAAAACTGTTGCCATATTATTTAATCACAAAACATTTAGCGGAACCTTCAAGTTTACCGTTAAATGCCTATGTGTTCAATAAGATAGGGGCATAAATTAGGCTGAATTTCGTTTTTTTTAATTTTTAAGTGCTTCATTAAGAATAAAAGCAAGCCCAAACTTAAAACTCGCCTTATCTCATTATTCCACTGATACTGAAATAGCGAGATAAGGCGAGTTGAAGAATACAATTGAAAGCAATAAGCCTTTTTACTTGATTTGTGAGAACGCCTTTTTAGCTGCAGCAATAGTGTTAGCAATATCCTCATCCGTATGCGCGGCGGAAACGAAGCCTGCCTCAAATGCTGATGGTCCTAAATAAATACCGCTATCTAACATGCTGTGGAAGAATTGGTTGAAGTGCTCTTTGTTAGACTGCATCATCTCATGGTAAGAAGTTGGGCATTTTTCGCAGAAGTATAGGCCAAACATACCACCCACGCTTTGGGCATTAAATAGCACGCCAGCTTCTTTTGCTGCGGCTTTTAAGCCATCGACTAATTTTTGCGTTTGCGCTGTTAGTTTGGCGTGGAAATTTGGTGCTTGAATCAACTCAAGAGTTTTTAAACCAGCAGTTACCGCGACAGGGTTGCCAGACAAAGTGCCCGCCTGATATACCTTACCCACAGGGGCGAGGCATTGCATAATATCTTTACGACCACCAAAAGCACCCACTGGCAAGCCACCGCCAATGACTTTACCGAGCGTAGTCATATCGGGCTTAATATTATAAAGCGCTTGAGCACCGCCCAAAGCCACACGAAAGCCCGTCATTACTTCATCAAAAATCAATACAGCGCCGTGTTTAGTGCAAAGTTCACGCAAAATTTGTAAAAACTCCATATGCGGAACGATTAAGTTCATATTACCGACAACAGGCTCAATAATCACACAAGCAATTTCATCACCCGTTTTCTCAAACAGATCTTTTAATTGCTGTGTATTGTTATATTCCAAAGTAAGCGTGTGTGCCGCGACACTGGCTGGCACACCTCCTGAATCTGGCTCGCCAAAAGTCAGCAAACCTGAACCCGCCTTTACCAACAAGCCGTCTGAATGGCCGTGGTAACAACCTTCAAACTTCACGATTTTATCGCGACCTGTAAAACCACGCGCGGTACGAATCGCACTCATGGTGGCCTCAGTACCACTGCTGTTTAAGCGGACTTGCTCCATGCTTGGCACCAGCTTATTAATCAGCTGCGCCATTTCTAGCTCCAAACCTGTAGGCGCGCCAAATGACAAGCTATTCGCCGCAGCTTCTTGCACAGCATTAATCACAGCAGGGTGAGCGTGACCAACAATCATCGGCCCCCAAGAGTTGATGTAATCGATATATTCCTTACCGTCAACATCCCAAAGCTTAGAACCTAAGCCTTTTTTGAAAAATATCGGCGTACCGCCCACGCTACGAAACGCGCGCACTGGCGAGTTAACACCACCAGGAATAAGTGCTAGAGATTTGTCAAAAAGGGTTTGATTGGTAGAGGTCATGTCGTTGCCTTAAGGTTTGATTCTTTGAATAAATGTGCAAATTGTTGAGCGGCTAATTTTACGTCATCTGCATGGAAAATTGCATTAATCACGGCCATTGAATCGGCACCCGCTTGAATCACTGATGGAGCATTTGTTAACGTAATACCACCAATCGCCACTGCTGGGATATGTAACTGCGCTTTTGCTTGTTTAAATAACTCTAAACTTGCTACAGGCGCATGTGGCTTGGTGCTTGATGCAAAGCAAGCACCAAACGCCACGTAAGTTGCCCCAGCTTGTTGCGCGCTAAGCGCTAAATCAAAATGGTTGTAACAGGATGCACCTAGTATTTTATTGGCGCCCAATCTTGCGCTAACTTCATTGATATTGCCGTCATCTGCACCAATATGCACGCCATCTGCACCTAAAGTTAGACAAAGTTCAACGGAATCATTAATAATGAATGGCACTTGATATTGCTTGCATAAGGGCAAAATAGCACCGGCTTGCTGAATTTGTAGTTGATAGCTTGCTTGTTTATTACGATATTGCAGCACGCTTATGCCGCCTTGAAGTGCCGCTTCTACCTTGGCTAACAGTAAATCCGTGTCAACTTCGTCAGGCGTGATGGCGTACAAACCGCGTATCATGAAATGGATTGCGCTAACGTTAGACTAGTGCGTTTTAACGCTGCCATCACCGCTATTCACAACGGCATCTTCTTCGTCACGCGCCCAGAACATACGATCTGGAATAAACTGCCCCATGCCAGGTCTGAATCCATTTTTAAGCGTTTGCCAAGTGTATTCCTGCGCCTCCATCACCGCTTCTTCCATGCTCAAACCATGCGCCATACAGGCAGCAATGGCGCTTGTAAGCGTGCAGCCTGAACCGTGATAACTCCCTGCTAATCGCTCCCATTTGTACGCTTTTATGAGTTTATTTTCACCATACAAGGTGTTGGTGACTTCTAAACTGCGCTCGTGCGTGCCAGTAATGAGCACGTATTCACTGCCCATTTCCAGCAAGCGCGCCGCTGCTTCATCTAACGAGGTTAACGACACTTCATCATCTGCATCGGCAAACGCGAGTCGACGCGCTTCCAAGCTATTAGGTGTAATTAAAGTGGCTTGTGGGAACAACAACTCAATCATCGCGTCCATCATGTCGTCATTGGTTAAATCATCGCCACGACCAGAGGTTAAGATTGGATCTATCAGCAATGGAATATCAGGGTAATCCGCCATGATTTCAGCAATTACTGCAATATTCTCAACTGAACCTAAAAGACCGAGTTTGAATGCAGAAACCTGAACATCCTCTAAAATTGCACGCGCTTGATCATTTACCCAATCAGCATCCATCGCCAGCACGCCATCAACGCCACGTGTATCTTGCACGGTAATAGCCGTCACCACAGATAGCGGATGGCAACCTATGCTGGCAAAAGTGAGAATGTCAGCCTGCAAACCCGCGCCACCGCTAGGGTCTGTGCCCGCAAAGGTTAATACTGTAGGTGGTGCTTGATTGGCCATAATGTTTCTGCGCTAAATGATTACAACAATTTTAATGGAGCGGGTGACGGGAATCGAACCCGCATATCGAGCTTGGGAAGCTAGCGTTCTACCACTGAACTACACCCGCTTAAGCTAGTATTTTACTGCATTTTATTAACGGCTTTAACAATTTGATTGTACTTTTGATTGTCATCAAAGCATAGTCAACACACTATTGCGTATGTTGCCGTACTAAATCGCTTAACCAATCCATAAAAATCCGAACCCGTTTAGAAAGATTTCGCCTATGCGGATACACTAAAGATAAGGGCATCGCTGGTGCACCAAAGTCCTTTAGTATCTCCACTAACTTGCCTTCAGCGATAAGCTTGGCGCCACCGATTAACGGCGCTTGAATAATTCCCAAACCTGCCAAACAAGCGGCTTGATAGCCATCTGCATTATTGACACTCAGCCGACTGGGCATTGGTATACGCTGACATGCTTCGCCATCCCAGTACTCAAACATATCAAACTTAGTGGCGGCATTGACACAATAATGAATCAGCCAGTGTTTGCTTAAATCCTCTAAGCGCAACGGCACACCATGCTGCGCGAGATAGGCTGGGCTGGCATAATTGGTTTGCTTTAACACGCCGAGATGCCGCACAATTAAGCCCGAATCTTGCAGTTTTCCTGTGCGTATCACGCAATCAAATCCTTCAGCAATTAAATCTACTTGACGGTCAGTACTGCACAAATCCACCTGTAAATTTGGGTAGCGGTCTAGAAATTCTGGCAAATGTGGAATCACAATATTGTGTGCCATGGGGTATGACATATCAACACGAATCAGGCCGCGAATACTGGCATCTTCGGTTTGAAACAAGCTATCTAGCTCATCCATTTCAGCCAGCACATCTTTACCGCGTTCATAAAAAATCTGACCATCTGGCGTCAATTGCACTTTACGCGTAGTACGATGCAGCAATTGGGTGCCAAGCCTGTTTTCTAATTGCTGCACAGCTAGAGATACGCTCGCCTTTGGCAAGCCAAGTGCGTCTGCCGCTTTGGTAAAGCTACCCAGCTCCGCCACGCGCACAAAGCGTTTTATTGCATCTGTATTTTCCATAGCACAGTCAATTGTCAATAATAAGTGAACAGTATAATCATTTATTAAGCATTTATCACCCCATTGAATACCAATACGATAGCAACTTGCTCAATAACTCATGGAGAAATAAAATGGTTCAGAAAACTCAAAAAATAGGCGTGATTACAGGTGGCAGTCGCGGACTTGGTAAGAACACAGCGCTAGCAATGGCAGCACAAGGCGTAGATGTGATTTTAACTTACCACAGTCAAAAAGATTCAGCTGAAGCCGTGGTAGCAGAAATCGATGCAATGGGACGTAAAGCCGTAGCACTAAAATTAGACGTGACTAACGCCTCTCACTTTGCCGGCTTTGCAGAACAAGTTTCACAAGCCCTAACGGTTAATTGGCAGCAGAACAGCTTTGATTTTTTAGTGAATAATGCGGGTGGCGGCGCTTATGCCTCTTTTGCAGAAACGACCGAAGCAATGTTTGACCAGATGGTCAATCTGAATCTCAAATCGGTATTCTTTCTCACTCAAAAATTATTACCGCTCATCAATAATGGTGGTCGTATCGTGAATATTTCCAGCGGTCTGGCGCGCTTTGCTATACCAGGTTACATCGCCTATTCTGCAATGAAAGGCGGTGTAGAGGTACTCACTCGCTTTATGGCAAAAGAGTTGGGCGCACGCAACATCACCGTCAATACGGTAGCGCCAGGTGCAATTGAAACAGATTTTGGTGATGGCCTTGTGCGTGATAATAAAGACGTTAACGCTTACATCGCCTCACAGACCGCATTAGGCCGTGTGGGCGTTGCAGATGATATTGGCCCGATGATTGCATCATTGCTATCAGAAAATAATCGTTGGGTTAACGCGCAACGTATTGAAGTTTCTGGTGGGATGTTAATTTAGTCATGTAGATTTAATCCAGCCTATTGAAATAAGTTGGGATTACTAAATACGCGTTAAGTGAGCTTTGTCGCAATCGATTTGACGAGTACTTTAAGTAAAACTTCAAAAACTCGTCATTCCCGCGCAGGCGGGAATCTAGGCAGCTTTCAATATCACTTCTTTTTTACAACAATTACTATCATTGACATTTGACTGGATTCCCGCCTACGCGGGAATGACGGTAATTTAGGATTCACTCAACTCTTTAAATTCGTACAAAGCTCTTGTTAAAAACAAGAACTTCAAAACTCTAATGGATCAACATCAATCGCCCATCTCGCTTTGTTGGCGATAGCTTGACCTCTCAACTGACTCGCCAAGTTTCTAAGTAGCTTTTGCAGAGCACTTCTATTACTCGTTTGCATCAATACGTGGCCGCGCTCCATGCCTTTCAAACGTTCCATTTGCGGACGGATTGGATCGTAAACGGTGACTTCTGTGCTTAAACCTCTTGCTAATTTGAAGGCATGGTTTAAAAATTGCTGTACTAGTTGAAAGTCGTTGGCTTCTGCACGCAATAGCGCCATAAACACATACGGCGGAAACTGCACTTGTTCACGCTCTTGCAGCATGGCGTTGGCGTAGCTCACGTAATCTTGGCTGCGCAGAGCGTTGAATAGTACGTGCTCTGGAAACTGCGTTTGAATAATGACTTGCCCAGCTTTATCTGCCCGACCTGCGCGCCCAGCCACTTGCATCAGTTGCGCGAACAAGCGTTCACTCGCCCGAAAGTCCGGGCTATGTAATGCGCTATCAGTATCAATCACGCCAACTAAGGTCAAATTAGGAAAGTCATGCCCTTTAGCGAGCATTTGTGTGCCCACCAAAATATCAATTTCTTGATTATGTACTTGATCTAAAATCTCAACCAAAGCATTTTTTCGGCTGATGCTATCGCGGTCTACTCGAGCGATTCGCGCAGTAGGTAGCAATTGCGCCAAGGTTTGCTCTAACCTTTGTGTACCATGCCCCGTTGGGTGTAAGTCTGCATTGCCGCAACTTGGACATTGCAATGGGATTTTTTGTTCATGCCCGCAATGATGGCAACGTAGTTTTCGTTGTCCTAAATGTACCACCAAGCGGCTACTGCAGCGTGTGCAGGGCGCAATCCAATGACAAGCGGAACACAACAACACAGGCGAATAACCGCGACGATTAATAAACAATAAACTTTGCTCTTTACGTGCCAACCTGAGTTTTAAAGCAGCAATCAATTGCGGCGTTAAACCCTGTTGCAAATTCACTTTAGTCGTATCGATACACTCAATATTAGGCAATTGCGCCGCCGTTACCGCGCGCTGATTTAAACTAAGTAAATTATATTTATTTGCAGTGGCATTATGCCAGCTCTCTAGCGCTGGTGTAGCTGAACCCAGTACCACGGGAATATTCAAACGTTTGGCACGTACCAAGGCAATATCACGCGCATGGTAGCGCATACTGTCTTGCTGTTTGTAGGAACCATCGTGCTCTTCATCAATAATAATGAGCTTTAAGTTTGGCAAAGGCGTGAAAATTGAAAGCCGTGTTCCGATGATGATTTTAGCCGTGCCAGATTGCGCCAATTGCCAATGATGTAAGCGTTCACTCTCGCTTAAATTACTGTGCAAACTCACTAATGGGATATTGATGAAACGGCTTCTGAAGCGAGACTCTAGCTGCGGCGTTAAATTGATTTCTGGTACTAACACTAGCACTTGAGCATCTTTAGCAGCTAAAAAATGCTGCATCAAACGAATATACACTTCAGTTTTGCCGCTACCCGTAATGCCATGTAATAACCAAGCTTTAAATTCGTTTGAACCTTGCACAATTTGCTCAACTGCATGCGCCTGCTCATTATTCAAGTCTGGTTCAGAGGCTGATTGTTGTTCTAAAACACGCAGCACTGCCTGTACTTGCTGACTACTTGCCCATCCATCTACAACCAACTGTTTCGCAGCTTTGCGTGCGCCGCTGGAAATGGCATCTAACTCAGACTCGGTCAGCAGTTCAGATGCTTGCAATGCCTCAAAAACGCGACGCGTGACCAATTGGCGTTTAGGGATTTGCTCTATCGTCTGCACGCGCCCTAACTCGGTTAATTGATAAGCGAATTGCTTACGCGAAACGGCTGGCGCAATTTGCCGCAAACGTGAGGGTAGGGCAGCCAACAAAGCTTGTCCAAACGGATACTGATAATAATCCGCGCTAAACTTAATCAAATTTAACGTTTCAGTATTAATTGGCAACTCGTCGGCAAACACCTGCGTCACTGGCTTGAGCTTTTCTATCGGAAATTCGCTAGTTTCAGCAAAGCCCATCACAATGCCAATTTGGCTTCTACGTCCAAATGGCACAAGTACGCGCTGACCAATTTGTGCAACATGACCACCGCTCAAATAATCAAATAAGCGGTCTAAGGGCACATCTAAGGCAATTTTTAGGATGGATTTGGGCAAAGTTATATTTAGAAAATCAACTGATTAAAGTAAAAATGGCGACAGTAGGTTAAAATAGCGGTTTTAGCATGTAATGCAACTATTGTGAAAACACATCTTACCCAATTACTGACTGCAGCCGCAAAAACTATTGCGCCTGAATTTGAAGCGACTATTTTACTTGAACGCCCAAAATCTGCCGAACATGGTGATTTTGCAACCAATTTAGCTTTGGTTTTAGCTAAACCGCTCAAACAAAATCCACGCACCATTGCCGCGCAAATTCTCGAAGCATTGCCAGCCAGTGACTATATCGCGAAAACCGAAATCGCGGGCGCAGGATTTATTAACTTCTTTTTAAATGCACAATCGCAGCAAGCGGTTGTGAACGATATTTTAAAAAGCGGCGCGAACTTTGGTCGCAATAATGTTGGTCAAGATGAAAATGGTAAGCCTCAAAAAGTTCAAGTTGAATTTGTTTCAGCCAACCCAACAGGCCCATTGCATGTTGGTCATGGACGTGGTGCGGCAGTCGGCGATTGCCTGGCGCGCCTGTTAGATGCGAATGGCTGGGATGTCACACGTGAGTTTTATTACAACGATGCTGGCGCGCAGATCGATAATCTGACGATTTCAGTATTAGCGCGCTGTAAAGGCACTTCAACGGACGATGCCAGCTTTCCTGAGAACGGTTACCGTGGCGACTATATTATGGACATCGCCAACGCTTTCTTGAATAAAGAAACCGTGACTGCCGATGATATGCAAGTTACCGCCAATGGTGATACTAGCGACGAGGACGCCGTGCGCACCTTTGCTGTAGCGTATTTGCGCCATGAGCAAGATTTAGATTTAAAAGCCTTTCAAATTAAGTTTGACGTATTTTCATTAGAAAGTGCGCTCTACTCAGAAGGCAAAGTTGAAGAAACCGTGCAAGCGCTGATTAAAAGCGGTCACACCTATGAGTTAGACAATGCTTTATGGCTAAAAACCACAGATTTTGGCGATGATAAAGACCGTGTGATGCGCAAATCTGAAGGCGGCTACACTTACTTTGTACCAGATGTGGCTTACCATGCAGAGAAATGGAACCGCGGCTTTGTACGGGTGATTAACGAGCAGGGCGCTGACCACCACAGCACTATTACGCGCGTTCGTGCTGGCTTACAGGCTTTAGATGCTGGTATTCCAAGCGGTTGGCCAGATTATGTATTGCACCAAATGGTCACAGTGATGCGCGGTGGCGAAGAAGTCAAACTATCAAAACGCGCGGGTAGCTACGTAACGCTGCGTGATTTAATTGAAGAAGTCGGCTGTGACGCAACGCGTTACTTCTTGGCGGCGCGGCGTTCAGACTCACAATTGGTGTTTGATATTGATTTAGCAAGAGCACAAACCAATGACAACCCAGTGTTTTATATTCAATATGCGCATGCCCGTATTTGCAGCGTATTAGCCCAATGGGGCGGGGTGGCAACGCAGCTAAATGGTGTAGATTTAAGCCCGCTCAACAATCCGCATGAAACCGCGCTGTTGCAACACTTAAGCTCTTACCCTGAAACAGTTGCAAATGCCGCGACTGAGCTAGCACCACACGTAATCGCTAATTACTTAAAAGATTTAGCGAGTGATTTGCATAGTTATTACAATGAATATAAGTTTTTAATTGAAGATGAAACCGTTAAACTAGCACGCTTAAGTTTGATTAGCGCTACGCAACAAGTCTTAAAAAATGGCTTAGATTTACTTGGCGTAAGTGCGCCCGAAAAAATGTAGTACCAATGTTAGGACTTTAGAAAATTATGAGTAGAGATTACAAACCAAGCCCTGAAAGAACCAAAAGCAGCAACAAAGGCAGTCCATTTTTAACAGGTCTATTGGTCGGCATTTTATTAGGCGTTGCGGCATCACTGAGCGTGGTGATGTTTATTAAAGGCGGCGATAGCCCATTTGGCGTGCAAACCGACAAAGAACCTAAAACGCCACTGGCAGATAAAATTGTTGCGGACACTAAAGCTGAAGCTGCAAAAGCCGCAGCTGAGAAAGACAAACAAGCGGCTGCAGACAATAGCGCTGAAAACGTAGATGACAAAACACGTTTTGACTTTTACACGATTTTGCCGGGTAGTGAGAGTAAAGTAAGCAAAGAAGAAGAAGATAAAATCAAAGCAAACGACCAGCAACCAGTCGTGCAAAAAAGTTACTTTTTACAAGTAGGTGCTTTTCAAACAGATGAAGAAGCTGATAACTTGAAAGCTAAACTAGCATTGCAAGGTTTTGAGGCTGTAGTACAAACAGCGACAATTCCTGACAAAGGCATTTGGCACAGAGTGCGCGTTGGACCGTTAAGTGACTTAGACCAAATCAACAAAACTAAAAAAGACTTAATTAGCAATGGCTTTAACGCTGACTTAATTAAAGTCAATAATGAAAACCAGTAAGGTAGACAAATCACTATAGAGAGTAACTACAATTTTTGTAGATTGAATTGTCAGCCAAATTAAAAGTCACACGTTCGTATGTAAGTAATGATTAGTGAATATCAATCATTAATGTAGATAGTTAAATTTTAGACCCCGTTTTTTAAAGACGTTAATTAAACAAAGTTAAAAGGAAAGTTAAAGATGAAAAAATTGTTGGCCGCATTAATGCTGTTAGCCTCATTCAATGTGTTGGCAGCAGACCCACAATTGGGTCAAGAGTTTGATAAAACAGCAGAAGTCATCAATACAGACAACCCAGCTAAAATTGAGGTGACTGAGATATTTTGGTATGGCTGTATTCATTGCTATCACATGGATCCTATCCTCAACGCATGGGTAAAAAAATTACCAGCAGATGTAGCATTCAAACGCGTACCAGGCTTGCCTAATCCATCTTGGGCGCCTATGGCAAAAGCTTTCTATGCTATGGAAGACTTAAAATTATCAGACAAATTACATACCGCTTTGTTTGATGCTGTGCATAAAGAAAAAGTGCTAGATCCGACCAATGAAGTGGCTATTATTGATTGGATGACTAAAAAAAGCGGCTTAGATAAAGCTAAAGTAGAAGCAGCATTTAAATCATTCTCTATGAATAATAAATTGAACCAAGCGGCAAACTTCTTCCGTGCTTCTGGCGCAACTGGCGTGCCTAGTTTTATTATCAATGGTCAATTCATTACTTCTAGCACAATGGCTGGTGGTAACGAGCAAGCACTTAAAACGGTTGATTATATTGTAGGAAACGTTCGCGCAAGCAAAGGTAAAGCTCCAGCAAAAAAGTAGTTGAAGAATCAAACTGGTTAACGTCTCTGTTCCATAGAGTGTTTAATCGGTGATTTTTACAAGACTTTAGCGCCAACCAATTAACCCGTTTCTGCCTCTTGGTATAAACGGGTTTTTTACGTCTATAATATTTATAGTCATTCGCCCACCTTTGCACAAAGGTTAAATTGATTTCATCAGCAAGGCACACACATGAAAGTTTTTATTACTGGCGCTTCTAGCGGCATAGGCGAGGCGCTTGCTACAGAATATGCTAAACGCTATGAAAATACAGACAGCACAATAGGACTAGTTGCCAGGCGTAGTGAGCACTTACAAAAGTTACAATTTAAGCTACAAGAATCCTACAAAGTTAAATGTGCCATTTACCCGCTTGATGTGCGCAATCATCAAGCGCTTGCCTCAGCCGCCACAGATTTTATGCAGCAACATGGCACACCAGACATAGTGATTGCCTGCGCTGGCGTGAGCCGTGGAACGCTCACCGAACATGTTGAAGACATCGCCGCCTTTCAAGCGATTATGGATATTAACGTCATGGGTTTGGTGCATACCTTTCAACCTTTTATTGAGTCTATGCGCAAGGCTGGGCAAGGTCAATTAGTCGGCGTTGCCAGTGTTGCTGGAATTCGTGGCTTGCCAGGCGCAGGTGCTTATAGCGCAAGTAAAGCGGCCGCCATCAGTTATTTAGAAAGCTTGCGCGTAGAAATGGCGCCAGACAATATTGCCGTCACCACTATTGCGCCAGGTTATATTCGCACGCCAATGACAAACGTGAATCAATACAAAATGCCATTTTTAATGGATGCTGATGTATTCGCAGATAAGTTTGCCAATGCTGTTGAAAACAAACGCCGCTTCTGTGTGATTCCATGGCAAATGGGTTGGGTAGCTAGATTAATGCGCTTAATACCGCCATTTATCTGGGATTTTGCTGTGAAGAAAGCGCCTCATAAGAAACGCCTAGACTGGGATTGGCTATAAATAATCCCACAATAATGAATAGAATTTAACCAACTGTATTACTCTGCTTTAGCTTAGTTAATCCCTGTATCACCTTTTCTAAGTTATAGTTTAATTACAGACATCACTAAACATCGCTAAGCATAAACTATGCATGAAATCCAAGATATGATTGCCTGTGAGCAGTGTGACGCCGTATTTCACAAACTGTCGCTGGCTAATGGCGAAATTGCGCGTTGCACGCGTTGTGGCGCTGAAATTGACCGTAATGCGCAAGAACGGCGTAATCACTTGCTGCCGTTGACCATCGCCAGCCTGATCATTTTTGTCATTGCTAATACCTTCCCAATTGTCCAAATAGAGTTGCAGGGCTTAGTCAGCAAAACGACATTAATGGGTGCCGTATTGTCCCTAAGCACCGAGGGAGCCTCGCTGGTAGCGCTGCTGGTATTAGCAACCACTATATTATTCCCATTCATGCAGATGCTGATCTTGTTTTACTTACTCATTCCATCAACCAGTTCAAATGGCCGTCCTGGATTTAGCTTATTGATACGTGTGATGCAAGTGCTCCGCCCTTGGGGCATGATAGAGGTATTCATGCTGGGCGTGCTGGTCGCGCTCATCAAACTATCAAACATGGCGACGATTATCCCTGGTATTGCTCTGTGGGCATTTTGCATGCTGACTGTCATGCTCACCGTCGTGGTATCGTTTAACCCACGCTACCTATGGCAGATAGAAATCTCTGAACAGAAGGCACGATGACAAATAAGGTGCGGGTTAACATTGCAATGCAAGCTAATGCTGAATCAAACGCTGAGTTTATAAGCACTAAATTCAAAACTGTCAGCAGTTTGGCCATGCTGGCCTGTCACCAATGCGGCAAACTCTGGAAAGATGCACAGGAAGGTGAATGTTGCCAACACTGCAACGCCACATTACACAGGCGTAAGCCAGATAGTCTTAACCGTACTTGGGCACTCCTCATTACCGCATGTATTATGTATATTCCAGCCAATATATTGCCTGTGATGATCACCAGCACCTTCTTTGACACGCATCAGGATACCATTTTGAGTGGCATCATTTTCTTCTGGGTATCTGGAGATTGGGAGCTAGCAGCCATCGTTTTCATCGCCAGCTTTCTTGTACCCTTACTTAAATTAGCCTCACTATTGATATTAGTAATTAGCTCACAGCGGCAAAGTGTGTGGCGGCAACTCGAGCGTGCTAAGTTATATCGTCTATTAGAAATCATCGGCCGCTGGTCAATGCTGGATGTGTTTGTCGTTTCTCTTTTAGTGGGTTTAGTGCAGATTCAGGGATTTGCCCAAATCACTGCTGGCGTCGGTATAGTCGCTTTTGGCGCAGTCGTGGTATTAACCATGTTAGCCTCTCTTAGCTTTGATCCGCGATTAATATGGGACACTTCAAACTCCCTAACTTCAAGTCCGTCAGCTATAGTTACTGATGCCTCATACAAAAGTAATGCCAATTAAAGACATGATGAAAGAAATGTGATGAGCGAAGAGATTACTCAAGAAAATGTAGCTGGCCTGCCGACTCCAAAACGTGAGCAACAACGTAAGTGGTTGCCGTCGCTGGTATGGCTAATTCCTATTATCGCTGCAATTATTGGTATCGTCTTAGTGGCTAAAATACTCATAGACCGCGGTCCCGTCATCACCATTACATTCCGCACTGGTGAAGGCCTAGAAGCAGGTAAAACCCGAGTAAAATATAAAGAGGTGGATATTGGTGAAGTGCAGACTATCAGCTTGAGTAAAGACCGCTCTCAAGTACAAGTCAAAGTGCAATTAGCTAAAAATGCAGAAAGCTTTACCACGATGGACACACACTATTGGGTGGTTCGTCCACGTTTAGGTGCATCTGGTATCTCAGGACTCGGCACATTGCTGTCTGGCGCCTATATTGCCGCGGATGGCGGCGTATCAGAAGAAACAACCAAAGAGTTCACTGGGCTAGAAGTACAACCAACCGTGACGCGCGATGACTCAGGTAAGCAGTTTATGTTGCATGCAGATGACTTAGGATCAGTCGATGTTGGCTCACCCATTTTCTACCGTCGCGTCAAAGTCGGCAGGGTTTCTGCTTATGATTTAGATGAGGACGGCAAAGGCGTTAGCTTGCGTATCTTCATCGATAAGCCTTATGACAAGTTTGTTGGTGTGAATACGCGTTTTTGGCACGCTAGCGGAGTCGATATTCAAGTGAACGCCAGCGGCTTTAAGGTCAATACGCAATCATTGGCTAGTGTGGTGCTGGGTGGACTGGCATTCCAATCAGCAGATGGTAATCCTGGTGCGCTCTCGAAAGAAAACACCACATTTCTACTAGCGCAGGATCAAGCCGATGCGCTCAAAGCGCCAGACGGCGATCCTGAAACAGTCATCCTACATTTTAATCAGTCGGTACGTGGTTTAACACCCGGCGCAACGGTCGATTTTCGCGGTGTGGAGCTAGGTCAAGTTAAGTCGGTGGGTATTGAATATGACGCTAAACTTGAACAATTCAATATGCCCGTGGTGATAGAGATTTACCCTGCTAGGCTTGGTAGTAAATACGTTAAAGATCAAGCTCAGTCGCCTTACACTCAGCAGCAACGTATACAATTTATGATTAGTCGCGGCCTACGTGCACAACTGCGCACAGGTAATTTGCTGACGGGTCAGCTTTATGTTGCACTGGATTTCTTCCCCAAAGCAACACCTGTAGTGCAAGCATCTAGTACACCCATCGAATTACCAACTATCCCTAATGGTCTAGATGAGTTACAAACACAAATTGCGACAATTACTAGCAAGCTCAGTAAGGTGCCGTTCGACCAAATTGGTGTAGATTTGCAAAAGTCATTAGTCACGTTAAACCATACTTTAAACAGTGCAGAGAAATTGACACAAACATTGAATCAAGACGTAGCGCCCGAAGTAACCGCCGCGATGAAAGATGTGCGCAAAACACTTGATAGTGCGCAGCATACACTGTCAGAAGACGCGCCATTACAGCAAGATTTAAGACAAACGCTACAAGATTTATCACGTGCTGCAAGCTCGTTAAAAGTATTAACCGATTATCTTGAACAACATCCTGAATCGCTGATTCGTGGCAAAGCCATTGATAACCCTTAACTTCATAGCCGCATAGAAAGCGCTCACAACCTTGTAACATGAATAAGTAATATGAAAAATTGGAGTCATCGTATGAGTTTCACCAAATCTACCGCATTGATACTGACGCTGGTTGCCGCGCTCGCGGCATGCGCACAAGCCGCAACAACGCGTTTTTATACCTTAAATAACCCAACGCAACACCAGCCTGCAGCTATATCAAAAACAATGCCGATTGCCATTGAGATATTGCCCGTGCGCGTTCCAGAACGTTTGAAACGCCCGCAGCTTGTACTTACCTCAAAAGAGACTTCTCAACTGAAAATTCTTGAGCAGGATCGCTGGTCATCTTCATTTGATGACGAACTTCATGATGCATTTGTTGCTGGCATCACCAATCAACTTGGCGCTATCGAGATTTCACATAGCCGAAGATTAGCCAATCAACCAACTTACCGCATCGCTATTGCATTGCAGCAATTCAATGCGACCCTAGGTGAACAAGTACAAACTAATTTTGCGTGGACGATTACCCGCTTAAATACTGACTCCAGTACAGCCGATAATAGCGCGTTATCGTGCCAAACCATTTTCAGCAAAGCGGTTAGTAACGATATAGATGCCATAATAAAAGGTGTGGGTGAAGCTGTTGCGGAAGCAACTCAGGCAATCTCTACGAATGTGAGCAGCCTTAATAATGGTGAACTAGGTAAATGTCTTTGAGCACAAACACCATTTTTATGGGATTTTGCCATGAAAAAAGCGCCTCATAAGAAGCGCTTAGATTGGGATTGGCTTTAAATAATAGTTAGGCTTGTAAGTTGCAAAGTTAAGTGTTCTTAATTATTACAGCTTTTTATTTGAGCAATAAGTCAAATAATTTTTTAGGTGTTAGTTTTTCAGGCTTGCTAATTTCAGGTTCGCTAGATTGACCTTTAAGTTTGTCTAATCGTAATAATTCATCCATTTCAGCTTTATCTTTTGCATTTTTTTCTTCCAACTCTTTATTAGCTTTTTCATCAGCGGCTGCTCTCTCAAAGAAATCTCGCTGCTCTGGCGACATACTGTCAAACTTCTCATGCCTGCCTTTCTCCATGGCTTCATCAATTTTTTGCATCCGTAATTTCTCAGCATCCGCTAAATCTTGCTGCTTTTTCTCATATTTAATCCGTCCTTCAGGTGTGCTACGTAAATTACTTTCAGTAATTAAGTCGTAGCAAATTGAATCATTCTCCATTACGCCAACACTATCTGCCATAACTACATATCTTACAGTCTGATAGCCGCCATACGCTCCGTACTTATTTTTACCATTAAAAGTAGCACATCCCATTTTGCCATCTTTGGATATTGTAATATCTCGCCATCTCAAAGCCTTTTCGTCAAATGAAGACATTTCTATGGATTTTTTTATATATTTATTCGTTAATTTAAAGTTAGCATTAGCTTCTGGTTCAGCTTGAACTGAGCTGGAAATAATAACTGTGGTGAGCAGGCAGGAAACATTCAGTGCTGTTTTTATTGTTATATAGTTCATTTTTCTATCTTTCTGATAAATTTTAATGTAAAAAGTAAAGGCTTGCGGTAGCGAGCCTTTAGAGATGGGTTGTATGTTGAATTCAGTACTCGTTACCTATCCAATGGTAGGAGCTGACAAGCCCAGCTTTACCAGCTATGAAGGTCCGCTTGTCATCAGCCAAAACACGCTTGACTAGCCACCCCAAGTCCTTGGCGGCATCCTCAGACGCCGATTCGGCGTCTTTTCCAGCGTCGATATGCTTATCGTAGAGTGCTTGCAGGGGAGTACCCGCCCAATCAGTATTTGTGCCACCCATTAGGTCTCGTACAGCGAATGGTTCACCAGCGCGGTTTTTGACCCAGCAATAGATGGCACCTTGCATAAAGGTTCTGATTCGGGATTTTTCGTTATCAGAAATGCCATGCACCTCTCTAAGCTCTGAATGTTCAGTAAATGCCATATGTGATTCCTTTCAGTTGTATAGTGATATAAATGCCTAGCGCGTAATAGGCTTATAACGAATACGTTTAGGTTTAGCGCCTTCTTCACCCAAGCGTTTGCGTTTATCAGTTTCATACTCTTGATAGTTACCGTTAAAAAATGTCCATTGTGATTCGCCTTCTGCGGCTAGAATGTGTGTCGCAATACGGTCTAAGAACCAGCGATCATGTGAAATCACCAATACGCAACCAGCAAACTCTAGTAAGGCATCTTCTAGCGCACGTAAGGTTTCCACGTCTAAGTCGTTTGACGGCTCATCTAGCAGCAACACATTGCCGCCTGAAATAAGCGTTTTAGCCAAGTGCAAGCGGCCACGTTCACCGCCTGAAAGTTGACCAACGATTTTTTGCTGATCACCGCCTTTAAAGTTAAAGCGACCAATGTAAGCACGTGATGGTGTTTCGTAACGACCGACGGTAAGAATATCTGAGCCACCTGAAATTTCGTCAAATACCGTTTTAGCATCGCTCAACGCATCGCGGCTTTGGTCAACATATGCCATTTTCACTGTTTGACCGATGTTCACTTCACCACTGTCGGGCGTTTCTTTGCCTGTAATCATTTTAAACAGCGTTGATTTACCTGCGCCGTTTGGGCCAATAATGCCGACAATCGCGCCTGCTGGCACACTGAAGCTCAAATTATCAATCAATAAACGGTCTTTAAAGGCTTTGCTGACGCCGTTAAACTCAATGACCTGATCACCTAAACGCTCACCTGCGGGAATGAATATTTCCTGCGTTTCATTACGTTTTTGATATTCGGCACTGGCTAACTCTTCGTAGCGGGCAATACGTGATTTACTTTTTGCTTGACGTGCTTTTGGGTTTTGGCGCACCCACTCCAACTCGGTATTCAATGCTTTACGACGTGAAGATTCTTGCGATTCCTCCAGCGCCAAACGTGCTTGCTTTTGGTCTAGCCAGCTTGAGTAATTGCCTTTCCATGGAATACCATGGCCGCGATCTAACTCTAAAATCCATTCCGCTGCGTTATCAAGGAAGTATCGATCATGCGTGACCGCCACCACAGTACCTGGAAAGCGCACTAAGAACTGTTCTAACCATTCCACAGACTCTGCATCCAAATGGTTAGTTGGCTCGTCTAGTAGCAGCATATCTGGCTTAGAAAGCAATAGTTTACATAAAGCCACACGGCGCTTTTCACCGCCTGATAGTGGGCCAATTTTTGCATCCCAAGGTGGTAGGCGCAGCGCATCTGCGGCTATCTCTAGTTGTGTGGTTAAGTCACTGCCGCTTGCCGCAATAATGTTTTCCCACTTGGCTTGCTCTTCAGCCAACTTATCAAAATCTGCGTCTGGCTCTGCATAAGCCGCATATACCGCCTCTAACTTGGCTTGCGCCTCCATTACTTCACCCATGCCTGATTCAACTTCTTCACGCACGGTTTTTTCTGGGTCTAATTGTGGCTCTTGAGGCAAATAACCAATTGTCATATTAGGTTGCCATTGCACTTCGCCCTCAAACTCTTTATCCACGCCTGCCATAATGCGTAGCACTGTAGATTTACCTGAACCATTTAAACCCAACAAACCAATTTTTGCGCCAGGGAAAAAAGATAAAGAAATATCTTTAATAATGGTCTTTTTAGGAGGAACGATTTTGCTCACACGGAGCATAGACATGACATATTGAGCCAAAATAAAACCCTTTTTTGTTTTGCTAAAATAAAAAATGAAAGCTTAACAGAAAGCCAGCATGCTTGCTCGCTCTCAGTCATTCAGGACTAATTGGTGATGATAATGTAGGTATAATGTGCCAACGATAAAAGGCTCAGATTAAATGGCAATTAAATCCACAATTTATAAAATCGATCTGCAAGTTTCAGATATGGATCGTAATTACTACCAGCAACATAATTTAACCATCGCTAAACATCCGTCAGAAACCGATGAGCGCGTGATGGTTCGGTTAATCGGCTTTGCCATGTATGCCAATGAAGCGTTAACATTCGGCAAAGGCTTAAGCGATGATGAAGAGCCGGATTTATGGCAAAAAGACCTGACTGGCGCCATTGAGTTATGGATGGATGTTGGTTTACCTACAGAAAAAGATATTCGCAAAGCGGCAGGGCGTGCCAAGCAAGTAGTGGTAGTGCTTTACGGAGGGCGAGTGGCTGATATGTGGTGGGCGGCTAACAGCAAAGCCTTACTTAAAACCAACAACCTCACTGTGATTAATCTACCTGAAACAAAAGAGCTAGCAAGTATTGCAGAGCGTGGCTTTAATATCAGTTGCACCATTCAAGATGGGCAAATGATGGTGGGGCATGACGGCGGTACTTTAGACATTACCCCTGTGATTTTGAAAGAACCGAGTACTTACTAACTCAGCTCTTTCTAATTGAGAATCACTTTATAAGCAGAATTTGCACCAGCAGGTGCATGCTCTAGCTTTTGATAAGTCACCCCAGAAAAATCTGCGCAAGCTTGCTGAAATGCCCCTGTCACCAAAGTTTCACCTTGTTTGGCAACATCTTCACCCAGCTTACAGGCCGCATTCACTTCAGCACCAAACACTTCAGTATTCCCTACACGCAAAATCTTACCAAAACCCAAACCTACGCATAAATGGACTCTTTCCTGCTCCAGTTTAGCTTCGTTGTAGGGAACTAAAATTTGCTGCATCACAAGTGCGCATTGCAAAGCTTTCTGTGGCTTACGAAAAATGACTAAAAAAGAGTCGCCATCTGTTTTAAGCAAAAAACCTTCATGCTGCTCAATCACTGGTAATAACAAACGCTCAGATTCGTAAATTGTCTGCAAAAAATGAATGATGCCATACTCCGCAACTCGGCGAGAAAACCCCGCCAAATCAGTCATCATCACACACCATTCCTCACCAAACAAATCCCAAATACGCTGATCTATTTCCGCTTTATTGGCCTCTGGCAATAATCTTTGCGCAATTAGGTCATATAAGCGACTTTCAGAATTTCGCATGGCAGTTTTAGAGCTGTGACTCATATGTTGCCTCGTTTAGTTCTATTCAACCGTCACAGATTTTGCCAAATTTCTTGGCTTATCTACATCAGTGCCCTTAATTAATGCCACATGATAGGCTAACAACTGCACTGGAATAGTGTGCAATATAGGGGAAAGCACGCCTACATGGCGCGGGGTACGGATGACATGCACGCATTCACTTTCGGCAAAATGACTATCATCATCTGCAAATACAAAGAGCTCACCACCACGCGCTTTTACTTCTTGCATGTTAGATTTCACTTTTTCTAACAAGGTGTCATTTGGCGCAATGACTACCACGGGCATATCACTATCAACCAACGCTAAAGGGCCATGTTTAAGCTCACCTGCAGGATAAGCTTCAGCGTGAATATACGAAATTTCTTTAAGCTTAAGTGCACCTTCTAAGGCGATAGGATAGTGTATCCCACGACCTAAAAACAGTGCATGGTGTTTATCAGCAAAAGCTTTTGCCCACTCACGTATTTGTGGCTCTAAATTCAGCGCGTGCTGCACGCTACCACCTAATTGCCTCAGCGCTGTTAGATAGTCTTGTTCTTGTGCCTCATTTAGCATGCCGCGTTGTTTAGCTAATGTGGCAGCTAAGGTGAACAAAGCCACCAATTGCGTGGTGAAGGCTTTGGTGGAAGCTACACCTATTTCTGCCCCAGCACGTGTGTAGAACACTAACTTTGAGGCACGTGGAATGGCGCTTTCTTGCACGTTACAAATCGATAGCGTGTAGTGTTGGCCTAATGATTTAGCGTGCTTAAGCGCTTCCATAGTGTCTAATGTTTCACCTGACTGTGAAATAGTGACTATTAATTGCTTTGCGTTTGGCACAGACACTCGGTAGCGATATTCACTGGCAATTTCAACATTAGTAGGTATTTTTGCAATACTTTCTAACCAATATTTAGCAGTTAGCGCTGCGTAATAGCTTGTTCCTGCAGCAAGTATTAGTATGCTATCCACTTGGCTAAAAACATCACTAGCTGAGTCACCAAACAGTACGGGGGAAAAGCTATTATCATCGATTAATGCTTCTATCGTATCTGTAAGTGCTTTAGGCTGCTCGTGTATTTCTTTTTGCATAAAGTGCGCATACGGGCCAAGCTCCATGCTGGCGAGCGACACATCACTCATGTGAATTTTACGTTCTACAGTATTGCCATCATTACCGAAAATTGTAACGCCATCTCGACGTATATCAGCGACGTCTCCATCTTCAAGGTAAATCACTTTGCGCGTGACTGAAAGTACAGCTGACACGTCAGATGCAATGAAGTTTTCATTTTCACCCAAGCCTATTAATAAAGGGCAACCTTGGCGAGCTGTAATCATGTGTTCAGGTTCTTTAACTGAAATGACACTAATCGCAAATGCGCCTGTCAGTTCAGCTACCGCCATTCTGGTTGCGGCTAGCAAGACTAAACCTTGATTGTGGTAAAAGTGAATAAGGTGAGCAATCACTTCGGTATCAGTTTGCGAAGTAAACTGATAGCCAAGTTTCATTAATTTATCACGCTGTTCATTGTGATTTTCAATAATGCCGTTATGAACCACGGCAATTTCGTCTTTTGATACATGTGGATGCGCGTTGTTTTCAGTTACGCCGCCATGTGTTGCCCAACGCGTGTGACCAATACCAACCTGCCCACTTAGGCTTATCTCTAGCGCTTTATCTGTCATGGCAGACACTCGACCTACAGCTCTAACTCTCTCTATACCACCATTATTTAAAACTGCAATACCTGCAGAATCGTAACCGCGATATTCCAAACGACTTAAACCCTCGATAAGTGTTGAAACCACATTTCTATTTGCAACTGCGCCTACAATGCCACACATAAAGTTAATTCTTTCTAAATTAGCTACTTTTGAATCTTGGAAGGTCGCTTCCAACCTTTAATCGATTTTTGATCTTTTGACCGGCAAAACGTGAGCTGATCGGCAGGTGCGTCCTTAGTAATTGTTGATCCAGCTCCTATTGTTGCGCCTTTACCTATAGTGATAGGTGCAATTAGTTGTGTATCAGACCCAATAAATACATCATCCTCAATATTGGTGCGGTGCTTATTCGCACCATCGTAATTACAAGTAATCGTTCCAGCGCCAATATTCACTTGTTTGCCTACGGTAGTATCGCCCACATAACTTAGATGATTAATCTTGCTACCTACATCAACTTGCGAATTTTTGAGCTCTACAAAGTTACCAATATGCGTGTCTGCAGCCAGTGTAGTACCTGGGCGCAATCTTGCAAATGGGCCAATACGGCTGTTTTCACCAATCTCAGTGTCATCTATATGTGTAAACGGTGCGATTTGAGCACCAGCCTTTATAGTTGCATTTTTGATGACACAGTTTGCTGAGATTTTTACGTTATCACCTAAATTAACATCACCTTCAAACACGCAATTAACATCAATCTCTACATCTTTGCCACAGCTTACCGACCCGCGCACATCTAGACGAGCAGGATCTTTTAACGTCACACCTTGTAGCAGTAATTTTTGCGCAATACGTGCTTGATACACTCGCTCTATAGCACTTAAATCTGTTTTAGAATTAATACCTGTCACTGACCACTCATCATCTGTCATTTCTGCAACAACTTCTACACCCTGTTGCACAGCCAGCGCCACAATATCAGTCAGATAATATTCGCCTTGCGCATTGTTATTGGTCAGTTGTGATAACCACTTTGTTAAATGCATATTAGGCATTGCCATAATGCCAGTATTGACTTCAACGATATTACGCTGCGTTACTGTTGCATCTTTATGCTCGACAATCGCTATTACATTTTGATTATCAGCTCGCACAATGCGACCGTACCCAGTGGGATCAGCTTTATTAAAAGATAGAATCGCCAACTTATTATTGGCTTGCTCAATTAAGGCTTTACAAGCTGCTACATCAACCAGAGGAACATCACCCAGCATTACTAACGACTGTGCATCAATATCTAAGAAGGGGAGAGCTTGTTGCACAGCATGACCTGTACCAAGCTGTTCTACTTGGTTTACCCAAGTAATATTTTCAAGCAAAAATGCTTCACGAACAACTTCGCCACCATAGCCATACGCCACAATTATTTTGCTTGGATTTAGCATTTTCGCACAGTCAATCACATGCGCTAATATCGACTTTCCACCTATTGCATGCAAGACTTTAGGTGTATTAGAGTGCATGCGAGTACCTTTACCCGCTGCAAGAATAATGATATTAAGTGGCATCATAACTTTAAAAACTTTGTGACTTTCGCATGGCTAAAGTATAACAAAAAAGGCAGCCTGAGCTGCCTTTTTGCTGGTGTTAACTTACTAGCGTTAAGTAATATAGCACCGAATTGATTATTGCAATTAGTGCTTAACGTTACGTAGTCGCTCAATTGCTTGAATCTGTGCAATCGCCTCAGACAATTCAGCCTGTGCTTTTGCATAATCAATGTCTGAAGTACGATTTTTCATTGCTTCTTCTGCAGCGGCTTTTGATGCAAGCGCTTTAGCTTCATCTAAATCGTGACCACGCACTGCTGTATCAGCCAAAACAGTAATTAAACCTGGTTGAACTTCTAACAAACCGCCAGAGATAAAAATCAAAGTTTCTTCAGCAGAATCAGATAGCTTGATACGTAATGCACCAGGTTTAATTGTAGTGACCATTGGTGCGTGATGAGGGTAGATACCAACCTCACCTGTACTTGCTGGCACTACAACAAACTCAGCTTCACCAGCAAATATGCTAGCTTCTGCACTTACTACATCGATATGTACAGTATTTGCCATATTTTTCTCTATACTTTATTAAATTTTACTAAGTTAACTTGATATTAAATTGCATTTATTAAAATCATTGGCTTAGTTTAAAGTTTTGGCTTTTTCTACTGCTTCTTCAATGCCACCTACCATGTAGAACGCTTGCTCAGGCAAGTGATCGTATTCACCAGCAACAATCGCTTTAAAGCCTTTGATTGTTTCTTTTAGTGGTACATATTTACCTGGCGCGCCAGTAAACACTTCAGCTACGTGGAATGGTTGTGACAAGAAACGTTGGATTTTACGTGCACGGCCAACAGCTAATTTATCTTCTGGTGACAATTCGTCCATACCCAAAATAGCGATAATGTCGCGAAGTTCTTTATAACGTTGTAATGTCTGTTGAACAGAACGGGCAACGTTGTAATGCTCCTCACCAACTACCAATGGGTCTAATTGACGTGATGTTGAATCTAATGGATCAACCGCTGGGTAGATACCTAAAGATGCAATGTCACGTGAAAGAACAACTGTTGAATCCAAATGTTGGAAAGTTGTCGCTGGTGATGGGTCAGTCAAGTCATCCGCAGGTACGTAAACCGCTTGGATAGAAGTAATTGAACCTGTTTTAGTTGAAGTAATACGCTCTTGTAAACGGCCCATTTCGTCAGCTAGCGTAGGTTGGTAACCCACAGCTGATGGCATACGACCTAACAATGCTGATACTTCAGTACCGGCTAATGTGTAGCGGTAGATGTTATCAACGAAGAACAACACGTCACGACCTTCGTCACGGAATTTCTCAGCCATTGTCAAACCAGACAAAGCTACACGTAGACGGTTGCCTGGTGGTTCGTTCATTTGACCGAACACCATCGCTACTTTTGATTCTTTCATGTCGTCAAGTTTAATAACGCCAGCTTCTGCCATCTCGTGGTAGAAGTCGTTACCTTCACGAGTACGCTCACCCACACCTGCAAACACTGATAAACCTGAGTGTTGTTTTGCAATGTTGTTAATAAGCTCAAGCATGTTCACTGTTTTACCTACACCAGCACCACCGAACAGACCAACTTTACCACCTTTAGCAAACGGGCAAACTAAGTCAATCACCTTGATACCTGTTTCTAACAAGTCAACAGAAGGAGATAACTCTTCAAAAGTTGGCGCTTTTTGGTGAATCGCGCGACGCTCGTCACAATCAATTGGACCAGCCTCATCAATTGGGCGACCTAATACATCCATAATACGACCCAAAGTACCTACGCCGACTGGTACAGTAATTTGATCGCCTGTTGATTTGAATGATGTACCACGTGCGAGACCATCTGAAGAACCCATGGCAATGGTACGTACAATACCGTCGCCTAATTGCTGTTGCACTTCAAGTGTCAAGCCTGCTTCAGCATTGCTTGTAGCATCGTCAATAATTAACGCTTCAAATACTTTAGGCATTTGATCGCGTGGAAATTCAACGTCCACCACAGCACCAATAATTTGCACTACTTTACCTATTTTAACACCTACGTTCGCTGTACTCATTTTTTATATCCTATTCAAGCTAATCTGTTGAATTGTAATTTAATTCTTAAAAATACTATGATACCGCTGCCGCGCCGCCGACGATTTCTGAAATCTCTTTGGTAATGGCTGCTTGACGTGCTTTGTTGTAAACCAGTTTCAAATCACCAATCACTTCTTTCGCATTGTCAGAAGCTGACTTCATTGCCACCATACGCGATGATTGCTCTGAAGCCATATTCTCTGCCACTGCGTTATACACTAATGATTCGATGTAACGTGTCATCAATTGATCAACTACTGGCTTAGCTTCAGGCTCGTAAATATAATCCCAATGACCTTTAGGACTACCTAGTTGCTCACCACTCAATGGTAACAATTGCTCCATCACTGGCTCTTGCTTCATGGTATTGATAAATTTAGTATAGCTAATATAAAGTTGGTCAATCTCGCCAGCTTCATACATATCCAACATCACTTTGATCGTACCGATTAAAGTCTCTAAATGCGGCACATCGCCTAAACCAATAATGTGTGACTTAACATTAGCCCCAACACGGTTCATGAAGCCAAAACCTTTGTTACCAATTGCACTAACTGCAATCGCTTTACCTTCAGATTCCCAATTTTTCATTTGGTTAACTGATAGACGCAACATATTAGTATTTAAACCGCCACATAGACCTTTATCTGAGCTCACCACAATCAAACCAACATTTTTAACAACGTCACGTTTAACTAAATATGGGTGTTTATACTCTGGGTTTGCAAATGAAAGATGCGCAGCAACGTTACGAATTTTCTCGGCATACGGACGGCTTGCGCGCATTCTATCTTGCGCTTTACGCATTTTAGAAGCGGCAACCATTTCCATCGCTTTTGTGATCTTGCGAGTATTTTCTACCGACTTGATCTTGGTTCTAATCTCTTTACTACCAGCCATTTTTAATCCTAAAAGTGATTAGTAAGCGCTATTAATATGCATTAGTAGCTTTGAAGTCCTGAATTGCGGCTTCAACTGCTTTTTCGTTATCGCCAGCTAAATCTTTGCTAGACTCAATGCCTTCCATCAATTTAGCGTATTTAGAGCCCATGAAACCGTGTAATGCGTTTTCAAAAGCTAACACTTTATTGGTTGGAACATCATCGAAATAGCCTTTGTTAGCTGCTAACAAAGTAATCGCCATTTTAGAAACACTTAATGGAGCGTATTGCGCTTGTTTCATCAACTCAGTAAACATACGACCGCGGTCTAATTGTTTACGTGTTGCTTCATCCAAATCAGAAGCGAACTGCGCGAACGCAGCTAATTCACGGTATTGCGCTAAAGCTAAACGTACACCGCCACCCAATTTCTTGATGACTTTAGTTTGAGCAGCACCACCCACGCGAGACACTGAAATACCAGCGTTAATCGCAGGACGAATACCAGCGTTGAACAAGTCAGTTTCTAAGAAGATTTGACCATCGGTAATTGAAATCACGTTAGTTGGAACGAATGCAGAAACGTCACCAGCCGCAGTTTCAATCACTGGCAAGGCAGTCAATGAACCTGTTTTGCCTTTAACAGCGCCGTTTGTGAATTTTTCAACATAATCTTCGTTAACACGAGCAGCACGCTCTAATAAACGTGAGTGAATGTAGAACACGTCACCTGGGTAAGCTTCACGGCCTGGTGGACGGCGTAATAGCAATGAAATTTGACGATAAGCAATCGCTTGTTTTGTCAAATCATCATAAACGATCAATGCATCTTCACCGCGATCACGGAAGTATTCGCCCATCGTACAACCAGCATATGGTGCTAAGAATTGTAATGCAGCTGAATCAGAAGCTGTAGCAGCAACAACAATGGTGTAAGCCAATGCGCCGTTTTCTTCTAATTTACGTACCACGTTAGCCACTGTAGAAGCCTTTTGGCCAATCGCAACGTAGATACAGGTCATATTTTGACCTTTTTGATTGATAATCGCATCAATCGCAACTGCAGTTTTACCTGTTTGACGATCACCAATAATCAATTCACGTTGACCACGGCCAACTGGAACCATTGAGTCAACTGATTTCAAACCTGTTTGCACTGGTTGTGAAACTGATTTACGTGCAATCACGCCTGGTGCAACTTTTTCAATTTTATCAGTCATTTTTGCATTAACTGGGCCTTTACCATCAATTGGTTGACCTAGTGCATTGACAACGCGACCGATTAATTCTGGACCCACTGGCACTTCTAAAATACGACCTGTACATTTACAAATGTCGCCTTCAGTAATATGTTCGTAGTCACCTAGAACAACCGCACCTACTGAATCACGCTCTAAGTTAAGCGCCAAACCGAATGTGTTGCCTGGGAACTCGATCATCTCGCCAGCCATCACGTTTGAAAGACCGTGAATACGAACGATACCATCTGTTACTGAAATTACTGTACCTTGAGTACGCGCTTCAGCTGAGGTAGAAAAATTTTCTAATCTGCTTTTAATCAGTTCACTGATTTCTGATGTAGATAACTGCATTTTGACTCCTAATAATTTTCTTTGCCTAAATTATTCTTTGCTTAGGCCTAAGCTGAAAGCGTGTACGCTAAATTTTGTAACTGACCTTTGACAGATGCGTCTATCACGGTATCGCCAACAATAATTTTAATGCCGCCAATCAATTCTGAATCTACAGAAACACTGGCTTCAATCTTTTTACCGAACTTAGCTTCTAAACGTTTTACCAAGTCTTTGACTTCTGCAGCACTAGGTTTTGCAGCGGCAATAATTTGCGCATCCAAAGTACCTTCGTCTAGCGCTTTAAGCTCTTCAAACGCTTCAGTAATTGCAGGCAAAATAGGCATACGTCCATACTCAACCAACACTTTAATCAAGTTTTGACCTTGTTCGTTAAGCTTATCGCCACACACCTTTAAAAAAGTGTCCTGCAATTCGCTGTTGACTACTTTTGGGTCTTGAATGAAAGCTTGCATCTGCGCATCGCTAGCGACTGCAGAAACAAAACCCAACATTTCAGACCATTTAGCTAACGACTTTTGTTCGCGACCTAATTTATAAGCAGCAACTGCGTAAGGCCTTGCGATGGTTGATATTTCAGCCATGTCTTATCCTTAAAGTTCTGCTGCTAGTTTAGATAACATTTCACTGTGTGCTTTTGCGTCAATTTCTTTACGCAAGATTTTTTCTGCACCAGCAATTGCTAGCGCAGACACTTGTGAACGAAGACCTTCTTTAGCGCGGTTTACTTCTTGGTCGATTTCAGCTTTAGCGCCAGCTAAAATACGGTCGCCCTCAGCTTTAGCGTTACCCTTAGCTTCTTCAACGATTTGTGAACCACGTTTTTCAGCCTGGCCAATAATCTCACTCGCTTTTTGTTTGGCTTCAGTCAATGTCGCTTCTGATTTCTTAGCTGCAATGTCTAAAGCACTTCTGCCTTCTTGAGCTGCTGCCAAACCATCAGCGATTTCCTTTTGGCGTGTTTCAATCGCTGATAACAGCGGTGGCCAAACGAATTTCACTGTGAACCAAATCAACACAGCAAATGCAATAGCTTGTGCGATAAGTGTAAAGTTAATATTCATTACTTACTCCAATATTTAAGTCGTTTAATTTGCGCTAAATTTAAGTAGCGCCAAATTATTTATAAGCTAATTACTTAGCTACTACACTTAATAATGGGTTAGCAAATGCAAACATCATCGCTAGACCAACGCCAATAATGAAAGAAGCATCGATAAGACCTAAAAGCAAGAATACTTTACCTTGCAATTGTGGAATCATTTCTGGTTGACGAGCTGCGCCTTCTAAGAAGCTTGCGCACATAATACCAATACCGATACAAGCACCCGCAGCGCCTAAACCAATAATTAAACCAATACCAACGCCTGTGTAGGCTTGAATCATTGCTAATGCATCCATTTTATTACCCTCTCAAAAATTAAACTTACCACTAAAACTACTAAAAAAATAAACTACTAAAAACTTTGAATTAATGTGACTCGTGTGCCATTGATAAATAAACCACTGTCAACATCATGAAAATAAACGCTTGTAATGCCACGATTAAAATATGGAATATTGACCAACCAGCACCTAGAATTGCACCGAAGATTGTGCCTGAAATACCTGTGGCAGCCCACATACCGAGCAATAAGAAAATAACCTCACCGGCATACATATTGCCGAATAGTCGTAATGAGTGTGAAAGTGGTTTTGACACGTATTCAATCAAATTGAATAGGAAGTTCAAAGGTAAAACCCAGAATTTAGTGCCGAATGGCGTGTAGAAAAGTTCATGAATCCAACCACCAAAGCCTTTAACTTTGATCGAGAAGAATATCATCAAGAACCAAACCGCTAAAGCCAATGCGAAAGTTGTATTGATATCTGAAGTAGGGACACTACGCCAGTGCTCCAAACCCAATGGCGCGTATACAAAATGATGCATCACATCTACAGGTAAAAAGTCCATCGCGTTCATGGCTAGTACCCATAAAAATACTGTTAATGCTGTTGGAGCGATGAAGCTGTGGCGGTTGCCATGGAATATATTTTTTACTTGATCATCCACAAAACTAAAAATCAGCTCTACAAATGCCTGGCCTTTTGAAGGTACGCCTGCGGTTGCACTGCGCGCTACCCACCAAATTAAACCCATCACTACAATACCTAGCAATACAGACATAATAAAACTGTCGTAATTTAACATCCAAAAGCTACCGTCACCTACCGGTTGCGAGTTAAAAGTTAAATGATGCGTAATATATTCAGAAGGGGTGAGTGCTTTTTCTGCTTGTTCTATAGCCATAATCTATTATTTACTTTAATTAAATTCGTTTAAATTAAATTTTTAACTTACTAAACTTTTAGTTTGCTTAAGGCGGCACCTGAAAAAAGTGCTGCTGCTGCCAAACCTGCAATAAGCGCAAATGGCACTAATTGTTGATAAAACTTAAATATAACTACCAATAACACGATAATTATTAAAATCTTGGTGGCTTCAGCTTTCAATAAATTGACTAGTATCGCTGTCGCATCTTGTTCATTTTCGCCACGTTTTGCTACTGCAACTGCCGCACAAGCACCTAACACTACGCTCGCACCACCTAATATTGCTGAAACGCAAGCATGCAAACCCGACACAAATAACGCTACGATAGCAACGCAAACCGTAGCAACTAGTTGAATTTTAAGCATTTTGCTAAATACATCTGATGTGTTTGATGTTGACAATTGCTTAAACCCAGTTTCTGAAAGCTAGTTAAATTTGACGCTTATTATTTTTACGTTTTACTACTGTTTTTGCGCTTTTTACATGCTCTATACAGCAAAGACCGCGATTTTGAATTATTACCGATTTTTAGTCAAGGATTAAGTGACAAGCATTTACATTTTGTTTAAGCAAAATGAAACACTTAGCGCGAGATTCTGCTCACTATTTCATCTAATTGATCTAAATTTGTATAGCTTATTTTTAAAGTACCGGCGCCTTTTGCACTTGCTTTTATACTAACTGCTGCTCCTAACTTATCGCTTAATGCTTCTTGCAGCCTTAAAACATCATGATTTAAAGGCGTTTTATGTATTTGTTTTTGTGGTGCTTCAGCGTTTGTAGACTCTAGATTTTTGACTAGATTTTCAACTTCGCGGACAGATAAATTATTTTGTACAATTTGTGTTGCGAGCATAACTTGCTGCGCTCCCTCTAAGCCGATCAACGCACGCGCATGACCCATATCCAACTTGCCATACATCAACATATCTTGTACAGGGGCGCATAAAGTGAGCAAGCGTAATAAATTTGAAACTGCGACGCGCGAGCGGCCAACGGCTGCAGCCGCTTTTTCGTGCGTCATATCAAATTCATCAATCAGTCGCTTAATCCCTTGCGCTTCTTCTAGGGGATTTAGGTTTTCACGTTGAATATTCTCGATTAACGCCATTGCCAATGCGGCTTCATCGGCGATTTCACGCACTAATACTGGCACTTCTTCCAAGCCCGCTATTTGGCTAGCACGCCAACGGCGCTCACCTGCAATGATTTCGTAATGATCATCATCGCCATATTCATTCGGCAGGTGACGCACCAAAATCGGCTGCATAATACCTTGTGATTTTATTGAAGCAGCTAAAGTCTGCAAGGCGGCATCATCCATATAGCTACGTGGTTGATATTTACCAGGCTGCAATTGCGATACTTTGAGCACCAAAAGTGAGTCAGCCTCACCAACGCTACCCATATCGCCCGCAAGCAAACTATCCAACCCGCGACCCAAGCCTCTATTTAAGCCTTTTAACTTAGCCATGTTTTTTATCACTCCGCATTACTTCTTTTGCTAATTCTAAATACGCCACCGCGCCTTTTGAGGCTTTATCATAATTCAACACTGGCACGCCGTAGCTGGGCGCTTCGGCTAAACGAATATTGCGCGGAATAACGGTTTTGTAGACTTTATCGCCAAAATGGCTGATGAGTTGCGCCGACACTTGCTGAGCCAGCATATTGCGATTATCGAACAAGGTGCGCAGCAAACCTTCAATTTCCAGGCTTGGATTCAAGCGTGCACGTACTTTTTTGATGGTGTTCACTAAGTCAGATAAACCTTCCAAAGCGTAATACTCACATTGCATCGGAATCATCACCGCGCTAGAAGCGGTGAGCGCATTGACTGTGACCAAATTCAGGGCAGGGGGGCAATCCAACAATACAAAATCATAAGGTGCGGCTTCTTCAGCAGCTACCAACTTTGCAATCGCCACTTTTAAGCGGTTTTCACGCGCCAGCTCATTGACCAACTCAACTTCAGCACCCGCTAAATCACGGTTTGAAGGTGCAATATCAAAACCGCCTTTTTCACTGGTTAAAATCACCTCTTTAAGCGACTTTTCACCAATCAGCACATGATAAATACTGAACTTTAAGTGCGCTTTATCTATGCCGCTACCTGTACTGGCATTGCCTTGCGGGTCTAAATCAATGAGCAAAACGCGCTTACCTAAACTTGCCAAACTAGCAGCTAAGTTCACGCAAGTGGTGGTTTTACCTACACCGCCTTTTTGATTAGTGATTGCTAATATTTTCATTATTTTCTTATAGATTTATCAGAATAAAATTAACTAAATTGAATTAACTACAAATTGGTACTTATATAAACCAAGTGGCGCTCCGCCTCTAAACCCGCCACTTTCAACACTTCAATTTTGTTTACCTGCACGCCCGCACCTTTAAAATCTTGATGCTCAAACTCATGCGCAGGCACTTGGCCTTTCATAGCAAGCCATAGCCCATTTTCAGCCAATAAGTGCTTTGTAAGCTTTACAAACAAACCAATTTCAGAAAAAGCGCGTGAAATAATCACATCAAATTTCACGTCTTTTTTAAGCGCCTCTACGCGCCCAACTTCCACTTGAAAGTTGCTCAAGCCTAATTCACCTTTTACTTGGCGCATGAAGCTGGTTTTCTTTGCTACGGAATCTATAGCGGTCACTTGCAACTCTGGCAAACATATTGCTAAAACAATACTCGGCAAACCCGCACCTGCGCCAACATCCAATAAATTCTTTGGCGCTAAAGCTTGCACATGCGGCAACACACTTAAGCTATCTAACAAATGCAAAGTCACCATTTCTAGCGGCTCGCGAATTGCTGTGAGGTTATGCACCTTATTCCACTTATCAATAAGCAATAGATAAGCAATCAATTTCGCTTGTTTCTCAGCGTCTATGTGCAAACCCATCTCTTGCAAACCAGATTGCAGCTTGCTTTGTAGCATATCTATCAAAGCCATGCGAAGCTATGCAGCTAAATCGGCAGCTGGTTTACTGCGCGCTTTACGCTTTAAATACACCAATAACAATGAAATAGCAGCAGGCGTAATCCCTGAAATACGTCCAGCTTGACCTATGGTTTCTGGTTTTTGCGCGTTCAATTTTTGTTGTGCCTCAATCGGCAAGCCATGAATTTCACGATAATCTAAATCGTCAGGTAGCTTGGTATTTTCTTGACCTCGGCTACGTTCCACTTCGTCTGTTTGACGGTCAATATAGCCTTGATATTTTGCGGCGATTTCCACTTGCTCGCGCACGGCTGGCTCAACCTCGCCCAAACCAAGTTCACCTAAAGTCAGCACGGCATCGTAGCTCACTTCTGGGCGGCGCAATAATTCAAACAAACTATACTCATGCTCAAGTGGCTTGCCAAACATTTCAATCATTTTTTCTATTGGCACATTGGCAGGTTGCACAAATGTTTTTTTCAAACGCTCTTGCTCGCGCTCAACCGCTTCTTTTTTAATGCTAAAAGCTTCCCAACGCGCATCATCCACTAAGCCCAATTTGCGACCAATTTCGGTGAGGCGCATATCAGCGTTATCCTCACGCAGTTGTAGGCGATATTCCGCACGGCTAGTAAACATGCGGTACGGCTCAGTCACGCCGCGCGTGATTAAATCGTCCACCATCACACCCAAATAAGCTTCATCTCGAGCAGGGCACCAAGATTCTTTACCTTGCGAATATAGCGCAGCATTAGCACCCGCTAGCAAACCTTGCGCGGCAGCTTCTTCATAGCCAGTAGTACCGTTGATTTGCCCTGCAAAGAACAAGCCTTGCACCATCTTGGTTTCTAACGAGCTTTTTAAACCGCGCGGATCATAATAATCATACTCAATGGCATAACCTGGGCGCAGAATATGGGCGTTTTCTAAACCGCGCACTGAGCGCACTAATGCCAATTGAATATCAAATGGCAGACTGGTTGAAATTCCATTTGGGTAGATTTCATTGGTGGTTAAGCCTTCAGGCTCTAAGAAAATTTGATGTGAATCTTTATCGGCGAAACGGTGAATTTTATCTTCTACACTTGGGCAGTAACGTGGGCCGACACCTTCAATGACACCCGTGTACATCGGCGAGCGGTCTAAACCGCTGCGAATAATATCGTGCGTACGCTCGTTAGTATGCGTAATCCAACATGGCAATTGGGCAGGGTGCTGCGCCGCATTGCCCATAAAAGAAAATACAGGCACAGGGTCATCACCTGGCTGAATCGTCATGACAGAATAATCAATTGTGCGGCCATCAATGCGCGGTGGCGTACCTGTTTTTAATCGGCCTGCTGGCAAACCAATTTCGCGTAAACGTGCCGCTAATGAAATAGCTGGCGGATCACCCGCACGGCCTGCACTATAATTTTGTAAACCCACATGCACCAAACCGCCTAAAAAGGTACCCGCAGTCAGCACCACTGACTTTGAATTAAAACGCAAACCAATTTGCGTCACCACGCCCACTGCACGGTCACCTTCTAAAATAATGTCATCAACAGCTTGTTGAAACAGCCAAAGGTTAGGCTGATTCTCTAAGCGATGTCTAATCGCCGCTTTATACAACACGCGATCAGCCTGAGCGCGAGTGGCGCGTACGGCAGGGCCTTTGCTAGAGTTTAAAATTCTAAACTGAATACCGCCTTCATCTGTTGCAGCTGCCATTGCGCCACCAAGCGCATCAATCTCTTTAACCAAATGACCTTTGCCAATACCGCCAATGCTAGGATTGCACGACATTTGACCTAAGGTTTCAATGTTGTGTGTAAGCAATAAGGTTTTTTGCCCCATTCTGGCGCTGGCAAGCGCAGCTTCGGTGCCAGCATGCCCGCCACCAACGACAATCACATCAAAAACGTCTGGAAAATTCATATATTCAAGCTTGTCTTTCAAACAATAGGCACAATATAACAACTAGTAGGCAATACAATCACTTAAGACGCGATTGAATGGATTGTACAAAGGCTAGATTTTACTTTAATAGCCGCCAATAGTCATGTAAAAGCATGTTTTTTCACAGAATTAAGTCAACTCTTTTCACGTTAAAACGTTACCTTTACAAGATAGACACAATTTCTTAATAAACTTGGCATAATATTCGCTTTATAAAAATTAAAGCATGTTTTAGAAAACTACTTTATGATGTGAATGTTGAAGTACGATTGCTAAGTAAGCAAAGTTTTTTATTAAAATAATGGAGCAGCAAATGAAAAAATTAAGTATCCTTTTAGTAGCCATGTTGGGTTTTAGCGCGATTTCTGCACACGCCAGCATTGCCAATGCAAAAAAATTGGTATTGATTTACCATACTCAAGCAATCGCTGAAAACAAAGATTTTGCTGGCCCTTCAGCTGAAGAAGGCAAAGCATTCTTCAACAATAAAGTTAAAACTGTTGACGGTAAAGAAACTGCTTGTGCATCATGCCACACAGCAAACCCAGCCGATAAAGGTAAAAACATTGTAACGGGCAAGGCGATTCAACCATTATCACCAGCGGTTAACACAAAACGCTTTTCTGATTTTGACAAAGTTGAAGCTAAATTCTCACAACACTGTTTTGATATTTTAGGTGAGGACTGTACAGCTGCTCAAAAAGCTAACTACATTACTTACGTGTTAACTGAAAAAACACCAACTGCTAAAGCTAAAGCTAAAAAATAAGTTTTAAGTAGCAAATAAAAAGCAGTGTTTCACGTGAAACACTGCTTTTTTTACGTCCATTTTTTTGCAGAACTCTTTAAGCTTTGCGCCTACCAAAGCGTTGAGTAGCTGAGTCGGGCGGGCAAAGTGCCTTATCTTGCCTAATTCTGCCCACACGTTTACCGTGAAATTTTGCAAAATTCCGCGTGGGTAACAAGTTACCCACGCTACATGGTTTGCAAAGCGCGCTTAAAAGCTATTTTTATGCTTTTTCAACTTGGTTTTTTGCTTTGGTTTTTCTACAGGCAACAAACTGGTGAGCTGCTGATAACGCTCAAACAAAAACGCTACGCGTGCGGCATCGGTATTGGCGCCTTTGTAGCCATAAGCGGTATCTACGGCTTTATCTAAGGCTTGATGCGCTTTAAGTAAATTAGCAGGCATGGTCAGTGGGTCGTATAAATCGGCTAATGAAGCATTGCTATGTTCAGCACGAGCATCTAAAACCGCTTGAGCACAAACCTCTATTGCTTTGTAGGAGCGGCTTGCAGCCGCGAACCTTTTATGTTGCAAGCCGTCGGTTCGCGGCTGCAACCCGCTCCTACTTTCAGGCCATGGGAAGTTGTTATAAGTGATTTTTGCAGAATATTGATAATCGCTTTTCATGCGTCCACAAGTTGTTCGCGTCCAAGCCATGTGCATGTTGCTAGTAATTACGCCAAACTCAAATAAACTGGCGTTAGGGATTGTTTGTAATTTATCACCAGCAATTAAATCGGTGCTAGCGTAGGCAATTGGAATATAAACTCGCCTTTCAGATGAAACCCTAGGCAAAGCCAAATAGTTAGTTTTTGGCTGACGAATTTTCTGAAATAAGGTTGATTTAGCTGAGTCAGCTCTTGTTGTTGCATCGGTGCTTGCTAAGCGCATCGCCTTTACCCCCTCTATGCGCTTTATCACTTCAGGCATGGCGCGTAAAGTTTGTGGCGGACAATCAACCAACCACAAACAATAACGCGCTACGCCGTTAATAAACTCATCACCCATCGCAAAAGGCTTAATCCATTCGGCTGCTTGCGGTTCATTAGCAATTAAATCTGATTTTTCTTGTTCTGACATAATCAAATTGCCACCATCAGTTGGCTTGCTACCATTTACCATCGGCGATACACGGCAAATCGGCGTGGTGCGCGGCATCATTACTAAGTTTGGTGCATCCGCCAAATATGGATTGATATTACCAACCTTAACCGCATGCGGCTGACCCTTAATATCTTCATATTCATAAATGGTTTTATCCGCCACCTCTTGCAAACCAAATCCTATAATCACACAATGTACAGCAGCCTTGCCGCGCGCTTCGTTATTCCAGCTAAACGTGCGATGGGCAAAATGAATCTTAATGCCTTGCGCCAACATCCAACCCCACAACACCCCAACTTGCTCGCCTTGGGTAATGCTGTTGGTAGATACAAATGCCGCACGAATAGTAGGAGCGACGCCCTCGTCGCGAACACCGTTAATCGCGACGAGGGCGTCGCTCCTACCCAAAGCCACATACCGCGCCGCTTTAATATACCAAGCCGCCACAAAATCCAGCAAGCCTGCGTTTTTAATATCCTCACACACCAATTGCATATCAGCTTTTTGTTCAGCCGATTGATTACTTTTACCCAAAAACGGCGGATTACCCAACACATAACTACAGCGCTCTGCGGGTAGCACGCTTTGCCAATCGGTTTGTAGGGCGTTTCCACACACAATATGCAGCGTGGCTTTTAGCGGTATGCGTGCAAAATATTGACCAAATTCTTCTGAAATTTTCATGTTCATTTGGTGGTCAGTAAGCCATAGCGCGACTTGGGCAATTTGTGCGGGAAACTCCTCAATCTCTATACCGTAAAACTGATCCACATCGATATTAATCAGCGCTTGCACATCCATGACCAATTGCCCTGTTTTATGAATAGCGCGAAGTACTTCAAGCTCTAGTAGCCTTAACTCTCGGTAAGTAATCACCAAAAAGTTGCCGCAACCACAAGCAGGATCAAAAAAGGTGAGGGTACGTAGCCTTTGGTGAAACTCTGCTAAGCGGTTTTTATTACCTTTAACTTTTTCAAATTCTGCCCATAGCGCATCTAAAAACAGTGGTTTGATGAGCTTAAGAATATTCTCCTCACTGGTGTAATGTGCGCCTAAATTGCGCCGCACATCAGCATCCATAATGCTTTGAAACAGGCTGCCGAAAATGGCAGGGGAGATAATGCTCCAATCCAAGGCGCACAAATCTAGTAATGCTTCACGCATTTTGCTATCAAACTGAGCGGGTGGTAGCGGCTCTTCAAACAGCTTGCCATTTACGTATGGAAAAGCATTTAAACTTTCATCTAAATTGCTCAAGCGCTTATTTGGCGGTGTATTAAGGACATAAAACAGACTATTGATATGGTGCGCTAAATCGCTGCCATCGGTATTGGTTTTGGTTTCGATGTAATCTTGAAAAATGCGTTTTTCAAAAATAGTGGTGTCTTCTGCAAACAAACAAAATAGTAGGCGCACCAAATATAGCTCGAGCGCATGACCATCATAACCCACGGCTTTAAGCGCATCGTGTAGCTTGCCCATGCGTTCTGCCGCTTTAATATTAATGGGATCTTGCGCTTTAATAATTTGGGTTTGATAGCCTGCAATAAACCCGAACTGTTTTACGTTTTGGTAAAGTTCTTTTAGGGTAAATTCCACAACAGTTTGGGCGGTTAAATCATGCAGCTGAAAGCGCTGAAAATCACACACTAATACATAACGCGGTAAGTCGCGCTCTTGTATGCCAGAGAAATAATCAATAGCTTGCGAGTATGCGCGGGTTAGATCTTTACCTTTAGACTTCATTTCAACCAACAAAATACCTGGCCAAAATAAATCTACAAAGCCTTGCTTGGCTTTATTATCACTGTCACGATTCTGCCCGCCAAACTTTTTAACCGCATGCTCAAAACTTGCCACGCGCTTATTGTTGATGCCAAATATCTCAAAAAAGTCGATTAAAAATGGTTTTGCTTGGCTATCTTCATTGGCCGCATCTGCCCAATGTTTAGAAAAAGCATTCGCGCGAGTTTTAATTTCGTTCCATGAAAGTGGCATTTTTTTTGACTTATTGTTTTTTTATAGTTGATTGAAAGTATACACCGCGGCTTTGTTACGCGCCGTGTTGCTTGCTGTTGTGGTCGTATAAAAATGATTGTTTCACGTGAAACACAAAAATTAACATCTACGTTTGACAATTAAAGAGCAAAGGTATTGACGAGTGCGTGATTGCACGCCTATAGTATGGCAAGCGTATTTGTGCAAATACCACGGCGCTTTCACCGAACAAATATTGAGGAGAACTGTATGGCGGGTAAATTCGAATTAAAAACAGCAAAAAGCGGACAATTCCATTTCAATCTATTGGCTGGTAATGGCCAAATTATCATGCAAAGTGAAATGTATGAAAGCAAAGCAAGTGCATTAAATGGTATTGCTTCAATACAAAAGAACGCTTCAGACGATGCACGTTATGATCGCTTAGTTTCAAAATCTGAAAAACCATACTTCGTACTTAAAGCTGGCAACCATCAAGTAATTGGTCAAAGCCAAATGTACGAAAGCGAAGCTGGCCGCGATAATGGTATTGAGTCTGTGAAGAAAAATGCCCCAGAAGCAACGGTTGATGACCAAACTGCTTAAGTTTTAATTCTTGCTAATAATAAAAAAGGCGCTTAAAGCGCCTTTTTTATTATTACTTTCCAATACAGAATTTACTAAAAATTTCACCGAGCAAGTCATCTGGTGTAAACTCACCCGTAATGCTACTCAGCGCCTCTTGTGAAATTCTTAACTCTTCAGCAACTAACTCAGCTGAGTTAATTTGTTCGCTAGCCAACTGCAAATGTGCCTGCACTTGAATTAAGGCATCCAAATGTCTGGCGCGTGCCATAAAAACACCTTCAGAATTATTTTCATAACCCGCCAGTTTTAATAACTCAATTTTTAATAAATCCATTCCAAGGCCAGTTTTAGCTGAAAGGTAAATGTGCGTTGTACTTTCATTTTCTTGCACAATTTCTTTCACTTGAGCCATTTGGTCGGAGGCATCAATTTTATTATGCACCCAAATTTTGCGAATTTCTCGCGGCAAGCGGGCTAAAATCGATTCTTCAGTTGTCGTGATACCATGAGCTGCATCTATCAATAATAATGCGATATTGGCGCTTTGTGCGGCTCGCCAAGTTCGCTCAATGCCGAATTTTTCTACTTCATCGTCTGTTTCACGTAAGCCAGCAGTGTCAATCACATGCAAAGGTACGCCATTTATTTGAATGGCATTTTTGATGGTGTCACGAGTTGTACCTGCAATTGAGGTGACAATGGCAATTTCTTCACCTGCGAGCTGATTCATCAAACTAGATTTCCCAACATTGGGTTGGCCAACCAAAACGACATTAATACCTTCACGCAATAAACTACCTTGCTTAGCTTTTGCAAAGACCGAATTTAACTCTACGATAATTGCAGCTAATTTATCTGCTACGCGACCTTGTGTAATAAAATCAATTTCCTCTTCAGGAAAATCTAAGCACGCTTCAACAAACATGCGCAAATCGATGAGTTTTAAAAGTAGGGTATTGATGCGCTGCGAGAATTCACCCGATAAAGAGCGAACAGCACTTTTAGCGGCTTCAGCCGTAGCGGCATTAATCACATCGGCTACAGCTTCGGCTTGCGCTAAATCTATTTTGTCGTTGAGATATGCTCGGCGGGTAAACTCACCTGGCTCTGCTTGACGTGCGCCCAACTCAATGCAGCGCGCCAGCAAAATCTGCATCAATGCAGTCCCGCCATGGGCTTGAAGCTCCAACACGTCTTCGCCTGTGTAAGAATGTGGATTAGGGTAAAAAATGGCAATGCCACGATCAATTAAATCACCGTTGGCTTGTTTAAAATCTAGATAAGCAGCATAACGTGCAGCGGGGCAGTGCCCTAGAACTCCGGTCGCTATTGAGTTTGCGGCTGGGCCTGATACTCTTACAACACCAATACCACCAGCACCACTGGCAGTGGCGATGGCGGCAATGGTGTCTAGTGGTTTAGTGCTTGCCACCTGACTTTTTCAATAACGCAGCGGCATGAATTGATTTATTCACATACCATTGTTGCCAGATTGAGATAATGTTATTCACCACCCAGTACAACACCAAACCAGCAGGGAAGAAGAAGAAGAATACGCTGAATATCACAGGCATCCATGTCATTACTTTAGCTTGAATCGGATCTGTTGGTTTAGGGTTGAGCTTAGTTTGAATAATCATAGAAATACCCATGATTATTGGCAAAATGTAGTAAGGATCAACCGCTGAAAGATCTTGAATCCAACCAAAGAATGGTGCGTGGCGTAGTTCAATTGAACCTAGCAACATCCAGTACAGTGAAATAAACACCGGAATTTGAATCAAAATTGGCAAGCAACCACTCATAGGATTGATTTTCTCTGTTTTATAGAGCTCCATCATCGCTTGCTGCATTTTTTGGCGGTCATCACCAAACTTTTGTTTCATTGATTCTAAACGTGGTGCCAACTCACGCATCTGCGCCATTGAGCGATAACTTTTTGCTGATAGCGGATAGAAAGCTGCTTTAATCAACAATGTAAGTAAAATAATAGCTACGCCCCAGTTGTGTACCAAGCCGTGAATAAGTGATAACACCCAAAACAACGGTGAAGCCACCATTTTCAACCAGCCGTAATCTACGGTGTATTCTAAGCCTGGAGCGGTTTCTACTAAATCTTTCTTAGTTTGTGGACCAGAGAACAAACGTGCTGGAACAGATAAACTTGCGCCTGGTGCAATAGTACTTAATGTACTTTTTGAACCGATTCTATACATATGCTCGTTAAGCTTTTCTGTATAAAACTCGCGTGCTAAGCCATCTTTAGGAATCCATGCACTCACAAAGTAATGCTGCAACAAACCTACCCAGCCATCGCTTGAGGTCACTTTAAGCGGTTCTTTAGCCATATCTTTAAAAGCAAGTTTTTTGAATTTAGTCGCTTCAGTATAGTAAGTACCGCCAGTAAAGGTTGGCATCAGCTTAGAGCCTTGATTTGACTCGTTATCATGCACGATTTGGTAGTAAACCACTGGTGTAATGGCCGTCGCAGAGCCATTCTTGATTTCGTAGTTCACATCAATCGCATATTTATTACGATGGAATGTGTACACTTTATCCACAGTAACGCCATCGCTACCAGCCCAGCTTAAACGCACCTCTAAAGTATCTTTTCCTTCTTGCATTTGATAAGTGCTTTCAGCAGAGGTAAACACTGCTTTATGTGAAGGTAAATCTGCACCAATTAAACCTGTTTGCGCAACATAAGTCATTGGCTTTGCCGCATCATCCAACAACACAAAGTTGGTTTGAACGTTATCTGAGGCACGATGCTTCAACAACTCTAATCTACGTAAGTCGCCGCCTGTGGTTTCAATATCAGCTTTATATAGATCTGTAGTAACACTAATACGTTGCCCCGCTGAAAGTTTAAAATCACTATCTACAGCAACATTTCCAGCCACAGCTGCTGTGCCGCTTGCTGTACCAGCTACATTTTGACTGCTTTGTTGCACCACTTCAACTGGTGCATGTTGGCGCTGCCAAGCATCCCACAACATCAAAATTGACATTGAAAATATAACAAACAGAACTAAACGTTTTGTATCCATGATTTTTAGGGCAATCTTATAAAGTTTTTGAAATGTTAAGGAATTGGATCATGCCCACCGACATGCCAAGGATGGCAACGCAACAAGCGACGTAGTGTGTAATAACTACCAACAATCGCACCATGCTTATTAATAGCTTCTATTGAGTAGTGTGAGCAAGTAGGGTAAAAACGACATTGCTGGCCAAAGAATGGACTAAGCAATACTTGGTAAGCTTTAATCAACCATATCAGTATACGCGCCATTATGTTTATCACTAATTATTACAGGCTATCATTTGCTTGTGTCATTACTTGCGAACTCTTTTGTTGACTTAAAATAACACGTTGGTTTAATTTATTAATAAGTAAATCAAACTCTTGTTTTATTTGAATAAAATCTACTTTATCAAACTTTTTTTGTACTCTTATAATTAAGTCAACATGGCAAATATCATGCTGATTTAATCTAAAGAACTCGCGCAAAACTCGACGCATATAATTTCTACTTACCGCTAATTTAGCTGTTTTTTTTCCTACAACTAAACCTAAACGCGCACGTTGAAAATCATTTGGTTGATAGTGCATGACCAAATACTTCAAAGAAAAACGTTTGCGGAAATTAAAAACGGATGAAAAATCATCCGTTTTAATCATCTTGGCTTGCTTAACAAGCCTATATGTTTGCACCATTATTTTTTAACTGCTTTAGTAATACTGTAATTAAAAATTACTGCGATTAAAACTAACGCTAATAATGTTGCGATGTAATATAAAAGTCCTAACGGACTTTAAAATTACAGACCTAAACGTTTACGACCTTTAGCGCGACGAGCTGCAATAACAGCACGGCCACCTTTAGTAGCCATACGAACTAAAAAGCCATGCGTACGAGCGCGACGTGTTTTTGAAGGTTGATAAGTACGTTTCATGTAATTCTCCAGCGAGCGAAATGCTATAAAGGGCGCTATTAGACACGATAACCACCTATTTTGTCAACGTTTATTTAGTTTTGTAAAGATTGTATTTGCCTGTGGATAAGTTAACATAAACCAGCTAAAATGTATTTGATAAACTGTCTGAATTTAATGATGAAATTATATTATTAATGATAATAAAAACAAATAGTTAACAATTAATTATTGCAAGAATGATTGTTCTGCAAACTAAATACCTAGGTAAATCACGATAGATGGAAAATTTCTGGCCAACTTGTCTCAGTCGTTTTGAACAAGAGCTCTCAACGCAACAATTTAATACTTGGATTAAACCTCTACACGCAGAAGTAGATGGTAATGCAGTGCGCTTGGTTGCGCCCAATCGATTTGTGATGCAGTGGGTAAAAGAGCGTTTTCTTAAAAAAATTGAGCAGTTTGCGCATGATTTACAGTTAGCCAATATTAAAATTGATTTTGTTATCTCAGATTCGGATCAAAAAAATAACACTGAAAAGGCAACTACAAAATCTACGGCTAAAGTTGAAGTTAGCCATAATATTAATTTGATGGAATCAAAAATCAGTCAAATTAGCCAAGCGATTTCAACTTCTAAAAGTATCAATAAAAAAACTAATGAGCCATCTAAAGTGAGCTCAGGCTTAAATAGCGCATTTAATTTTGATAATTACGTGACTGGCCGAGCTAACCAATTAGCACGCGCTGCGGCCATACAAGTCGCTGAAAATCCAGGCACTGCATACAATCCATTATTTATTTATGGTGGCGTAGGGCTGGGTAAAACGCATTTACTACAAGCGATCGGCAATGAGCTAAAAAAACATAATCCAGATGCGAAAGTTCGTTATTTGCATGCTGAACGTTATGTCACGGATGTGGTAAAAGCTTATGAACATAAAGCTTTTGATGAGTTTAAGCGCCAATATCACTCTTTAGATTTATTACTAATTGATGATATTCAGTTCTTTGCAAAGAAAACACGTACACAAGAAGAATTTTTCTACGCTTTCAACTCATTGATTGAAGCGAAAAAACAAATTGTCATTACTTGTGACACTTATCCTAAAGAAATAATTGATGTAGATGAACGCTTACGTACACGTTTTAGCTGGGGTTTAACCGTTGCGGTTGAACCGCCAGAACTTGAAATGCGTGTGGCTATTCTATTGAAGAAAGCTGAAGCGGTTAATTTAAATCTACCTGAAGATGTCGCTTTTTTCATCGCTAAGCAAATACGCTCTAGCGTGCGTGAGTTAGAGGGTGCGCTGAACCGTATTATTGCGATGGCTAAATTTACTGGTCACAGTATTGATGTACATTTAGCAAAAGACGCGCTTCGTGATTTAATAGCTGTGCGTGGTAGGCAAGTAACGATGGAAAATATACAAAAAACCGTCGCTGATTACTACAAAATTAAAGTCGCTGAGATGTATAGCAAGAAGCGTACGCGTAATTTTGCACGTCCTAGGCAGATTGCTATGGCTTTATCGCGTGAACTGACTAATCATAGCTTTCCTGAGATTGGTGAGGCATTTGGTGGTAGGCACCACACTACGGTAATGCATGCCTGTGATGAAGTGGATTTATTAAGGCAGAATGATCCTACATTTACGCGTGATATTAGTTTTTTAGTACAAGTAATTAGAGATTAGCAATACTATTTAGATTGAATAAAAGTTTATAAATTACGCATATTTATATGTAGTTTATATCAAGTTAAGTTATGAACTTTCTGTGGATAAAAATAGGATAAGGTTGTGTATTTGTGAATTGCATTTTTTACTCAACAAATTATCCACAGTAGAATATGTTTTTATCAAGACAAAAAAACTAGCATTAACATGCTGATTTAATTAAAAAATAATCAGTTATCAACAGAAAATTGCAACATTATTATTGTTATTATTTATATATATATTATTTAGGTTATAAAGATGAATATACAAATCAACCGCGAAACATTGTTAAAGCCTTTGACTTCTGTCACCAGTATTGTAGAAAAAAGACATACTTTACCTATACTGTCTAATTTATTATTAGAGGCTAAACAAAACAAAATTCATCTAACCGCAACAGATTTAGAAATGCAAATATCGCTTTCAATAGAAAGTGCAACCACAGGTGATTTCTCAACAACAATATCAGCTAAAAAACTATTAGATATTTGTCGTTCATTGCCAGATAGCTCAGAAATTAATATGGCCACAAACGACAGCCGTATTACTTTAAAAGCTGGTAAAAGTAGATTCAACTTACAAACCTTACCTGCAGCAGATTATCCTGTGATGACTAAAACACAAGGTGAAAGTACTTTGGTAACGATTGGTCAGCGTCAGCTAAAGGATTTATTAAAACAAGTTGAATTTGCCATGGCTCAACAAGACATTCGTTATTATTTAAACGGCTTGTTATTTGAAGTGGTTGCTAATCGTTTGAATATTGTGGGTACAGATGGCCATAGATTGAGCTTTACATCTGCCGAACTTAAACAAAACTATGACAAGCAAGATGTTATTTTGCCACGCAAGACTGTGATTGAGTTAATCAAGTTGTTAGATGATAGCGATGAAGATGTACAAATTGAACTAGCAAGTAATCAAGTAAATTTTAGTTTTAGTCATTTTAAATTAATCTCTAAGGTGATTGATGGTAAGTTTCCTGATTACAACCGTGTGATTCCAACAGGCCATCAAAATTCATTTACAACGGATAGAGTAGGAGTGTTGTTAGCGATGCAGCGCGCTTCAATTTTATCGAATGAAAAATATCGTGGTATTCGTATGGTACTAAGTAATAATAATTTAAAGCTAATTAGCACCAATAGCGACCAAGAAGAAGCAGAGGAAGAATTAGAAATCGATTACGCAGGTGATAGCTTAGACATTGGTTTTAACGTTACTTATTTAATTGATGTCTTAAATAACACTAGTAGCGAACAAGCAACCTTCTCATTTGCGGATGCAAATAGTAGCTGCTTAATCACTGTGCCTAAGAATACTGATTACAAATATGTAGTCATGCCAATGCGTATATAAGCTCATGTTTCACGTGAAACACTAAATTAAACCCAAATATATATTTATATAAAGACAAAAAGCATGGCTGAAAATCAAGCAGAATTACCACCAGAATTACCAAAAGTTTCGCCAGATTATGACTCATCAAGCATTAAAATACTTGAAGGTTTAGATGCTGTTCGCAAACGCCCAGGTATGTATATTGGCGATACGTCTGATGGTTCTGGTTTACACCATATGGTGTTTGAAGTACTTGATAACGCGATTGATGAAGCTTTAGCTGGTCATTGTGATGATATTAAGGTCACTATTCACTCGGATAACTCGATTAGTATTTCAGATAATGGCCGTGGTATTCCAACAGATATTAAAGATGATGATAAGCATGAGCCAAAGCGCTCAGCTGCCGAAATCGTGATGACTGAGCTTCATGCGGGTGGCAAGTTTGACCAAAATTCATACAAGGTTTCTGGTGGTTTACATGGTGTAGGTGTTTCAGTAGTGAATGCCTTGTCTGATTGGTTGCGCTTAAAAATTTACCGTAAAGGTGAAGTGCATCAAATGGAGTTTCATCGTGGCGTGCCAGTTTCACCTTTAGTTAAAACAGGTGTGACTGAAAAACGTGGTACCGAAGTTCACTTTTTAGCATCAGTAGAAACTTTTGTATTAGTTGAGTATCATTTTGAAATATTGGCAAAACGTATTCGCGAACTCTCTTTTTTAAATAATGGTGTGAAGATTGAGTTACTTGATCAGCGTACAGGTAAAAGTGAAAACTTTGCCTATTCAGGCGGTATTAAAGGTTTTGTGGAATACATGAATCGTACTAAAACAGTGCTTCATCCAAAAACTTTTTATGCGATAGGTGAAAAAGATGGCATGACGATTGAAGTTGCCATGCAGTGGAATGACTCATATACAGAAACCGTACAATGTTTTACCAACAACATTCCACAACGTGATGGTGGCACGCATTTAACAGGCCTACGCACTGCCATGACACGTACATTAAATCAATATATTGAACAAAGTGATATTGCCAAAAAAGCTAAAGTAGAAACAACAGGCGATGATATGCGTGAAGGTATTTGCTGTGTGTTATCAGTAAAAGTACCAGACCCAAAATTCTCATCACAAACTAAAGATAAGTTAGTTTCAAGTGAAGTGCAACCAGTGGTATCAGAAGTGGTTTCTGCTAAATTAGCTGAATTCTTAGCTGAAAACCCAGCGGATGCAAAAATTATTGTAGGTAAAGTAGTAGATGCCGCTCGTGCCCGTGAAGCAGCTCGTAAAGCCCGTGAAATCACACGTCGTAAAGGTGTGATGGATACCATGGGCTTGCCAGGTAAACTGGCTGATTGCCAAGAGCGTGACCCAGCAAAATGTGAAATTTACCTAGTTGAGGGTGACTCAGCGGGTGGTTCAGCTAAACAAGGCCGTGATCGTAAGTTTCAAGCGATTTTGCCGTTAAAAGGTAAAATTTTAAACGTAGAAAAAGCACGTTTTGATAAGTTATTAGGCTCGCAAGAAATTGCAACGCTCATTACCGCACTTGGTACTAGTATTGGTAAAGCCGACTTTAATGCAGAAAAACTACGTTATCACCGCATTATTATCATGACCGATGCTGACGTTGATGGTGCGCATATCCGTACATTATTGCTCACATTCTTCTACCGTCAAATGACAGAACTAGTAGAGCGTGGTCATATTTATATTGCTCAACCGCCTTTGTATAAAGTAAAACAAGGTAAGGATGAGCGCTATTTAAAAGATCAACAAGAGCTAGATCAATACTTACTACAATCTGCACTAAAAGGCGCAGAGCTAACCACTAAAACAGGTGCCGAAGTTATTACAGGTGCGCCATTAGCCGAAATAGCTAAACAAATGGTGCTGACAGAAGCAGTCATACGTAGAATTGCAGCGCTTTATGATGAAAGCGTGTTGCGTGCTATGCAAGACTTAGGTGAAATGAGTTTAAGTACAAAAGAAACTACCGAAATTGCCGCAGCTAAATTACGCCCTATCTTAGGCGCTATTGGTAGCGATGTTATTGTGGGTTTTGACAAAGAAGCAGGCGCACATCGTTTAGAAATCAATAAATACGTACATGGAAATTTGCAATGCTGCGTGATTGATGCTGAGTTCTTAGGTTCAGGCGATTATCGTCAAATTAGCAAAATGTCAGTGATGCTACAAGGTTTGTTAGGAGAAGGCGCGTTAATCAAACGTGGTGAAAAAGAACAAACCATCACTACATTCAAGCAAGCGCTTGATTGGTTGCTAGAAGAGGCGAAACACAACCTCAACATACAACGCTATAAAGGTCTTGGCGAGATGAACCCATCGCAACTGTGGGAAACCACCATGGATCCAACGGTACGTCGTCTACTTAAAGTACAAATTGATGATGCAATTGCAGCCGATGAAATATTCACCACATTAATGGGCGATCAAGTTGAACCTAGAAGAGCTTTCATCGAAAGCAACGCCCTAGGTGTGGGTAACTTAGATATTTAGTATTGTAGGTTCTCTCTAAAGTCGCGATAATTCGCAAAAAGTGAGATATTGAGAGAATAATAAAAAAGCCCGAAAGGGCTTTTTTAGTACTTAAAATAATAATTATGATTTTAGAAATTGTAGTTATTGATGTGACCTGCCCCCCACTTGCCCTACCAATGTAAAATGAAATAAAGTCCACTTTTAGGAGTGGCTAAATGAAGAAGAGTAGATATACAGAGCAACAAATCATTGGTTTTTTAAAAGAAGCAGAAGCTGGTTTCCCAATAGCCGATTTATGCAGACGTGAAGGATTTGGCGTCGGCACCTTTTACAGTTGGCGTGCCAAGTTTGGCGGCATGGATAGCACAGAAGCGCAGCGCCTTCGTTCATTAGAGCGCGAGAACGCCGACTTAAAGAAGCTACTAGCCGAAGCCCATTTAGATATATCAGCACTTAAAGTGGCCTTTGGGGTAAAGCGCTAACCCCACAAGCGAAGCGTGACGGCATTCAACGCATCCTAGATGCACAAATAATGTCCGAGCGTCGAGCCTGTCGTTTGGTGGGGTTAACCAGATCATCATGGCGCAAACCGCCACAGCATGATCAAAGCACATTAGATTTAAAAGCGCGGATCAAAGCGTTAGCGCATGAGCGCAAACGCTTTGGCTATCGTCGCATACACGACATGCTGAGGTTTGAGGGTGTGCAGGTTAATCACAAGCGCGTCTATCGTTTATATACCGAGCAAAAGCTATCAGTAAAGCGACGTAAGAAAGCTAAGAGACCAATGACTGAGCGAGCCGAGCTATTAATACCAGAAGCAGCCAACCAAGTCTGGAGCATTGACTTTGTGATGGACAGCTTGGCGAATGGGAGGAAACTTAAATGTCTAACTATTGCCGACGATAAAACACATGAGTGTGTGGATATTGCGGTGGATCATGGCATCAGTGGTTTATATGTCACACGCATACTTGAGCAAGCGGCAGTGTTTCGGGGCTTTCCACAAGCGATTAGGACTGATGGTGGCCCAGAGTTTACCAGCCGCGTTTTTATGGGCTGGATGCATACCAATGGCATAGAGCATTTATTGATACAGCCAGGCAAACCGACGCAGAATGCTTATATAGAGTCATTCAATGGTAAGTTTCGAGATGAGTGTTTGAATGAGTATTGGTTTGAAACATTAAACCAAGCGAGAGTTGCCATCAACAAATGGCGTAAAGATTATAATGAGGTAAGACCGCATAGTAGTTGTGGACGTATCCCACCAGCTATCTATGCGCAAAGGCTTAGACAAATAAAATGATTTTTAAACGGACTTTTTTCAATAAATACTGGTAGGGTTATTGGGGGCAGGTCAACTGCACCAATTATTCCTATGGTGCTTGCGTTTGGAATGATTGGATTGAAAACTTTATAAACAGCTTCACCCAACACCACAACAGCAAAGAAAAGCATAAATAGGCCTTTAACCATTGATGCTTGTGCTTGCTTTCTAGGCTCACTGGTAATCACATAAATGCTCAAGCCATAGACTAAGGCATCACCGAACATATCTAGGGCATCTGCCATTAATGAGGTTGAATGCGCTAATGTTCCAGCAACGCCCTCAATCAGGAACATAAGTGCATTGATTACTAAAACCACCTGCAATACCTTACGGTGTTTATTGACTAGATTAGTAATCTCACAGGATTTATCTTCACAGCAGTTTGCCATATGTTTACTTCCTAGTTACTCCCACTTCTATCCTAATATGTGTTTCAAGCCTTCAAACCCAACATAGCAACCTATCAAAATCATCAGTCCGCTTGAAAAGTATGGTGCTTTACGTGACCAACTTCCAAATCCACTCCATTTAGTAGAAATATGTTTCACACTTAATGCTGCAATGACGCCTGAGAAAACCATCGTGAGTGCTAGGCCAATACTAAAGCCTAAAACCAATGTGGCACCCAATGCAAAACGTTTTAATTGTAAGCATAACAACAGGACTGTGATAGAGGCTGGACATGGAATTAAACCGCCAGTTAAGCCAAATATCACGATTTGCCCAGTGGTCACTTCACGATTGGTGAAGCGTTTCTTAATATCGTTGGCATGTGCCAGTTCGTGGGCATCTTGATACTCAGAATCATTGAGGTCTAGCCCAGTATGCTCACCTGCATGTTGATGACTGTGTTCGGTAAATTCAACATCATAATCATGCGTATGCTGATCATGACCCAAACGCAGACGCACCATAAATTCATGTGGCTCAGGAATCTCTTCAATAGACTCAACAAAACCATCACGTTGCACAAACTGGAAAGATTGTTTTGTGCCATCAGCACGTTCAATTTCAATATGTACTTGATCTGTTGCCCATGCATGGCTAGGTTTCTCTGCAAATAAGCGGAAACGTGGAGGTACACCCTCTTCAAATACTTCTAAGCGAACAACACCGTGGCCGGTATCAATGTATTTGGTTTCATCATGGTCATGGTGGTGTTCCGCTTCCTGTCCTTGAGACCATGTACGCCATACCATCCATAAAGCAATACTAATGATTAATACGGCTGAAACTACTTGTAAATAGGGTTCAGTGGCTTCGGCATTCCAACGACTACCAAAATACAATCCTGTTAACGCAACTGCCCAAACTACAGCAGTATGTGATGCAGCAGCAGATAAGCCCAGTAAGACTGCCTGACTCACTGTGCCACGCACTGCGACTATAAATGCTGCCATCATGGTTTTAGAATGACCCGGCTCTAAGCCGTGTAAAGCACCTAAGAGAATAGCAGTTGGTATAAACAGCCAAGCATTGGCTGAACCTTGCTGTAATAAAGCTGATAAATCTGTCATGCGACTTCCTTAGAGATACTTAGTAATTTGTTTGAATTCTTTGATAGTTTCATCTGCACTTTGGCTGCCTTCACGTACGGCATGCTCAAGGCAGTGGTCAATGTGATCGTGCACTAATACCTTCTTGGCATTGGCTACGGCACTTTCAACGGCTTGTAGTTGTTGTGCTATATCTAAACACGGGCGAGCGTCTTCTAGCATGACGATGATGCTCTTCAAATGGCCTTCGGCGCGTTTGAGACGTTTAATGATGTCGGGATGCGAATTGTGTATACTCATGTTCATCCTATCCTATGGGGTAGGATAGGATGATAACATCTTTTAATATATATAAATTAGTCAGCTTAGTTTTTTGTTCTACTTAACTGACAACGCTCAGGGCATTTGGCATCAACAAGCTATCACTCTAAGAAATACTTAAGTGAAAAGTTTTTCAATTTTAAGAAGTGTCAATAGACCCATCAAGGCAAATATACCTGCAGCGATAGAATGAACAAGTTTCATCGGTATTTTTGCAGCAAATTTGTTACCAACGAAAACTGCTGGAACATCGGCTATCAGCATACCCAGGGTAGTACCAATGACTACCAGCAAAGGTGTACCATAGTTTGCCGCTAGGGCAACTGTGGCAATCTGTGTTTTATCGCCCATCTCTGCAAGAAAAAATGTGACTAGCGTTGCCCCAAAAACACCTAACTGCTTAGCCACTTGAGTTTCTTCTTCTTCAATTTTGTCTGGAATGAGTGTCCATATCGCCATGCCGACAAATGAAAGTCCAAGCGCCTAGAGCACCCGCTAAACCATGATTAATGAGGGTTGCACAAAGAATACCTAAAATAATAGGTACTGGTTTTTTAAATCGAGCTGCGAGGATAAAAGCAAGCAGTTGAGTTTTGTCGCCAATTTCTGCTAAAGCGACAACGCCAGTTGATACAAGTAAAGCTTCCAATTTGAAATTCCTTAGCTGGTGTGAGACAAAAGGCTACAGTCAGCCCACCAGCGTGAAGCTCTCTATAGCCAAAAGTCTTGCTAAGCATTTGCTGCTTACACCATAGCTTTTAGAAGCTAAGTATGTTGATGTAAGCCACCTCTTTGCGAGGCGAAGCTACTCCCTAATGACGAACAGATATTAGCGTTAATTAAGTGATTTGTCCAATATTGCAATGCCTGCTTTGGGGACTTAGCGTGCATTCTCAACTGTCCGCTATTGGGCAGCCTAATCAATGGTAGCTAAGGTCGGCTCCGTGCCGACCACGGACGTACCCGTTCCCTTCTAAAATGGCCGCTGCCGGCAGTATTGCAGTCATCAAAACTTAATTACCTAGCTGGCGTAACAGCACTACCTTTTCAACTAAATATTGCACGAAACAGAGCACTTGCTTATAGATGGTCATCATTCGAATCCAACCTCAGATTGCAAATAGCCTTAATTTTAAAGCCAAGCCATAGGACTGATTGCTAATTTAAAAAATCAATGATTAATAGTGATAACGACACTGCGCTATTGATAGTCGTGAATCGTCCACCTTATAAACAAGCCTATGCTCTTTATCTATTCGCCGAGACCAATAGCCAGACCAATTATGTTTTAAAGGTTCGGGGTCGCCTAACTCTTCAAACGGGCTACGTTTAATATCTTTAATCAACTCATTAATACGCTTAACCTTTTTTTTATCCACTTCTTGCCAATATAAATAGTCATCCCAAGCGTGTTCCGCCCACATTAAAATCATTATTCAATCATCTCATGTTGCTTGGCTTTACCTTGTGAAATCTCTGATATAGCTTGATTCAAACGCTCTCCATTTTTAGGACTTGCCATCAAATAAGCGGTTGCTTCATAAGACTGAAAGTCATCATAGCTCATCACAACAACTGGTTTAGCATTTTGGCGTGTGACAAGTAAAGGCGTATGATCTTGATTTACTTTGTCCATTTGCTTGGCTAAATTTGTGCGAAAATCTGAATAGCTTAGTGTATCCATAGTTAAAACTCCTCTTTAATTAACATTGTACGTATTATTGTACCTATTTACCTATTAAGTACAATAGTACGTAAAATAACTTTAAACTTCTTTTTTATTTTGTAAAGAATGGTGGGTTTGAATCGGAATTACTGGCGGGTTTGAACTGGAATAGGTGGCGGGTTTTACTGGAATAAGCAACTTATCCAATAAATTGCGATTCATATATTTTTTTGGTCTTCGTAAAGTAATGTGTAGGTAATTATGCCTACCGCACTTCGTCAAGTAAGAGTGGACTTAACCCGTTTTGGTAGACATATAACAATGTCGAAACTTAAATGTAGGATTATCTAGAAAATTGAGAATAATTTACATTAAATTCTCTTTACTATACAGTTAACTTATTGATTTTTCATTATTGAAATATAGGAATAAAAGAGAACCTACAATGACAAAATAAATGAAACTTTGTACAAGAAAGTTAAATTGAACTGACAGAATAAGAGAAATAGTTCGTTAAAAAAACAGGCACTAACGCCTGTTTTTTTATGTGTTAATTTTGAGGTTAATTAAATTTGTCGAATGCCAGATAACTTGAAAAATGTGCCAACTAAGTGAAAAATCATTGCCAGATAAAATGCAAATTTCGGAATTTATACAAGATAACAGATAAACTAGCACTTTTCATTTTTTAGGAAGTCTAGAGATGTTCACTGGTCTGAGTGCTTTTCCGTTAACACCAATGAATGAATCTTCAATTGATAAAGCCTCATTCATTGGTTTAATCCAACGGCTTGCAGAGGCCAAAGTTAACTCGATTGGTGTGTTGGGTTCAGCAGGAAGTTACGCTTATCTCAACCGAGAAGAACGAAAACTAGTGACTGAGTTGGCTATCAATCATGCACATGGGACAGCTGTCGTGGTTGGTATTGGGGCGTTACGTACAAGAGACGTGCTTCTATTGGCAGATGATGCCCAAAAGGCTGGCGCTAGCGGCCTTTTATTAGCGCCAGTCTCGTATCAAAAACTGACCGATGATGAAGTATTCACGCACTACAAGGCAGTCTGTGAAAATATCTCTATTCCACTTTGTATCTACGACAATCCCACCACAACCCATTTTGAGTTCAACGATGTTTTGCATGGGCGTATCGCCGCATTACCAAATGTTACAAGTATCAAAATTCCACCACTTCCCAATAATCCTAAGGAAGCTAAAGCGCGTGTTGACCGATTGCGCTCTTACATTCCTAACCATATCACCATTGGAGTTAGTGGCGATCATTCAGGGGCAATAGGTTTAAATGCAGGCTGTGAAGCATGGTATTCGGTGATTGGTGGCCTATTTCCATTGCCCATTCTTGAAATAATTCAAGCATCGCAGGCAGGCAACCCAGAAGAAGTAAGCCGTCTCTCAGCAGGACTAGAGCCCATATGGGGCTTCTTTAAAAAGCACGGAAGTCTTAGAGTAGTTGCAACTATTGCTGAGTTGATGGGGTTAGTTCAAGTACCATCCCTTCCATTGCCAATTAAATCGCTTAGTGGGGAAGAGCGTCAAAAATTGAAAGCTTGCTTAATATATTTTAATTAAAACCACATAAATTTTAAAAACTGAATTTTTGTTATTCGACATAATTTTTAACGTTATTTGACTTTTATCTTTAGGCTCCTTAAGGGAGCCAAATTTTTTGCTGTGATCCAGTGTAATATTGATAATCTCATCAAATTTTAATGGTTTTTTAGTTTACAAAAGTTAAGATGAAACCTTTAGCTCATATTGTATGGTTCAAACATGACCTAAGAGTGCACGATCATGCTGCGCTATTAGGAGCTAGTCAGCTAGGGCCAATTTTGCCAATTTTTTGTTGGGATACTTCTATTTGGCTAGGTAAAGATTACGCCACCCAACATCAACAATTTGTTAAAGAGTGTTTGGTTTCACTTCGGTATCAATTGCAATTGATAGATTTATCATTGCTTGAGTTTCACGGAGGTATGATTGAGATACTTAACCAAATCGCGCAGCATTACAACATTAGCAGCTTACATAGCCACGAGGAAACGGGTAACAATGATAGTTATCAGCTTGATAAATCCGTTGCTAAATGGTGTAAAGCCAATTATATAGAGTGGTTTGAGTATCCCCAAAATGGGGTAGTCAGACGCTTAAAAAGTAGAAATTCGTGGGCTGCACATTGGGAAAAGCGCATGGCTGCTCCGCAAGCACCTTTACCATTACAAGCAAATATGGCCGTTATCTCGACTGGATTAGTGTTAGAGAACATCACAGAAATTAAGCTAATCCAATCCAATTTAAGCCAAATGGATAAACCTTTAAGGCAAAAAGGTGGGAAAGATGAGGCTATAAAAGTATTACACACTTTTTTAAATGGCCGCGCCAGCCGTTACCGTGGCGGTATTTCAAGTCCACTTTCTTCGGAATCAGCTGGTTCTAGAATCTCACCTTATTTAACCTGGGGTGTGCTCAGCATGCGTGAGGTGGTGCAAAAATTACGTCAGCAAAAAGCCAATATTCAGTCTAAGCCATCTATTTATCCTAAGGGCTTGTCTGCTGGCTTAGTAGGATTTGAGAGCAGGCTGCATTGGCATTGTCATTTCATACAAAAGTTAGAGTCAGAACCGGCAATTGAGTATCAAAACCTGCATCCCATGTTTAATCATTTGCGAGATCAGCAGTACGCCAGCACAGAGCAGCAAGCTAGATTAATAGCATGGTGCAATGGACAAACGGGCTGGCCATTAGTGGACGCTTGTATGGCGATGTTAAAGCAAACGGGTTGGATTAACTTTAGAATGCGTGCAATGTTGATGAGTACTGCAAGCTATTTACTCTGGCTGCATTGGCGTGAAACAGGACTGCATTTGGCCAGAGAGTTTTTGGATTACGAGCCAGGTATTCATTGGTCACAAGTACAAATGCAATCAGGTACCACTGGTATTAACACTTTACGAATATATAACCCCGTTAAGCAGGCCATTGACCAAGATCCTGAAGGGATATTTGTGAGACGCTGGCTGCCAGCTTTACGCACGGTGCCCAATACTTGGATTTTTCAACCATGGTTGATGCCCGAATCATTGCAAGCGGAATACGGCTGTAGGATTGGAAGTGATTACCCCGCACCATTGACTGATGCGTATTACGGCTATCGTGACCGATCAAAACGGACTATCGTGACCAGTTGCGCA
>NZ_JAQSDC010000054.1 GCF_029945705.1 Methylotenera sp.
GCTCTTTCTCATGCCATCCTTATAACATTTTATGTGTTATCTAGGACAGCCCCAATTTTTTATAATACTTTGGTTATAAATACTAAGTTTAAAGTTATATTTTCACGTTCTGTATACCAAGAAAGGTTTATATGTTTAATAGTCAATTTTGCAGTAAATGGGCGCCTTGTATTTTAGGCTTACTTCGCATTGTCACTGGCTTCCTTTTCCTACAACATGGTTCTGCAAAACTATTAGGTATGCCGCATGTTGCTATGTTTGACGGTTTACAGCTCGTGTCTTTAATGGGGCTTGCGGGCGTACTTGAGTTAGTGGGCGGCACATTGGTGATGATTGGTTTGTTTACTCGACCAGCCGCTTTTATTTTATCTGGTCAAATGGCTGTGGCTTATTTTATGGCACATGCACCAGGTGGATTCTTACCCATCTTAAATCAGGGCGAGCTAGCGGTCATGTTTAGCTTTGTGTTTTTGTATTTCAGTGTGGCAGGCGCAGGTTCATTCAGCTTAGATTCGATGATCAAAAAATCTTAAATACAAATGCGCCATTAAGGCCTTTTCGCGTGAAACATCATCGTTTGTGGAGGCCCCATTTTTATCACTGGTTTACGAATGCTGCCCATCACGTGCATTTCACAGGGTTTGCAATCAAATTTTAGCGTGAACCTGTCATTGCCATTGATGAGTGTCATCGGTTCCGCCGTGACTGTGCCTTGCACGCCAATCACACCTTTGGCCTCTTTTGGGCAAAGACCGTGACTAAAACGTAAGCAGTGCTTGGTGATCATCAACGGCACTTCGCCTAGCTCTTTGTTCGCTTCATAGGCTGACGCAATCAGTTTTACGCCGTGCTTCTCGTAAAAAGTGCGCGCTTTTTGGTTGTAAACATTGGCTAAATAACTGAGCGTATCTTCTGGAAAAATTGCTGCTGGCACTGCGGCTGGTTTAAGTAGTGGGCGCACATAGGCAGCTTGTCGCACTTTCTGTAATTGTTCAATCGCATCGCGTCGTAAGTTGTTCACCACTGAGGCTGGTATGAACCAAGCTTGTGAGGTCTGTATATAAACTTCGGTTGCAGTAAAATCGGTATTACCCAGTTTGCTTAAGTTATCACGTAAGCTGGATTCGGCTTTCTCTAGGTTATCAGCAACTTGCTTCTCGGCAGTGCATTCTACTGTTGCGCTAAGACCTGCATCATCTGTCACGCTAAGTGTAAAGCCATCGCTGGTTTCAGCAAAAATCATTTGTAGCGCAATTTTTCGTATGGCTGAGTCTTTTTCTAGCAAGCGCATAAATGCATGGTCACGGTTTCGGTACACCGTCGTATTGTTTCTAATATCCACGGGCATTTCATTAGGATATAACTTTTTGCCATCCACCGTATTCACGCGCAAGCCAACTAGCTCTTTATGCACATCAAAAAAGCACACGCCATCGCCATTATGAAGTTGAGTGTCTGTTTCCACCTCAAAAAAATCTTTACCAACTTTGCTTACTTTGCCTAAAACCTCGCCCGAAAATTTAGGCGTATCGAATGCACCAATATCACCTTTGCGACCATTCACAAAATAGTCTGTCGCGCTGCGGTTAAAGGTTTTTTCAGGTTGCGGTGTAAATGTAAAAGTGCTGCTGCCAGCAGATGATTTTGCTAGTTCTGGCGATTCGTTAAGAATTTCATCCAGCATTTGGCGGTAATGTGCAGTAGCGTTTTTGACGTAAGGTAAATCTTTATAACGCCCCTCGATTTTGAACGAGCTGACTCCCGCATCTATTAAAGCCCGCAGGTTAGCGCTTTGGTCATTATCTTTCATGGAAAGATAATGTTTATCTTTGCCGATAATACGACCTTTTTGGTCTTCCAGCGTGAAAGGCAAACGGCACTCTTGCGAACATTCACCACGGTTAGCACTACGGCCAGTATGTGCGTGGCTAATAAAACACTGCCCGCTAAACGCTACACAGAGAGCGCCGTGAATGAAAAACTCTAAGTTGCAACTGGTTGCATCGGCAATTTGTTTAATCGTGCGTAAATCTAACTCGCGTGCTAAGACAATCTGCGAAAAGCCAACTTGGTCTAAAAACACGGCTTTTTCAACCGTACGAATATCAGTTTGCGTACTTGCATGTAGCTGAATCGGCGGTAAATCCATTTCCAACAAACCCATGTCTTGCACAATTAGGGCATCTACTTCAGCATCATAAAGTTGCTGAACTAATTCGCGTGCACCGACCAACTCGTTATCGTGAAAAATCGTATTCAACGCCACAAATACTTCGGCATGATAACGATGTGCATGTTTCACTAAACGCGCAATATCTGCCAGGGTATTTGGTGCTTTTGCCCGCGCCCCAAAAGCAGGGCCACCAATATATACTGCATCTGCACCATGATTAATGGCTTCAATGCCAAAATCAGCGTTTCTAGCGGGGGAAAGAAGCTCTAGGTGTTTGCGGGTTTTTTGCATATAAATACAGTTAAATCAAATAGATGCGTACTATAGCACATAATTCTTTGACAGGCTTGGAATAAGGTGTTACTTTGGTAGCACCTTTGTTGATGTTAGGAGTTAAAAATGGCAACGACCAGCTTAAAATTACCCGATAGTCTAAAAGACCGAATTTTTAAAATTGCTGAAGAAACAGGCAAATCTGCGCATGCGTTTATGGTGGAGGCTATTATTGAGCAAACCGAGCAAAAGGAAAAGTATCAAGCATTTGTAGCTCGCGCCTTAGAATCAAAACAAGATTTTGATGCCACAGGCATGGCTTATGATGCCGATGAGGTGAATGCGTATTTTCGTGCCAAAATCCAAGGAATAGCACTTGCAAAACCTCAAGCTAAAAAATACAAATAAATTGGGGAGTTTGCATGGCATCAATCAGCTATTCATCTGATTTTTTTGATGACTTATCTCGCCTGACGGATTTTTTAATGTTGCAAAATGTGGATGCTGCATTAAGCACATACGATATTGTAATGGACGGTATTAGACTTCTGAAAACGCATCCAGAAATCGGTAGGCCTTCATTGAAAGGTGGTTTGCGTGAACTGGTCATTTCACGTGGTAACACGGGCTATATTGCATTATATAGTTATGATGAGTTTCTTGATTTGGTGCATGTAGTCAGTATTTGGCACCAGAGAGAAACTAATATCAATTAAAATAAATTAGAAAGAATCAATTGATAAAAAAAATAATCGTCTATGGTTTTTTGATATTTATAACTTATGTCGGCTTAAAATATTATTCAGCTTATACATTAGCCATTAAATTGCCTAGTTGCGCTGATATGCAAAAGTTTAAGCAGTTTGATTCAAGTGAAAAAAACTCCATAAAGCGTGAGGACTACTTGTTGATGGCTAAAACTTATCGTTGCCTAGAGACAAAGCAAAATTTCTTAGAAAAGTGGTATTTTAGCTTTCCTAAAGAATGGTCTAATCCATCTCGGCAATATGTTGATCCTCCCTTTACTGAAGCAGAGTTGAACGCAAATACCACAGCTATAGATGCTGATATAAAAAAGGACGGACAACATCTTGCGCGAATATTCTCATCTGATTTTGTCAGTGAAACTACTCAGATGCTCCCCGACGCTAACTTCACCGTATCTGACAGTGAAGAACGTAAAATTAGCGTTCAACACACAATCGTCGCAGTTAAAAAACTAATAGAAAATTTAAGAAACTTTAATCCTGACTCTACTGAGGTGATGATCTTAAAAACACGGCTCGTATATTCATTAGACCAGTTAAAGTTAGCTTATGAAGACGGACTTGGTCTTTATGAAAAGGCAAGTGTTTCAATGGCGGAAGGTGAAGCTCTTCTTGCAAAGCCGCAAAGTGAGCTTAAATTACATCGAGATGAATTGCTACGATTAAAGTATGAAATGAATGACTATGAGCTTAAATTTAGAAGCATTCAATTAAAAGTGAGTGAAATTGAAAAAGATTTAACTCAAGCGGCAGATGAACTTAATCGTCTATTACAGGTGAATCAATAGTGAAAAATTTAACACTACTTCACCGCTCGCTCAAGTCCGTTTGGCATCCTTGCACGCAGATGAAGCAACACGAGACTTATCCGCTTATTCCAATTCAGCGTGGAGATGGCGTGTGGTTATACGATGCAGACGGAAAACGTTATTTAGACACGGTCAGTTCGTGGTGGGTGAATTTGTTTGGGCATAACAACCCACGTATTAAAGATGCGATTAAGTTACAGCTGGATACGCTTGAGCATGTGATGCTGGCAGGCTTTACGCATGAGCCAGTGGTTGAGCTTTCAGAGAAGCTTGCAAAATTAACAGGATTAGGCCACGCGTTTTACGGTAGCGATGGCGCTAGTGCCACTGAAATTGCGTTGAAGATGAGTTTCCATTATTGGCGGAATATTGGGAGGATAAATAAAACCAAATTTATCAGCCTGCAAAATAGTTATCACGGCGAGACGTTGGGTGCTTTATCAGTCACGGACGTAGCAATTTTTAAAGATACTTACGCGCCGCTATTAATGCAATCTGCCCAAATGCCAAGCCCAGATTTTAGATTGGCAGAAGCGGGTGAGGATGCAGAAGCATTTGCCTTGCGTTGCGCGCGAGCTTTAGAAAACCATGTCGCAGCGCATCATGCCGAATTGGCAGCCTTTATTATTGAACCTTTGGTTCAGTGTGCCGCGGGTATGGGCATGTATCATCCAACGTATTTGCGTCGCGTGCGTGAGATATGCAATGAGTACGACGTGCATTTAATTGCTGATGAAATTGCGGTGGGTTTTGGCCGCACTGGGACTATGTTTGCTTGCGAGCAAGCCGCTGTTGCGGTGAGCGATATAGCCGATTTTATTTGCCTATCTAAAGGTATTACAGGTGGTTATTTGGCTTTATCGGCCGTACTTACCACAGATAAAGTCTATCAAGCTTTTTATGATGACAGCACCGTGCGGGGGTTTTTACATAGCCATAGTTACACGGGAAATCCATTAGCTTGCAGTGCGGCGTTGGCAACCTTGGCGATATTTGAAGCTGACAATATTGTACAAAGCAACCAAGAAAAATCTAAGTTGATACAAGCTAAAATGCAAGTGCTTACTGACCTGCCAATTAAGCACTTACGTACTCCTGGCTTAAAAAACACAGGCATGATATTTGCGTTTGATGTCGATACGCAAAATGCGCAGTTCGCTAAACAGTGCTATCAAGCGGCCGTGCAACATGAGCTGCTTTTACGCCCAATTGAAAATACGGTGTACTGGATGCCGCCTTACACAATTAGCGAAGATGAAATTGATTTTATGGTGAATGCTACTTTAGAGGCGGTTAAATGTTCTTTGTAATAGATTTGTTAAAGGGTTTATTGAGCCTGACTTGCAAGTCGAGTGGACAGTTTAAAAGCTTACCTAAAGTAACGCTGGTATTGCTATTGCTTAGTTTTACTGCCCATGCCGAGCTCCCTAGTACCGTTGCAGATGCGCTTAAAGCTGCAGGTATTCCAGCAAAAAATGTAGCAGTCTATGTGCAGTCAGTTGAAAGCAATAGCCCAGCACTTAGCCATAATGCCGATAAAAGTATGAATCCTGCATCAGTGATGAAATTGGTCACCACCAATGCAGCACTTGATTTGCTAACGCCTGCCTACCGTTGGAAAACGGAAGTGTATCGCGACAGCGATGTGGTTAACGGTGTACTTCAAGGCAACTTAATAATTAAGGGTTATGGCGACCCTAGTTTTAAAGCGCAAGACTTTTGGCGCATGTTAATGAGTGTGCAGCAAGCTGGTATTAAAGAAATCAAAGGCGATTTAATTATTGATACAAGCTATTTTATAAAAAATATCGCCAATAAAAAAGCGTTTGATGATGAAACTTGGCGTGCCTATAACGCCGAACCTAGCGCTTTTTTAGTGAATGGTCGTAGCACTAGCTTTAAGTTTAACGCGACCGATACTAGTGTGAATATTAACCAAGAGTTTGAATTAAACGAAATTCAAATTGTGAATAATATGAAGCTAGTGCAGGGTCCTTGTGGGGAATGGCGCAGCCGATTTGGCTATGTTGTTAAGCCTAATGCAAGTGGCGCGACAGTCACTTTTAGCGGGACATTTTCACCAGACTGCGGTGAGCGATATTTGGAGTTAAGTGTATTTGATGATGAAAAGTATGCTTTTTATACTTTTAAAAAACTATGGAAAGAGTTAGGTGGTAAGTTTAGTGGGCAGTTAAAAATACAAGACACTCCAATGAGTGCAGTGAAGGTATTAGAGCAGCTTTCTGACCCATTAGCTTATGTAGTTCGAGACATTAATAAATGGAGCAATAACTTGATGGCACGCCAGTTACTGCTCACATTGGCCGCAGAGAAGCTGACTGCGCCAGCAACTGAATTGAATGGCGCAGCTGTGCTCAAAAACTGGCTTGCCGATAAAGGTAGTAAGTTTGATGAACTGGTCATTGAGAATGGCTCAGGACTTTCTCGCATAGAACGCATTAGTGCAGAGCATCTCGGTAAAATGCTGGTCAGTACTTACAATAGCCCAGTGATGCCAGAATTCATGGCGTCGTTACCAATACTGGCGCTCGATGGTACGGTAAAGAAGCGTCTAAACGATAGCCAATCAAACGGTAGGGCTCATCTTAAAACTGGCTCTCTAGATGGGGTGAGTGCTATTGCTGGCTATGTATTAGATGCGAATAATCATCGCCATGTGTTAGTGATGCTTGTTAACCACCCCAAAGCATCAGCAAGTAGAAATGCGCAAGACGCCTTGATTGAATGGGTGCATCAGCAGCCTTAATGCATGAACTTAGTTAAGTTTGCGGTATCATATCGCTAAGTTTATTTAAGCTAATTTTAACTTTAAGGTTACATAATGAAATTATTCAATCTTTTGCTTGCAAGTGTATGTGTGCTTTCACTTGGCGCTTGTAAAGCGCAATCAACAGAACCCAAAACATCAACTCAGGAAGCTACAACTCAAAGCGCTTCTACAAAAGGAACCCCAGCAATGACTGCAAAAATTACAGATTTACAAAAAATTGATACACAAGTTGGTACAGGCCGTGAAGCTGAACCAGGCTTTAACGTAACCGTACATTACACAGGTTGGTTATACGACGAAGCGGCAGAAGGTCACAAAGGCAAAAAGTTTGATAGCAGCTTAGATCGTAAACAACCTTTTGTATTTTTCTTAGGCGGTGGCCAAGTGATTCAAGGTTGGGATGAAGGTTTTGCTGGTATGAAAATTGGTGGCAAACGCACTTTAGTGATTCCATCAGAGATGGGTTATGGCGCGCGTGGTGCTGGTGGCGCAATTCCTCCAAATGCGGACTTAATTTTTGATGTTGAATTGCTAGACGTTAAATAAATTGGCTTTTAAATAATATTGTAGGTGTGATGTGAATTTCACATCTACAGGAGAAAAAATGCACGCAACAATTAAATGGATAGACGGCGTTAGTTTTGTCGGCGAGTCAGAAACTGGTCATGCCGTTGTGCTGGATGGCGCACCTGAGAATGGTGGACGCAATATTGGTATGCGCCCTATGGAAATGTTGTTAATTGGCATGGGTGCTTGCACATCGTTTGATGTAGTCGCTATTCTTAAAAAAGCGCGTCAACCAATTACAGCTTGCGTGGCCGAAATTGACGCAACGCGTGCTGATGAGATTCCAAAAGTGTTCACTAAAATCCACGTACACTTTGTGGTGACTGGCGATAATTTGAACGAAACTCAAGTAGAGCGTGCCGTAAAACTATCCGCTGAAAAATATTGCTCAGCTTCAATCATGTTGAGCAAGAGTGTAGAAATTACACATGATTTTGAAATAAGACCTACAGCATATGCACAAGCCTGAAGCTAAAGTGCCAGGCGGAATGCTCGGTATCAGGCATGTGGCTTTGTTTGTAAAAGAATTAGAAGCTTGCGTCAATTTTTATGTCGATATTATGGGCATGCAGATAGAGTGGCAGCCAGATGCAGATAATGTTTATTTGACCAATCAAGGTGATGTTTTTGCTTTGCATCGTGTTGACTATGCACCGCAAGCACAACAACGGCTTGATCATATAGGCTTTGTGCTAAATTCTATTGAAGATGTAGATAGCTGGTACGATTATTTGGTGAAAAACGGTGTCAAAATTACTGAGCCGCCTAAGACACACCGAGATGGCGCGCGAGGTTTTTACTGTTTAGATGCGGTAGGGCATTTGCTAGAGCTGATCTACCATCCACCCATCAGCATGAAGTTTAGTTAAAACCTATATTTACTTCTCGGTCACCTTTACTGTAAGTGGCTGCTCGTCTTCCAGAAGATTCAGCAGTCTATCTACATTAGGGTGTTTTCCAGGGCAGTTTTCCGCATCGGCAGCATGCTCAGCAAATAAGCTTAAACCTTCTACTGCGGCATCTAGAGAAATTTCTCCATACATACGAAACAGGTGGTAATACACTTTTACCGAACCTTGGCTGCCAGGCTTATTTTCTAAGGTACCTGCGGAACTGCCATCGCTGTTAAAAAGCTCAATACGTTGCACATGCGAGGCATCGTCTAGCGTTTGTAAAACGTCACTGAATTTTTGCATTGAATACTTACCTTCTTATAAATAATAACTTGATGATGTCATCAATTTTGAAACTTTTTGCATTAAAAACTTTACTGGAGCGGGAAGCTCTGCCGCGCCGAGCTGATTGGCTTCATTCGCATGTTTGGCTTCATCTTCTTGCATTTGTTCAATAATTTTACGCGTTTTCTGGTCTGCTTGTGGCAGTTTTTCAAGGTGGCTAGTTAAGTGTGCGCCTACTTGCTTTTCAGTTTCCTCCACAAAGCCTAAGCTCCATTTATCGCCTACTGCACCTGCAATCGCACCCAAACTAAACGAACCTAGATAAAACAAAGGATTGAGCAGACTTGTACGACCACCTAGTTGAGTGATTCGTGATTCGCACCAAGCTAGATGTTCGGTTTCCTCCTGCGCAGCATGTTTTAAAGCAGCGGTAGTTTCTGCACTTTTCGATGTTAATGATTGACCACTGTACAAGGCCTGCGCGCAGACTTCACCAGTATGGTTCACGCGCATTAGCGCACCAGCTTGTTTCTTTTCCGCCTCGGATAAATCCGCTTCGGCAATGTTTGCATCTGGGTGCGCACGAACGCTATGTGGCTTCGCAAGCAAGGTGCGTAGGCCAGTGTCGAGCTCAGTAATCAGTGTGTCAATTCTATTTATCATGATGATAGTTTACGCTCAAATTTCGTTAGAAGGCCTCATTTGTTTGGCAATTATCTGAATGGGGTGCATTACAGAAACGCTCAGATTTTTCTCACGCAAGCCATTTGCGATATGCAAGCTGCAACCGATGTTAGATGTAGCAAGTATCGCAACATTGCTTGCAGTAATCGCGTTTAGTTTGTCGTTCAGTAAGCTATTAGCCATTTCACTTTGAGTCAGCATGTAAGTACCTGCACCGCCACAGCATTGGCTATTACCTGCAAGTGCGGTGACTGTGGCATTAGGTATTTTTTTTAGTAAGCTATATACCGCCTGATGGCTTTTTTGTACGTTTCTTAATGTGCATGGGTCTTGCACATAAATTTCCTTGTGGAGCGGTTTTATATCAACATTAGACCAATCACACGCCATTAAGAATGCGCTGATGTCTTGGATTTTATGCGTAGGTAAATAATCATTGAGCCCAGCACCGCAACCGCTTGCGGTGGTTAAGATAAGTAAGCTGGTATTGAAGCTGCTCTGATTTTGTGCGACCAGCTTACTAGACTCTTCCGCGTCGCCCATTTGTCTTGCTATGCCGCCGCAACAAGTTTGCTGCGCTGGAATATGCACGTCATAGCCAAGTTGGTTCAGTACTTGAATGCTAGCTTGTAATGTCTGTGTATCAAGCGCATTGCCTGCGCAGCCTAAAAATAAGCTGACCGCACCTTTCTTCTCACTACTTGCTGGATTAAGACTTTTCCATGAAACGGGTTTTTCAACCCTTGGTAGTATCTTTGCTGCAGGATTGATGTGTTTGAGTGTGCTGGAAAGCCTGCACTTTTGCATTAACCAAATAATCCAAATAAATGTGTTGGTAAAAAAACGGTTTCGTATGAATAGCTTTGTAAGTGCTGTAAATGGACTATTTTTCGGAATGTAGAGTGCGCGGGTGGTGTCGACTAGCGCACCGTAATTGACGTTATTTGGGCAAGCAGACTCACAGCTACGGCAACTTAAACATAAATCGATATGTTCATTAAAACGGGTATTGTTTGGCAAAATTTCTTGTGCTACTGCGCGCATCAACTGAATGCGTCCACGTGGGGAATCAGCCTCCGAGCCAGTTTTTCTGTAAGTTGGGCAATGCGGCAAACATAAGCCACACGCTACGCAACGGTCAGCTTCTACAATCAATTCTTTTATAAATAAAGTCATACAGTTATTATAAGCCTTGCAATGAACGCTTGGGGCTAGCTAGCCTTAGAAAATATTTTAGAAAGCCTATTAAATAGCTATCGGGCATAAAAAATCCGCCTTCATCACAAAGGCGGATTGATTAAGTGTTAAAAACTATTATTTATCAGCAGGTGCATCCACTTTAGCTGCTTCGACTTTAGCAGGCGGAGCCACTACCACTGGTTTGCCTTTAAGGAAATTCATGGCCTGAGCAAACTGTAAATCTTCTTTACTTGTCGGCTCAATCGGACCAGCAGGTTCCGCATATTTTTTCTCATTTAATTTATCTTTAGCAGCCTCTTTTGCAGGAGTAGTTGCATCAGATTTTTTTGCTACGCCAGCTTGCGGATCTTTAGGGTTAGATAAGTGACCCGTTAGATCAGCTTCATGAATGTTATATGATTGGTCTGTACCATCATCAACAATGTAGTCAGGGTCGATACCTTTAGCCTGTATCGAACGACCTTTTGGTGTGAAGTAGCGTGCAGTCGTTAGTTTGATAGCTGCGCCGTTGTTCATTGGCATGATAGTTTGCACAGAACCTTTACCAAAACTTCTAATGCCAATGAGCGTTGCACGTTTATGATCTTGCAAGGCGCCCGCTACAATTTCGGAGGCTGAAGCAGAACCCGCGTTAATCAGCACTACCATAGGTACGGTTTTAAGGTCATCTGGTAAATCATTAATATAGTCGTTATCGGCGATTGCACGAGAGTAGCTTAATGGGTTGTTTGGATTTAGATTGTTTTTCTTCATGTAAGCACTAGTCGTGCTGCTACTTACGTAATTTTCAGCATTCACGGTTAACTTCATTTTAGAATCTGCCGCACGACCTTCCGTGTATACCACTAACGTATCTTTTGGTAAAAATGCTGCAGATACACCAACCGCGCCATTCAATAAACCGCCTGGATCGTTACGCAAATCTAAGACAAATCCTTTAAATGGGCCTTTGTTTTCATCGTGCATGGTTTTAATGGCTTTTGCTAAATCTTCGCCAGTATGCTCTTGGAACTGTGTTACGCGAGCGTAAGCATAACCAGGCTCAGTCATTTTGTATTTAACGCTTTTATTTTTGATAATGGCACGAACTAGCGTAAATGTAAGCGGTTTAGGCTCGTTTTTACGTAGAACAGTTAACACAATTGACGTATCTGGTTTGCCGCGCATGCGTTTTACCGCATCATTTAAGCTCAAACCTTTGACTGGCGTGTCATCTAACTTCATGATTAAGTCACCACTTTTGATGCCAGCAGCAAAAGCAGGTGAATCTTCGATAGGTGAAACCACTTTAACCAAGCCGTCTTCCATACCGACTTCAATACCCAGTCCGCCAAATTCACCTTGCGTTGCCGCTTGCATATCTTTAAATGCGTCAGGATCCATATAAGTAGAATGCGGATCTAAGCCTGTCAACATACCGCTGATGGCTTCTGAAATTAGTTTTTTATCTTCAACAGGTTCTACATAATCACTTTTGATTTTGCCAAATACTTCTGCAAACGCACGTAAGTCATCGATTGGAAATTGTTGTTTAGTCATTTTTTCAGCTACGGCTGAATATGTTAGACTAAGCATTAGGCCAAGGATTAAGCCTGAGCCTACTAAAGCAACTTTAGTAAAACCCTTATGTTTATTTTTAGCTTGCATTTAAGATTCCCACAAATTAATGACACAACGAGTTGTATGACAAACTGAGCTTTAATAGTTCCAAGTTTATCTAGCAACCACAACAATAATTAAACTTAACTTCAAAAACCAAACCCAAATTAAAGTATAACAGTAAGGACAGCTAAATTGGCTACGTACAACATTGAAATTACTTATTGCACACAATGCCGTTGGCTTTTACGTGCTGCTTGGTTGGCGCAAGAGTTATTGACAACATTTGAGCAGGATTTGACAGGGGTGACTTTAAAGCCAGGCACTAATGGTATTTTTGAAATTAGCTTAAATCAACAGCTGCTTTTTTCTCGCAAAGAGGCGGGTCGCTTTCCTGAGGCTAAAGAAGTTAAACAGTTGGTGCGAGATTGCATAGACCCAGAGCGGGATTTGGGCCACAGCGATAGACCAAAGCACATGGATACCTAGTTAAATGGATACTTAATTAAATTAGTCTTAATCAGCGGTTTTGATGTTTGCGGCGTCTTTGTCTGCATCAATACGTTGAGCGCCATTGTAGCGTTTGGCCCAGTAGTCTGCTTCTAAGTTCTCAACTCGCACTACACCACCACTGCGAGGTGAGTGAATAAAGCGATTATTGCCAACATAAATGCCTACGTGAGAAAAAGCAGATTTTAATGTATTAAAGAACACTAAGTCGCCTGGTTGCAAATCATTTTTGCGTACGGACTTACCTAATTGGCTCATTGCCAACGCTGAGCGTGGAAGACTTAAACTGGTGGCTTGCTTAAATACGTAACGCACAAAGCCGCTGCAATCAAAACCCGTATCTGGTGAATTGCCGCCATATTGATAACGGATGCCGCTTAGGCTGAGCGCGTTCATCAGCACTTCACTTGCGCGAGTAGACCATTTTTCCGGAACTTCACCTTCTGAACGTGCTGACAATGCGGCTTGTTCGTCAGTCGGCATTGGTTCATTGCCTGCAATAGTGTCAGCTGTCGCACACGAAGACGTGGCCAAAACCAACATTAGGCACAACATAAAATGACTGATAAATTTTTGCATGTGCGTTAATTATAAGAATTTAAACAAAAAAAGCAAATTAGCGCTGAATTAAAAACATTTTCCTTAAAATAAAACGCATCGTTAAGTGATGAGTTTAAGCATAAAACATCCCATCAAACTTTCTAAGTCGTGGGATAATCACAGCCCTTATGAGTGAACAATCCATACGCCAAGTTTTTGAAAAAGACGGTACTTTAGCTAAGCATATTGACGGCTATAGCGAACGGTCGCAGCAATTAGAAATGGCATTGGCGATTGGTGATGCGATTGAAAACAATACGCAACTAGTGGCTGAGGCTGGCACAGGTACAGGTAAAACTTTTGCTTATTTAGTGCCTGCTCTGCTCACAGGCGGAAAAGTCATTATTTCTACGGGTACTAAAAATCTACAAGATCAACTGTATAGCCGTGATTTGCCCAATGTGCGTGATGCACTCAAAGTGCCTGTCACTGTGGCGATGCTCAAAGGGCGCGCAAATTATGTGTGCCACTATCATCTTGAGCGCGCAGAGCAAGAAGGGCGCTTTGCCTCGCGTGAAGATGCCAAATATGTGCATGTGATTAAAACTTTTGCTGAAAATAGCAAAACTGGGGATAAGAGTGAGCTTAATTCGGTGCCAGAAAATGCCATGATCTGGGCGAGTGTGACCTCTACACGCGATAATTGTCTGGGCGGCGACTGCGCTTACTACAAAGAATGCTTTGTGATGGAGGCGCGTAAGAAAGCGCTAGAGGCTGATGTGGTGGTGGTTAATCATCACCTGTTTTTTGCGGATGTGATGTTGCGTGATGAAGGCGTTGCGGAGTTATTACCAAGTGCAAATACTGTGATTTTTGATGAGGCACATCAACTACCAGAGGTTGCAGGGCTATTTTTTGGTGAAGATGTTTCTACCAGTCAGTTGCTTGAACTGGCTCGGGATTGCACTACTGCATATTTGACGCTAGCTAAAGATTGTGCTGCGCTAGGCGATGCGATTCCTGTGCTGGAGAAGGCGGCTAAAGACTTTAGGTTAGTTTTCGCTTATGAAGGCTCGCGCTTACCAGTGCAAAAGGCTTTGGCGCTAAAAGGTTTCGAAGAGGCTTTTGACCATATGCAAAATCAATTGCGGATATTGGCGATGGTGCTTGAAACCCAAGCCGCACGAGACCCATTGCTAGAGAAATGTTGGCAACGAAGCGAGGCTTTGTGCGATTTATTTCGGCGTTGGAAGGCTGCGGAAAATAATAATTTGGTACGCTGGGTTGAGGTGTTTACTCACTCAGTGCAGCTACATGCCACGCCCTTGAGTGTGGCAGAAGGCTTTGGTAAACAGCTGAATGCTCAACCCCGCGCTTGGATTTTCACATCGGCGACATTGGCTGTCAAAAGCGACTTCAGTCACTATTTAGAGCGTATGGGTTTGCAGGATGCCAAAACGGGCTACTGGGAAAGCCCATTCAATTATCAAGAACAAGCTTTGTTTTATGTGCCTGCGGAGATGCCTGACCCCAATAGCCCGTCTTACACCGCCAGCGTAGTTGCCGCAGCACTACCTGTATTGCAAGCCAGTGGCGGCCGCGCTTTTGTGCTCTCGACTAGCTTACGTGCTATGCGAGAAATTCATGCTTTATTAAAAGAAGAGTTCGTAGAAAATGGCATAGAAAGCCCGTTACTGCTGCAAGGTGAAAGCTCACGTACCGAGTTATTGGACCGTTTTCGTAAGCTGGGTAACGCCGTGCTGGTTGGCTCGCAAAGCTTTTGGGAAGGTGTCGATGTACGCGGCGAAGCATTGAGTGTCGTGATTATTGATAAATTGCCGTTTGCTCCACCAGATGACCCCGTTTTATCTGCACGCGTGGATAAATTGAACGCGGAAGGTAAAAATGCTTTTATGGAATATCAATTGCCTTATTCTGTGATTACCTTAAAACAGGGCGCAGGTCGTTTGATCCGCGATGAAAATGACCGTGGTGTATTGATGATTTGCGATCCGCGATTAATTACTAAATCTTACGGAAAGCGTATTTGGCAAAGCTTGCCGCCATTCAAGCGCACTCGAGTGTTGGCCGATGTTCAGGCTTTTTTTGCCGATGCTGAGAATTAAATCCAGAGTTTGAGAGTCGAAACGCTGCTGCTGAGTTTTGGATGGCTAACTCATTGAGTGTTAGAATGGTGGCGAATACTTTATTTACGAAATTGGCGATACTTTTTAATATGTTAATGGCACAAGACTTATGTTAACTGTAGATGGTTTGGCCTGCTTACGCGGCGATCGCCTGCTGTTTAAAAATGTAGGGTTTGAGCTTAAAGCAGGCGGCTTGCTCTATGTGCTGGGTGAGAACGGTAGCGGCAAAAGTAGTTTACTGCGCATGCTATGCGGCTTATTGATGCCAGAGAAAGGAACAGTTTTCTGGAATAAACAAACAATCAAAAAAGAGTCTGAAAGTTTTTTGTCCAATTTGACTTACATCGGACATTTAAATGGCCTTAAAGATGACCTTACCGCACTAGAGAATTTAACGATGGGTGCACGTGCCGCAGGTAATGACGTATCAGAAGATAAAGCGTTGGCGGCATTAGCGGCCATTGGAATTGAGCGTTGTGCAAATTTGCCAGCACGCGTGCTATCGCAGGGACAGAAAAGACGAGTAACGCTTGCTAAGCTTTGGTTGGCAGAAGGTAAATTATGGATATTGGATGAACCCTTTGCTGCGTTAGATATTGCGTCAGTAAGTAAGCTTGCTGCAAAGTTAGCTGAGCATCTATCTAGTGGAGGAATGGCAATTCTCACCACTCATCAGGATGTCACAATTCATGCTCAGTCGGTACAAACGTTGAGGTTAAGTGAATGAACGGTGCATGGATGACCGTGCTGAGGCGCGATCTGTTACTGGCTTTCCGTAGACGTTCAGATGTTGCGACAACGCTTTTTTTCTTCTTGATTGTATCTAGCTTATTTCCGCTTGGTATTGGCCCCGAGCCTGCCGTGCTAAGCAGCATCGCACCAGGTGTTTTATGGGTGGCGGCATTATTGGCTGGCATGCTTTCGCTTACACGTTTATTTGCAGCCGATTTTGCAGATGGCAGTTTAGAGCAAATGTTACTCGCACCTCAGCCTCTAACCTTATTAGTGACGGCAAAGGTGCTAGCGCACTGGCTGGTTTGCGGCTTGCCAGTCGTCTTACTAGCGCCATTAATTGGCTTGCAGTATGCCCTGCCAAATGATGCATTATTCGTGCTCATTATTTCTTTATTATTAGGTACGCCGGCATTGAGTTTAATTGGCGCAATTGGCGCCGCGCTTACACTAGGCGTTCGGGGTAGTGGGTTGTTGGTGGCATTATTAGTGTTACCTTTATACATTCCAGTGTTGATTTTTGGTGCTGGCGCAGTTGCGGCAAGTCAGCATGGTATGAGCGCACAGGCGCATTTGTCATTATTAGCAGCCTGCTCTCTACTCTCGCTGGTGTTGGCGCCACTAGCTACAGCGGCTGCATTACGTATCTCTGTAGAATAATCCTTAGGTAGAATAAAGCTTAGAGTAGAGTAAAATATGTGCGACTTTAAAATACGGCAAGCCAAACAGCCACATTACAGAGCAATTTGAGCAAATAAATTATGAGCATTAATTGGTTTAAATATTCATCACCACAAGCTTTTTACCCGCTAGCAGGAAAAATGATTCCATGGTTTGCTTTGCTAGCCACAATTTTCGCTATCGCTGGTTTATATATTAGCTTTGCCGTTGCTCCTACTGATTTTCAGCAAGGTGAAGCCTACCGCATCATCTTTGTTCATGTGCCTGCAGCTTGGATGTCTATGGTGATTTATATTGTCATGGCAGGTTGGGCTGCGCTGGGGCTGGCGCTCAATGCGCGACTATCCGCCATGATGGCGCAGGCTTTAGCACCAACAGGCGCAATATTTACCTTACTGGCTTTGGTCACGGGTTCGCTTTGGGGCAAGCCTATGTGGGGTGCATGGTGGGTGTGGGATGCACGATTAACCTCTGAACTGATTTTACTGTTTTTGTATTTAGGCTTCATTGCTTTGCAGGCTTCGATTGATGATCCGCGTCGTGCTGATAGAGCGGGGGCTTTATTAGCGCTGGTTGGTGTGGTGAACGTGCCGATTATTTATTTTTCAGTGAAATGGTGGAATACCTTACATCAAGGCTCTAGCATCAATATGGGAGCGGCGCCAAAAATGGCAGCGACTATGTTGATGGGGATGCTACTCATGGCTTTAGCATTTTGGATGTATACCGTGGTCGTTGCTTTGATGCGCGTGCGCTGCATCATGCTAGAACGTGAGCGCGCATCCGATTGGGTTAAAGCGCTGTCAGTATCAGCAGGAGAAAAATCATAATGCAATGGGCAAGTTGGTCAGCGTTTTTTAATATGGGCGGCTACGCATTTTATGTGTGGTTTTCTTTTGGTTTAACGGCACTTTGTGTCGTTTGGGAAGTCATATCCCTGCGCAAACGAAGTAAAGCTGCATTACGGTTATCTAAAATTTTGGCACAAGGTTAATATGGCTATAAAAGCACGACATAAACGATTTATTTTGATAGCTATTGGTTTGGCCTTGTTAGGTTTAGCGGCAATGCTGATATTGAATGCTTTCCAAAGCAATATGGTATTTTTCTACACACCAACTCAGGTAGATAAGGGCGAAGTGCCACATGGTACAGGCTTTCGTATCGGTGGCTTAGTAGTAAAAGACAGTTTAAAGCGCCAAGATGATGGTTTAACCGTGCATTTTGCTATTACAGATACCGCCAAAACGGTGCCAGTCGTTTACAAAGGTGTTTTGCCAGATTTGTTTAAAGAAGGTAAAGGCGTGGTAGCACAAGGTAAAGTAGGCGCAGATGGTATATTTGTCGCCAGTGAGGTACTTGCAAAGCATGATGAAAACTACATGCCGCCAGAAGCTGCAGAAGCGCTAAAACGCGCTCAAGAACAAGGTAAAACGGTCGTGATGCCTAAGTAATATCACTGACAAAATATTCTCTAGCGGTATATAAATCGGCTTAAAAGCCGATTTATAACAAGCAGGCTTAAGTCATTATCAACATACTCACCATTCAATAAATATATAGATTAAATTCACTAAGGATATAACGTGATTCCTGAAATTGGCCATTTTTCTCTCATTCTTGCTTTGCTGGTGGCGCTCACGCTAGGTAGTCTGCCTATCATAGGGGCAGCTCGAGGCAACATTGTGTGGATGGGTTTAGCTAGGCCGCTTGCACGCGCGCAATTTTTGTTGATTGCATTCGCTTTCTTCTGTTTAGCCTATGCTTTCGCCACCAAAGACTATTCAGTCATGTATGTTGCCTCAAACTCAAATTCAAAACTACCTATCCAGTTTCGTATTGCAGCGGTGTGGGGTGGTCATGAAGGTTCATTATTACTTTGGGCGCTTATATTGAGTATTTGGTCAGTGGCTGTGAGTGCATTTTCTAAGCATCTACCAGATGATATGCGTGCGCGTATCTTAGGAGTCATGGGCTTAATCAGTGTTGGGTTCTTGCTGTTTATGTTGATGGTTTCAAATCCATTTGATCGCTTAATTCCAGCAGCTTTAGACGGCCGTGATTTAAATCCATTACTGCAAGATCCTGGCATGATTTTTCATCCACCTATGCTATACATGGGCTACGTTGGCTTCTCTGTGGCATTTGCCTTCGCTATTGCCGCCTTGCTTGGTGGTCAGTTGGATGCAGCCTGGGCGCGCTGGTCACGCCCTTGGACAACCATGGCTTGGGTATTCCTAACTTTGGGTATTATGGGCGGCAGTAACTGGGCGTATTACGAGCTTGGCTGGGGCGGATGGTGGTTTTGGGATGCGGTAGAAAATGCATCCTTCATGCCGTGGCTAGTTGGCACTGCGCTTATTCATTCGCTTGCGGTGACTGAAAAACGTGGTAGCTTTAAAGCTTGGACAGTACTACTTGCTATTTGCGCATTCTCTCTAAGTCTATTAGGAACATTCTTAGTACGTTCTGGTGTGCTCACTTCCGTGCATGCTTTTGCCACAGATCCAAGACGTGGTGTATTTATTCTAGCTTTTCTAGTGGTTGTGATTGGTGGCTCATTGGCATTATTTGCTTGGCGTGCACCAACCGTTGGTCGTGGTGGTAAGTTTGATGTGGTTTCCCGTGAGAGTTTTCTATTAGCGAATAATGTGTTACTAGCCGTTGCGGCAATGTCTGTATTGCTCGGCACGCTATACCCATTGTTTCTGGATGCGCTCAATTACGGCAAAATCTCTGTAGGTCCTCCTTATTTTGATGCAGTATTCGCGCCACTCATGACACCAGCATTATTCTTGATGGGCGTCGGTCCAATCGCAAGCTGGAAAAATGCATCATTACCAGAATTAGCTATGCGCTTACGTTGGGCTTTTGGCGTGAGTGTTGCCACAGCCATCATCTTGCCGTTATGGTTAGGTAATTTAACGCCGATGATCGGCTTAGGCTTGTTCTTAGCTTTTTGGATTATTGCGACCACATTTAATATGGTGCGCCATCGTTTACGTGGCACTGGACAATCTTTAGTTTCTCGCGTTAGAGCTGTTCCACGCGCTTGGTGGGGTATGGTGATTGCACATTTAGGAATTGCCGTGTTCACTATTGGCGTCACCATTGTCAAAGGTTTTGAATCAGAAACTGCGGTGCGTATGTTGCCCGGTGATGTTGCGCATTTAGCAGGTTTTGATTTTACCTTTAAAGGCGTAGAAGAAATACAAGGCCCAAATTACACCGCAAATAGAGGGCAACTTCTAGTGAGTAAAAACGGAGTTGAGCGCACAACTCTCAATACTGAAAAAAGACTATATACCGTTACCAACATGCCGATGACCGAGGCTGGTATTAGCCCCGCAGTGATTCATGACTTATACGCGTCACTCGGTGAGCCGCTCAGTGACGGTGCTTGGAGTATACGTATTTACCATAAACCAATGGTGGAATGGATATGGGTAGGCTGCATTCTAATGGGACTAGGTGGATTGTTAGCTTTATCCGATAGGCGCTATCGTATGAAAAAACGCAATAAAAATTCAAATAATGATGAGCTGCTAGAGCAAGAGGTGCCTGCATGAAACGCGCTTTAGTCCCGTTAGTTATTTTTCTGGTGGTGGTAGGGTTTCTTTTTAAGGGGTTGTTTTTAAACCCGAGAGAAGTGCCTTCGCCATTGGTAGGTAAGCCCGCGCCACAGTTTAATTTGGTGCGATTGGATGCGGCGGACAAAACATTTTCCCCAAAAGAAATGTTAGGCAAAGTTTGGCTGCTTAACGCATGGGCATCATGGTGTGCTGCCTGTAAAGATGAGCATCCACTGTTAGTAGAGTTATCAAAGTCAGACTTTGTGCCAATTATTGGTTTAGATTACAAAGATAATAATCAAGACGCACAAAAATGGTTAGATGAGGCGGGTAATCCTTATGCTATCAATGCGGTGGATGCGGATGGTCGTGTGGGGATTGATTATGGCGTGTATGGCGTACCAGAAACTTATGTGATTGATAAAAAGGGCAGCATTGCTTACAAGCAAATAGGCCCCATCACGATGGAAGCGCTGCGGGATAAAATTGTTCCATTAGTTAAACAATTGCAGGCTCAATAATGCTCAATAAACTATTAAATTTAGTAGCAGCTTGTTTTTTAATGCAGGCTTTAAACCTCAGTGCACAAGAAGCGCAGCCTATGCAAAATAATGCGGCGGTTGAAGTGCAAGTGCAGCGTTTATCTACTCAACTTCGTTGCTTGGTGTGCCAAAACCAGACATTGGCTGATTCACATGCCGCACTCGCACAAGATTTAGTGCAAGAGATTCGTGAAATGGCGGCTAAAGGCATGAGCGATCAAGAGATTATTGATTACTTGGTCGCCCGCTATGGTGATTTTGTGCGCTATCGCCCACCTCTTAAAGCGAGTACCGTTTTATTGTGGTTAGGGCCATTTGCCTTGCTATTAATTGGTGGGTTTGGATTATTTCTTCAATTGCGTAGACGTCAAACAATGGCCAGTGATGCGCCGTTGACTGCAGAAGAAACCCGTAAAGTACGCGAATTACTCAATAAGTAATTCATAAAATAAGGAAGCATGATGTTGTTATTTTGGGTAGTAGTAATTGCAATGATAGTCGCTACGCTGGCGCTCATTCTGCCAGCTTTGTTAAAGCCAAGTAAAACCGTCACCACAGACGCTAATGCTGAAAGGCGTGCAATTTTTCGTCAGCAGTTTTATGAAATTGGGCAAGATAAAACCAACGGCATACTGGACGCTAAGCAGTATGAGCTTGCTAAAACTGAACTTGAGCGACGCATGCTTGATGAAATTGGTACAAATAACGTGCTAACTGCCAACAGCAAGCCAGACCGTACATTGGCGTTGATTTTATTTATAGTATTGCCATTAGCTTCATTATTAATTTATTACAAAATTGGTAGTCCAGCAGCCATCAATATGCCAAATGCAGCTCAAACTATTGAAGAGCAAAGCGCGCGAGCGGGTGACGTAGAACCGCTGCTAGCAGCAATGAATGCTAAGTTAGCGCAAAATCCAACCGATGGGAAAGGTTGGGCGCTATTGGCAAGAACTTATGTAGAGCTTGGCCGAGCTTCTGATGCTGTTCCAGCTTATGAAAAAGCCTTAAAAATAATACCGAATGATGCGCAACTGTTAGCCGACTATGCAGATGCTTTAGCAGTTTCGAATGGTTATAACCTAGCAGGTAAACCAACCGAGCTAGTGGATCAGGCCCTAAAGCTAGACCCACATCATGTTAAATCCTTATTGTTAGCTGCTGCGGCTGCAACCAATCGTAAAGATTACAAGCAAGCCATTATTTATTGGCAGAATCTGCAAAAAGAATTGCCGGCTGACTCTGACATCGCGCCTAAAGTAAAGGCTTCGTTAGATGAAGTGTATCGATTAGCGGGTATTAAAGTACCTGTAGCTAGTAATGCGCCAACCGCGCCAGCCGCTCAAGGTGTTAGTGGGATGGTTAAAATAGCACCAGCGCTAGCCGCCAATCTTGACCCTGCTGCTACGGTATTTGTGTATGCGCGTGCCGCGCAAGGCGCGGCTATGCCACTTGCCATTGAGCGCACTACTGTTAAAGAGTTACCTTACACTTATCAATTAGATGACAGTAAAGGGTTAATGCCAGCGAATAAGCTTTCGCAAGCGAGTGAAGTGATTATCGTGGCGCGAATCTCTAAAACTGGCGACGCTAAACCGCAAGCAGGTGATTTACAAGGTATGTCAGCGGCAGTTAAACCTAATGGTGGCAAAGTTGATATTGAAATCAATGAACTGCTAAAGTAGGTCGCTGCTCATTTCGCGCAGGCGATAAGCTATTGCGCATTGCCCTTTGATAATTAAGATAGATAACCGAAATAAATTATGACAATGCCAATAGAAAAAGACCTGACACCTAAGACCATTTACTTAAAAGACTATCAGCCAGCGCCGTATAAAGTAGCGCATGTGAACCTCAGTTTTACATTGCTTGAAGATAAAACAATTGTGAAGTCTGAAGTGTTGTACGTTAAAAACCCTGACAGCGCTTCAAATGACTTAATCTTAAATGGTGAAGGTCAAACAATTACCTCGGTTGAGCTTGATAACAACGCGTTTGCTGGCTACAGCATCACTAACGATACGCTGACCATCAACAATGCGAGTGAGAAGTTTACACTGACGATTACCTCCGTAATTGATCCAGCATCCAACACATTGCTTGAGGGTTTATATAAATCTCAAGGCACTTACTGCACGCAATGTGAAGCAGAAGGCTTTCGCCGCATCACATACTTTCAAGATCGTCCAGATGTGCTCAGCACGTTTACTGTGCGTGTTGAGGGTGATAAAAATAAGTATCCTGTGTTGCTTTCTAACGGCAACCTCGTCGACTCAGGCGAAAGTGTTGATGGGCGACACTTTACCGTTTGGCATGATCCATTTCCAAAACCTTGTTACCTTTTTGCTTTGGTTGCTGGCAATCTCGTGCGAGTTGCAGATACATTTAAAACAATGTCTGGACGCAATGTCGACCTGCACATCTATGTTCGTACAGGTGATGAAAAACAATGTGACCACGCCATGCAGTCGCTCATTAAAGCCATGAAATGGGATGAAGAAAAGTACGGCCGTGAGTATGAGCTGGATTTGTTTAATATCGTCGCGGTGAGTGATTTCAACATGGGCGCCATGGAAAACACCTCACTTAATATTTTTAACACTTCGCTAGTACTCGCCCATCAAGATACCGCGACTGACAATGATTTTATGAGTGTTGAAGGCGTGATTGGACATGAGTATTTCCATAACTGGACTGGCAATCGTGTGACTTGCAGAGACTGGTTTCAACTCTCACTCAAAGAAGGCTTTACCGTTTTTAGAGACCAAGAGTTTAGTGCTGATATGAACTCTCCAGCCGTGCAGCGGATTGATGATGTTAACTCTTTGCGCCGCCTGCAATTCTCAGAAGATGCTGGACCACTGGCGCACGCTGTGCAGCCTGATCAATTTATCGAGATTAGCAACTTCTATACAAAAACCGTGTATGAGAAAGGTGCGGAAATCATTCGTATGCAGCACACCTTATTAGGTGAGGAAACATTTCGCAAAGCGACTGACCTATATTTTGACCGTTATGATGGGCACGCTGTCACCTGTGATGACTTTGTACAATGCATGGCAGACGCATCAGGCCGTGATATGTCGCAATTCTTTTTATGGTATAAGCAAGCGGGAACGCCAACTTTAAAAGTTTCTAGCCAATACAATGCTGCATTGAGCACATATACACTCACGCTTCAGCAATCTCAACCTGCAACGGCTGGGCAGGTAGATAAAAAGCCACTCCATATACCCGTGGCAGCTGGTTTGCTTGATGCAACAGGCGCACAAACGCATGACACACAAATACTTGAAGTGACTGAGCGTGAGCAAAGCTTTACATTCAATAACGTCAATACGCCGCCAGTGCCGTCAATCTTGCGTGGTTTCTCTGCGCCAGTAAAATTAATCACAGACTTGAGCGATGATGATCTTCGTCTATTGCAGCTTAAAGATACCGATGGTTTCAACCGATGGGATGCAGGTCAAACCCTTGCTTTGCGTAACATCGAGCGTGTAATGGCAGATAGCGAAGCTGATATCTCTCTATTTGTAGATGATTTTGGTGCGATGGTTGAGCAAGGTCTTGCCAATAAAGGCGACAAAGCATTACTTGCGCGCGCGCTCACTTTACCTGCAGTAGCGGTCATTGCACAAACGCAGAAAGTGATTGACCCTGCAGCCATAGATAATGCTCGCACGCACTTACTTAAAACAATTAAACAGACGCACAAAGAAGTGTTGCAACGCTTGTATCAAGACAATAGTAATACTGGTGAGTTTTCATTATCACCAGAAGCAATGGGTCGCAGAGCACTACAAAATACCGTGCTTGAGCTATTAACTGTCACCAATGGAACTGGATGTGCTGCTTTTGCCAAGGGGCATTATGATGCAGCTGATAATATGACCGATATTATTGCTGCGGCATCGTGCTTGTCTGACAGTGTGCATGTTCAAAGAGAAGAGGTTTTAGCGGATTTCTATCGTCGGTTTAAGGGCTATCCGCTGGTGGTGGATAAATGGTTCTCTCTCCAAGCGATTGCAAACAGAGAGGCTATCTTTGATGACTTTGCGAAACTACTGAAGCATCCAGATTTTAATATTAAAAACCCTAATCGGGTGCGCTCACTTTATTCTGCATTCTCAATCAACAATCCAGTAAAATTTCATGACCCAAGCGGTCAAGGCTATGCCATTTTGAGAGATGTGATTATTGAGTTAAATGAAATCAACCCACAAATTGCATCACGCCAAGTGACGCCGTTTCGTGAATGGAAGCGTTATACACCAGCTTTGCAAGCGCAGATGAAAGACGCACTGCAAACAATTATGAATACACCCAAGTTATCAAGCGATGTGTTCGAGATTGTGAGTAAAAGCTTAAACGGTTAGGCTCGAATACTGAAAACTGTCTATGTTGTTCTGTTGTGAAATGAATCACACAAGGTTAAAGACACCTCAAGGTGAGGTGCGCAAGTTATTTGTTAAGTTCAATATTTACATGTAAGTAGTGATGCGATATTTAAAGTAGCTTTTATCAATCTGAAACTAACTAAAGACTGATATGCTTCACTAAAAAGGCGAATATATGGATCATGACTTAACACTCATTACAACTATTGCATCAGGCTTCGGCCTTGCTTTAATTTTTGGTTTTATCGCCGAACGTTGCAAGCTGCCAGCGTTAGTCGGTTACTTATTCGCGGGTATTTTGATTGGTCCAGCAACACCTGGATTTGTTGCAGATGTCAGTATTGCCTCTCAGTTATCTGAAATTGGCGTGATGCTACTCATGTTCGGCGTTGGCTTGCACTTCTCAATTAACGATTTGATGTCAGTGAAGCGAATTGCCTTACCAGGTGCTGTCATACAAATGACAATCTCTACCGTGCTTGGCATGTTGCTAGCTAATTGGTGGGGCTGGACATTAGGTGAAGGCTTAATCTTTGGTTTAGCGCTATCTTGTGCCAGTACTGTTGTGTTGTTAAAGGCGCTTGAGTCCAGAGGCATACTCGAGAGTATGAATGGTAAAATAGCTGTGGGTTGGTTGGTGGTTGAAGACCTAGTCACTGTATTAGTCTTAGTGTTAATGCCGCCACTAGCAGCCATTTTAGGTGGCGTTACTACAGAAGTGACTTCTACGCCATTATGGCAGACCATTAGCTTTACGCTTTTGCAGGTGACAGGCTTTATCGTTTTGATGCTGGTCGTTGGTAAGCGACTGCTGCCTTGGATCCTGTGGCATGTTGCAAAAACAGGCTCAAGAGAACTCTTCACTTTATCTGTTGTTTCCGCCGCAATTGGCATTGCCTACGGCGCGGCAATATTGTTTAGCGTGTCGTTCGCACTAGGGGCTTTTTTTGCAGGCATGGTGATGCGTGAGTCTGAGTTCAGTCATCGAGCCGCTGAAGAATCATTGCCACTTAGAGATGCCTTTGCTGTGTTGTTCTTTGTGTCCGTTGGAATGCTATTTGAGCCTTCGATATTACTTTCGAAACCATTGAGCGTATTAGCCGTTGTAGCCATCATTGTTTTTGGTAAATCCATTGCTGCCATGGTGATCACGTTGGTACTTCGCTACCCGCTCAACACGGCACTTACTGTGGCTGCAAGTTTGGCTCAAATTGGTGAGTTCTCTTTCATTCTAGCCGGCTTGGGCGTTTCATTAGGCATTCTGCCAGCTGAAGGCATGAGCCTAATTCTAGCAGGTGCTTTAATTTCAATTGCCATCAATCCATTGGTATTCTCAATCATTAAACCATTTAAAAAATGGGTGCTCGGTGTTTCTGAAGTGGCTCGCCAATATGAACAGCGTGTGGATCAGTTTTCTGAACTGCCAATGAGCACCGAGCGCAAATACTTGGAAGGCCAAGTCGTGCTGGTGGGTTATGGGCGCGTTGGCAAAAGGATTGCTAAAGCATTAAGTGACAGCAATATTCCTTACGTTGTCGCTGAAGAGAATAGAGAGATTGTTGAGAGCCTGCGTAAAAAAGGCATACCAGCAGTATCCGGAAATGCCTCTGAACCATCTGTATTAATTCAAGCGCATATTGCAAACGCATCCATGCTGGTCATTGCAACTCCAGATACGATTAATATAAGAAAAATGGCCGAAACTGCAAAAGCACTTCGACCTGAGATTAAGATTGTAGTTAGAACACATAATGAAGATGAATCTAAATTACTCACAACAGAAAATATTGGTGAAGTATTTTATGGCGAAGAAGAACTCGCAAGTGGAATGAGCAAGTTTATCGTTGGGCAATATATTCCACAGTAGTTTAGTTTTGTTGCTGGTCAAACTGATCCCTGCTAAGACGAACTATATGGGACAGCTTACAATATTTGTATTTTATAGATACATTAATCCAAACGAAATTAACAATATGAGCATTCGACAATCCACAAAATACCTCAGCGTTTTATCTTTTTGCCTGCTAATTGTTTCATCATTAGTTGCCAAAGCTGAAGACTCTACCTCTACGGCAACCCCTTATCGACCTACGGTCTCCAATCCAGCCACTTTGTCAGCACCTGGTTGGTTAGAAATGGAGTTGGGGTGGCAGACAATCAAGGGTGGCGGCGATAAATGGCGCAACAGTCTTCCATTTTTAGCCAAGTTAGCATTTACTGATGATTGGGGTGTTTTAGTCGGCAATGAATTAGCCGTTAGAAGAACAGATTTTGATGATGCGAAATATGAGGGAGTTGGAGACACAACACTCATTGTCAAACATCGCATTTCAAGTGGAGTCGAGGGTATCGATTGGGGTGTAGAAGCGGGTTATAAATTGCCGACTGCAAAAGATACGATAGGTAGTGGGAAAGGAGATTTCATTCTTAATGGAATTTATAGTGCTGACTTTTCAGCTAGCCATCTTGATTTGAATCTTGGTGCAACACGCTTAGGTGCAATAGATGATGGTGATGGGCGCTTACAATATAATTGGGCGGCATCTGTGTCACATAACCTAAATGAAAAATGGGGAGTGTTTGGTGAGTTAAGTGGAGTTTATCAACATAATGCCTCTACACAATTCCAATTGATGACAGGTGCAAGTTATAACTACAGCAATCGTATAGTTCTTGATGCGGGTTTGACGGTTGGACTTGCTACAGCTTCACAAGACTGGTCTATTTTCTCTGGAGTAACTGTATTATTGGACAACTTGTGGTGATGGTGAAGTGCTACTGAGGCTTCAATGGCTGTTATCTGCTTCAACAGAAATGAGCCACAAATATACGTTAGCTTCTTTAAAAGTATCTAAGACTTATAATCCATAGTGTCGAATGAAAATGGTTGAAACCCATTAGGTGTCAGCCATTTTATTTTTATGGTGCGCCCGGCGGGAGTCGAACCCACGACCTTTGGCTTCGGAAACCAACACTCTATCCAGCTGAGCTACGGGCGCAAATAATGCACGCATTATAGCAAACCATGGCTTTCCATGTGTTTTTACCTGAATGAGTATGACCTTTTGCCATAAGTTAAAGTGTGGGTATAATGTTAATAATATGTATCTATTAACTAAACTAGGAAATGTGCTGTTATGAGCAATAACGATAAAGAATATAAAGGCTCCACAATAAAGCAATTAATTTTGGTGATTCCAGGTGCTATTTTAGCGTTTACCTTATTGATTTCATTGATTGCAAAAACCTCTAGTGTTGTTGGTACGCCAGCAGCTGAAGTACCACAAGCTGTGGTTGCTCAAGTTGAAGAGAATATTAAGCCACTAGCAACTGTTGAAGTCGCAGTAGCTGATGCTGGCCCACATGTTGATAAAAGTGGTGAGGAGATTGTTAATGGTGTTTGTAGTGCATGTCATGGCGGCGGTTTAATGGGCTCACCTAAAATTGGTGATAAAGGTCAATGGGGTCCTCGTATTGCTCAAGGCTACGATACGTTGATTAGCCATGCTATTAATGGTATTCGTAGCATGCCTGCTCGTGGTGGTAATGCTGCATTGACTGATGGTGAAATTGCAAATGCGGTGGCGTATATGGCAAATCAAGGCGGCGCTAACTTTACGCCACCAGCATCAAAAACTGCTGCCCCTGCAGATGCGAAAACAGCTGAAGTGGCTCCAGTCGCGACTGCTGCGGTACCTGCAACAAAAGCGGTAGAGAAAAAAGCCGAAGCTGTAGCCGTTGTAGAAAAAGCTGCAGCGCCAGTAGTTGTTGCAACTGCATCACCTGCTGCAAGCAAAGGCAAAAGCGGTCAAGAAGTCTACAAAGCAGTTTGCAGTATGTGTCACGGTGGCGGTTTGATGGGTGCGCCTAAATTTGGTGATAAAGAACAATGGGCACCACGTATTGCACAAGGTCACGACACATTGGTCACTCATGCGCTTAAAGGTATTCGTATGATGCCAGCAAAAGGTGGCAATGCTGATTTGAGCGATGATGAAGTGGCTGGCGCAGTAAAATACATGGCGAATGAAGCTGGCGCAGGATTCTAATTAAACTGAATAATCTAGCTTTAATTAAATTTAGTTTTAAATAGTAAAATCATGAAAAATAAAAAAGCCACTTACATCGTTAAGTGGCTTTTTTATTACGGGTAAGGAATCAATGGCAACATACGCAATAGGTGATATTCAGGGTTGTTACCATGCTTTTCAGGCATTGTTGGCGCGTATTGGGTTTAATCCAAAAGTCGATGAACTCTGGTTGGTTGGGGATTTAATCAATAGAGGAAGTGGTTCGCTTGAAGTGCTGCGTTGGTGCTATGAGCATCAAAATAGCCTAAAAGTGGTGCTTGGTAATCATGATTTGCATGCGCTGGTTGTTGCGGCTGGGTTTGTTAATGCACATAAGGGCGATACGCTAGACGCAATACTGCAGGCTGGTGATCGCGATGTTTTGTTAAATTGGTTGCGACATCAGCATATGGTTTACCAAAATGAATCGTATTTAATGGTTCATGCGGGTTTACTACCGCAATGGACCAGCGAGCAAGCCGCTGACTACGCCACAGAAGTGGAGGCGGCTTTACGAAGCGAAGATTACTTAAATTTTTTAGCCCATATGTATGGTAATCAGCCTGATAGTTGGAATGATGGCTTACTGGGTTTGGACAGATTGCGTGTAATCACTAATGCCATGACACGGCTAAGAGTATGCACAGAGCAGGGTGTGATGGAGTTTAGCTTTAAGGGTGAGCTAGCCGATGTGCCTGATGGATTTGTGCCTTGGTTTGATATGAAAAATCGCGCAAGCCAAGATAAACATGTAATTTTTGGACACTGGTCTGCACTTGGTTTGCAGCAACGGCAGAATGTGTACGCATTGGATACGGGCTGTTTATGGGGCGGTCAGCTGACAGCAATGAATCTAGAAACCAAAGCAATTACACAGGTGCAATCACACCCACTCGACAAGCCAATCAAGCTTAAGTTAAAGCTTTAATTTAAGCTTAACTTTTCTCTAATTAAATGCTCAATATGTGAAGTGAGTTTTCGGCGATCTTTATCAACTGCCGTTAACTCAGAGGTGGCTATAGGAGCTAAAAAATGTAGCTCAACTACCACTTCTTTTTGCTGTAATACCAACTGTATAGATTCTATTAAAGTTGTTTCTCCAGCATATGCAATCTCCGTATTTACGCCGCCATCCTGACGAGGGTAGCGAAATGCAATTGGCCAGATCAGAGCATTTGCATGTATTGCCCCTTGAATAATGCTGCTCTTGAATGGCTTAATCTCAGTGCCATCTGTCGTTGTGCCTTCAGGAAACAAGCAAAGCGTATCACCATCTAATAGGCTTTGATTGGTCGCATGCACAATGCGAGCAGCATCTTGACGCCGCTCTCTGGAAATAAATAACACATTCGATTTTTTAGCGAGATAGCCAAATACAGGCCAACTTTGAATGTCTGACTTTGCGATAAATCTTGTTGGAATAACGCTATTGAGCGCATGAATATCAATCCAAGAAATATGGTTGGCAACAAACATGATGTTGCCCGCAGTTTGATATGGCGGTGGTAAATGCCCTTTACTCACAAGCCGTATATTAAAAACCCCTAATAAATATTTACACCACCACTTGATTAACCGTAATTTAAACAATTTATTAGATAGCGGAAACACCAATGCCGCTACTGCTATTCCTAGCAAAGTATGTAAAAAAATGCGGCTGATTCTAAAGTAGCGAGTGAGTCTGCTAGCTCTAGTAGGTGTGATAGTAGGCGTATTAATGGCGTTATTTTTAATCGATTTCAATACCTCATATTTTATACGTAACGCACTTGCAAAACTAATCATTTATTCTAGATGTTTCTTCTAGGCAATTTATTTCAAAAAATGCGTTGCGTACCTAGTATTCATTCTGCTCAGCGGCAACATGACCAACATATCTGCCGTGTTGAAATAAGGATCCCATGCAGGTTCGCCGCAAATGTAAGCGCCAAGACGTAAGTAGCCTTTAATTAATGGAGGACAAGCCGCTTGCATATCGGTGCGTAAAGAATCATTTAGCAATGGATTCCGTGGAAATACGCGGTATTCAAGTGGGCATAAGTAGTCATCTTGCAGTCTGTGATACAGGCTTGCCGCAGCGTGACCGCCATCAGCCATGCTCACACTGCCACAACCTATCATGTACTCATAGTTGTGAACTTGCATATATTTAGCTAAACCTGCCCAAAGCATTGTAATGGTGCCACCGTTACGATAGTTCTGGTGTACGCATGCACGTCCAACTTCAACCGTGCGGTCAAATAAGTGCGACAGTCTGCTTAAATCAAACTCAGCAGCAGAGTAATAGCCGCCTGCTTCATTTGCCTTTGAGGGGCTAAGCATTCTATAAGTACCAATCACTTGGTTAGTGCTTGTGTCTCTTACAATTAAGTGGTCGCAATACTGGTCAAAGCCATCTACATCAAGCCCGCCAGTACCTAATAGTTGGGCACCCATTTCCTCAGCAAAAACCTTGTAACGTAAGCGTTGAGCTTCTTCAATTTCTAGTTGGCTGTGTGCAAGACTGATGCTAAGGCGCTTTTGATCGTGAGTTGCGACGTGCGTCAATTTTTGATTGGCTGCGAGTGTGCTACCGAGAGTAATATCAAGTGCTGAAAACTCTTTATTTATCATTAAATGTCTCCTCTTAAATTTAAGGTGACTTTAATGAACAAAAGTGAACAATAGATGACGGAAATATGACTTTTTGTTGACAGTCAATTTGCAGGTAAAAAAACCCAAATGGAGATGACTAATAAGTATTTACAGGGGAAATTTAGAAAATAAAAAAAGACGCAAGGAGCTTGCGTCTTTAATATGTCATTAGTAAGAATTTAACTAGTGTGTCACGCGTGAAGTACCAGAATTCTCAACTATGCGCACTTTATCACCGGCTCTGAACTCTTCATCGGCTTCTTGTACGATAGCGATTAACGCGCCACCATCAAGTTTAACGGTAATTTCATAGGCATTTTTACGTGTTACGCCTTCTTCAACTGCTGAACCTGCCAAACCGCCAGCCACAGCGCCAATCACCGCTGCAATAGCACTACCGCGACCGCCACCTATCGTGCTGCCAGCAATGCCACCAACCGCGCCACCTGCGATGGTGCCGACAGGGGATTTAGTACCTTCTAGTTTCACTGAGCGTACACTTTCTACCACGCCAGTTCTAACAGTTTGCACTTTACGTGCATCGTCACGGCTATAAACGCTGCCAGAATTGGAGCTAGCGCATGCTGCAAGAAATACACTCAATATACCGACGGCTAATAATCTTGTTGTTTTCATATGATGCCTCCTAAAATGTTGTTAACTAATATTTGTTAGTACTATAACTTTAATTCAGACTGTTTATGGCTCTCTATAGTTGCGTTTACTTAAGCTAAGTTTTCAGTGAGCGCAGTTTCATCAACCAGTGCTTGAGTGTAAATTGCCTCAATATCTGCGCGGCTAGGCTTGTGGTTTTGTCCGCCACGGCTTTCAATTTTAATCGCGCCCATAGTAGAAGCTAACCTGCCGCAAGTAGGCCAATCCCAACCTTTTGCTATGCCGTATAGCAAGCCAGCGCGATATGCGTCACCGCAACCCGTTGGGTCGACAATCTTCATCGCTTTAACGCATGGAATGTCATAACGTTGACCATCTGCATAAATTTGTGAGCCAGCACCGCCGAGTGTCACGATTAAGGCTTTTACCTTAAGTGCTAATTGGTCTAAATTTAACCCAGTTTTATCTTGAATAATTTGTGACTCATAATCGTTTACTGCTAAATAGTCGGCCATTTCAATAAATTCTAAAAGCTCTTTGCCATCAAACATTGGCAAGCCTTGGCCTGGGTCAAACAAAAATGGAATGCCAGCTTCATAACATTCAAGTGCATGCTGAAACATGCCGCCACGGCCATCGGGAGCAATAACTGCTAATGTGACGTCTTTGGCATCGTTAACACTGTTTTGGTGTGACTCGACCATTGCGCCTGGATGAAAAGCGGTGATCTGATTGTCATCGGTATCGGTAGTAATAAATGCTTGTGCTGTGAAGCTACCTTCAATGGTTTTAATATGAGAGGTATTGAGTTTGTTTTGATTTAGCCATTGGGTATAAGTAGAAAAATCTTCACCTACGGTTGCCATGATGAGTGGATTACCTTCAAGTAATTGCATATTGTATGCAATGTTGCCTGCGGTGCCGCCGAACTCACGGCGCATTTCGGGTACATAAAACGCCACGCTTAAGGCATGAATTTTATCTGGCAAGATATGATTTTTGAATTGATCTTGAAACACCATGATGGTGTCGAAGGCAAGCGAACCGCAAATAAGAGTGTTCATGAAAATAATAGATTAAATTAAAGATTCTATTATCTAAGGTATTGGCTTGCGCAAGCAAGCCAAATTAATACTAAGGCTAATTTGTAAGCGCGCTATCTATTAATATTTTTGAAGCTTTTTTCGCATATTTCATCGCGCCAGAACCGCGTTTCATTTGCTCAGCCTGCACCGCACCCTCAAATATGAGTGAAAGCTGCAGTGCTAAACCGTCTGCGTCTTGAATGTTGGCCTCTGAGGCTAAGCTACTGATGTATTGCCTAAACTGCCGTGATTGCTCTGAAGACAGTTGATGTACAGCACTTTCTTCATTAGGAAACTCTGCAGAAGCCTTGATGAAGCCCATGCCACGAAAATTGGGTGATGTGACCCACTCCTCAATAAACTCAAATAGCTTTTGTAGTTTATCGCTTGGTTTTTTGGCGTTGGAATTGAGTTGTTCGCTCAACCAACTTTGAAAGTCTTGATGGCCTTTTTCTAGCACTTCAAGAATTAAATTTTCTTTGCTAGTAAAGTATTTATAGAGTGTCATTTTAGTTGTACCAGCAACTGCTACAATAGTATCCACTCCAGTCGAGTTTATACCTCTCGTTTGGAAAAGGTCAGTAGCGACTACTAAGATTTTACTTTTCAACGAAGACATTTTTATTGCCTCCAATAAATATTTAGAATTTATTTTATACTAAAATAAATAAAAAATCTATATACAGACCTGTATATATAAGATAAACTATTTTCACAGTTGCAGTTTATATACGTTTCATTGTTGATTTAAAAGAACATTGTAAATAGTCATGCTGCAATAATGCGAAGTTAAATGTCTATACCAATTTGTATATTTTTAGGAGAATTATCATGAGTAAATTACTAATAGCACTATCTTTAGCAACAATTGGTTTTGCGGCACAGGCTAATGCAGCATCACCAGCAACGCTTTATGTGATTAAGTCAGTCAACATCAATGTGCCTGCTGCGACAGCTTGGGAAAAAATTTCTAAGTTTGGCGATTTAGGTGCTTGGCATCCAGCTGTTGCAAAAACAGAAATTAACGCTGGGTCTGAAGGTAAAAAAGGCGCTAAACGCACACTTACTTTGCAAGATGGTGGCAAAATCAATGAAACGCTCACAGCTTACAATGCTAAAAATAAAACCATGAGCTACATCATTACTGGTGGTGTATTGCCAGTGACTAGCTATGCTTCAAACTTACATGTGTATTCAAATGGCGCTGATAAATCAGTAGTTGTGTGGGAAGGCAGCTTTTTGCCAAAAGCACCTGCGGATGAAAAAGCGGCATCTGATGCTATTGGTGGCGTATACGAAGGTGGTTTAGCTAATCTTAAGAAAATTTTAGAGTAGTTGCTTAAAGCAGGTGTGGCGATATGAGCGTGTCGCCACACTATTATTAATGCAGTAACAATGATTATCTAGAGTTTGCCATTAGCATTGGCGTGAAATTACAGCGTACTTTTTCTAAATACGAATTGGCAATTGCCAAGTCATGGAGATTGGTTGGTATTTTGCCACCCACTACATTTTCTAAGTAAACCGCTTTATCTTTATCTGGAATCTGAATCGCTTCGGGAAACTGACAGGTGCCATTACGCATTTGCTCATACCTTGCATACATCGCTGCTGCTTCTTGAGCAGTTAATCTGGTTGTGGCTGGACTTTTTGCAACGCTCACTTTTGTTGTTTCATTGTTAAAAGATTTAGCGATTAAGGGGCTTGTTTGCTTGTGTAAAAGCGCAGGTAGCCACATAGAGCTAATTCCAACAATTAGAAATATACTTGCGGCTATTCCAAAAATAGCTGGCTTAGACATGCTAGGTTTAAAAGCCGAGAGTTTATCGCGTAGGTTTTCTAACCAAACCCACTCGTTTTGAGTTTGTGCCAAAATAAGAGCATTTGCCGCTTTTTTTGCATGCATTAAACTGCCGCAGCCAGGTTGATTAATTTCTTGCTGTGCCGCATTACGCGCAATCAGAGTGATGTGTTCAGCAAGAATGGACGGGTTAGCAGCGCCTAAATTTTTAGCTTGTGCTGTTAAAAACTCAATGAGTTGACCGCTAGCCAGTGATGTTTGTGTGATGATCATCTGCGTGTCAGGTGCAGCCAGCCAGTCATTTAAAATATCAAACAGGCTAAGTATTCGGCCTTGTGGCGTCTTACTGGATTTAGCCAGCATATTTAGTAACCACTGCGAATTGAAAATATCCATCACTTAAATGATCTCTTAACCCATTAAAACGGTTTAACAACAACCAGTATGACAATGATGGTGAGTGCAACAACTGGAAGCTCATTAAACCAGCGATACCAGATATGGCTGCGTGTATTTCTATCATGTTTAAAGTCGTTCACAAGCTTGCCACAATAAAAGTGGTAGGCAACAAGTATGGCAACCAGCGTTAATTTTGGGTGCATCCATTTACCAGTTACGCCATAGCCTAACCATAACCAAAGGCCAAAAATAAGCGCTAATACAGCAAGAGGAAACATGAATCGATACAATTTACGTTCCATGAGTTTAAGTCGCTCTGATGTCGCGACATCAGTCACCATGGCGTGATTCACTAAAAGCCTAGGCAGGTAAAATAGCCCAGCAAACCAGCTCGTGACAAAAATAATGTGAAATGCCTTAACCCATAACATCAATAAAATCCTTTAATTATCATCCATTTTTTGCAGTGAACTCTGCGCTTAATAGCTGATTTAACTTAATAAAATCTAACACACCAATTGTACGTTGTAACAGCCTACCTTGCTTATCAAAAATAAAGGTTGTCGGCGTTAAATCAACGTTACCAAATTTTTTTGTTACTTCTGCAAGTCCGTCATGCATCACTGGAAAAGGTAACTTCTTCTGCGTAACATAATTCAACACTTGTGCAGGAGGGTCGTAAGGCATAGCTACGGCAATAATTTCAAAGCCTTTTTTTTGGTATTGCTGATACGTATTCACCAATGCTGGCATTTCTGTTACACAGGCTAGGCAGTCAGTTGCCCAAAAATTGACTAATACTACTTTACCTTTTAAGCCCACCATGTTGATTTCTTTACCTTCAATGGTAGTGAAAGTCACGTCTGGTGCGGTATTTCTATTGTGGATAAGCACTGCTATAAAACCAAGTATTACCAATATAACGGCAGCAATTAATGATTTTTTAAATAATTTGTTCATACAAATAGTCTATCTTATTTATAGTGGTAGTTCGCCCACATTGATGCGCAACTTAATGATTTATAGTCGGTCATAAAAAACTTAAATAACCACAAAACAGTCGCGCTTATTTGCAGTGATTCAACATGTTATAATCACGTATCGTAATAGCAAAGCTATTTATCTAGACATTTATGAAAAAAGACGTTGATCAAAAAAACAATGAACGCACCTCTACATAGCAATATTCATCATGCAGAAGCACAGCCTGCAGCGCGCTTGCGCGAGATTCCTTACAACTACACTTCATTTTCAGATCGAGAAATTGTCATTCGGTTCTTGGGCGAAGGTATATGGGAAACTCTAAACGAATTACGCGGTGAGCGTAAAACAGGCCGCTCTGCGCGCATGCTGTTTGAAGTTTTGGGTGATTTGTGGGTAGTGTCCCGCAACCCTTACTTGCAGGATGATTTGTTAGAAAATCCTAAACGTCGCAAGGCTTTAATAGATGCATTACATCATCGCATTGCTGCGATTGATGAACGTAATACTGGCAGCACAGCTAGCGATAAAGTCCAAAAAATGGTCTCTGCTGCCAAAAAAGCGGTAGATAAATTTGCTGATGATTTCCGTCAAACTTATGATTTGCGTAAAAAAGCACTGGCTAAGTTTACGAAAATCACGCGTAAAGATAACGTTCAGTTTGATGGTTTAGCCAGAGTTTCACACGTAACAGACGCTACTGACTGGCGCGTTGAGTACCCGTTTGTGGTGCTTAACCCAGACACGGAAAAAGAAATTGCTTTCTTAGTGCGTGCTTGTATTGAGCTAGGGCTTACAGTGATTCCACGCGGTGGTGGTACAGGTTACACAGGCGGTGCGATTCCATTAACACCTATGTCTGCCGTAATTAATACGGAAAAGCTAGACCAGCATACTGGCGTGCAAATGCGTACTTTGCCAGGTGTGGCAAGACAAGTGGCGACCATTGAGTGTGGTGCAGGTGTGGTGACACGCCGCGCGATGGAGGCTGCGACTGATGCAGGTTTAGAGTTTGCTTGTGACCCTACCTCAGCAGATGCCTCATGCATAGGTGGTAACGTTGCGATGAACGCGGGCGGTAAAAAAGCGGTGCTTTGGGGCACGGCTTTAGATAACCTCGCGTCATGGCGCATGGTGACGCCTGATGCCGAATGGCTAGAGGTGGAGCGCTTAGACCATAACCTAGGCAAAATTCATGATATTGCCATCGCGCGCTTTAAAGTGAGCCGTTATGCGGAAGACATGAAAACTTTGCTGGCGAAGCCTGAAATATTAGAAATCGCAGGGCCTAGCTTCCGTAAAGTGGGTTTGGGTAAAGACGTTACTGATAAATTTTTGAGTGGATTACCAGGCATACAAAAAGAAGGTTGCGATGGCTTAATTACTTCTGCGACATTTATTTTGCATCGTATGCCTAAGCATGTGCGCACGGTAGCCTTGGAATTTTTTGGCAATGTATCGCACGCGGTACCAGCCATTGTTGAAATTAAAGATTATTTAGACGCGACTGCAAGAAAAGACCCGCTAGTGTTAATGGCTGGTCTTGAGCACATGGATGAGCGCTATATCAAAGCCGTTGGTTATGCGACAAAAGCCGCACGCCAGCAACGTCCCAAAATGGTGTTGATTGCTGATATTGCCTCTGACGATGAGAATGCAGTGGGTGAAGCTGCTTCACATATCGTTCGGCTGTGTAATGCACGCGACGGCGAAGGTTTTATTGCTGTCTCAGCAGAGGCACGTAAAAAATTCTGGCTTGATCGTGCCCGCACTGCTGCCATTGCTAAACATACCAATGCCTTCAAAATCAACGAAGACGTGGTGATTCCGTTGCCACGTTTGGGTGATTACTCAGATGGTATCGAACGCATTAACATTGAACTTTCTATTAAAAACAAGCTGCAGTTGTTAGATGCTTTAGAGGCATTTATGCAAGGTGATTTACCCTTGCAAGCCGATGAAGATGGCAACGCTGATGCGCAAATGGTGCAATCAAAGCAATTGATTGCTTTACAATTGCTGCGTGATTTACGCGCTAAATGGCGCATGATTTTGAACACGCTAGATGAGCCCGTGAATGTGCTCGGTCAGCTTGGCGATACACTTGGTCAATATGAAAATGTGTTCCGCGCCGTGCAATCTTATGATTTACGCATTTCATGGAAGCGTGAACTTAAACGCCCGATGGCAGATATTTTTGCAGGTCGAGAGTATCAAAAAATATTAAATCGATGCGATGAGATTCACAAAACCGTACTCAAAGGTCGCGTATTCATTGCCTTGCATATGCATGCGGGTGACGGTAATGTTCACACTAACATTCCAGTGAACTCAGATGATTACGAAATGATGCGCACCGCGCATGAGGCCGTAGCGCGTGTAATGGCGCTAGCTAAGGGCTTGGATGGCGTGATTTCAGGCGAGCATGGTATAGGTATCACTAAAATGGAGTTTTTAGAAACTTCAACCATTGAAGCCTTTACCAAATACAAAAATAAAGTGGATCCGAATGGTCACTTTAACAAAGGTAAACTCATGGCAGGTTCAGGGCTTGAGAATGCTTATACGCCTAGCTTTGGTTTGCTTGAGCAAGAATCTATCATTATGGAGCAATCTGCTATTGGCGAGATTGCAGATTCAATCAGCGACTGTTTACGCTGCGGTAAATGTAAGCCAGTGTGTACCACGCACGTGCCGCGAGCTAATTTATTGTATAGTCCACGAAACAAGATTTTAGGCACATCTTTGTTGATTGAAGCCTTCTTGTATGAAGAGCAAACGCGACGCGGTATTTCACTGAAACACTTTGACGAGTTTAACGATGTGGCAGACCATTGTACGGTTTGTCATAAATGCCTAAACCCATGCCCAGTGGATATTGATTTTGGCGATGTTTCAGTGGCGATGCGTAACTTCTTGCGTGAGCAAGGTAAAAAACAATTCAACCCTGGTACTGCCCTAGGTATGGCATTTTTGAATGCTAAAGACCCTGCAACGATTAAGTTGATGCGTACTTTTATGGTCACCATTGGCTATCGAGCACAAAGTTTTGCGCATAATTTAGCGAAGAAATTTCACCTGTTAAAAGATAAAATCAGACCGCCAGCCACTGTGGGCAAGCCGGAAATTAAGGCGCAGGTGATTCATTTTATCAATCGACCAATGCCGAAAAAGATGCCGACTAAAACGTCACGTGCGCTTTTGGGCATTGAAGATGACGCGATGATTCCAGTCATTCGCAACCCTAAACTTGTGACTGAAGATTCAGATGCGGTGTTTTACTTTCCAGGTTGTGGCTCAGAGCGTTTGTTCTCAAACGTAGGTTTGGCAACGCAAGCCATGTTATATGAAGTGGGCGCAATCACCGTATTGCCACCAGGTTACTTGTGTTGCGGCTACCCGCAAACGTCAAGCGGTAATCACGATAAAGGTCAGCAAATCACCACGGATAACCGTGTGCTGTTCCATCGTGTGGCCAATACGCTGAATTATTTAGATATTAAGACGGTGATCGTATCTTGCGGTACATGTATGGACCAACTGCAGAAATACGAGTTTGAGAAAATATTCCCAGGTTGTAGGCTGTTAGATATCCACGAATATTTAATGGAAAAAGACATGAAGCTGGCAGGTATTACTGGTACAAAATATATGTACCATGATCCATGCCATACGCCGATGAAAACATATAAGCCGCTCGAAGTGACGAATAAACTCATGGGTACAGATGTTCAGTTGAATGACCGTTGTTGTGGTGAAAGCGGTACCTTTGCTGTTGCACGCCCAGACATTGCCACGCAGGTGAAAATGCGTAAGCAGGAAGAGCTGGAAAAAGGCATGGGTAAAATGGGCTTAACAGTTGGTAATCCAGAAGAGAAAGTGAAAATTCTGACTTCATGTCCAAGCTGTTTGCAAGGTTTGTCTCGTTATGGCGAAGATACTGGTATCGAGGCAGATTACATTGTGGTTGAGATGGCGAAGCATATTCTAGGTGAGAATTGGATGCAGGAATATGTGGCGCGAGTAAACAATGGTGGGATTGAGAAGGTGCTGTTGTAGGTGATCTCTTTTTCATGTTGATTAATGTGAAATTGATGAAAGACGTGGATAAAACCACCAAATACATTCTCTAAGGTAATGAGTACTTGTGTTTTGGTGGTTTTTTATCGAATACATTAACAATGTAATTACTTAACGGTTCCTCAATTAATCACATTAATTCATGATTCAAAAGATTCGATTATGTCTGTTTAACTTGGCATTTAGATGCGCTCATAGCTCGTTGCATTTACCTCCTAAAGTCTTTCCTACAAGAGATTTGCCAGTATGCTACTCAAAAGAATCGTACGCGCCTGAGCAAGTCCGAGCATTAAATCGTTACCACATTGTTGTTGGAAAAAGTGAGTATGTATTTTGGTTTAAAGAGGGTGACCAGAATACTTGTTGGGTATCAACTGTTTCAAATAGTATTGATGAGTTTATTCGGCAATTCTATAGAGAAAAAATATTTGGTCAGTTTGCCCCATATTCTCTTATAGTCACTCAAATGCTATATGGGCAATATATTGAGTTTGAAAAAAATGGTAAAGTAGGTGATTTTGAAAGAAAAAAATTAGAAGTTCAAAACAAACTTAGTTCTTTTCTTAATAGTTATTTTAATACTAGCAAGTATAGGTTTTTGAAGTTTGTAATTAAGCTAATCGATTGAAGTTGTAATTCGCAAACTAAATGCGAAGTTATTTTTTATACACCACCTCGATAAGTGTTGAAATAGCTAGCTTTTGGTTTTTCTCTCAGTAACATGTTTATGTACCACAAAATTAATTACGATTCTTTACGTTTAGTTAACATGTTTGCTGAATTAATGTTGTTAAACTAATCTTCTAGTGTGCGTTAACCAACATAAATATTTTTTTATCTAGTTCATAATTAAAGTTATTCTTGAGTTTCTATTTCATTTCTCGACGGGTTTATCTGCGTGAATGGATGGTTAATTTGGTTGGTTAATCAATCGTCGTTTTATTAGTTAAGGAAGTTGATATGCGTAATAAAATTATTGTAAGTTCTATCCTGGTTGCGTTTACATTGGGTGGTTGTGCCAACATGACGGAAACCCAAAAAGGCACCGCTAAAGGCGCGGGAATTGGCGCTGGTGTAGGTGCTGTTGTCGGTGCAATTGCAGGTAATACAAGAGGTGCTGTAATTGGTGCTGCCGTTGGTGCTGCTGCTGGTGGTGTAGCTGGTAACGTTTGGACTAAGCGTCAAGAAGAGCAGAAAAGACAAATGGAAGAGGCTACCGCTGGTACAGGCGTTGCCGTTACGCAGACCGCTGATAATCGTTTGAAGTTAGATATTCCAAGTGATATTTCGTTTGCTGTCGGTCGTGCGGATGTGCAACCTAACTTCAGAGCGATATTAGATACGTTTGCGAGTGGTTTGGTGACTAATCCAAATAGTAATGTGACTATTATTGGTCACACTGACAGTACAGGTAGCGATGCTGTGAATAATCCATTGTCATTGAATCGTGCTGCCAGCGTGCGTGATTACCTAACGAGCCGAAAAATTGCCAGCAGCCGTATTGCGATTGACGGTCGCGGTTCACGTGAGCCTCTAGTGGCGAATGATACTGCAGCAAATAAAGCTAAAAATCGTCGTGTAGAAATTTTTGTAGCTGAGCCTGCGGTTGCGCCAGCAACTAATAAGTAATAAACTTTTCTACCCGTAGACCTACTATTTATAAAGGATTTAGAGATGAATAAATTACTAAAAGTGTTGTTATTAAGTTTGGTTGTGACTGTAGGTTTTGCCGCATGTAGCAAAAAGGCAGAAGATGCAGCAGCAGAATCTGCTGAAAAAGCAAAAGAAGCTGTCACGGAAATGAAAGCAACGACTATTGATGCTGCCAAAGATGCAGCAGCTAAAACTGAGGATGCGGCTAAAGAAGCTGCTGCAGCTACACAAGCCGCAGCTGGTGAAGCTAAAGACGTTGCAGTAGATGCCGTGCAAGCGGCCAAAGATGCTGCTGCAAAAGACTCAGCAGCTAAGTAATTTTTACGTATCTGTTCTCGGGATACGCAATAAAAAAGGAGCCTAGGCTCCTTTTTTATTGCCTGCTTTACGTTTGCTAAAAAGGCAAAAATACTGCGGTTGCAAGGCTTTGCACCACGCGTGAAATAAGTCGCTGTGACTTTTCCGCTAGAGTAATGGCAAATAAATCTGTACGACCTATCATTTTTCCAAACTCACGTTCAAATGATAAATTTTTGTCTTTATCATTAATTTCATTGCTCAATAAATATAGCGCGCCAGTTTCATCTCTAGCATTTGAGAGCTTCCAAGCGGCAATCTCAATATTTCTCGACACGTTATACATGTGTTGCGGATCTATGCTGTCATTTAAGTAGAAGTCGGTTTTGTTACCGTGCGCTTTAAGGAGCATCGTGTGCAAGCCAACAATAAAGGCTAATACTCGGTCACCACTGAACTCCGGTTTAAACGCCAAGAATATAGCCTCGGTGCCTTGTTGATTGTTGATAGATTCAAATTGGTAATGATGTTGCGCCACACCATTGAAGACCCAATTCACCATTTTTTCTGCGACATCTGGAGTGCTTTTTTGCAATTCGTGCGGGTTGCGCTTATATAGCTTTAGCATCAGTAAGCGCAAGCTTTCAGTATTTTCACGTATTTCAACATCTGCCATACGATCAGAGTCGCCCTTGCCAAGCTGGTTAATAGTGCTGCGGTCATCTTGTTCAGGAATCGGCTTGGCGGCTTGAGTGGCTGTGTTGTTTGAAATGTTTGCGCAGGCTGGCAGCATTACAATTAGCAAAGCAACAATTGCGGGGCGCATTTTTAAGCTATTATTTTTTAAGCGCAATACGTGCTTTAGGGAATACTGCGCTGAATGTGCTGCCTGCACCTAACTCACTAGAAATTTCCAGCTTAGCTTGATGGCGAATTAATATATGTTTAACAATTGATAAGCCAAGCCCTGTGCCGCCAGTTTCTCGGCTGCGACTGCGGTCTACTCGGTAAAATCGCTCGGTTAGTCTGTCAATATGTTGTTGTTCAATGCCAATCCCTGTGTCGCGCACTGAAAATACAGGTTCGCCATTCTGCAATGCCCAGCGGATAAAGATTTCACCCGTTTTGCCTGATTTCTTATCACCAGCTGGCGTATAACGTATGGCATTGCTGACTAAATTGCTAAAAACGCTACGGAGTTCATCTGCGGCGCCATGCAGGTTGAGTGTAGGATCAGCTTCAAGATGAATGATATGTTTAGCTTTATTCAAGCCCTGACTTAACCCAACACCATCATTTTGTACAGATTCTAATAAGTTCGACATATCGATTTCACTGTCGTCAGGCTCTTCGGTATTGCTTTCTATGGTGGATAGTGTGAGTAGGTCCTCAATAATCCGACGCATGCGTATGGTTTGGTCTTCCATCATCGTGAAATAATTTTTTAAGTTATCTGGTACCGCACCTTCCATGTCGGTCAACGTTTCTAAAAAGCCGCCGACTACGGTGAGAGGTGTGCGCAACTCATGCGAAACATTTGCAATAAAATCTCTACGCATAATGTCTACTTTTTCGTACTGCGTCATGTTGCGACTAATTAATAACTTTTGATTATTGGCGAATGGTATTAGTTGCATTTCGAGAGTGAGCTCAGCGTTGCGCCAAGATTTGAGCTTAAATGGCTCGTCATATTTTTCATTATATAAGTAAGCAATAAAGTGACTATTGCGAATTAAATTAACCACTGGGAGCATTCTGTCAGTGACTAAATTTAATCCAAGCTGATGTTCAGCATTGGGCGTACACCATTCAATTTCATTACTGGCGCTTAGTATCACCAATCCGTCTGGCATTGCGCTGGTAGCAAGGTTAAAGCGCTCAAGTGCAGCGTTTAGTTGATTCTGATTTTGGTTGTTATTGCGCTCATATTTGAGTAGAGCAATGAAAATATCTTCCCACACACCTGAACCTTCGGGAATCTCTTTGAGACCCGGAGATTTAAACCAGTTTTGTAGTGCATGTAGCCAATAGATATGGCTTGCTATATAGAACAATAGGCCAGCAATGAATACGATAAGTGCGGTATTGATGCTAGTTATTAGCCAGAAAAATAGGCTGATGACACTTAGCGCACAAACGAATAGACCAGCTTTCCAACGAATATCTAGCACAGATTAACTTTTTCAATAAATTGACGTCTACAATTATAGCGAGCTTTTTAGCAGAAAATTGAGCTATAACGTATATATTTAGTGACTGTTTAATCCTATGTTTAATCGTTTTTTTCTGACAATCTATAGCCTGCACCACGTACGGTTTGAATTAAATCTTCATGACCTGAAAGTGAAAGCGCATTACGCAAGCGGCGAATATGTACATCGACTGTGCGATCTTCAACAAAAACGCGGTCGCCCCAAACTTTATCTAAAAGCTGGCTGCGTGTGTGTACTCGTTCTGCATTCGTCATAAAGAAGTGTAATAGTCTAAATTCGGTTGGACCTAAGTCTATTGTTTTACTGTTACCAGTGACGCGATGAGTGGTAGGGTCTAAGCGTAGGCCAGCCATTTCAATAGGGTCATCTGTCATTTGTGGTGCGCGGCGACGTAACACCGCTTTAATACGCGCATTTAATTCACGCGGGCTAAATGGTTTAGTCACGTAATCATCTGCGCCAACTTCTAAACCACGTACTTTGTCGTATTCATCGCCACGAGCCGTCAGCATGATAATCGGGATAGTCTTTGTTAGGCTGTCTGATTTCAATAGGCGAGCAAACTCTAAGCCGTTCATGCCTGGTAGCATCCAATCCAACAGAATCAAATCTGGAATAGTTTCGCGCATTAGGTTTTGTGCAATCTCTACACTTAATGCACGCATAGCATTGTGTCCCGCTTGAGTAATGTTTAGCGCGAGCAGTTCTTGAATCGCTGGTTCATCTTCCACAACTAATATATTGGCAGGCATAGCTTCCTCTTGAATGTACTTTTTATTACTTTATTTTTGCCAGTTTATGATTTAAATGTGACATATTCATGACAAATAATAAGTTTTAAAATCCGACAACAGTGCTTTTATCAAATTGCCACTTTTTAAATTGCCATTTTTTTTAATTTGTTACACTATGTAACATAATGTAATTACGCAATCATAATACTTAAATATAAGAGGGTGGCATGGCGAATTTTTTATCTAAAGAGCATATTACCGCAAATGCAAATTTTAATCGCTGGCTAGTACCGCCAGCTGCATTGGCCGTACATTTATCCATTGGTATGGCGTATGGTTTTAGTGTGTTCTGGAAGCCATTGGGGAATGCGCTGATGGGTGTGGATGGTAAGCCTCTAGCGGCTTGTGCGGCTGGAGCGACTAATTTATCTGAAAAGCTCTCAGGCACCGCAAGGGCTTTATTTGCGACAGATTGTAATTGGACACAGTTTGATTTAGGTTGGATGTTTACTTTGTTTTTTGTGTTGCTAGGTTGCTCGGCTGCGCTTTGGGGTGGCTGGTTAGAGCGTGAGGGGCCACGAAAAGCAGGTTTGGTCTCTATGGTCTTGTGGTGTGGTGGCTTGCTTATTTCTGCATATGGCGTTTACGCGCATCAGCTGTGGTTAATGTGGCTAGGCAGCGGTGTTATTGGTGGTATTGGACTTGGTTTAGGCTACATTTCACCTGTTTCAACTTTAATTAAATGGTTTCCTGATCGTCGTGGCATGGCCACTGGTATGGCTATTATGGGTTTTGGTGGTGGCGCGATGATAGGCTCACCACTTGCCACTAAATTGATGGGTCATTTCGCAACACCAAACAGCCCTGGCGTTTGGCAGACATTCGTTGTTTTAGCGGCTATTTATTTCATATTTATGTTGTGGGGTTCTTTGAGCTATCGCGTGCCACCAACTGGCTGGAAACCTGCCAATTGGACGCCGCCAGCAGCGCAAAATAATGTGATGATTTCCAATAAACATGTACACCTTAACAATGCCCACAAAACACCACAGTTTTGGTTGTTGTGGTTAGTGTTGTGCATGAATGTGTCTGCAGGTATCGGTATTATTGGCGCTGCTGCACCAATGCTACAAGAAACCTTTGGCGGAGCACTGATAGGTCAGCCAGATATTGGTTTCGCTGATATTAAAAAGGATGAAGCACTCACAGCTGCTGCGGCGGCAGTAGGGGCGGGTTTCGTTGGCTTGATTTCATTATTTAATATTTTTGGCCGTTTTGCTTGGGCTACTTCGTCAGATAAGTTAGGGCGTAAACGCACTTACTATATTTTCTTTGTATTAGGAACCCTAATGTATTGCGCTGCAACTTACGTAGCCGGTTTTAAGTCGCTAGCTTTGTTTGTGGGCGCTTTTTGTGTGATTGCCTCCATGTACGGCGGCGGTTTTTCTACCATACCCGCATACTTGGCAGATATGTTCGGCACCCAGTTTGTGGGTGCGATTCATGGGCGCTTACTGACAGCATGGTCTACAGCAGGTATCTTAGGGCCAGTCGTAGTGAATTATATGCATGACACACGCTTGGAGGCTAAAGTGCCGTTTGACCAAGTATATGCGCCAATATTTCTGGTGCTGGCAGGGTTGCTTGTGGTGGGCTTTATTGCGAATTTTTTAGTGATACCAGTGGCAGAAAAATACTACATGACAGATGCAGAACTTGAAGCGGTAAGAAAATTGGCGCATGAAAAAGCTGATGCGTCAAATCCAGCTGGCTCGATGAATAGTACCTCGCAATCAGTTAGCCATCCAATATTGGTCGTGCTTGCGTGGGCCTTGGTGTTGATTCCGATTAGTTATGGTGTTTGGAGTACCGTACAAAAGGCTTGGGGATTATTTCATTAAATCAGTTGTATAGCGCTTACCTCAGCATTTTACTAAATCATTAGTAGCGATATGCGGTAAAATACGGTTTTGTGAATTGTGCGGTAGCGCTTAAGGATAAAACGTGAGAGAAATTGAAAAAAACCTAGATGGAACAGGTCTGCAAATCGGTGTGGTGCTTTCCCGATTTAACAGTGATATTGGCGATGGTTTACTTAGTGCATGTACCGCTGAGTTGTTGAAGTTAGGCGTTGCAAGCGATGACATTACCATTGCAAGCGTGCCTGGCGCATTAGAAACACCATTGATTTTGCAGCACATGGCGATTAGCGAAAAATTTGACGCCTTAATTGCGCTAGGTGCAATTATTCGCGGTGAGACTTATCATTTTGAAGTGGTTTCTAATGAATCAGCACGCGGTATTTCAGAAGTACAATTTAACACAGGCGTTCCTGTAGCTAATGCCGTACTCACTACTGAAGACGATGATCAAGCGATTGCACGTATGCACATTAAAGGTGCTGAAGCCGCACAAGTAGCCATTGAAATGGCTAATTTGGTTAGATCGCTATGATGGCTGAGAATGACGTTTCATTAACTAGTTTAGTCGTAGAAACGGTAACTGATCAAAAAACTGCAGTAAAAAAGCCATCAGCTAAAAAAAAATCTGGTCAGAACCGTAGAAAATCACGCGAGCTGGTATTAAAAGCGGTTTATCGCGGTATGTTGAATCAGTCCGAAATGAGTGCAGTGTACCGTGATATGGCAGAAGATCCAGATTACGCCAAGGCCGATGAAGCTTATTTTAAACAGTTACTTGAAGCTGTTGGTGAACATACCGCTGAACTTGATGAAAAAATGGCCGCATTTATTGACCGCAAAGTCAGTGAGTTAAGCCCAATAGAACACGCCATTTTACAAATTTCTGGTTGTGAATTGATGTTCGATATGAGTATTCCATACCGAGTAGTGATTAATGAGGGCGTAGAGTTAGCCAAGATATATGGCGGGGTTGATGGTCATAAATATATCAACGGCGTGTTAGATAAATTGGCTGCAGATGTGCGTGCTTCAGAAGTTTTAAATAATAAGAGTTGATATTGCTACATTAAAACGTTTAGGCGATTAAATGATACGCACTAATCTTTGATGGCAGTTGATGATTAATGAGATGCTTATGCCCTTGAAGTTTCTGACACCATTATGTTGTTAATCTTACAGCATAACGTTTGCGAAGAAGTGTTGAGGGGCATGGGTTCATGCTACGCCAGCATCGGGCTAGTCAGATAAGATGAATTTAAGTGGTGTGCTAGAAATTGTGCGTTTAACGGATGTTGGTTTGCAGCGTGACCATAACGAAGATGCCATTGCTAGTGATGACGCGATGGGTTTTGTCGTACTTGCTGATGGTATGGGTGGTTACAGAGCGGGCGAAGTAGCAAGCGAAATGGCGGTGCTCAGCATTACCGCTGAGTTGATGGAAGGGTTGGCAAATGAGCAGCCTGGAAAAGTTTATTCGGCATTAGGTAAGCAATCCCAGATGCAGTTGATTTTTGATGCAGTTAAAAGTGCTAATGAAGTCATTTATAATGTTTCTCAATCTCAGCCACAGTGTGCTGGCATGGGCACCACCCTGGTTGTTGGAGTTTTTACTAATAATAAATTGCTCGTTGGACATATTGGCGATTCACGCATGTATAGGCTACGCGACCAAGTATTAAGCCAAATAACGGTAGACCATTCATTATTGCAAGAGCAGATTAAATCAGGTCTTATTACGCCTGAACAAGCAAAATACTCCGTTAATAAAAATTTAGTCACACGTGCTTTGGGAATCGACCCAGAGGTAGAATTGGAACTGAATGAGTATGATGTTGAAGTAGGTGATGTATACCTAGCTTGTTCAGATGGTTTAAGTGATTTAGTAGATGATGACGTCATTGAGTCTGCGCTTAACAGGCTCATGCCAGATGTCAATGTTGCCGCACAAGCGTTAGTGCAGTTGGCAAATGAAAATGGCGGAAAAGATAATATTTCTGTCATACTTATTAAGGTAAAAGAGTCTTTTGAGTACACTAAGACTTGGCGCGATAACTTTTTTAGTTGGTTGAAATAGCAGGGTGGATAATGGCTAAGCTGATTTTTACTTTAGATGATAAGATTTTGAATGAATTTCAACTCGATAAAGAGCGCACTACAATTGGTCGACGTCCAACGAATGACATTCATATCGACAATCTAGCTGTGAGCGGCGAGCATGCGGTGGTATTAAAGAAGAGTAATGACTTTTATATAGAAGATAAAGAGAGTACGAACGGTACTGAAGTGAATGACAAGTTGGTCAAAAGCTATTTGTTGAAGTCAGGAGATTTGATTTCATTCGGCAAGCATCAGTTGAAATTCATCAATGAGGCAAAGTTACAAAATCAAAGCACTAGTGATTCAGGTTTTGAGAAAACCGTGTTTTTTCGCCCAGCAGAATTAACTGAAATGATGAAAGCACAGGCTCAAGCGGAATATAAAGTAGAGGCCGGTCCTGCAGTCCCAGATTCAGTCATCTTAGAGAAACCGGCATTACTATTAGCTGAAAAACCTGCACCTGCGATGGCTGTTGGCAGAATACAAGTGTTAAATGGTTCTAGCGCAGGCCGCGAACTGATTCTTAATAAAGCACTCACCACCTTAGGCAAAACTGGCGTGCAGGTAGCCGTGATTACTAAACGTCCACAGGGTTACTTCGTTACGCATGTTGAAGGTAAAGTGTTCCCTCTCGTCAATGGACACTCTACCGGTTCGCAGGCATTCGAACTGAGCGATCATGATGTGATAGAGCTTGCAGGCGTGAAAATGGAGTTTTATTTAGACAAAATTTAGTCTAAATTAATGAATATGCAAATCAATATACACATCACCTTCATACCAAGTCACTTCATTGATTTACCAGCATGATTGATCAACAGCACCCTTATTTATTAAAGCGACTTGAGCGCTTGAACACGATAGGTGTTGCGCTTTCGGCTGAGCGAGATAATAAACGTCTATTGGAAACGATATTGCTCGGCGCGCAGGAAATTACCAACGCAGATGGTGGAACGCTGTACACCATTACTGATGACAAGCATCTTAAATTTGAAATCATGCGCAATAAAACACTAGATCTTGCGATGGGTGGTACAACTGGCAAGGAAATTCCATTTTTACCCATCCCTTTGTACTTAGATGACGGTAGGCCGAATTTAACCACGGTGGCAGCCTATGCTACTGTGAATGATAAAACCGTCAATATTGAAAATGCGTATAGCGCTCAAAATTTCGACTTCACTGGTACGCGTAAATTTGATGAGAAAACAGGTTATCACTCGCAATCATTTTTAACGATTCCAATGAAAAATCACGAGTCAGAAGTCATAGGCGTACTTCAGCTCATTAATGCGATTGATATTGATACACAAGAGATTATTCCTTTTTCACAGGCTAATCAGAGCTTGGTTGAGTCATTAGCATCACAAGCTGCGGTTGCGATGACCAACCAGAATTTGATTGAGGGCTTGAAAGGTTTATTTGAAGCTTTTATTGAATTGATGGCGGAAGCTATTGATCAAAAATCTCCCTACACTGGCGGACATTGCAGGCGTGTGCCAGAGCTTACTTTGATGTTAGCGCAAGCTGCAATTGATGCTAAAGAAGGGCCGCTTAAAGATTTTACGCTCAATGAAAAAGAGTTTTATGAGTTGAAGATTGCTGGTTGGTTGCATGACTGCGGTAAAGTTACCACGCCAGAATCTGTGATGGATAAACCCACTAAGTTGTCTGGAATATTCGACCGCATTGATTTGGTTGATCAGCGGTTCGAGTTACTGAAAAAGCAAGCGGAGTGCGACATCCTGAAAAAACAGGTAGAAGCATTGAGAAACGGGCAGCTGCAAGATGTTGCAAAGTTAGACTCTCAGTTAATCGCGTTTAATCAGCAATGTGATGAAGACCTGCAGTTTTTAAGAAAGTCTAATTTCGGCAGCGAGTCTATGACGGATGAAGATCAGCAGCGAGTAGTTAACATTGCGGCCTATCAGTTAGTCGATGCAAATGGCAGCTCAAGGCCATTTTTGAGTGAAAATGAAGTTTATAACCTAAATATTACACGTGGTACGCTGACCAAAGAAGAGCGAGAGATTATTAATAATCATATCGTTGTCACCATACACATGCTAGATTCATTACCCTACCCAAATGGCTTAAAACGCGTACCAGAATACGCCTGTGGCCATCATGAACGTATGGATGGTCGAGGTTACCCAAAAGGACTAACACGTGATCAAATGTCGGTTCCAGCACGTGTAATGGGTATTGCGGACATTTTTGAAGCGCTTACTTCAAAAGATAGACCATACAAGAAGACTAAAACGCTATCAGAGTCATTAAATATTTTAGGCAAGATGAAAGTAGATCATCATATTGATCCCGATTTATTCGATATTTTCGTGCGTGAAAAAGTTTACTTGAAATACGCCGAGCAGTTCTTAGAGCCTGAACAGATCGATGATGTTGATGAATCTAAGATTCCTGGTTATCAACCCTAAAAACGGCAATTGCTTATAGTGGCGATATTGCCTGACAGCCAAACTGATCGCAGCAAAGGTAGCTGCCTTGTTCGTACCAGTCGCCTAATACCCACCTTGTGATATTGTGACCGTCTAATTGAATATGGTGTTGATTGGGTCGGTGTGTGTGGCCGTGGATTAGCAGCTCAGGATAGTGGAATGTTTTTAATACGTGGTCAACAGCTGCTTGATTAACGTCCATGATTTGCATGGATTTCTGTGATTTTTCATCCTCACTGCGCTTACGGATAGTTTCAATTTGGTCTTTTCTAACTTGTAACGGTAATCGCAGAAAATCTTCTTGCCATTTAGCTGCGCGAACTTGTAACCTGAATTTTTGGTATTCCACATCATCGGTGCATAAATCATCGCCATGACTGAGTAAAGTAGTTTTGCCGTGTAGATTGATGAGGCTCGGATCTGGCAGTAAAGTCATTCCCGCAGCATCGCAAAATACATTAGAAATTAGAAAGTCACGATTGCCATGCATCAAGTAAAGCTTAATGCCATCATCAGAGAGGCGCTTAAGTGCTGTGATTATAGGTTGATGATGGGGATCTTGAATATCATCGTCACCCGCCCAGTATTCAAACAAATCGCCTAGAATATAAAGAGCAACTGCCTTTGATGCAGTATTTTTTAGAAAATCTAAAAACGCCGCAGTAATATGCGGCCGACTGGCGCACAAATGCAGATCGGAGATAAATAGGCTGTGACCCATTAAGCTTTGGCTTAATTGATTGTCCGGTTTATCTCCGAGATTTTTCATGCTAAACAGCGTAATCCAATATCATTCTAGACTACAGCGTAACGTCACACGTTTTAGCAACGTGTCGCTTTTTCAATGATGACATTCTCTACCGGCACATCTTGATGGCCTTTTTTGCTGCCGGTTTTCACTTTTTTGATTTTATCAACAACATCCATACCTGCTGTCACTTTACCGAAAACGCAGTAACCCCAGCCGCTGCTGGTAGGTGCAGAATGGTTAAGGAAGTCATTGTTACCAGCGTTAATAAAGAATTGATTGCTGGCTGAATGTGGCGCAGAGGTACGAGCCATCGCAATAGTGTATTGATCATTTACTAGGCCATTGTCTGCTTCATTCTTAATTTCGTCTGCAGATTCTTTTTGGCTCATAGATGTATCAAAACCGCCGCCCTGAATCATGAAGCCATCAATTACACGGTGAAAAATCGTGCCATCATAAAAACCGTTATCTACATATTGCAAAAAATTTGCTACGGTAATTGGTGCTTTTTCTGCATCGAGTTCTAAAGTAATTTCGCCAAAGTTTGTAAGTAGTTTAACCACAAAATATCCTTAATGTTAAAAGTGTAAATAAAGCCCTTAAAGGCCTAGTTGTTAGTTGCGTTGGTGTTGAGTTTCACTTGGTGTATCAATATTGCTGATTTCGGAACGTCATAATATGGCCCAACGTTTATCGTTGGAGTAATGCCAATTTCACGCACAACATCCATGCCTTTTAATACACGACCAAATACGCAATATCCGATAAGCTCTGGGTCTGGGCCTTGATAGTTGAGCGGAACATTATTTTCAACATTGATAAAAAATTGAGCTGTTGCAGAATCTGGGTCACTGGTTCTTGCCATGGCAATCGTACCAATTTCATTTTGTAGCCCGTTAGCTGCCTCATTGCTAATAGGCGCGAGTGTTTGTTTTTCAGACATGTCGGCATTAAAACCACCGCCTTGTATCATAAAGTGATTAATGACACGGTGAAAAATAGTCTCTTTATAGAAACCAGAGTTAACATATTTCAAGAAGTTGGCGACCGTTTTTGGCGCCTTTTCAGGATAAAGCTCAACAACAAAATTACCGCGATTCGTTTCAAATGTGACTTGAGGGTTTGCGGCTAGTGCAGACCCGCTAAGCAGAGCAAGGGTAGAAGAAACTGCAAGTATGGCAACAGCATAAAATTTACGCATAGACTTCCTGAGGGTTAAAGCAAACGTTATGGTGACTTAAGATGGCAACTTAAGCTGAACCTTCGTAGATGATTTTCCAAGTATTATCTTCTTGAATCCAGTATTGGCGCTTTTGCATTTTATTGCTTAAAGTCGGACTCTTAAAGTCTTGTGTAAAATCAACTACCACTAACTTTTTATCGGCATCAGGGTAGGCAAACATGCTGATGTTAGATAGTGCAATATCAACTTTTGGCTTACTTGCTTGCACTGTAAATTTATGGTCAGACCATTGCTGGAAGTTGATGCCATCAGTAGAGAACTCTCGCGAGTAATGCGAAAGATACTTAGGCGTGTTTTGTGACTTCCAGTCGTTCAGCCAATTATTAATCGCCACTTGCAAAGCATCTTTGTCAGCGCTTGTGTTATCTGCATCAATCCACTTTAAATGATTCGCAATAATTACAGGCGTTTTACCTCTTTGCAGTATCGGGGCAATCGCATTTAAGTCTTGATTAGTTAATACTACGCAGCCGTCACTTGCGTTAGGTGGTCTGCTATAGGTGGTGCTAGGTGTGCCGTGCAGCCAAATGCCAGAGCCACTTCTGTTATGCTGCACATCCCATTCGTTAGGGTAGTTCAGTGGGTAAGCACCATTGCCATACATATCAGCTAGCGGCTTGGTTAATTTAGAGCTGGCAAAATACACGCCAATCGGAGTGCGTTTGTCACCTTCAGTTTTTTTGCCTACGCCATTTTTGCCTACCGTAACATAATAGTCGGCAACATAGCTCAAGTTGCCAGCATTATTCTTATACAAATATAAGCGCGATTTATCGGTATCAACGACAATCAGATGACTTTGTTGATTATTAGGAGCGAGCAGTAAATTAGGTAATTTATCTAAATTTTCATTAGATAAATAACGCTCAATTCTTACACGCGCTTCTGCTTGCAGATCTTTAACTGCATCAGCTTGATTCACATTGGCGTTACCAAAAGCTTGCAAATGTTGTGCTTGAGCCATCAGCAAATCACCGCGCACGAGGTAAGCGAGTTTGAAGTTGGGGATTTTTTGGATGAGCTCATCCACGGTGTTGAGCGCTTGTTGGTTTTTACCCTGCGTAATTTCTAGCAGGCTTTTTACTAGCAGATTTTCAGCTATGCCAGTTAATGCGCGCAACTCAGGTTTATGCAATAAATTGCTCAAACTGTAGCTATTGACCGCCGTCGCATTCCACGGCACAAGAGTAATCGCCGCCAATAGTACGTATGTTAAACCTTTATTTAAAGCCATTTCTCAACAAATTACCTTATAAAACTGCAATGAAGTCGCAACTGCAAAAGCCAAAATAAAGTTGCTGTCAACAATGACATGCAACTTTATTATTGGAATGGAAAGCTAGTACGTTTTAGTTACTAGCAATTTCTTGCTCAATGAACCAGTTGTTACCTTCTTTTTTCATCATCAATGTTTTGCTGGTGTAAATAGGCTTAGAGCCCGCGCGATATGATTGCTTGAAGCGAACTTTAGCATTGGTATCATCTGAAGAAGTAATGATAATGTTGGAGATAGATACGTCGATTTTAGACGGCTTGGTCACGCGTTCGCGACGTTGTTGCTCCCAAGCTTTACGGTTTAAACCTTTTTCTGGTTTGAAGTTTGCGCCATAACTGGATAAATACTTGTCAATGTTTTGTGATGACCACGCTTCTGCCCAATTATTCACAGCAGAAGTAATTTCTGCATCATTATTTTTCGCGACCTCAACATTCTTAGTTGGCTCTACTTTTGTAGGTTCAATAGCCGCTTTGGTTGGAGCCACAGCTACTTTTTTAACGTCAGCAGGTTTTGTATCTGCAGGACGAATTGGATTCGCTACTTTAGCTGGCTCTTTAGAAGCTAGCGTAGTTTTGTTACCTGTACCAAATAAGTCTTTGATCATGGATAACTTGCCTTCTGCACGCGTATTGCTGGTGTCTAGTTGCAGCGCTTTGTCGTAAGCTTCAGAAGCCATACGTGCATAAATGTCACCTAAGTTTTCATGCGCTGTGGCATAGCTTGGGTGAGTTTTTATTGCCGTTTCAAGTGCTTTTCTAGCTTTATCGAATTGACCTTGGTCAGCGTAAAGCACCGCTAAATTGTTATATGGCTCAGGTAAATTAGGGAATTTTTCAGTCACATCAGTAAATGTGCGAATAGCTTCATCGCGACGCCCCTGTTCTGCCAGTAAAACGCCTTTCATGAACATAGCTTGTGCATTTTTTGGATTAGCAAGAATGTAGGTATTCAAGCGGTCAATGGCAACAGCAGCTTGACCTTGATCTGCAAGTTGTGAAATGTCTTTAAGCTCGTCTGCGTGTGCCGCAGGCGCTAATAAACTCACGGCGGCTACCAAGAAAGACCGTGCGATTAAAGCGTTTAGCAAAGAAATATATTTATTCATTGTGATATACTTTTTCTAGTTAAATGACAAAGCGTAATTCTATCAATAGCCTAGCTAACATCCAATAGCTCATTTGAGATTATTGCCATATATTTAGCAAAAACTTCTAAATCATTCATTTACTTAACAACTATTCATTAACAATTTCTTTTAATTCTCGTTTAACCATCAGATTATGCTAAAAATTTATAATACGCTCGCTCGTGAAAAACAAACATTCACGCCAATTGTCGCTGGAAAAGTGAGTATGTATGTCTGTGGTATGACTGTTTATGACTATTGCCATTTAGGTCATGCTCGCGTCATGGTGGTTTTTGATATTGTGAGTCGTTGGTTGCGCAGTTCTGGCTATGTCGTTACCTATGTACGTAATATCACAGATATTGATGACAAAATTATTAAGCGTGCAAATGAAAATGGTGAAACGATAGGTCAATTAACGCAGCGCTTTATTGATGCGATGGATGAGGACTCTGCAAAGTTAGGCATAATTCGCCCTGATATTGAGCCAAAAGCTACTGAATTTATTGATGGCATGATACAAATGATTTCAGCCTTGATTGAAAAAGGCTTTGCTTACATCGCTGCGAATGGCGATGTATTCTATTCAGTGAATAACTTTGAAGGCTACGGCAAGCTATCTGGCAAGTCGCTTGAAGATTTACGTGCAGGCGAGCGCGTAGAAGTTGATACGCATAAAAAAGACCCCATGGACTTCGTGTTGTGGAAATCCGTGAAGCCAAACGAGCCAAGCTGGGATTCGCCTTTTGGCGGCCCTAATGGCGGAAAAGGTCGTCCAGGCTGGCATATTGAGTGTTCAGCGATGAGTTCACATCATCTCGGTGAGCGTTTTGATATTCATGGTGGCGGCCAAGATTTACAATTTCCGCATCATGAAAATGAAATTGCGCAATCAGAGGCGGCTCACAGCCATGATGGCGAACCTTGCCAAATGGTTAATTATTGGATGCATAATGGTTTCGTACGGGTGGATGAAGAAAAAATGTCTAAATCTTTAGGCAACTTTTTTACCATTCGTACCGTGTTGGAAAAATACGATGCGGAAGTGATTAGGTTCTTCATTTTGCGCGCGCACTATCGCAGCCCGCTTAATTATTCTGACCAGCATTTGGATGATGCAAAGTCAGCGCTCACCCGTTTGTATACGTCTTTACGTGGCCACGAAGTTGCTGTTGATGCGATTGATTGGCAGCATCCTGATGCAGCACGTTTTAAAGAGGCGATGGATGACGACTTCAATACGCCAGAAGCGATGGCGGTATTGTTCGATTTGGCGAATGAGGTGAATAAAACTAAGTCATTGGAAGTCGCAGCTTTACTTAAAAATCTAGCTGGCGTATTAGGGTTGTTGCAGCGTGATGCAGATGTTTTTTTGCAAGGTGACGATGTGCAGGCACTTGATGTGGACGCATTAATATTGGCTAGAATAGCCGCCAAAAATAACAAAAACTTTGCTGAAGCTGATGCGATTAGAAAGCAATTGCTAGAGGCCGGTATAGTATTGGAAGATACTGTGCAAGGTACAACTTGGCGCAAGTTGTAGTAATACGCTTCTTTTTCAGCGAAAGAGCGCTTTAATCAATCAGGTGTTGCGCTTTGCACTTGAATACGCCGTTGTTTCTTTATTGCCGTAAAGGGTATTGATGATGGGTAGTATAGTGAAAGACTCTTTTTCTGAGCGCCTTGCAGCGATGAACAGCCACTGGAAGCGCTATCTGCTTGAGGGTAAGTTTGAGCAGTCTATTGAGTTTATCGTAGCCGTTAACAGCTTAGTGGATAGCTTTAATCGCTTACGCATGTCTGGTTTAGTACGTTTGTGCGAACGGCTGGAAAGTTATGCTTTCGCCAAGCTCTCTACTGAAAGCGCACATCCAATTTCTAGTGATGATCAAGAAAGTATACAAAAGAAAATTGACACCCTAAATGGCATGGTTGAATCAATTTTTTTGTCACAAGAAGCCTGCCGCCACCAAGAAAAAGGGCTTAGCAATGCCCTTATTGAGACTAAAGACGATCCATGGATAAAACCACGTAATGTCTTAGTAGTCGCTGATAACCATGGCTTTGATGTTGCGAACGAGCTCAAAGAGCAATTGTCTTTTTTTGGTTTTAAAATTGAAATTATCGCTTGGGAAGACAGTCCAGCAATCGACAGCGCATCTTTAGCGGTAATTTTTATGAGTGTAAATACAGAGGCGACTGAACAGCAACTCGCAGTCATTGCTCACTTGCGTCAACAATTCTTTTCTAGCTCAATGCTATATTTAGGCGAGCCATTAAAGCCCGAATCGATTGTTAAGTTAATGCGTGCTGGTGTAGATGCGACCATTCCCATTAAAAATCACTCAACCATGGTGCTCAGTCGTATCTTAGATTTAGTAAAGACTGCACCTCAAGAAAAAAGCCATGTGTTGGTAGTGGAGGACTCTAGAGTTGCTTTAGCATCGATAGAAAGAACACTGGCTCAGTATGATATTGATACTTTTTCTATCAATAGCCCAGATAAGCTATTCGATGCGCTTGAGATATACAGGCCAGATTTGATTTTGATGGATATGCACATGCCGAAATTTAATGGTGTAGAAGCTACTCGTGTACTACGCCAAACAGAACCTTATGCGACAATTCCTATTGTATATTTGTCTGCGGATTCTGAAGTCAGTATGCAAGTTGAGGCACTCAGGTTAGGTGGCGACCAGTTCTTAATGAAGCCGTTTAACCCTGTGTTATTAGCTGCTGTAGTGGAGGCTAAAATTTCACGCTATCGTGAGATGCAGCGTTCTACACAAATGGATGGCTTAACAGGCTTGCTTAACCATGCGAGTTCTAAAACTAAGTTGGCAGACATGTTGCGAGATTTATCGCTAGGTCAAGAAATGGCGGTAGTCATGCTCGATATTGACCACTTTAAATCCATTAATGACTCTTATGGTCACCCCGTGGGTGACTTGGTGATACGCACTTTGGCATATTTACTCAAAGGACGTTTGCGCTCAATTGACTTGATTGGACGCTATGGCGGCGAAGAGTATATTATTGGTTTGCTAGGCGTTGGTGCAAGCCAAGCCGCCGTTATTGTTGATAAAATTAGGCAGGATTTTGCGCGCTTCGCGCATCATTATGTAGGTGGCGTCATTCATGCTACATTCAGTGCAGGTGCAGCCTCTTATCCCAATCTTGGTAGTGATTTCGAGCTTATTGAAGCCGCAGACAATGCCTTGTTACAAGCCAAGCGCTTAGGTAGAAATCGTGTAGAGCAACATCAATCTGAATGATGGGCAACATTTGAGTTCTCAGTTTTGCATATTTAAAACCTCGCTTGATATATTCAATACTCATTAACTAATACGTTAAAATAACCACATCGATCATTATGGAAAATTGCTATGCCCGTTAAACTAAACTCTCCACAAGCAGTATCACTATTGCCTGTTAAAGGTGTTCAATTAGGTTTTGCTGAAGCGCATGTTCGTAAGCCAAATCGTAAAGATGTCTTGGTGATGACATTAGTTGAAGGCAGCAAGGTGGCTGGCGTATTTACCCTGAATCAGTTTTGCGCAGCACCAGTTATTTTGTGTAAAGAGTTTCTTGCACAAAAGTCGAGTATTCGTGCTCTGGTTGTTAATACTGGTAACGCAAATGCAGGTACTGGTGAAGATGGCTTGAATCGTGCAAAACAAACTTGTGAGGCATTAAGTGGGCTACTGAACTTGCAGGCCAAGCAAATTTTGCCATTCTCAACAGGCGTGATTTTAGAGCCATTGCCCGTCGATAAAGTCATTGCCGGTTTGCCAGCAGCGATAGCAAATCTAAAAGAAGATAATTGGCTGAATGCGGCTGAAGCGATTATGACGACAGATATAGTTGCAAAAGGCACATCGCGTCAAATTCAGCTTGGCGGCAAAAATATTACCATCACGGGTATTAGCAAGGGCTCTGGCATGATTCACCCTAATATGGCGACTATGTTAGGTTATATTGCGACCGATGCCGCTTTGAGCCAGCCTGCGCTTGAAAGCATTATTCAATATGCCGTGAATAAATCATTTAACTGCATCACGGTGGATGGCGATACATCGACCAATGACAGTTTGATTCTGATGGCTACTAATCTTGCAGGTAACGCGGAAATTAATGAAACGAGTACTGATTTCATTGTCTTGCGTGACGCCATGACTGATGTGGCTATTGAGTTAGCCCAAGCCATTGTCCGTGATGGCGAAGGCGCCACTAAATTCATGACCGTTAAAATTGAAAGTGGTCGTGATGAAGCGGAGTGTCGTAAAGTGGCTTATGCGATTGCACACTCACCATTGATTAAAACTGCGTTTTTCGCATCTGACCCTAATTTAGGCCGTATCTTGGCTGCCATTGGCTATGCGGGTGTCGATAATCTCGATGTAAACGCACTGAAGCTTTATTTAGGTGATGTATTAGTAGCTGAAAATGGCGGTAGAGCAGCGGCTTATTTAGAAGAGCAAGGCTCAGCTGTGATGAAAGAGCCTGAAATTTTAGTGCGAGTAGATTTGGCGCGTGGTAATGCTTCATGCACCGTTTGGACCTGTGACTTTAGCTATGATTACGTCAAAATTAATGCTGACTATAGGTCTTAAATGAGCGACTTTAGTCAGTTAATACAACGTGCGGAAGACTTACTGGCACGTCTAGAGGCATTTATTCCAAGCGTGCCAAGTGAGCCAGATTGGTCAGCCATTGCATGGCGCTGGCAGCATAATAAAGGGCATGGTTATTTGGAAGTGATTCCAGATCCACATCTTATTCAACTGGAAGACTTGCATAATATCGACCAACAAAAAACTGAAATCATCCGCAACACCGCGCAATTCGTTCAAGGCTATACCGCAAACAATGTGTTACTGACAGGTGCGCGTGGCACAGGTAAATCCTCTATCGTCAAGGCTTTACTAAGCCAATTCTCGCAAGATGGACTACGTATTGTTGAGATAGATAAGAAAGATTTAACTGACTTGCCACAAATTACTGCGTTGTTGCGTAACCGATTAGAGCGATTCATTGTGTTTTGTGATGATCTGTCTTTTGAGGTTGGCGATGCTGGCTATAAAGCCTTGAAAGTGGTGTTGGATGGCTCTATGGCGGCGACGTCAGATAATATCTTAGTCTATGCCACGTCTAATCGACGCCACTTGTTACCTGAGTTTATGGCAGAAAGCTTAGAAACGCAGCATTTAGGCGGTGAGATTAGACCAGGCGATTCCATTGAAGAAAAAACTTCTTTGTCAGACCGATTTGGCATGTGGTTGGCTTTTTACTCGTTTGATCAAGATGAATACCTAATCATTGCCGCGCAGTGGTTGCGCCATTATGGAATCTCCATATTTGACGAAGCTGCGACCACTGCAGCTTTGCAGTGGTCGCATACACGCGGCTCCCGTAGTGGCCGAATCGCCTACCAATTTGCACGAGATTACGCAGGTAGAAAACAACTTGCCGCTAAGCATTCTGTCTGACACATTCAACGCATGAATACAACAAAACCTAAAGTGACGCATGCTGCGGTCGGTATTATCCAGCGTGAAGATGGTTGGGTGTTGCTGGCGGAACGACCTGTTGGTAAGCCTTGGGCAGGTTATTGGGAGTTTCCTGGGGGCAAGGTGGAAGAGGGCGAAACGCCACAACAAGCACTCAAACGCGAGCTGCAAGAAGAACTTGGTATCGAGGTGGCATCACTCTATCCATGGCTAACACGTAGCTTTGATTACGCGGCGAAATATGATGCAGCAGGGCAATTAGACTCAGCAGCCAAAACAGTTAAACTACATTTTTTTATTGTGACAAAGTGGAATGGCGAGCCACTTGGTTTGGAAAATCAACAGCTGGTTTGGCAGCCTTCTGATAAAGTTGAAGTTTCGCCGATGTTGCCAGCTAACGCGCCTATATTTGCCGCACTGAGTTTGCCTTCAAATTATGCCATTACAAATTTAAGTGAATTAGGCGAAGATTTGTTTTTTGAACGCCTCCAAATATCCTTAGATAACGGACTGAAAATGTTACAGCTGCGCGAGAAGCAGCTTTCAACTCAAGCATTTGATGCATTTGCCGAACGTGTTATTAAGCTAGCCTCTCCATATGGCGCCAAAGTACTGATTAACTCAAGTCATCAATCTGCTCTAGCTATATTGAATGTTGCGGGTATACATTTTAGTGCTACAGATTTAATGCAGATCCAGACAAAACCAACAGCAATAATATGTGGCGCCTCTTGTCATAATGACAAAGAGTTAGCGCATGCCGCTGCACTTGGTCTGGATTATGTGATGTTGTCGCCAGTAAAAGCGACACTTAGTCATCCCGATGAAGAATCTATGGGGTGGAGCAAGTTTGCTGATTTAATCGCTGATTACCCTTTGCCCGTTTATGCGCTAGGCGGTATGCAGGCCGTAGATTTGCATGAAGCAAAATCGCATGGTGCGCACGGAATCGCCATGCTGCGCAGCACTTGGCTTAGTGAGTAGCACTCTCTGGCGGAGCTTGCACCATCACGTTGATAGTTTGTTTGTAATCAGGTGAGTTTTTTTGATGGTTTTTATTGTTGATGTTAGATTTGGCAGTAGATTTAAAGTGAAGCGTAAATCGCACTTGTTCACCCACAGTCAGCGGTTTTTTTAAATCAAAAAGCATTAAGTGATAGCCGCCTGGTGCAAGCTTATAGGGTTCGCCAGCTTTTAATGCTAAGTTTTCAAGCATGCGCATTTTCATCACACCATTTTCCATGGTCATATTGTGAATCTCTACACTGTCAGTCATGCTACTTTCTATACTCACAAGCGTCAAATCTTGCTTGCTCAAAAATGTCATGTAAGCTGCGCCTACTTCTTGTCCAGGATTAGTCGGGCGTACCCAAGCATCGCTGATTGATACAAGATTTTTTGGTTCTATAACTTCTTTAGCATGTAACTGAGTGCTAATTAACGCCAATAGTAGCAATAAGCAGTAGCGACCAAAGTATTGGTATAAAGTATTTTGCATATCAATTTTATTGCCTAGAAAAGTTAACGTCAGTAAATCCCTGCTCAAGATCTTCTTCTTTAATTTCTACTGGAATCGCGTACTGCTCACTCGCCCAAAGTCCTAAATCTATCATTTTGCAGCGTTCACTACAAAAAGGCCTAAAAGTATTGCTAAGTGAGTATTCAGATAGTTTTTTACAGTTAGGACAAGTCACTAAACGTTTCTTTGTGGTTTCCATATTTGTGAGCCGTGTTTTTAAGTTGAGGGTAATGCGACACTGTTTCTGCGTATCTGTTTAGTGACGGCTTTTGCTTAAAAGCTCGCTACAGACATTGCAACCCTTGTTAGTCTTTTAAGGAGATTATAAGTTGCACAACGTTAATGTAAAGTTGACATCTTCGTCATATTTCTGAGGCTTTTGGGTAAAGTCTAGAATGTTGAATCGGATATTGATTGCGTATTTATTCGCACTCACTTCAGGAAAGCATGTGAGATTGTCAGGAATATCAATTTTTAACATTTGAGCTGGTTTGCTGCCGCCAAGCATTTGTTGGTATGCACCGTTAGCGGCGACTAATTTAGTTGTCGATCCGCTACCACGTAATATACGCATAATAATCACAATGGCATTGTGCATAGGTACCAATGGGTTGAGCCAGCTCTTCAAATCTTGTTTGCGTCTATCTTCGCCCAGACCAAGCCAGTAATGATAAGAGGGAACATCAAACTCACAAACGCCACCTGGAATGCCAGCTCGTTGCTTGATGCTCATTAACCATTCATTAGTGCGTAGCGTTTGCCCTAACTTAGTGTTTTCAGCGCGTAGTGAATCTGTAGCTGTATCAATTTCGTTTAGAATTTCTGCTAGTTTTTGTGGGGCAATCGCAGGGTTACCTTGTAAAGCATCCATGACCGTTCTTTGGCGACTGAGCTCTTGCATTAGGTCTGATCTTAATTCCGAGCGGTCAATAATATCCAATATTTGCAGGAGTGTGAGTAAAGCACAGTGGTGTTGGTACTCATGGCTCGCTTCAATGTTGTATAAAACTTTGGCGAATAAATCCTCTACACGTAAAAAAGTGCGTATGCGTTCGTTAAAAGGATAATCGTAGCTAGGCATGAATAATTTAACTAATCGTTATTCAGTTACTAGCAAAATGGCGCCGTGTTAATCATGAAATAGTGTGCAAGTTAAAGTTGAACTGAATTATCAAATTTATTTGCTAATTATGCAAGTTTTAATGAGTTTTTTATGAATTCGTATGACTTTTTCTTGTAATTCAGCAAGCGTGCTATCGTTTACGATAATTTCATCTGCGTAATTTAGTCGCACATTTCTAGCTACTTGAGCATTCATCATTTCTTTTACATCCGACTCACTGATATTGCTTCGAGTCATAGCACGCTTGATTTGTAAACTTTCATCGCAATCAATCACAAGCACTTTATCAATCACGCCATCATAGCGATTGTTTTCAAATAAAAGAGGGATGACTAGAATTTGATAAGCGGGATGCAATCGATGTTCATTATCAGCAAGCAGCTTTAAAGCCTCTGTGTGAATGGCTGGATGAATAAGCGCTTCAAGCTTGAGGCGCTCAGCAGGATTGTTAAATACATGTTCGCGCAATTTGGCGCGGTTTAATGTGCCATCAGTATTTAAAAAGTCTGCGCCAAAGAGGAGGCTGATTTCTTTTAGTATAGGCTGGCCAGCTGCAGTGAGTGCATGTGCGATCACATCAACATCGACAATAGGTACGCCTAACGCCTCAAATTGCCTAGCTGCTTCACTTTTTCCAGAGCCTATCCCGCCTGTGAGTGCGATAATCATAGGATTAAGCTAAATAATAACTGGCTAGTTGTGGTCCCAAAAATAATGCTGCAATACCACCTATGGCTAAAAACGGGCCAAACGGCATCGGAATTTCACGTCCACGTTTTGTAAACACAATCAAACTGATGCCAATCACGGCACCCAATACTGAGGATAGTAAAATAACTGCAGGTAATAGTTGCCAGCCAAACCATGCGCCGATTGCCGCGAGTAATTTAAAGTCGCCATAACCCATGCCTTCTTTACCCGTGACTAATTTGAATGCCCAATAAACCGACCATAAAATAAGGTAGCCAGCCATCGCGCCAATCACTGCAGATTTTAAGTCAGTAAAACCATTGCTGATATTAAATAACAGTCCTAGCCATAATAGTGGCAGGGTAATGTCGTCGGGTAGTAATTGCGTGTCGAAGTCAATAAACGTCAGCGCGACGAGTGCAAAAGTGAATATCCATGCAAACAACGTGAGGCTGGTGTAGCCGAATTTCCAGCTAACTAAGCCAATTAACAAGCCAGTGAGTGCTTCAATTAAAGGGTAGCGCATGCTGATATCGGTTTTGCAGCCGCTACATTTTCCTCTTAGTAAAAGTAAGTAACTAAGGACTGGAATGTTTTCGAGTGCAGTAATTTTATGCCCACAGTTTGGGCAAGCTGAACGAGGGGATGCGAGCGTGTATTTTGTGGTTTCTGGTATCTCTTTGCCTTGTAGCTCAAGGCAGTTGTTATGCCATTCACGTTCCATCATCTTGGGTAGTCTGTGAATCACGACATTGAGAAAACTGCCGACCATTAGGCCAAAAATAACTGATATGGAGATAAAAAGAGTGGGGCTCTCTTGAAGCAAATTAGAAATCTCAGAAAATCCGCTAAACATAACAATCCTTAAAAATTAAAAATACATGCTTGCCACTGTAAACTTATCGCATCATCGCACCGTTAAATACTTGTGGCAATCAAACTGGTTGGAATTAATAAAATTTTGTACGCAAAATAAAGGCACTTGAAATTTCAGCAACCCGTCACAAGTATAAAGGTCATATTATAATGTTCGCATCAAGATTTATTTGATGGCTATATTGGCGTAACGGCTAAGAAGGAAACTAAATGACAAACACAAATCAACAAAACACTATTGAGTTATTGCAGGCTGAACTCAATCATCCTGCATGGGATGAGCCTATTGTTTGCCGTGTAGAGGTTGATTTACCTACATGGCTTTCACAATTAGCAGGCGGCCGCGATTGGGAAGTTTACTCTGAAGAAGAGGAAGAAAATTGCATCAGCTTTGCAATGCGTCAAGGTTCGCACGACACAAAGCATGTACCTAAGTTAGCAGAGGTCACTTTGTACCACAACGGCTATGCCATTGTAGATGTTGATGGTAAGTCTTTGTTTGATGGATCGCTAACTTCAGGCGCTAATGAGTGCGCACATTTGAGCTATTATCATGCCGATAGTGGCGAGAAAATTACTTTGAACTAAACTATATTGAACTAACAATATTCAATCAAATTTTTAAGTCACTATTTAGTAATTTCTAGTGACTGCAAACTCCGCTAAAGTTAACATCGCTTGCTTATAAGGCGAATCTGAAAAATGCGCGATAGCAGCACAAGCTAATTCAGATTCTTTAGCTGCCACCTTCCGTACATGATCTAAAGCGCCTGTTCGTTCTACGGCATTTAATACGCTAGCTAAGTCCTCCAAACCACCACTCTCAATGGCAAGCTTTATGGTTTCTGTCTCGGCTTCTGTGCCGTTGCGCATGGCAAACAATAAAGGTAGCGTTGGTTTTCCTTCGCTGAGGTCATCACCTAAATTTTTGCCTATATCTAAGGCATTTCCGCTTAAATCAAGCACGTCATCTATAAGCTGAAATGCAGTGCCAATATGCATGCCATACTGGCTCAATGCTTCTTCATCGCTTGCTGATGCCTTGCTAATGATTGCACCTAGACGTGTGGCTGCCTCAAATAATTTAGCGGTTTTGTAATGAATGACTTGTAGATACGCTTCATCTGTCACATCAGCGTTGTGTATGTTTAATAATTGCAGCACTTCGCCTTCGGCAATAATATTAGTAGCGTTGCTTAATACTTCCATGACGCGCATATTTTGCACTGCAACCATCATTTGAAAGGCGCGCGAATAAACAAAGTCTCCGACTAATACGCTAGCTGCATTGCCAAAAATAGCATTTGCAGTATTTTGCCCGCGTCGCTTTGATGATTCATCCACTACATCGTCATGCAGTAAGGTGGCGGTATGAATAAACTCAACTACTGCAGCCAATTGGTGATGTTCAGGTTTCACTTCGCCAAAAAGTCCACCAGAAAGTAGAACCAATATAGGGCGTAAGCGCTTACCGCCACTATTCACAATATAATGTGCAACCTGATTAACCAATGTGACATCAGAGTGTAAAGAGTGCGTAATGACCGTATTCACAGCCAGAATATCAGCGGCGATGCAAGATTGAATAGTGTTTAATGGTGAGCTACTAGATGGAGTGTTGCTTTGCGTCACGATAATAAGCCTTAAAAAGTAACGAATATTTTATCACAGCCAACTTTCAAGGTTGGGTTATAGCTGTTTTTATATACTAGCAACAGCCATATAAATCGTGAGACAATTGTTAATTCACATTAATGCGGCAGTTTTTTGAAATTGCTTGCGATTATGGTTTGCTTTGCTAAATTATTTGCGTATAATGCCGAGTTCTTTAGAAAGCGTAATTTAAGGCTCAATCATGTATGCTGTAATTAAAACTGGTGGTAAGCAATATCGCGTAATTTCAGGCGAAAGATTAAAAGTTGAAAAATTAGAAGTTGAAGTTGGCGGTACTGTTACGCTAGATCAAATTTTAATGGTTTCAGATGGCGAAAGCACAACCATCGGATCACCTATCATTAACGGCGCAACTGTAAAAGCAACAGTGCTTTCACATGGCCGTGGTGACAAGGTAATGATTTTCAAATTCCGTCGTCGTAAACATTATCGTAAAACACAAGGCCATCGCCAAAGTTTTACTGAAATCCAAATCGGCGAAATTTTAGCTGCAGGTCAAGCTGCTGCAAAACCAGCAAAAGCGAAAGCCGCTAAAGCTGCAGAATAATTGAAGCAATAAATAAGACTTAAGGATTAAATCATGGCACACAAAAAAGCAGGCGGTAGTTCACGTAACGGTCGCGATTCACACTCACAACGACTAGGTGTTAAAGCATTTGGTGAAACAGTTGTGACAGCAGGTAGCATCATTGTTCGTCAACGTGGTACAAAAATGCACGCAGGCGAAAATGTTGGCATGGGTAAAGATCATACTTTGTTTGCAAAAGCGGACGGTAAAGTATCATTTGCAATAAAAGGCGCTTTAAAACGCCACACTGTAAGCATTATTGTTGCAGCTTAAGTTAAAATAACTTTATTAAAGCCTCATCGTTTGATGGGGCTTTTTTATTTGGTAAACTCTCATGTGTGAATAGTCAGTTTAAGCTGATTAACTCCACTGAAAGACCTTTACAGGCATACAGGAATGACGGGATTACTTTAATTTTATATCTGTTTTTACAGTTAAAGTATTTCTGCAATAGGTCAAAAAAATGAAATTTATAGACGAAGCAACAATCAAAATTTACGCAGGCGACGGTGGTAACGGCGTTGCTACGTTTCGTCGTGAAAAATACGAGCCAATGGGTGGCCCAAGCGGCGGTGACGGTGGCCGTGGCGGTTCTATCATCATTGAAGCTGATCGAAATATTAATACCCTGGTTGATTATCGCTATACCCGTACGTTTAGAGCGCAGCGTGGCGAAAATGGCCGTAGTGCTGAGTGCTACGGCGCTAAAGGCGAAGATATGGTGTTACGTGTGCCAGTAGGTACCGTGATTTCAGATAAAGCCAGCGAGCAAATGTTGGTAGATTTAAGTGAGCATGGTCAGCGTGCGCAGATGGCATCAGGCGGCAAGGGCGGCCTGGGTAATGTGCATTTCAAATCAAGCTTGAATCGTGCGCCACGCCAATGTACTAAGGGTGATGTAGGTGAAGAGTTTGAACTTTATTTAGAGCTTAAAGTCTTGGCAGACGTGGGTTTGCTAGGCATGCCTAATGCAGGGAAATCTACATTTATTCGTTCAGTTTCTGCAGCTAAACCAAAAGTAGCCGACTATCCTTTCACTACTTTGCATCCGAATTTGGGTGTGGTGCGTGTGGATGCTGAACGCAGTTTTGTGATTGCCGATATTCCTGGGATTATTGAAGGTGCCGCTGAAGGTGCAGGGTTAGGTCATCAATTCTTGCGTCACTTGCAACGTACTTCTTTGTTGCTGCATTTAGTCGATATTGCGCCATTTGATGAAGCTGTAGACCCCGTTTATGAGGCAAAAGCGATTGTTGAAGAGCTTCGTAAGTATGATGAGGCACTTTATGATAAGCCTCGCTGGTTGGTGTTGAATAAAATCGACATGTTGCCTGAGGCACAAGAAGTCGTAAAACAGTTCGTCAAAGACTATGGTTGGAAAGGTCGTGTATTCGCAATTTCAGCCATTAGTGGCGTGGGTTGTAAAGAGCTGACTTATGCAATCATGCAGCATATCGAAGAAAATAAACGAGAAGCTGAAGATGCTTTGGCTGATACTGGCTTGGTTAATGAAAGCGCAGCAAGTATTGCTGTGACCAAAAAAGAAGTTTAATAATGATTGCTGTGGAATCTCAATCGCTTAAATCTACCTCTACTATCACATCACAATCACTTTTGTTTGATGCAAAAGTAATTGTGGTGAAAGTTGGCTCTAGCCTTGTTACCAACAATGGCAATGGTTTAGACCGCGTGGCAATAGCTGCTTGGGCGGCGCAAATTGCAACCTTGGTGCAACAAGGTAAACAGGTTGTATTGGTTTCCAGTGGTGCTGTTGCGGAAGGCATGCAAAGATTGGGTTGGAAAAAACGCCCAACCGCCGTGAATGAATTACAAGCTGCAGCAGCGGTAGGCCAAATGGGTTTGGTGCAGATGTATGAAAGCTGTTTTACTGAGCATCAATTGCATACTGCGCAAGTGCTGCTAACCCATGACGACTTAGCTGATAGAAAGCGCTATTTAAATGCGCGTAGCACTTTGCGTACTTTGCTTGATTTGAAAGTTATCCCTATTATTAATGAGAATGATACGGTTGTTACCGATGAAATTCGCTTTGGTGATAATGACACTTTAGGTTCATTAGTCGCTAATTTGATTGAGGCTGATACTTTGGTGATATTAACGGACCAGCAGGGTTTGTATTCCGCTGATCCACGTAAAGATAAAGATGCTAAATTCATACAACATGCTACAGCTGGGGATGCCACGCTAGAGCAAATGGCAGGTGGTGCAGGCAGTAGCGTTGGAACTGGCGGCATGTTAACCAAGATTCTTGCTGCAAAACGCGCATCTAGAAGTGGCGCGAATACTATCATTGCTTCAGGTCGCGAGAAGAGTGTACTGGTTCGTTTAGCCGCAGGTGAAGTGATTGGTACGCATCTACAAACCACAGAAATGAAAACGACCGCCCGTAAGCAATGGTTGGCAGATCATTTGCAGTTGCGTGGCAAGTTAACGTTAGACGCAGGCGCGGTAAAAGTCATCAAGCAAGATGGTAAAAGCTTACTGCCTATTGGCGTAACGGCGGTTGAAGGTAGCTTTGAGCGCGGCGAAGTGGTTGCTTGTTGCGATGAAAACGGCGTAGAGTTGGCGCGTGGTTTAGTCAACTACTCAGCCATGGAAGCGACTAGAATCATGCGAAAATCTAGCAAAGACATTGAGAAAATATTGGGCTATGTGGAAGAGGCTGAATTGATACACAGAGACAATTTAGTCTTGTTGTAACGCTCAGCCAAAAATACTTATATTTTAATTTTTTGTGAATTTGATACATAAAGAATAACAAAGGAATGTAAATGAATAAACAACCTTTAGTAGCCATTATTATGGGCTCTGATAGCGACTGGCCTATTATGAAAGCGGCTGCCCAAATGTTAGCGGATTTCGATATTGCATATACGGCGGATGTGGTTTCAGCGCATCGCACACCCGATTTAATGTTTAGTTTTGCAGAAACCGCCGCACAAAAAGGCTACCAAGTGATTATTGCGGGTGCAGGTGGCGCGGCGCATTTGCCTGGCATGGTAGCGGCTAAAACTACTTTGCCAGTATTGGGCGTGCCAGTGCCTTCTAAGCATTTGCAAGGTCAGGACTCACTTCTTTCTATCGTGCAAATGCCTAAAGGAATCCCTGTAGCTACCTTTGCAATTGGCGAAGCTGGCGCAGCGAATGCTGGTTTATTTGCAGCCTCAATTTTAGCAAATCATGATGCAGCTTTAGCTAAAAAATTAAGCGAATTTCGTACTAAGCAGGCTGAAAAAGTACATGCCATGGAATTAAGCGACAAGCCTTAAATATTTTTAAGTAAAATATTACAGTGAAATATTACTAAGTTTTAATCTCAATCACACAGTATTCAATATATGAACCATCATCCAGAACAAACGCCAGTCATTCTTCCACCTGCAATGCTAGGCATGCTTGGAGGCGGTCAGCTCGGTCGTTTTTTTGTTGTCGCTGCACACGAAATGGGTTACAAAGTCACGGTGCTAGACCCTGATTCGAATAGCCCAGCAGGTAAAATTGCTGATGTGCATATTTGCGCAGCTTTTGATGACAAGTCTGCTTTATTGAAGTTAGCTAACACTTGTGAAGCAATCAGTACCGAATTTGAAAATGTACCTGCAGACTCGCTATCATTTTTAGCTGAAACTAAGCCTGTGCGCCCAAGTGCATACAGTGTAGCAATTGCGCAGCATCGTGTCAGTGAAAAAAACTTCCTTAAGCATGCGGGTTTACCTGTTGCTCCATTCGAAGTTATCAATGAGGTTGAGGATTTACCGAGTGATGATAGCGATATTTACCCAGCCATCCTGAAAGTGGCGCGTTTTGGCTACGATGGTAAAGGTCAGGCTAGAGTCAAAAATCAACATGAAGCGCAAATCGCATTTGCTCAATTTGAGCGCGAAGAATGCGTGCTAGAAAAAATGTTGAAACTTGATTATGAGGTTTCAGTGGTGCTAGCGCGTGATGTGCAAGGCAATGTGTCCACATTCCCGACTTCAGAAAATAGTCATCTCAACGGGATACTAGATGTTTCGATTGCACCAGCGCGCGGTCGTGATGCGATTAGCCATCAAGCACAGAAATTGGCAATATTAGTTGCTGAAAAGTTGGCTTACACTGGCGTATTAGGTGTTGAGTTTTTTGTTTGTAACGGTGAGCTTTTAGTGAATGAAATTGCGCCTAGGCCACATAACTCAGGACACTATACGATAGATGCTTGTGTGACAAACCAGTTTGAACAACAAGTACGTGCAATGGCTGGCTTGCCATTAGGTAGCTCAAGACAGCATAGCTCAGCGGTGATGGTTAATCTATTGGGAGATATTTGGCCTGAAGATATCGATTCTGCCCCTGAATGGCAAGTTGCATTAAATAACCCAATGTTGAAAATGCATTTGTACGGTAAACAACAAGCGCGCGCAGGTAGAAAAATGGGGCATTTTACCGTGATTAATGTGAGTCGTGATGAGGCGATCAAGCAAGCAATGCAAGTGCGTAGCGAATTGAAAATAGGTGAGCAATAGTTGGCTCTAAACTGGTTAAGAGTGCTTAGGTTCACTCTTGGGTTCAGTAGCTCTTAATCAATGACAGCCAATAAAAAAGCCTCGCAGTGCGAGGCTTTTTTATTAAATACAGTTCTTACGCTGTTTTAGGTGCGGCTTTAGCTTTTGGCGCAGCTTTTACTTTCGCAGCTACAGCTACTGGAGCTTCAGCAGACATCGCTTTGATAGCAGCATTTAAGCGGCTTTTATGACGTGATGCTTTATTTTTATGAATGATGTTTTTGTCCGCGATGCGGTCAATTACACTTACATTCTCGCTATACACAGCAGTAGCGGCAACTTTATCGCCAGCTTCTACAGCTTTAATAATTTTTTTAATCGCGGTACGCAAAGTAGAACGCAAACTTGCATTGTGAGCGCGTTGCTTAACTGCTTGACGAGCACGTTTTCTTGCTTGTGCGGTATTTGCCATCTATGTTTCTTTCCTAAAGGGTGCTAAAAGCTATTCGAAATACGAAGCCCGTAATAATAGCTATTTTCTAAACACATTGCAAGTTTAAATGAAGTAAATATCATGGCTATTTACCGCATGATGTCTGCTGGCATGATAAAATCGCGCAATATGTTGTTAATAAGCCAAATTTTCCCAATTTAAATTATGAATTTACTCAAAGCTTTAGCCAAAGTTGGCAGCATGACTTTTGTGTCTCGTATATTGGGATTTGTGCGAGATACCTTAATTGCTCGGGTGTTTGGCGCAGGTATGTTAAGCGATGCATTTATCGTTGCGTTCAAGATCCCTAATCTATTACGCAGAATTTCAGCGGAAGGCGCTTTTAGCCAAGCTTTCGTACCAATTTTGGCTGAGTATAAAAGTCAGCGTAGTTTTGATGAAACGCATCACCTGATCAGCCGTGTAGCCACATGGTTAGGTTTGATTCTAGTCGTTGTGACTTTGCTGGGTATGTTGGCTGCACCGTGGATAGTCGCACTGATTGCGCCAGGCTTTACCGTAGATCAACCCAAAATGCAGCTCACGGTTGAGTTGTTGCGTATTACTTTCCCCTATATTTTCTTTATTTCGCTGGTTTCAATGGCTGGAGGAGTGCTAAATACTTATAACAAGTTCGGCATTCCAGCATTTACGCCTGTTTGGCTGAATGTCAGCATGATTGCAGCGGTATTGTTTTTTGCTGACCATTTTGCCGAACCTATTAAAGTGTTGGCGTGGGCGGTATTTTTTGGTGGCTTTCTACAGTTAATTTTTCAAATTCCATTTCTAAAGCAAATTGGCTTATTACCTAAGCTTGATTTTCATGCAGGTGATGATGGTGTATGGCGCATTTTAAAGTTGATGGGGCCTGCAGTATTAGGCGTATCGGTAGCGCAGATTTCTATGATTACCAATACGATATTCGCCTCATTTTTAAAAACGGGTAGCGTAAGCTGGCTATATTACGCAGATAGATTAATGGAATTTCCAACTGGCGTGCTAGGTGTGGCGCTCGGTACTATATTACTACCTAGTTTATCTAAAGCATATGCAGGTAAGGATGAGAGTGAATACTCACAATTATTAGATTGGGGCTTGCGTTTAACCTTTATTTTAGCGGCGCCTGCCGCGGTAGCGTTAGCCGTACTCGCTACTCCCTTAGTTACTGCTTTATTCCATTACGGTAAATTTACGCCCTTAGACGTAGCAATGACACAGCAAGCCCTTGTAGCCTATAGCGTTGGTTTGCTCGGGTTGATTCTAGTAAAAATTTTAGCGCCAGGGTTTTATGCGCGACAAAACATTAAAACACCAGTTAAAATTGCTGTTTTCACATTGGTCATTACGCAATTGATGAACGGTTTGTTTATTTTTGTCTTGCCTTTACAACATGCTGGCTTAGCTTTGGCGATTGGCTTGGGTGCTTGTATTAATGCTTCATTACTTTATTATCATTTGCGTCAGCATAATATTTTTCAGCCGCAACCTGGCTGGACGATATTTTTGCTCAAACTCCTGGTCGCGCTTAGCGTCATGGGCGTCACGCTTTATTTTGCGATGGGAGATACGGCCGCTTGGTTACATTATGGTTTAATGAAACGGCTAATTTATCTTACAGGTTTAGTTACGCTAGGAGGCGCGAGTTATTTTGGTACGCTAATGTTACTTGGCTTTAAGCCGCGCGATTATATTCGTAGGGTTACGCACTAAATGCAAATATTTCGTCATATTCCTGCACTGCAACAGTTGCCTTGCGCTTTGGCGATAGGCAATTTTGATGGCATGCATTTAGGGCATCAGGCGCTATTGCAAAAATTGAATGAAACTGCAAAAGCGCTAAATCTGACTTCTGCTGTGATGACTTTTGAGCCGCATCCACGTGAATTTTTTGCGCCAGAAACTGCGCCCGCGCGACTTAGTTCATTGCGTGAAAAGCTTGAGCATTTTGCTGAAGCTGGTGTTGAAACTACTTATGTATGTCGCTTCAATCGGCGTTTAGCTAAGTTGACGCCGCAAGAGTTTATGCAAAGTATTTTGCGTGATTCATTGAATGCGCAAGCTATTTTGGTTGGTGATGATTTCAGATTTGGCGCCATGCGTGCTGGTTCTATTTTAGACTTTTTAGAAGCAAAGTTTAATCTTATCAGTTTGCCACAAGTTGATTTAGACGATGCACGCGTGTCTAGCACTCGCGTGCGTTCTGCGTTGGCAACAGGTGCTTTAAGTGAGGCCTCTATATTGTTAGGTCGCCCATACAGCATGAGTGGCAAAGTAGTGCACGGTGCTAAGTTAGGCCGTCAGCTTGGTTTTCCAACGGCCAATGTGCATATGCGGCATGAGCGCCCTGCGTTAACGGGTGTGTTTGCCGTAAAATTAAATGGTATGAATAGCGTGGCTAATTTAGGTGTACGCCCAACGATTGGCGGCGTTTCAAAATTGATGTTAGAAGTGAATGTATTAGATTTTAATGCGGATTTATATGGTCAACATGTGCATGTAGAGTTTTTGCATAAAATACGTGATGAAGCTAAGTTTGATGGCTTAGATGCTCTCAAAGCGCAAATTGCGAAAGATGTTGTTGCAGCAAAAAGTTATCTTGAAGCGACTAAATTTAACTAGTAAAGGTTTAAGTAGTAAAGACACTGGATTTCGACTTTCGTCGGAATGACAATTAAGATTGATTAGAGATTTAAAATGACCGAAGAAGTAAGCAAATATAAACTTAACTTACCTGAAACCAGCTTCCCAATGCGTGGTGATTTAGCGAAGCGTGAACCCGCTTGGCTTAAAGAGTGGCAAGATAAGCAGCTATATCAAAGAATTCGCAAAGCTCGCAAAGGCGCAAAGAAATTCATTCTGCATGATGGGCCACCGTATGCTAACGGGGATATTCATATCGGTCATGCGGTTAACAAAATCTTAAAAGATATCATTATTAAAGCTAAAACCATGAGTGGTTTTGACGCACCTTATGTACCAGGCTGGGATTGTCACGGTTTGCCGATTGAATTGGTGGTTGAAAAAAATCACGGCAAAAATATTGATCCGGCTAAGTTTCGTGAGTTATGCCGTGAATATGCGGCAGAACAAGTGGCGCGTCAAAAGAAAGACTTTATCCGCCTAGGTGTGTTGGGCGATTGGGATAATCCGTACTTAACCATGGATTTTAAAACCGAAGCGGACATCATGCGCGCCTTGGGTGATATTCAAAAAAATGGTTATTTATACCAAGGTAGCAAGCCCGTACATTGGTGCGTGGATTGTGGTTCAGCATTGGCTGAAGCTGAGGTTGAATATGAAGATGTGAACTCGCCTGCAATTGATGTGGGTTTCAAAGTTGTTGATAATCGAGCTTTAAGTAAAGCCTTTGGCGTTGATGTTCAAGGCGATGCTTATGCAGTGATTTGGACTACTACTCCTTGGACTCTGCCAGCTAACCAAGCTGTTGCAGTGAACCCCGAGTTAGAGTACGACCTAGTGCAAACAGACAAGGGTTTATTTATACTAGGCGATTCTTTTGTTAATGACGCAGTTTCCAATCAAGTCTCGTCTGTTAGCTCATTAGATAATCCCTCTTCTGCAGACGTTAATAGTTTATTACTACCCCCAATTTTCCGTCGTTATGGAGTCAGCACATATAAACGATTAGCGATGTGCAAAGGTATTAAACTTCAGTCTCTGATGCTTCAGCATCCATTCGATAACCGCCAAGTACCTGTCATCTGCGGTGACCATGTGACAACTGATGCAGGTACAGGCTTAGTCCACACTGCTGCCGCACATGGTAATGATGACTGGCTGGTGATGAAAGCTAATTTTCCAAATGAAAAGCCACGTATTTTAATGGGTGGTGATGGCAAATTCTTTAATAGCGACTTAGTTGAGTTTGCGGCGATTCGTGGCTTAGATAGAAAAGAGGCCAACAAGGTCATTTTGGCTGCCATGACAGAAAGTGGCGCTTTGCTCGCTAGTGCACGTTTGAACCATAGTTTTCCGCATTGCTGGCGTCATAAAACACCATTAATGCAATTGGCTACGCACCAATGGTTTATTGGTATGTATGCGCAAGATGCAGTGGGTATCAGCTTGCGTGAATATGCGAATAAAGCCGTAGATGCTACTGAGTTTTTCCCAGCTTGGGGTCGTGCGCGCTTAGAGGCGATGATTAAAAATCGTCCAGATTGGTGTGTATCGCGCCAACGTAACTGGGGTGTGCCTATGCCATTCTTTGTGCATAAAGAAACCGGTAATCCCCATCCACAAACCGCAGAATTGCTTGAAGCGGCTGCTTTGCTTGTTGAAGTGCGTGGCGTGGAAGCTTGGTTTAGCTTAGATGGCGCAGCTTTCTTAGCTGAGCATGCAGCCTTAAGTGCGGATGACTACAAAAAAGTTACTTATACCTTAGACGTATGGTTTGATTCTGGCGCCACGCATGCGGCAGTATTGAAACGTCGTCCTGAATTAGCGTTCCCAGCGGATTTATACCTTGAAGGTTCAGATCAACATCGCGGCTGGTTTCAAAGCTCATTGTTAACGGGCTGTGCGATTGATGGTCGTGCGCCATACAACGCCTTGCTAACCCACGGTTTTGTGGTGGATGGCGCTGGTCATAAAATGAGTAAATCTAAAGGCAACGTAGTTGCGCCACAAAAGGTGATGGATAGTTACGGTGCAGATATTCTGCGCTTATGGACTGCTTCGACCGATTACTCTGGCGAACTCACAATCTCTGATGAGATCTTAAAACGCGTTGCAGAAAGCTATCGCCGTATTCGTAATACCATGAAATTCTTGTTGGCGAATATCGCAGATTTTGATGCAAATAAAGATTTACTTCCAGTGAGTGAGTGGTTAGAGATTGACCGATATGCACTGCATCTGACCCATAAACTGCAAACAGAAGTGCTTGCTGATTATGACCGCTACGAGTTTCATTTGGCTGTGCAAAAATTCGTGAGCTTCTGCTCAGAAGATTTGGGTGGCTTCTATTTAGATATTCTTAAAGACAGGCTCTACACAGCAGGTGAGAACTCACCAGCGCGTCGCGCAGCACAAAGCGCTTTGCATGAAATTACGCATTGCATGATGCGATTAATGGCCCCAATTTTGAGTTTTACTGCGAATGAGATTTGGCAAACTTTAGGTCTTGAAGCAAATAAAACTGTATTTGAGGATGTTTGGTATGAATTGCCTCAAATCAATAACTCAGTAGAGTTGAGCGTAAAATGGATGAATTTACGATCAGTTCGTGCAGAAGTGATGAAAACTCTGGAAAAGCTACGCACATCTGGTGATATAGGGTCCTCGTTACAGGCGGAAATTGATATTTATGTAGGGTCTAGCACGTTTGATATGCTTAATGATATAGGTGATGATTTGAAGTTTATTATGATTACTTCGAGAGCAGACCTGCATAGTGACACCTCTTTGAATCAAAACCCAAGTCAGAGAGAATCTCACTTAAGAAACTTATCTGATTCCAGTCACTTATCAAAACAAGAGCAAGAAGGATTACTTTTGTCAGAGTTCGAAGGGGTAAAAGTTGAAGCAAATTCTTCAATATTTGTTAAATGCGACCGCTGCTGGCATTACCGTGCAGACGTAGCTGCTGACGCTGAACATCCGCATATTTGCGGCCGTTGCGTAAGTAACTTGTTTGGCAAAGGTGAGGCGCGCAAATATGCGTAAGTATTTTGCTATAAGTGCAGTGATAGTTGCGCTTGATTTATACACCAAGCATTTAATACAAGGTGCTTTCGCTTATGGCGAGATGCTCACGTTCACTAGCTTTTTTGACTTGGTGCATTATCACAATGAGGGTTCTGCATTTGGTTTTTTGCATGATGCTGGCGGTATTCAGCGTTGGTTTTTTGCTGGTGTTTCTGTCGTGGCAATTATTGTGATTAGTTATCTTATTCAGAAACATCGTACTGAAAAGCTCTTTTGTGTCGGTTTAGCCTTGGTGTTGGGTGGGGCAATCGGTAATTTGTATGACCGCGTGACATTAGGTTATGTCATTGATTTCCTTAATTTTCATTATCAGCACATGTATTGGCCTGCTTTTAATGTGGCTGATAGCGCGATTTGCGTGGGCGTAGGGCTGTTGCTGCTGGATAGTTTTAAAAAGCCAAGCTAAATATATACGCTAATTAAAGACTTTACATGGCAAAGGTGAATAACGCTTTATCATGATTGACATCAATTTCACCTTTGTTGGCAAGTGTTGGGTATGGCAGGGTAAGGGTACTTGGCATTTCATTACTCTGCCGCAGGATAAATCCGAAGAAATAAAATTCTTTAGCGATAATCATTTTGGTAAAAGGCGCGGCTGGGGTTCGGTTCGCGTATCCGCTAACATCGGTGGCACCGCTTGGGAGACTTCGATTTTTCCATCTGGCAGCTTAGATGCTTATATCTTACCTATAAAAGCTGAAGTGCGTAAAAAGCAGAAAATAACGGCAGACGATGACGTGCAAGTGTCACTGCAAATTAGCATTTAACTGGATTAGGTATTATTTTTAGCGCGCACAAATAAACAGCTGCTCACTTCTTAAACCAAGTTGCAATTTCTGTTGCGGACAGCGGTATTGAGTAAAAGAAGCCTTGTACTACTTTGCAGCCGCTAGCTTTGACAATGTCGGCTTGAAATTGATTTTCAATGCCTTCAGCGACAATATCTAGGCTAAGAGCATCCGCTAAAGCAACAATGGCCTTCACAATCACACGATCTTCTTCGCTGTTTTGCAAGCCGTCAATAAAGGTACGGTCAATCTTCACCTCATCTACCGACCAGCGTTTTAGGTAAATGAGCGATGAGTGCCCCATACCAAAATCATCTAAAGAGATATTAAAGCCAGCCTCTTTAATAAAGCGCATATTTTTCTTTACGATATCAATGTCATCTAGCAAAGCATGTTCGGTAATTTCAATGCAAAGCATATTTGTGGGAATTTGATATTTAGCGGGTAGGGCTTTTAATGTATGAATTAGTCTATCAGACCGCAAGTGGCGTGCTGAAATATTTGTAGAGACGCGAGGGACTTGATAGCCTTGGTCTAGCCATGCACGAATTTGCTGGCAAACAGCTTCTAGCACCCAATCACCAATTTGGTTAATTAACGATGACTGCTCAGCTATTTTGATGAACTCTAATGGCGAGATTAAACCACGCTCAGGATGCTGCCATCTTAATAACGCCTCTATACCGACAAGACTCTGATTGGTGTTTTCTACCTGAGGTTGATATTCTAAAAAGAGCTGGTTTTCTTTTAAGGCGTGGCGAATACCGTTTTCCATATCCAGCCATTGGTGGGCAATGAAATTCAGATTGGTGGTGTAAAACTCAAAACAATTGCGACCATTCTGTTTGGCTCTATACATGGCAAGATCTGCAAAGACCAGCAGGGACTGTGGATCTACGGTGTCATCTGGGTAGACACTAACACCTACGCTAATAGTGGAGTAAACACGTTGCTGATGCAGATCAAATGGCGTTGTGAATTTAGCAATAATGTCACGTACTAAGCGGTGGCCATCTTGCGGCGATGCTTCTTCCATAATCATCACAAACTCATCACCACCAAGCCTACAAAGCGTATCAGAGGCGCGTATACAATCTGAAATGCGCTTGGTTGCCATCATAAGCAGTACATCACCAGCCTCGTGTCCAAGCGTATCGTTGACTAATTTAAAATGGTCTAAATCAAAAAACAGCAGTAAAACTTGGCTGTTTGTGCGGCTAGCTTTTGCAACCGCATGATTAAGTCTTTCTTTAAATAGGTTGCGGTTTGGTAAGCCAGTTAATTCATCATGTGAGGCTAGAAACTCAACACGGCGATTAAGGGCTATCATTTCGCTTACGTCGCGCCCAACGCCTCGGTAGCCAATAAAGTGCTTATCAGCATCAAAAATAGGTTTGCCTGATACGCGTAAGTAAGCCAGTTTGCCTGATTCATCAATAAAATGTACAACGTAATCAGAAAAGTGTTTATGCGATTTTAGCGTTTCAAGCATTTCACTGGGTGAGTGACTGTGACAGGTTTGTGCTAAGTCTACTAGGCTGTAAAACCCAAGCCCTGCAGGGCTTCCAGCTAAAGCTTGGATTTTTAATTGAGCATCAGACTCCCAAAACCAGTCGGCTGAGGCTTCGGCAAAGTCTCTGAAACGTGCTTCACTGATAATGAGTTTTTGCTTTTCTTCATTCAGTTCAATCAGCTTCTTATCCAGCTTAATACGCATGATCTCAGCATGCTGTTTGTCTAAGCGCAATGGCCCAAAGTGCGATTTTGCGTTACTTTCTTTTGGGCTGGCTTGAAACCCTGCATTAATGATCTTATCAATGATGGGTAGTAAATCTTCCATCATCATCGGTTTAACCAAAAACTTGGTTGCACCTAAAGACATCGCGAAACGCTCATCTTGTGCTGAGGTGTAAGTTGCCGTGTAGAAAATAAAAGGAATTTTCTGTAAATATTCGTTTTGCTTGACCTCGCGGCACAAGCCGTAGCCGTCCATTTCAGGCATTAGAATGTCGGAAATGATTAAATCGACAGGGTTGGTTTTTATGTAAGCTAATGCCTTTAAGCCATTTTCAAAGCTTGCCACTTCATAGCCTTTGCTAGTAAGTACTACCTCTAGTAAATGCCTTGAATTCTCGTCATCTTCAGCGACTAATATTTTCATTAATAATGTTCTCTCGAGCTATTGACGGCTTATTTAGCTATCGCTTTTTGTATCTGACCAATGACAAGTATTGGGTCTATTGGTTTTTCTATATAGGCGGTACAGCCTGCCGCCAGTAACTTTTCTTTATCGCCAGACATGGCGTACGAAGTCATTGCAATGATAGGAATATCTTTGCCTACAGGGTGCGCACGGATTCTTTTTAACACTTCTAAACCGTTAATGTCTGGCAGTTGAATATCTAAAATAACAAAATCAGGCGGCATTGTCAGTGCTTGTTGCACACCCTCTAAACCCGTCATTGCGAACCGTGTTTTATATTGTGATTGCTCAAGAATAAAACGAATTAACTCTAGGTTATTCTCATTGTCTTCTATTATCAATGCTGTTGTCATAAAGGAGGATCTTCTAAAATTGACTGATTATTGAGCAAAATCTGCTCTGATATTTTAATCGGCACTTTGATGGTAAAAGTGCTGCCTATACCCACTTGGCTTTCTACTTCAATGCTACCGCCCAATAATTGCGTTAAAATTTTACGCGTTAAATATAAACCTAATCCTGTGCCTAGTGTTTTTATTTTTAAATGGGATTCGGCCCGCTCAAATGGTTTAAATAGCTGCGCTAGACCAGATTGGCTAATACCAATCCCGCTATCTCGAGTGGTGATGATTAACTCTTCGTTGAGTATTCTAGCCTCAATAGTCACATAACCTGCTTCGGTATATTTCACGGCATTGCTTACAACATTTAGAATTGCCTGATACAGTCTTTTTCGGTCTGTTTCTAGAGTGATGGTATCGCTGCAATCAATCTGTAAGTTTAGATGTTTACCTTCAGCAATATGATGTATGACATTGACTACCTCATTAAACATAGGCTTTAGCGCAAATGATTCGATATGTATTTCTAAAAAGTCTGCTTCTATTTTTGAGATGTCAATTACATCAGAAATGAGTGAGAGTAAATGTTTAGCTGAATGGTAAGCACGACCAAGCTGATCTTTTTGTTTGGAATTAAGCTCGCCAGACATGCCTTGCAACACTACGCCTAGAAAACCGATAATTGAATTGAGCGGCGTTCTTAGCTCGTGCGACATGGAGGCCACAAACATCGATTTAATACGGTCTGCAGACTCGGCGCTTTCGCGTGCTTTAATTAAAGATGCCTGCAATACTTTTTTCTGCGTAATATCTTGGCCAATCGCAATCATTTGCCCGGCTTCATTACCACCATTTTTGCCTGCTTTAACGATAGAACATTCAAACTCTATTTTTCTGCCATCAGCACATTTAAAAATTAACTCTACATTGCGGAAAGCTTCTCCTCTTTTTGTACCAATGCCAATGGCAATCGCTTTTTTGAATGATTCTTTTACAACAAATATATCAATAAAATTCTTACCTATGGCCTCTGTTCGGCTAAATCCAGTGACTCTTTCTGCTTCTGGATTAAACTCAATAATCTCACCATCCATTTTGATCGTAAGTATAGGAATGACCCCTGTTGAAAAAAGTGGACACTTTTTATCGTATAAAATGACGAAAAGAA
>NZ_JAQSDC010000055.1 GCF_029945705.1 Methylotenera sp.
TGCGCAACTGGTCACGATAGTCCGTTTTGATCGGTCACGATAGCCGTAATACGCAGCAATGAAGGTGTGCTCGGCATCTCGCTTTTAATGAGCGGTGAAAACACAACTGACCAAGTTTTTGTTCAAAACTCTGGATTTGCTTATAGGCTAAAGGCGCAGTTACTAAGAAATGAGTTTGAGCGCTCTGGCCATGTATTTCAGATATTACTGCGCTACTTTCAAGCACGCATGACCCATGTAGCACAAACCGCAGTGTGCAATAGGCACCATACAATAGAGCAGCAACTTTGCCGATTTTTGTTGTTAAGTCTTGATAGATTGCCTTCAAACTCAATCGCCATCACACAAGAGCTTATTGCCAGTAAGTTGGGGGTGCGCCGAGAAAGCGTTACTGAGGCAGTAGGTAATTTGCAACGCACGGGATTAATTAAATGTAGCCGTGGACATATCGAGGTGCTTGCCAGATCCGGATTAGAAAAAACTTCATGCGAATGTTACTCAGTCGTTAAGCAGGAATTTGATCGACTGCTGACAAATATACCCGCATCAACTTTACAACCAAACTAGGTTTTGCCGCATGGAGTAATATGTTTAACTATCATCAGGTGATGACTGCCTTGTCAGGCCTGATGAAAGCCCTCTTCAATCATTGGTTGTTTGAAAACTACAGTTTGAGACTTAGGAGTTATCTTGGGAGAAGTGCCGCTATTAACATTCAGAGTTCATTCTGGATGAGCTACATCAAGTAAAGTAATTATTGCAACACCCAGACAGATTTACGTTATTACATGCTCAGTAAAGATGTCTTATTGAAACTTCTTGGCCTCACTCTCAATGGTATCAATCGCTGTTTCAAAATCCATAGACTTATCGTAAAAGTATTTAACACCTAGCTGCTTGGCTAAATTTTTGTAATAAGAGTTTGAGTGGTTTGTAAGCATGACCGTGACAGGTTTGTCATATGGGTATTCTTTACTGTCTGTAAATTTCACCACATCAAACCCATTGCCTTCTGTTAGCTCAATGTCTGCAATAATTAAATCAAATTTATTATTTCTTAGGAGAGAGATTGCGTCATGGCTATTACTTGCGTAGGCATCTACTGATAAGTTTTGACAACCAGAAAGCATCTCAGTGATGGAGTCACGTAGTAGCTTTGAGTCCTCAACTAATAAAATGCGCATCATAAATACGATAAAAAAGAATTACAGATAGTTAGATATTAAACAATAATATTGATATCGGCTATCAGGGTTTGTCCTACAAATCATTAATCAAGTAATTTATATTTAAAAGCATAATAAGTTAAATCCGCATTACTTTTTAAGCTCATTTTTTCTAAAATACGCGTTCTGTAAGTGCTGACTGTTTTAATACTTATATGTAGTTCATTACCTATATTAGTCGGGCTCATACCCCCAGCCAATTTAATAAAGACTTGAAATTCTCGATCTGACAACATCTCGTGTAGTTGCTTGTCTGATGGATGACTAAGTTCATTAGTCATTAATTCAGCTAACTCTGAAGAAATATATTTTTTACCATTTGAAATGGTTCTGATTGCTCGAATAATCTCATCTGAATCAGCGTCTTTAGATAAATAACCCTTACAACCATTCCGCATTAAATTGACGGCATATTGTTCTTCAGCATACCCACTCAATACCAGCACAGGTAGCTCTGGTGCGATATGTTTTAAATCATGCAATGTATCAACACCATTTTTATCAGGCATCGAAATATCTAATACCATGATGTCATATTGGTTTTTTCTAACTAGATTCAATGCCTCAACTCCTGAACTAGCCTCACCGGCTACCTCAAGATCTTTTTCAAGCTCAATTAAACTTTTTAAACCATTTCTAACAATACTATGATCATCTACTAATAGAATCTTTTTCATACTTACACCTTAGTTAAGATTACTATCATTAAATCATAGTTTACCCATTAGCCTCATCAGAAGTGTCAGCCGTACCATCTAAACTATAGCGGAATGACTTCCAGTCGTTCGAAATTAACACTGTGCTTGAATTCATAAAAGGTGCTTTTTTCCATGAATTTCTAATACTAATAAATAATAGACAGCCTAAAACTAGTGGGATTAACATCAATACTCCTAAAATAATTTCTTTGTTAGGATTGCTCCAAATACTGGCAAAAAACCACATTAAACCCAAGACTCCAGAAAATATAATTGTGGCAAAAATAATTAAAATCCCAACTAAGCTACTGGCTATTCTGAGCATATCAGTTAGCATTTCATCTTTAATAAATTGTGCACGAGTTTCGGCATAATCTGCTGCATTACTTTTAACTAACAAATATTGCTTTCTAGTTTCTGTAATGCGGCTTTCAAACAAGTAAATCGTAATCAATTTAAGATCCGTAGCTAGCATGGGATTAACCTTTATTTAGAGGTTTGTTTTGTGCCTAAAATATACCCAATAATCAAACCCGCTCCTGCGACTAGCGCTACGGCTACTAAAGGATTCTCTTTGACTGTATCGTTCGCTTTTTGTTTGCTATTAGCATAAGCAATTGCTACTTCATCAGATACCAATGATTTAAGCTCACTCGCCTTAATCGTCAATTGATCTTTAATATCACTTACTTTTGAAGTACTTGAGTAATCATTAATTAAATTTTTCAAACTTCTAACCAACTGGTTCGCTTCTTGTTTAGCAGAATCAGTTTTATCAATCATTTTTTCTGAGGTGTCATTCACCTGAGATTTAATATTTTCTGCAATATTTGCGGTAGCATTTTCTGCTTGATTGGTAATTTCTTCAGTTTTATTTAAAACTTCTTTTTTACTTAAATTAAACATAGCAAGCTCCTTGATAATAAATTTAACAAATTAAATTCTATAAAAATTACTTTTTGGATTTTAAAAATGAAATAATCGTAAGAATTAGAAATACAAAGAACAGTATCTTTGCAATACCTGCGGCACCTGCCGCAATTCCACCAAACCCCAACACGGCGGCAATTAATGCAATGACTAAAAATGTAACTGTGTAATGAAGCATTGATGCTCTCCTAAGTAGTGATAACAATTAGTACATAAATCTATTGTATTTTTAAGTGCTTTATTTGATGAGTGGCGATTATCCGAATCAAATGTCAGACAAAGACTACATCCAAGTCATCACCTAAATATTTATACAAATAGACTGATTCCTAACAGTGATCCAGCAATCACTAATAAAGCTAAGAATAAAAATATATAGAAAAAAACTTTTGCTATTTTCGAGGCACCAGATTCAACTGATCTAAACCCTAGCAAACCAGCAACAACTGAAATGATAAAAAATACGATGGCGTAATGAAGCATAATTTTTCCTTGTAATTAAGAATTAATGTATGCTTATTTTGTTTTAATAGTTAAAGATGCGTTAGACAACATTCACCTATTTTTAAGTAAGATTCCCCCTACATCCATGCAAAAATATGTTAATGATTTTTTTGAGAAACTAGACAAGCTATTCAACGTCTTTGGTGGGCGTAACATTGCCTTGCTTGCGTTGACTATAGTGATAACCATAGGCTTAATGATTTTTAATGACAGCTGGATTATGTCTACCCGCTCAGTAGGTGATGATTATGCCAATGGGCAAAACGCTTTAACTAACTTAAAAAAATACCAGGCAAACATATATTTGTCCGAAAGCGCTCAGCGAGGATACTTATTAACAAAAGCAAATGGCTATATCGCGCCATATGAATCTGCCAGCAAGCTTGCGAGAGACAGCTTACGAGAAATAACAGCCAATTTAGAACCTTTAAGCGCTAAGTATCAACTTCAAAAAGAACTCAATTTAGTTGATAAGTTAACAGCCGACACTGAGGCCAAGTTTACTGAAATCGAAATCACTTTATCCTTTGCTAAAAAGGGTGATTTTAATCAGGCAGAAAAACTCGTTAAGTTAAATTCGGGTCTAGTACACATGCTAGAGATTAACAACGATATTGTTAGCCTAGAGAGTTCTATTCAGTCTAAACTTTTAGAAATTAAATCGTCTAGAGATCATTACCGAATGGTGATTCGTGCCTCAGTCATTATTGGGCCTTTGCTATTAATATTTTTGGTGGTGCTCGTCATAAAAGCATTGTTAGATGAAATTTCAAAGAAAGCAGAATTTCAACAAGTTTTGTCACATGAAAATGATAAACATGTTGAAAAAGCTGTCCAGCAAAGTAACTTACTCAAGTCACTAGCTCTAGATTATCAATCTGATGTGGAACGTGAACGTCAAAAGTTAGCTAGAGAACTTCATGATGAGCTTGGTTCGTTGTTAACTGCAATTAAAATGGATGTTAGCTGGGTCATCAAAACATTAAGTGCTAGCCGACCAGAAATCACTGAAAAACTTAAGAAAACTATTGGTTACCTTAATCAGAGCATCAGTTTTAAAAGGCAAATTGTTCAGGATTTACATCCATCCATGATTTCCAGTTTTGGATTCTGGCCTGCACTCAATACACTTATTACTGAAGCGGCAGAGCGAGGCAACTTAACATTGAAGTTGTCGCTGCCTGATGAAAACATAAGAATTAATGAAACAATCAGTTTGGTGGCGTACCGCGTCATTCAAGAAACACTGAATAACTGTAATAAGTATGCTAAAGCGACTGAAATAAGTTTGCATATTGTATGTGATGATTCCAACCTGAAAATTGAAATTCAAGACAATGGCGTGGGTATCGATTTAAATGCGTTAAATAATGAAACGCACGGGCTAAAAGGAATGCGTCATAGAGTTTTAGCCATTGGCGGACATTTTGATGTGATAAGCGAACCCAGCAAAGGCGTTTTAACTTTAGTCATTCTTCCTTTAAATGTTAAGCCCTCCTCTGTGTAGTCATACTCTTACATAACTATCAGCGTAACTGCTACTGACTCACGCCTACTGTTTGCTTAGTATTCATTCAACAAAACAATTTAGTTTTGTAGTGAAATTGAATAGCAATTAATAATAGGAGGATGTATGCAATTCTTAAATTTGAAAAAATCAGCCATTACTTTGGCTTTATTAACAGTTGGTTATTCATTCAATGCATCTGCATTTGATACTGATGAAGTTCAAAAAAATCAAACAGCTTATGCTGAAGAATTTAAAAGCCTAGATACATCTGGAGATGAAAAGCTTAACTGGAAAGAAGCATCAAAAGATACCGCTATCAAACATAAAGCTTTCAAGTCAGCAGATAAAGATGCTGATGGCACGCTTGATGTTGCTGAGTATGGCGAATTAAAAACACAGATAAGTCAAAAAAAGGTTGGCCAAGTAGTGAGTGACAGCGTAATTACTACAAAAGCCAAAGCTACCCTTTTGAAAGAAGAGTCGTTAAAATCGTTGAAAATTAGCGTAGAGACGCACAAAGGTGAAGTAATATTAAGTGGATTTGTCAATGATGAATCAATGAAGGCTAAAGCTGCAGAAGTTGTGAAGAACATTGAGGGTGTTAAATCGGTAGTGAATAGCTTAGTGGTTAAAAGCTAGTCTTCTAGTTTAGTTTTTTGGTTTACTATCTGTGCCACTGAGTTTCTCAGTGGCACAATCTTATTTAACCATGGAAAAATAAAGCGCCTGATATGTCTGACTTTAAAAAAAATGATCAACAACTAGCTACTGATAGCCTATCCACGCAAATCAGTGTTGATAGCACTCACCCGAGTAAAGTTAAGAACATATCCTTAAATATACTAGCTTTTATTGCAGTCATTATGGCGCTTAACTTTGCACAAAGTTTTTTTGTCACTTTGTTACTGAGCATATTCCTAGCATTAACTTTAAACCCCATCGTAGCATTTCTAATCAAATTAAAAGTACCAAGAACATTAGGCGCAAGTATTGTCGTTGTATTGCTCATCATGATCATATCGTTATCAATCATAGGCCTAAAAAGTCAGGCTGAATCAATCATTACGCAATTGCCTGGCGTTACAAAAAAAATCACGTCGCTCATGTTAGCCAATAAAAGTAGCTCTTTATCGAGTGTGAAAAAAATGCAACTTGTTGCCACACAAGTTCAAAGTGTCACCAATTCGGAAGATCGAAAAACCAATGGAAAATCCATTACGCATGTGATTGTCCAAGAAGAACCATTCAGATTAAATGATTTCCTCTGGAGAGGTTCATTAGGATTTGCAGGAGCTGTAGGTGAGTTTATAACCGTGGTTTTTTTAGCCTATTTTTTATTAATTTCTGGTGATATGTTTAAACGTAAATTTGTAAAATTATCTGGGCCTACAATAAGTAGCAGAAAAATTACTGTCAATATTTTGCAAGATATTAATCAATCAATTCAAAAATATTTATTTATGTTGCTTGTCACTAACATACTTGTTGGTTTGTTAATTTGGGTTGCTTTAAGTCTTATTGGTTTAGAAAATGCAGGTGCATGGGGGTTAGCTGCGGGGCTGATTCATTTCATTCCCTATTTTGGGCCTTTTATTATTTCTTTAACCTTGAGCACGGCTGCTCTTATACAGTTTAACTCTGTCAGCATGGCTTTAATAACAGGGCTAGTATCAATATCCATTGCAACTATAGTCGGTGTATTTATTACAACTTGGATGACAGGAAGAATTGCAAAAATGAACTCTGTTGCGGTGTTTATATCATTACTTTTTTTTACTTGGCTGTGGGGAATTTGGGGGATGCTGCTGGGTGTTCCTATTGTAGTAGTAATCAAAGTAATCTCTGAACATTTAGAGCAACTTAAGCCAATTGCAGAATTATTAGGGGAGTAGTGAGGATGCAAATCCTACCTCATGAATTAGCTAGACTGCTAGTTGATGCAGACAGTGGCGAGGCAAACTAATACCTTAGCGGTCAATTGCTTACACAATATAGCAATTGAAAGATGAAGGCGGTTTTGTGTAGATATTAGATGCTTGATTACTTACAATTCTGAGTTGCTTTTTTTGATATAATGCGCGGCAATGTTTGAAAAGGCATTTTTATGAGAGCTTTCAAGCTGGATAAGAGCTATTGATTTACTACAGATTTAAGTGTCACAACTACTGAAAAGCTAACGTGATTACTTGCGGATATTTTCAATGTTTCGCCATTTGCAGGATTGCGGCTATCGTAAGCGGTTTGTGCGTTAATTTGAATTGACCATAACTTATGATGTTCAACTCACTGACTGTTGCTAATATCTCAACCAGTTTTGCTTTAACAACAGTTACTTTCTTTTCGGCTTTTGATAGCGGCAACTCCTCTACTTGGTCGTTGTATTTCTTAGGCCAATTAAAATGGGTGATGAGACACCAAAGCACAAGTTTACCAAGGTCAAACAGAAATCATTAAGATGATGACATACTTATTCTGCGTGCTTATTTACAAAATTTAGGAACAATACCAATGACCAACTCTCAACGCAGAGCGCTTGCCCGAATGGCTGAAATAAACTCAGCAAATAACGGCAGCACGCCTGCTTCAACCCATAGTAGTGCATTCAGCCCTCATGAGGCAGGTGCGTATTACGTTGTAAATGTCGAGACTGTCGCCAAAATCATTAAGCAATTTACCAAAGAAATTGAGCCTCCTAATTATACCTACGTCATCACCACTATTCATTTTGAACAGGATGCCGATACTGGAAAATGGTTTTGGTTTGATGGTAAAGAAAAGCTATCCCCACGTAATAACCAGAATATTTGGCGGCTCGGCAGTAAGATACTTTATGACACGCGCGTAGAAGCCGAGGCTGAGCTTCAGCGGGTGATGGCTAAAAATGGCGACCGAGTTACCAAGGTACATGACTTACCAGATGATTTGACGCATTTGAAAAAAATCCGTAGTGTGAACCATCCTGATCGCAACAATCCAGATTCCGATCATGACCTTTATCAGGCGGTCATCGAGAAAATTGACAGAATGCGCTTATTAAGTGCTTAAGTAGCACTATGAAAGTCTACTATTGATAAACTACGATAAGATGACCCCTGTTGAAAAAAGTGGACACTTTTTATCGTATAAAATGACGAAAAGAA
>NZ_JAQSDC010000056.1 GCF_029945705.1 Methylotenera sp.
AGCCACACATAGTCTCAGTTTGCAAAATTATGGTGGATTTTTAGAGATGCCCTTAGGTTTAAGCCTAATATTATCATGTGAAATAACTCAAAAACTTCATATTTATTATACGCATACTTGCATTTTGCCCAATACTCAAATAGGTGAGGCTCTTTAAGTATGCCTATTGCTTTAAGCAATAGTGGGTTGATTCAACGTTTATATAGGATAATTGACGGGTTATCTTCCTGTTATTGCTTGATTTCTATTTGAAAAATTTAATTAGAATAATAGTTTTCGTGTAGGTGAAATATGAGTTCAATAAAAATTCTTTTGTTTGGTAAAAATGGTCAAGTGGGTTGGGAGCTACAGCGCAGCTTAGCTCCTTTGGGTGAAGTGATTGCTTTGGATGCACGCAGCTTGGATTATTGCGGTGATTTTACAAATCTTGATGGGCTTGCAGAAGCTATTCGAGCTATTGCACCAGATGTGATTGTGAATGCGGCCGCACATACTGCAGTAGATAAAGCAGAAAGCGAGCATGAACTGGCGCGCACTATTAATGCGCTTGCACCAACCGTTTTGGCGAATGAAGCTAAGCGTATTGGGGCATGGCTGGTTCACTATTCAACTGATTATGTGTTTGATGGCAGTGGTGAAGCGCCAAGACTTGAAACGGACACTACTGCGCCATTAAGTGTATATGGTCACACCAAACTAGAGGGCGAAAATGCGATTGTTGTATCAGGCTGTAAGCATTTAATATTTCGCACGAGCTGGGTGTATGCTGCGCGCGGCGGAAACTTTGCTAAAACCATGCTGAAGCTTGCGCAAGAGCGAGATGCGTTAAAAGTGATTAACGATCAAATTGGTGCGCCAACAGGAGCTGATTTACTTGCAGACGTCACTGCACACGCTATTCGCAAAGCTTTAGTAAGCCCAGAAGTGAGCGGTTTATATCATCTTGTTGCAAGTGGTGAGACTTCTTGGCACGGTTACGCCAGCTTTGTCATTGAGCAAGCGCGTCAAGCAGGCGTTGAGATTAAAGTGGCTGTTGATGCAATTCAGGCTGTGCCGACCTCAGCTTTTCCTACGTCAGCCAAAAGACCATTGAATTCACGTTTAAGTACTAAAAAATTACAAAATAGTTTTGACTTAGTTTTGCCAAGTTGGCAAAGTGGCGTCACTCGATTGCTGGCTGAAATTCTAAATAAACATCATTAATAGCTATTGTGAAGTATAAATAAAAGAAAAAGTTGAGGTGAGTTATGGCAACACGTAAAGGTATTATCCTCGCAGGTGGTTCTGGCACTAGGCTTTATCCTGTAACCAAAGTTGTTTCAAAGCAGTTGTTACCCATTCATGATAAGCCGATGATTTATTATCCGCTTAGTACTTTAATGTTAGCGGGAATACGCGATATTTTAATCATATCGACACCAAAAGATACGCCGCGTTTTCAGGAGTTATTGGGTGACGGCAGCGACTGGGGTTTGAATTTAGAATATGCAGTACAACCAAGTCCAGATGGGTTGGCACAGGCATTCATTATTGGTAAAGACTTCGTTGGCAATGACCCTAGTGCATTGGTGCTTGGCGATAATATTTTTTATGGACATGACTTGCATATGCAGCTTGAGCAAGCCACTGCGCGCGAGCATGGCGCAACGGTGTTCGCTTACCACGTGCAAGATCCAGAGCGTTATGGTGTGGTGGCTTTTGACGGCGATGGTCGTGCAACTAGTTTGGAAGAAAAACCACTAAAACCTCAAAGTAATTATGCGGTGACCGGTTTGTATTTCTACGACAATCAGGCCATAGATATTGCAGCCGACCTAAAACCCTCTGCAAGGGGCGAATTAGAAATTACAGATTTGAATCGTGTTTACCTTGAACGCAATCAATTAAGTGTTGAAATTATGGGGCGCGGCTATGCATGGCTAGACACAGGCACTCATGAAAGCATGATTGATGCGAGTAACTTTATTCAAACGATAGAGCAACGACAAGGGCTTAAAGTCGCTTGTCCAGAAGAAATCGCTTATCGCAAAGGCTTTATTAATGCAGCGCAAGTAGAAAAGCTGGCACAGCCATTAGCTAAAAATGGCTACGGTCAGTATCTGCTTCGCATGTTGAAAGATGGAGTACAACCTTGATAGTCACGCCAACAGCCCTTGCAGATGTACTAGTGATTGAACCCAACGTTTTTGGTGACGATAGGGGCTTCTTTTTTGAAAGCTTTAATCATGCGAAATTTGAAGCTGCAATAGGTAAGTCAGTTAAGTTCGTACAAGATAACCACTCTAAATCGGCAGAAAACGTATTGCGTGGGATGCATTACCAAATTCAACAGCCACAAGGTAAATTGGTGAGGGTAGTGCAGGGCGTGGTATTTGATGTTGCTGTAGATATTCGCAAGAATTCGCCTACTTTTGGTCAATGGATAGGTGAGATTTTGTCCGCGGAAAATAAAAAACAACTTTGGGTGCCAGAAGGATTCGCGCACGGCTTTGTTGTGCTTTCTAAAACCGCAGAGTTTTTATATAAAACGACTGATTATTATGCGCCTGAGTTCGAGCGTTGTATCGCATGGAATGACCCTAAAGTCGATATCAAATGGCCTATTAATGGTGCAGCGTTATTGTCTGCAAAAGATCAACAAGGTAAATCTTTTGCTGAAGCGGAGTGTTTTTAGTCAATTTATTCTGAGTTCTAGCTAGAACTCATTGTATTAAGTCGTTTATTCTCTTCAAACCTGTTCGTGCACGCTTTAATCTCTATGCACCATATTGGCTGGGTGTTGGTTAGGCGTGTCTTTTCTGCGATAATGTTATTTTGATTATTAATGAAAGCAGCAAATGGCACAATTTGACAATGTCAGCGTAAAAAAGAAAGCTAATATTTACTTCGATGGTAAATGTGTTAGTCACACAGTCATGCTTCCAAATGGCACGCGCAGCACTATTGGCGTTATTTTCCCAAGTACACTTACATTCAATACAGCAGCACCAGAATTAATGGAAATTAATTCTGGCTCATGCAAAGTTCGCTTAAGCGGTGAAGAAGCATGGAAAACTTATGCTGAGGGTGAGAAATTTACTGTCCCTGGTAACTCAAGTTTTGATATTGAAGTAATCGAAACCCTAGACTACGTTTGCCACTTCGAGTAAAGACGGCTCGACTCTGCGGCGTTATTTCGCGCTCGTCGTACTAAACGTACTGCCTTCGCAATCATGCCTTGCATAGTCTTCGCTTATAGGTTTATTAGGAGTTAAATTATGCCAAGTTTTGATATTTCATCTGAAGTTGATATGGTCGCGTTAAAAAATGCGATTGATACTGCGGGTAAGCAAATCACCAATCGTTATGATTTTAAAGGCACTTCAGCCAAGGTTGAGTTGAATGAGAAAGACAGTGTTATCACCTTGTTTGGTGATAATGACTTTCAGCTGGATCAGATTAAAGATATTTTGCTGCCTGGGATGGAGAAGAAAGAGCCTGATTCAACGAAACGTCTTGAGCATAAGGATGTCCAAAAAGTCGGCGGCAATAAAGTTAAGCAAGAGCTTAAAATCAAAGATGGTATTGATGGCGATTTAGCAAAACGCATCAGTAAATTGATTAAGGATTCTGGCTTAAAAGTACAGGCAAGTATTCAAGGCGACACTGTTCGTGTGAATGGTGCAAAGCGCGATTTATTGCAAGATGCAATTGCTTTTGTGAAAAAGTCTGTGACGGATTTTCCATTGCAGTTTGGTAATTTTAGAGATTAGTTGTTAGGTTGAAACCTTAGGTTAAAAAAATGGCAAAAACGCTATACGATAAGTTGTTTGATTCCCACGTTGTACATGAAGAAAACGGTACGGCGCTGATTTACATTGACCGTCATTTGGTGCATGAAGTCACAAGCCCTCAAGCATTTGAAGGCTTACGTCTGGCTGGTCGTAAGCCATGGCGTATTTCATCAATTGTAGCCACTGCTGATCACAACACACCTACCAATGGCTGGGATAAAGGCTTGGCGGGGATTGCTGACCCTGTAGCACGTTTGCAGATTGAAACGTTGACAAGCAATATTAATGAGTTTGGTGCAAAAGCTTATTTTCCGTTCATGAATAAAAACCAAGGGATTGTGCATGTGGTTGGTCCTGAGCAGGGTGCGACTTTGCCAGGTATGACCGTGGTGTGCGGTGATTCTCATACCAGCACACATGGCGCATTCGGCGCATTGGCGCATGGTATCGGTACGTCAGAAGTCGAGCACGTCATGGCGACACAATGCTTGGTGCAAAAGAAGTCTAAAACCATGCAGGTCTTAGTCAATGGCGTATTAGGTAAAGGTGTCACGGCTAAAGATGTAGCATTAGCCATTATCGGCAAAACAGGTACTGCTGGTGGTAACGGATATGCGATTGAGTTTGCTGGCTCTGCGATTCGCGGCTTGAGCATGGAGGGCCGCATGACCTTGTGTAACATGGCGATTGAAGCAGGTGCGCGCGCAGGTTTGGTTGCAGTGGATGATAAGACGATTGAGTATGTGAAAGGTCGTCCATTTTCACCTAAAGCAGACCAATGGGACGCAGCCGTTGCCTATTGGAAAACATTGCATACTGATTCAGGTGCTGAGTTTGATACCGTTGTGGCTTTAAATGCTGAAGATATTCAGCCGCAAGTCACTTGGGGAACTTCACCCGAAATGGTGGTGAGTATCGACGGACGCGTGCCGAGCTTGGATTTAGCTAAAAATGAGGTGCAACGCGCAGATTGGGAGCGTGCTTACGCTTACATGGGATTAACACCAAATACGCCTATCAACGAAATCAATATTGATAAAGTTTTCATTGGTTCTTGTACAAACTCACGCATTGAAGATTTGCGTGCTGCCGCTGCTGTGGCTAAAGGCAAGCATGTCGCACCTAATGTTAAGTTGGCGTTAGTGGTGCCAGGCTCTGGTTTGGTAAAAGCACAAGCGGAACAAGAAGGCTTGGACAAGATTTTCATAGCAGCTGGATTTGAGTGGCGCGAACCAGGTTGCTCGATGTGTTTGGCAATGAATGCTGACCGACTTGAACCGGGTGAGCGTTGTGCTTCAACCTCGAATCGTAATTTTGAAGGTCGTCAAGGTCAAGGCGGCCGTACGCATTTAGTGAGTCCTGAAATGGCTGCTGCTGCTGCGGTAGCCGGACATTTTGTAGATGTACGACAATCATTAACTTAAGTTTATAAGGGGTTTTGAATGAAAAAAATGTTAACTTTACTCGCTTTGAGTTTTGCGCTAACTGCTTGTAACACTATCCATGGCATGGGCCAAGATATTGAAAAAGGTGGTGAAGCCATCAAAAAATCCGCGAGTTAATTTCGCTACTTAAGTCATTTAAAGACTTATATTTTAAAGAGTGTGTTAAAGAAAAATATGGAAGCTTTTACAAAATTAGATGGCTTGGTCGCTCCCTTAGATCGCGCCAATGTCGATACGGATGCGATTATTCCTAAGCAGTTCTTGAAGTCGATTAAGCGCTCAGGTTTTGGACCGAACGCATTTGATGAATGGCGCTATTTAGACCACGGTGAGCCTGGTATGGATAACTCCAAGCGTAAAATCAACCCTGATTTTGTGTTAAATAAAGCACGTTATCAAGGCGCTAGCGTTTTGCTTACTCGTGAAAATTTTGGTTGTGGTTCATCAAGAGAACACGCGCCATGGGCACTTGAAGATTTTGGTTTTAAAGTCATTATTGCTTCAAGTTATGCGGATATTTTCTTTAATAACTGTTTCAAAAACGGTATGTTGCCAATTGTGTTGTCAGCTGAAATTGTAGATAACTTGTTTAACCAAGTGTTTGCAACAGAGGGCTACAAACTCGATGTGGATTTAAGTGCTCAAACAGTGACCACTCCAAGTGGTGAAGTGCACAAGTTTGAGGTCGATGCTTTCCGTAAACATTGCCTGTTGAATGGTTTGGATGACATTGGTTTAACCATGCAACATCAAGACAAAATCAAAGCGTTTGAAGCAAAGCATCAACAAGCGCAACCATGGCTGTTTAATTAACTGGTTTTTAATTAAAAAGCTGCGCGGCTATTAAATCAAATAAGTTCAAATTTAGTAAGTTTTAAGTTAAGAAAGTAATTTCATGAAAATCGCAGTATTGCCAGGTGATGGCATCGGTCCAGAAATCGTAGCTCAAGCAGTTAAAGTGCTAAAAGCACTCAATTTAAATCTCACTATGACAGAAGCACCGATTGGCGGTGCTGGTTATGAGGCTGCGGGTGATCCGCTGCCAGATGCGACTTTGCAATTAGCTAAAGATTCTGATGCGGTTTTATTGGGTGCAGTAGGTGACTGGAAATATGATAAGTTAGAGCGTCATTTACGCCCAGAGCGTGGTTTATTACGCATTCGTAAAGAGCTTAATTTGTTTGCAAACTTACGCCCAGCTTTGCTTTATCCTGAGTTGGCGGGCGCGTCCACACTCAAGCCAGAAGTGGTTTCTGGTTTAGATTTAATGATTATTCGTGAGCTTACAGGTGATATTTACTTTGGTCAGCCGCGCGGCATTAGTACGTTAGAAAATGGTGAGCGCGAAGGCATCAATACGATGCGCTATAACGAGTCTGAAATTAAACGTATTGGCCGTGTGGCGTTTGATATTGCAATGAAACGTAACAAGAAAGTCTGCTCTGTAGATAAAGCAAATGTGTTGGAAACGACTGAGTTGTGGCGCCAAGTGATGATTGAGTTGTCAGCAGAGTATCCAGAAGTTGAGTTAAGCCATATGTACGTTGATAACGCTGCAATGCAATTGATTCGCGCGCCTAAACAATTTGATGTGATGGTCACTGGTAATATTTTTGGTGACATTCTGTCTGATGAAGCTTCAATGCTCACAGGCTCAATTGGCATGTTGCCATCTGCTTCACTGGATGCAAATAACAAAGGTATGTACGAGCCTAGTCATGGCTCTGCACCTGATATTGCAGGTAAAGATATTGCGAATCCATTAGCAACTATTCTGTCAGTCGCTATGATGTTGCGTTATACATTCAATGATGAAGCTAATGCAGTTAAGATTGAAAACGCATGTAAAAAAGCTTTAGCTCAAGGCTATAGAACCGCTGATATTGCAACAGAAGGTTGTAACTTGGTGGGCTGTAATGCGATGGGCGAAGCTGTTGTTGCGGCACTATAAATTTAAACGTTAAATAGTTGCTGCATTAAATTAATAAGGTTATGAAAATGCTTAAAGTTGGATTTGTTGGTTGGCGCGGTATGGTTGGTTCAGTCCTCATGCAGCGCATGATGGAAGAGAGTGATTTTGCCTTAATCGAACCGCAGTTTTTCACGACGTCACAAGTCGGTGGAAAAGCACCGAACATTGGTAAAGATTCTGCATCATTAAAAGATGCAATGAGTATTGCAGATTTAAAGGCAATGGATGCAATTGTGTCATGCCAAGGCGGCGATTACACCAGCGAGATATTCCCTAAACTTCGTGCAGAAGGTTGGACTGGGCATTGGATTGACGCGGCATCAACATTGCGCATGGAAAAAGATGCCGTGATTATTCTTGATCCAGTGAATATGCACGTGATTCAAGATGCTTATGCACACGGTAATAAAAACTGGGTGGGCGGCAATTGCACAGTGTCATTGATGTTGATGGCATTAAATGGTTTGTTTAAAGCCAATTTAGTGCAATGGGCAACTTCAATGACTTACCAAGCAGCTTCTGGCGCAGGTGCGCAAAATATGCGTGAATTACTCAAACAAATGGGTGAAGCGCATTTTGCAGCTAGCGAGTTATTGGCAGATCCTGCCTCTGCCATTCTAGACATAGATCGCACCGTTGCAGGTACTTTGCGTGATGATAAATTCCCAACTTCAAATTTTGGCGTGCCACTGGCAGGTAGCTTGATTCCTTGGATCGATAAAGATTTAGGTAATGGTCAAAGTAAAGAAGAGTGGAAAGGCGGCGTTGAAACGAATAAGATTTTAGGCCGCGAAGCTAATCCTATTGTGATTGATGGTCTTTGTGTGCGCATCGGCGCGATGCGTTGTCACAGTCAAGCGCTGACAATTAAACTAACAAAAAACGTGCCATTAGATGAAATCAACCAAATGCTGGCAGAGGCTAATCAGTGGGCAAAAGTGATTCCAAATGAGCGTGATGCTAGTATGCGCGAGCTTACACCTGCTGCTGTGACTGGTACTTTAAATACACCAGTAGGTCGTTTACGTAAGTTAAGTATGGGTGATGACTATTTATCAGCGTTTACCGTTGGCGACCAATTGCTATGGGGTGCTGCTGAGCCGTTGCGCCGTATGTTGCGGATTTTAATAGAGAAATAACTTGAATGACCTGAGTGCTGTTGTGAAAATAATAGCACTCAAACGCAACGCATATATAGCCTTTGAATATAATGTGCATTATCAGCTTGCATAGCTAACTATTTGATGTTATTTTAATATTTAGGTATAAAGTTTGATCAAGGGCTAAATGTGCGTAAATCTAAAATAAAGCAAATTTCTCTGGCTGTGTGCTTAGCACTATTGCCGTTATCTAGCTACGCTGCAGGACTGGGTAAGCTGAACGTGAATTCAGGGATAGGTGAACCACTCAAAGCTGAAATCGAGCTTTTATCAGTAACACCAGAAGAGCTTTCTACTCTTGCTGCTTCAATTGCTTCAGAAGATGCATACGCACAACAAGGCATACCACGCTTAGGTATCCACAATAATATTAAAGTGGAAATTGCAAAAAATGCCGATGGTTCACCCGTTCTAAAAATACGTTCAAGTCAGCCAGTCAGTGATCCATATCTCGATATGCTGATACAAGTAGACTGGGCTACAGGACGTTTACAGCGTGAATATACAGTATTGTTAGACCCACCTGGTTACAAACCTGAAAGTACAGCTTCAGTTCCAGTGAATTTGCCTTCGAGTGGGGGTGCAAGTAATACCCAATCTACTGCTAAAGCTCCAACTTCTAGTATGGGAGATACTGCTCAGCCAGTCACACAAAAATCAAAAAAGCAAAAAAGACCAGCGCCACCAGTCGTTCAGCAAGAGCCAGTTTCAGAACCTGTAGCTAAGAATGAGCAAGAGCTAACGACCAAACGCGGTGACACACTTAGCGCAGTTGCAAAAGAAGTACAGGTTGAAGGTGTTAGCTTAGACCAGATGCTGGTTGGTTTGTATGAGAACAATAAAGAGGCTTTTGCTAAAGGCAATATGAATCGCCTTAAAGTTGGTCAAATTATTAAAGTGCCGTCTAAAGAAGAGTTGACTAACATTGATGATCAGCAAGCTAAAAAAACAATCAAAATACATTCAGCTAATTGGAACGCTTATCGTAACGCTTTAGCAGGTAATGTTGAGGCTGCTCCAGCAATGGCTGAAGCTGAACAAAAACAATCTACATCAGGAAAAATTGCTACGGCGGAGGATAAGGCAGCGCCTGTAGCCATGGGTCCTAAAGATGTTGTTAAGCTCTCAGCGGGGGATAAAGCCGGTACAAAAAATGCAAAAGATGCTGCTAAATCTGTAGAGGCGAAAATTATTGCGCTACAAGAGGAAACCACTGCGCGTGAGAATTCTTTAAAAGAAGCTAATGATAAAACTGCTGCGTTAGAAAAACAAATCGCGGACATGCAGAAACTGATTGCGATGAAAAGTCAGTCGATGGCAGACATGCAAAAGAATGCAGAAGCCACGGCTAAAAAACCTGAAGCAGTTGATGCGCCAACAGATGTTGCTAAAACCGAAGTTGCCCCTGTAGTTGATGCAAAACCAACTGAAGTGGTGACCCCTCCAGTAGAAATGCCAATTGCACAGCCAGAAGTTAAAAAGCCTACTGCAGCTGCACCTGTGATTGTGCCTATCCCTGTGGCAGAGGAGCCTAGCTTCCTTGCTGGTCTGATGAATTCAGTTGATTTAGCGGTGTTGGGTGGGGCTGGAGGTGTAGCGTTGCTGGGTGCTGGCTGGATGTTTCTGCGCAACAAGCGTAGAAAAGACTTAGATAGTTTTGAGCGTGGCATTCTAACTTCTGGTGGATTGCGCGCTAACACAGTATTTGGCAACACGACTGGTAATGCCAGTATGTCTGATACCTCATTCTTAACAGATTTTGCACAAAGCGCTGATGGCAGCATGATCGATACTAATGATGTCGATCCAATTGCTGAGGCAGAAGTTTACATGGCTTATGGTCGTGATGCGCAAGCTGAAGAAATACTGAAGGATGCCATTTCAAAAGAGCCGAAACGCTACGAATTACATCTTAAATTACTGGAAATGTATGCGGCGCGTAAGGACACTTCAGCGTTTGAGACAATAGCAGGCGAGCTTTACACTACATTAGGCGCTGATGATCCAACGTGGGCTAAAGTGGCTGCTATTGGAGTTGAAATGGAGCCAAGTAATCCGCTTTATAATGTGAGTAAAGCTGTTGCTGTGAGTCCCCCAGTCACACAAAAACTTGCTGCAGCTGATTTTTCTGATGTGGCGGTTGCTGAGGGTGCGGGCTTAGATTTCTCATTCAATGATGATATGTTAGCTAATAATAAGTCTAGCGAAGACGATGCCAATTCAGCCGTGATGCAAAGTTTTGCCGAAGCACAAAACATCGATTCAGATATTTCTTTTGACCTTGGTACTATAGATGACGCAGCAGAAGGCAATAAACCTACGGCTATGGCTCTAGAATCGGCAAGTACGGTGGACTTCCTTGCAGATGAAAAACTCTCCGAAGTTCCCCCTAAAGACGATACATCGAATTTGATGGATTTTGATTTAGGTGAATTTACAAGTAAATCAGTGCCAGAAGAGATTGTTAGTGAAATTGCAGCGCCCGAGATGACGGCTAATACATTGGAGTTTAATGCACCTGATATTCCTAACTTTAGCGGCGGTGTTGATTTAGCTGACAGCTCTGGTTTGACTGATAGCACTGAGATTTCATCAGCAGATTTTGACATGAACTTCAATTTGCCAACAGATGCAGATGAGTTGACTGAGATAAATTTAGCGACACCAAGTTCTATAGAAGATATTTCATTTGATCTTGATTTTGCGGCAGACACAGATGTTAAGCCTGCGGCAGAGCAATTGCAAATGGATGCCTCAGAAATAACTTTCGACTTCCCTAGTATCGAAGAGCCAGTTGCCTCCAAGGAAGAGGTGAGGGCTAAATCTGAGGAATTTGAAGCCAACACGTTCGATTTATCTGCTATTGATTTGAATTTAGCTGATGATGAATCTGAATTGTCACATGAAAAACCTACGCCTAAAAAAGCTGCTGCTGGTGAAGTAATGGCTGAGTCGCCAGATGTTAATATTAAGTTAGATCTTGTTGCAGCTTATATTGATATGGATGATAAAGAGGGTGCGCGTGAACTTTTGGAGGAAATTCTAAAAGAGGGTGGACCAGTGCAGCAATTACGTGCAAAAGAATTATTAGATAGTTTGGTATAAGCTAAATTAAATAAAAAAGCCGAGCAAATAGCTCGGCTTTTTTATTTAAGCGCTTAGTACTTTAATGAAAACAATGCATCCCATCGTTAAAATTTTACTATTCATTTTTACCTTATTGCTCATGAGTTACCTGAGTAATCCACACGTTTTAGTCTTGTGCATAGCCCTGTTTATTTATGCATTATGGTTAGAGCAAGGTGGTTTCTTACGTGTGGTTAAGCGTATGAAATGGCTATTTATTTCAATATTTATTATTTATGCTTTTGGCACACCGGGCGAGTATGTTCAGCACATACCAAACGTTGTCGCACCTACAATTGAGGGGTGTGTCTTGGGGTTTGTGCAAATAGCCAAACTTTTAATTGCGCTTGCTGTTCTTAGTATCTTGTTTGCAACAAGCTCAAAAGAACAGTTGATGATCGGGCTGCATTTATTACTTTCGCCACTCAATCTATTAGGCATTAATACCAATAAATTTACCGCTAGGTTATTGCTCACATTGGATTATGTTGAGGAATTGGCGGCAAAAGAGAAGTTCAAGTTTAAGTTTGATCAATTGGATAAAATGCTTTCAACAACTGAGCTAGTACATAAAGATAGGGTAATTGTGTTGCAAAGTTTCCCACTTAAATGGACTGATATACTGGTAGTCATGGTATTGATTATTAGTACAATTGCACTATTTTATTTTAGAGAGTTTAATGTTGAGGGATTGTTTTGATTCTTGTTGTAATTAAGGTGTCGCTTTGAGAGTTGCCCTTGGTTTAGCTTATGATGGTGCCAATTTCTGTGGTTGGCAAAGTCAGCCCAACGGAGGCGGGGTTCAAGATGCACTTGAGTTGGCTATATCAAGCATCGCCCAACATCAAGTGAGAGTGCATGCAGCAGGTCGCACAGATACTGGTGTGCATGCGCATTGTCAGGTGGTTCATTTCGATACAACGAGTACTCGCCCCGTTACAGCTTGGGTGCGTGGTGTCAATGCGTATTTGCCTGAGACAGTTCGAGTAGAGTGGGCGCATGAAGTAGATGACGATTTTCATGCGCGCTTTTCAGCTTTTTCGCGCAGTTATCAGTATTTACTTTACAACGCGCCAGTTGCACCAGCCTTAATGGCAACTAAAGCTGGCTGGTTTCACTTACCGCTTAATGGCGAGGCGATGTCTGAAGCTGCAAGCTATTTAATTGGAGAGCATGATTTTAGTGGGTTTAGAGCTTCGGAGTGTCAAGCTAAAACGGCGACTAGACATATGATTAAGTCTGACGTGAAAATGACTGGCAAGTACTTTATCTTTGAGTTTACTGCCAATGCATTTTTACAACACCAAGTACGCAACATGATAGGTGCGTTGGTTTATATAGGCAAGGGTGCTTATCCACCAGTGTATATGAAAGAGCTGCTGCATAAGCGTGATAGAACGCTATCGCCACCCACTTTCTCTCCTAATGGATTATATCTAACTGGAGTAGGCTACGACCCAAAGTGGGGGCTTCCAATTAATCAAGCTGACAGTCAACAAGACATACAAAGCGATAGCCAAAGTCACATCCATGTCCTCATTTAAGCGTTACAATAACGCTTTAGGCATTTTGTATTTAAATTTAAAAGTCACTGTGAAAGTTTTTCTTGAGAGTTAGAGTCAAAATTTGTGGTATTACGCGAGTTGAAGATGCATTAAGTGCTGTTGAACAGGGGGCTGATGCGATTGGCTTGGTTTTTTATGATAAAAGTCCGCGAAATGTCGGCATCAATCAAGCGATAGAAATTGCTCATCATATTCCAGCATTTGTCAGTGTGGTTGGTTTATTCGTAAATGCTGAACCTAGCTTTATTAATGAAGTCATAGCAGAAGCTAATATTGATCTTTTGCAGTTTCATGGAGACGAAAGTCCTGAGGAATGTGCTAGCTACTCTTTACCTTTTATCAAAGCAATTCGCGTTAAGTCGGATACAAATTTGGTACAATATGCAAAAGAGTATTCAGCCGCTAAAGCCTTATTATTAGATGCCTATACAGAGGGCGCGTTTGGTGGAACAGGTCATGTATTCGATTGGAATTTAATTCCTAAGCAGCTGGCAAAGCCAATCATACTCGCAGGCGGTTTAAAACCTGATAATGTGGCTCAAGCGATACGCCAAGTCATGCCTTATGCCGTTGATGTCAGCGGTGGCGTAGAAGCATCAAAAGGCGTAAAAGATGCAGCAAAAATTACAGCATTTATGCGCCAAGTGTATAGCAATTAAAAACATGTATTGGCAATTTCAATTCCCTTAGAAATATTGCTCAAAAATTTGAATGTGGAGAACTAGAAATGCAGCTTTATGATATGCCAGATGCAAGTGGGCATTTTGGACAATTTGGTGGTACCTTTGTTGCTGAAACTTTAGTTGAAGCGCTAGAAGAGTTACGTGTGATGTATGAAAAGTACAGGCACGATCCAGTGTTTTTAGCTGAGTATGCTTATGACTTGAAACACTTTGTTGGTCGCCCAAGCCCAATTTATCATGCAAAACGTTTGTCTGATAAAGTCGGTGGTGCGCAGATTTATCTTAAACGTGAAGATCTTAACCATACTGGCGCTCACAAAATTAACAACACTATCGGTCAAGCTTTATTGGCTAAACGCATGGGTAAACCCCGCGTCATTGCAGAAACAGGCGCGGGTCAGCATGGTGTAGCTACAGCCACCATTGCAGCACGGTTAGGGCTTGAGTGCGTTGTTTATATGGGCTCTGAAGACGTTAAACGTCAAGCGCCAAACGTATTTAGAATGAAGTTGTTAGGTGCAACCGTTGTACCTGTTGAAAGCGGCTCCAAAACGCTTAAAGATGCCTTGAATGAAGCAATGCGCGATTGGGTGACCAATGTTCATAACACTTTTTATATTATCGGCACAGTAGCAGGTCCACATCCATATCCTATGATGGTGAGGGACTTTCAAGCAGTGATTGGCATTGAAGCTAAAGAGCAAATGATGGAAATGGCTGGTCGTCAACCTGACGTAGTGATGGCCTGTGTGGGAGGTGGTTCCAATGCTATGGGTATTTTTTACCCTTATATTGATGTGCCTAATGTGCGTTTAATCGGTGTTGAAGCTGCGGGCTTGGGCATGGATACAGGCAAGCATGCTGCACCATTAACTGCAAATAGCCCTATCGGTGTTCTTCATGGCAATCGCACGTATTTAATGCAAGACGCTGATGGTAATATTATTGAAACACACTCAGTATCTGCTGGTTTGGATTATCCAGGTGTAGGACCGGAGCACGCTTGGTTGAAAGACATTAAACGTGCGGAATATGTTGCGATTACTGATGATGAAGCAATGGCAGCATTTCATAATCTATGCCGCACTGAAGGTATTATTCCTGCGCTAGAAACCAGCCATGCGTTGGCCTATGCAGAAAAGCTAGCTAAAACCATGAGCAAAGACCAAATTATATTAGTCAATTTATCAGGTCGTGGTGATAAAGATATTAATACCGTGGCCAAGCTAGCTAACATTACTCTTTAAACTTATAAAAAATATAACTCATGTCACGTATTCAAACAATTTTTACAGCACTTAAACATCAAGGCAAAACGGCTTTAATTCCATATATCACAGCGGGCGACCCACACCCTAAGCACACCGTGAGTCTGATGCACACTTTGGTTAAACATGGTGCAGATATGATAGAGCTAGGCGTACCATTTTCTGACCCAATGGCAGATGGCCCTGTGATTCAACGCGCCAGTGAGCGTGCTTTAATGCATAAGGTTGGTTTAACTGCTGTGCTCGATATGGTCAAAACATTTCGTGAAACCAATCAAACAACGCCAATTATACTCATGGGTTACGCAAACCCTATTGAAGCAATTGGCGCTACAGCATTTGCAGATCGTGCAAAAGCAGCGGATGTAGATGGTGTGATAACTGTGGATTATCCGCCAGAAGAGTGTGGTGACTTTGTTCAGCAATTGCGCTCTAGGGATATTGATCCTGTGTTTTTGTTGTCACCAACCACTGACCAAAAGCGTGTGGATTTAATTGTGAATCAAGCCAGTGGTTTTGTTTACTACGTGTCACTAAAAGGCGTTACTGGCGCTGCGAATTTGGATATTACTGAAGTTTCACAACGAGTGGCTTCAATCCGCACGCAAACCAATTTGCCGGTAGGTGTGGGTTTTGGTATTCGTGATGCAGCAACTGCAAAAGCTACTGCTGCTATCGCTGATGCGGTTGTAGTTGGTAGCCGCATGGTGCAAACCATTGAAGCTTCAAATGATGAGAACTTGTTAATCAATGTAGCTACGTTGATGGATGAGCTTAAAGCCGCAGTGGACGCTGCAAAATAACTAGTTTTTAATAATCGGCAACAAAATAATTAAACGATAAAATCGTAAAAACTGTTACCAAGGGGATAGTGTTATGGGTTGGTTAAATCAATTACCACAAAAGATCAAACGTGTTGTTGGCGGCGATAAGAAAACTGTACCAGAGGGTTTATGGAGTAAATGTCCAGCCTGCCAAACAGTTTTGTATATGAAAGATCTAGCTGATAACGCTGAAGTTTGCCCAAAATGTTCTTATCACAATCGTATTGGCGCGCGAGCCAGATTAGCCCAATTACTTGATGCAGAAGGTCAATTCGAAATCGGTGCAAATGTTGTGGCTGTTGATACACTAAAGTTTAAAGACAGCAAAAGCTATGCTGAGCGTATTAGAGAGTCACAAAAATCTGTTGGGGAAAAAGATGCTTTGATTGTGATGCAAGGCAGCATTAAAACCGTGCCAGTGGTTGTTGCTGCATTTGAATTCAAGTTCATGGGCGGCTCTATGGGCTCAGTCGTTGGTGAGCGTTTTGTCCGAGGTGTGCAGACGGCCATTGATAACAAAATGGCGTTCATTTGTATTTCCGCCAGTGGTGGCGCGCGTATGCAAGAGGGTTTGCTCTCATTGATGCAGATGGCTAAAACCAGCGCGGCGCTTACCCAGTTGAGTAAAGCTGGATTACCCTTTATCTCTGTATTAACTGATCCAACCATGGGTGGTGTATCAGCAAGTTTCGCCATGTTGGGCGATATTATTGTGGCAGAACCACAAGCGTTAATTGGCTTTGCGGGTCCACGCGTGATTGAGCAAACTGTGCGTGAAACCTTGCCACATGGCTTTCAGCGTGCAGAATTCTTGTTAGAGCATGGCGCTATTGATTTAATTATTGATAGACGTGAAATGCGTAATCGATTAGCAGGTCTTTTGGCTAACTTGATGCGCTTACCTGTTGCGGCTTAATTATTTGCGCATAGCTTCTTCTCAATTGTTTCAATGCCTAAGGCTAATTTTGGCTGATGGCTCATCACATGCATCATTCTAAATCGACGAAAAACCTAGCCAAATGGCTAAGTTATATTGAAAGTTTGCACCCCAAATCTATTGCAATGGGTTTGGATAGGGTTAAGCAAATGATTGACCGTCTGAAATTGCATCCTAAATTTACCATTATCACTGTGGCGGGAACCAATGGTAAGGGTTCTACATGTGCAATGTTAGAGCAAATTTATACTGATGCTGGCTATCAAGTAGGCTGCTATACCTCACCGCATTTGCTACGTTATAACGAACGTGTGCGTATTAATAAACAAGAAGTGAGTGACGACGCGCTTTGTGCAGCATTTGCTGCGGTAGATGCTGCTAGGGGGGAAGCTGCCAGTACAGATGCCAGTGTAGATGCAAATAGCGAAATCATTGCACTCACCTATTTTGAAGTAGGCACGCTAGCAGCCATGTGGCATTTTATACAGACGGGCGTGGATGTTGCAATTTTAGAAATAGGCTTAGGAGGCAGGCTAGATGCTGTGAATGCCTTTGAGCCTGACTGCTCTATTGTGACAAGTGTTGATTTAGACCACCAAGAGTTTTTAGGCAATACGCGTGAAAGCATAGGTTTTGAAAAAGCGGGCGTTTACCGTCCATACGTACCAGCGATATGTGGCGACCCTAACCCACCATTGAGCTTAGTTTCCTTTGCGCATGAAGTTAAAGCCAATTTTAAACGTGTGCACCATGATTTTGATTTTACTTTAGACGGAGTCGATAGTTGGAGATACTCCGCTGGAGAGGTCGCTTATCTATTACCTACTCCAGCTTTAAAAGGCGCTTATCAGCTCAATAATGCAGCATGCGCTGTTTGTGCTGTTGAGTCACTTCAATCTCAGCTGCCTGTAACCGCTGCCAATATAGCAAGCGCTATGCATCAAGTAAGTTTAGCTGGGCGTTTCCAGACAGTTTCCACTTCACCACATGTTATTTTAGATGTTGCTCATAATCCACATGCTGCGCGCGCCTTAGCTGCAAACCTCAATGCGAGCAGAACGCCTCAAGGCCAAACAATCGCAGTGTTTGCAATGCTGGCAGATAAAGACATGCAAGGCGTGGTGCAGGCCGTTAAAGATGAAATTGATCTATGGTATATCGCGGGAATTGATAATGTTAGAGGTGCAGCAGCTGAGGAGCTGGCTGCAATTGTTTCTGAAATCGATCCGCATGCGAAGTTTAAAACCTTCTCAAATGCCAATATTGCTTACCAACAAGCCTGTATTGATGTCGGTGAAAATGATAAAATACTCGTATTCGGTTCTTTTTATACAGTTGCAAGCGTGATGCAAACGTTTTAGTCCGAACTATAAAGCTAAGTTGTAAAATTAATCTCTCGGAAAACTAATCTTTTAGAATGAATCCCTAAGGAAGCAGCAATGGCAACTGAGTCACCTAATGATCTAGAACTAGCCTTAAAGAAACGCGCACGTCGCCGTTTAGTAGGTGCTATCGCTCTTGTGCTTTTGATGGTGATTGTATTACCAATGGTGTTGCAAGATCGTGCTGCTTTAGCACCACAAGAAGCTATCAAAATTACGATGCCTGATGATGTTGGTCAGCAATTGCCAAAAGCCGAGGCGAATCTAACGTCAATTGAACCACAAGCAGAAGTTGCTTCAGCAAGCGAATCTGTGAAGCCTGAATCAGTAAAATCAGAATCACCTGCTGTTACTGAGATAGATAAACAAGTTCCGTCTGAAAGTGCTAAAGAAGTTAGTGATATAAAAAAAGAGTTAGCTGATGAGAAAAAAGCCGAAGACAAAAAGCTTCTTAAAAAAGCAGAGGTTATTACTACAGATACTAAAAAGTCTGAAGTTAAATCAACTGAACCAAAAACACCTGAAATTAAAAAAACTGATGTTAAAGAACCATCGTTAAAAGAACCAGAAGTGAAAGCTGCTTCAACAAATGGCGAAACCTTTACTATACAAGTTGGCGTTTTCTCAGATGCCGCTAACGTAAAACAGTTGCAAGCAAGATTAAAGCAAGTTGGGCTTGATTCTCACACCGAAAATATTACAACACCAAAAGGTGAAAAAATTCGCTTAAGAGCAGGGCGCTTTAATTCACGCCAAGAAGCTGCCTACGCACTCATTAAATTGCAATCGGCAGATTTAACTGGAATGGTCATTAGTAATAATTAATGAGACATATTTTTATATGTTCGATTATTTAGTGTGATTAATTGATTTGAAAAATACATGACAAGTTTTGATTATGTAGCACTCGCTATCATTGGTTTTTCCATCATATTAAGCGTGATGCGTGGTTTTTTTAGAGAAGCATTGGCAATTCTAGGTTGGGTAGCCGCTTTTGTAACGGCTAAAACTTATGCAAGTCAGATTCTGCCAATGATGCCAGAGGATATACCAACCGAGTCGCTACGTATATTGGCTGCATTTTTAGTTTTGTTTTTTGCCACTTTGCTAGTTGCCAGTTTGTTAGCTATTGCACTTTCATCTGTTTTTAAAAAAATGGGGCTGGGCTGGCTTAATAGACTGTTAGGTGCTTTTTTTGGTTTGGCGCGTGGATTATTAATTGTATGTATTGTTGTATTTTTAGCGGGACTTACCGAATTGCCCAATGATGCACGCTGGCGAAATGCCATGTTTAGCGCACCACTTGAAGCATTGGTTGTCAGTATGTTGCCGTGGGTGCCGATAAGCATTGCTAAGCATGTTAAATACGATTAAATTAGCTAAAGTTAATTTACATCTTAAGACTTGAATAGCTGCATCAAGGCCTACATCTTAGAACTATAGAATTTTTAATTAGAATTAATCACTTAAGGCTTTCTTCATGTGCGGAATCATAGGCATTGTAGGTAAAAATCCAGTTAACCAATTATTGTATGACGGTTTGTTAGTGTTGCAACACCGCGGTCAGGATGCTGCAGGCATTGTAACTACCGATGGCAATACGTTCTTCATGCATAAAAACAATGGCTTAGTGAAAGATGTGTTTCAAACGCGTCATATGCGCAGCTTGATTGGAAATGTGGGTATCGCTCATGTTCGTTACCCAACTGCAGGCTCTTCTAGCGCAGCTGAAGCTCAACCTTTCTATGTGAACTCTCCGTTTGGCATCGTGCTTGGACACAATGGTAACTTGACCAACTCACAGCAACTAAAATCAGAAATGTTTCGTCAAGATTTACGCCATATCAATACCAATTCAGACTCTGAAGTTTTGCTGAATGTCTTGGCGCACGAAATTGAGAAAACCTCGCGCAATGCCGTATTAAACACAGATATGGCTTTCGATGCAGTGTCTGCATTGCACAAGCGCTGTAAAGGTGCCTATGCCGTAGTGGCGATGATTGCTAATTTTGGTTTGTTAGCGTTCCGTGATCCAAATGGTATTCGTCCATTAGTGATTGGTAAGCTTGAAACTGCACTAGGTACGGAATATATCGTGGCTTCAGAAAGCGTTGCGCTGGATGTACTGGGTTTCCAAATGGTGCGCGATGTAGCGCCAGGCGAAGCAGTTTTTATTGATATGGAAGGTAATTTTTTTTCACGTCAATGTTCAGATGAAGCGAAACTCAACCCTTGTATTTTTGAGTATGTTTATCTAGCTCGCCCTGATTCAGTGATTGATGGCGTTTCGGTTTACCAAACACGTTTAGATATGGGCAAAAGTCTTGCTGAGAAAATCAAACGTGAATGGTCTGATAAAAAAATTGATGTGGTGATTCCAATTCCAGATACCAGTCGCCCAAGTGCCTTGCAATTAGGGATTGCTTTAGGTTTGGACTATCGTGAAGGCTTCATTAAAAATCGTTACATTGGCCGTACGTTTATTATGCCAGGCCAAGCACTACGTAAGAAATCAGTACGCCAAAAACTAAATCCAATTGGTATAGAGTTTAAAGGTAAAAACGTCTTGTTAGTTGATGACTCTATCGTTCGTGGTACAACGTCACAACAAATTGTACAGATGGCGCGTGATGCAGGTGCGAATAAGGTCTATTTTGCTTCTGCGGCACCTCCAGTCAGGTTTCCAAATGTGTATGGTATTGATATGCCTAGCCGCGATGAATTACTGGCTACAGATCGAACTGACGAACAAATCTGCCAAGAAATTGGTGCGGATGCCTTGATTTATCAAGACTTAGATGCGCTGATAGAAGATGTTAAATTAAGTAATCCGCATATTAAAAACTTTGATTGCTCATGTTTTGACGGTAAATATGTGACGGGCGACATTAATGAAGCTTACTTAAATAATATTGAGACTGCGCGCGGCGACATGAATAAAAAGCAAAAGCCAGCAAACTCAAGCACGCAGATGGATCTAAATCTGATTGATAGTTTCGATAATGAGCCTGCTGAAGAGGCGACGGAAGTTAGCTAGATTTAAATGCAAATGCATCTTGACCATACTGCTTCACAGGTCTAATATCAAATTGCGCTGATTTGAGTGACTTAGCTTAATCAAGGTCTTACTCAGCTTGCGGGCGCATAATAAATACAGCTAAAGCGAGTTTAAAAAAGAACCCGTTTTGGCTAAAGCTTAAACGGGTTTTTTAATGCCCAAAAGAAATGATATAAGTAGCGCTAATTGAAATGAGAGTGAAATGAATAAACAATACCACCCAGAAACCTTAAGCGTACGCGCGGGTAACGAGATGACCGAGTTCGGTGAAAACTCTGAAGCCTTGTTTTTGAATTCTAGTTTTAGATTTAACAGTGCGGCTCAAGCAGCGGCGCGTTTCGGCGGTACTGAGCCTGGTAATATTTACTCGAGATTTACCAATCCAACTGTCACCATGTTTCAAAATAAACTAGCTGCCTTAGAAGGCGCAGAGCAGTGCGTGGCTACCTCAAGCGGTATGTCGGCGATTTTAGCTTGCGTCATGGGTTTATGTAATGCTGGCGACCATCTTGTCGCTTCACGTAGTATCTTTGGTACTAGCGTTCAGTTATTTAGCAATATCATGGCACGCTGGGGTTTGCAGGTGACTTATGTTTCGTTAACGAACCCTGCTGAATGGCAAGCGGCTGTCACGCCAAAAACTAAACTGTTTTTTGTGGAAACGCCATCAAACCCAATGACGGAGGTTGGTGATATTCGTGTCTTGGCTGATATTGCACATCAAGCTGGTGCCTATCTCGTGGTAGATAATTGTTTCTGTACACCTGCAGTTCAGCGGCCTCTTGAATTAGGTGCTGATATTATCATCCACTCAGCCACTAAATATATCGATGGGCAGGGTAGATGTTTAGGTGGTGCTGTACTTGGCAGCAAGGCGCTGATGGAGCCTGTTTATGGCTTTTTGCGCACCGCAGGTGTGACCATGAGCGCATTTAATGCTTGGGTGTTTTTAAAGGGTTTAGAAACTTTATTCATTCGTATGGAAGCGCATGCTAAGAATGCACTTGCATTGGCAACATGGTTAGAAGCACAACCACAGGTGGCGCGTGTCTTTTACCCAGGTTTGAAATCACATCCACAGCATGCACTCGCTATGCAGCAACAGAGCAATGGTGGCGGTATAGTGAGTTTTGAAGTTAAGCCAAAAACTGGTCAAACAGCTCAAGAAGCCGCATGGGCGCTGATTGATGCCACCAAGTTGATTTCGATAACAGCAAATTTAGGTGATGCCAAAAGCACCATCACGCATCCAGCGACTACTACGCATAGTCGCGTAACAGCTGATGCGCGTGCAGCCGCTGGAATTCAAGATGGTTTGGTGAGAATTGCTGTTGGATTAGAGCATGTTGAAGACTTAAAAGCTGACTTGTTTTTACTTACAAAATAGCACTTACAATACTTGCTCAACGCTAGAGTAGGTATTGTAAGCAGCTAATCGTTAATCACTGTTAGCGCTACTAATTTGCACTCTTTTTGTGCTAAAATAATGGCACATAAAAACCATTAAAAGTTAGTTCGCACATGGATCAATTCGCTAAAGAAACCCTACCTATAAGCTTAGAAGATGAGATGCGTAGATCGTATCTCGATTACGCAATGAGTGTTATCGTAGGGCGCGCTTTACCGGATGTTCGTGATGGTTTAAAGCCAGTTCATCGTCGCGTTTTATTTGCGATGCATGAGCTTTCAAACGACTACAATAAACCCTACAAAAAATCTGCGCGTATCGTGGGTGATGTCATCGGTAAGTACCATCCACATGGCGACACGGCTGTTTACGATACTATCGTTCGTATGGCGCAGGACTTCTCGTTGCGCTACATGCTTGTCGATGGTCAAGGTAACTTCGGTTCTGTCGATGGTGATAACGCTGCGGCGATGCGATATACAGAAATCCGTATGTCGAAAATCGCGCATGAATTGTTAGCTGATATTGACAAAGAAACCGTTGATTTTGGCCCTAACTACGATGGCAGCGAACATGAGCCGCTCATCATGCCTGCACGCATTCCCAATCTGCTGATTAACGGTAGTTCTGGTATTGCTGTGGGTATGGCCACTAATATTCCCCCGCATAATATCAATGAAGTATTGGACGCCTGCTTTGCGCTGCTTAAAGACCCCGAAATGGGTATTGAAGAACTCATTGAATTAGTGCCAGCGCCAGACTTCCCGACCGCGGGTATTATTTACGGCACAGTGGGTGTTAAAGAAGGTTATCGCACGGGTCGTGGACGTGTGGTGATGCGTGGTCGCACACACGTTGAAGATTTAGAGCGTGGTGGTCGCCAAGCTTTGATTGTTGATGAACTTCCGTATCAAGTGAATAAAAAGACCTTTGTTGAAAAAATCGCTGAATTGGTCAACGAGAAGAAAATCGAAGGCATTTCTGATTTGCGCGATGAGTCAGACAAGTCGGGTATGCGTGTTGTGATTGAGCTTAAACGTGGCGAGATTGCAGAAGTTGTATTGAATAACCTATACAAACAAACGCAATTGCAGGACACGTTTGGTATGAATATGGTGGCCTTGTTAGATGGTCAACCACGTTTGCTCAACCTAAAACAAATGTTAGAGGCGTTCTTGCGCCACAGGCGTGAAGTTATTACACGCCGTACTGTGTTTGAATTGAAAAAAGCACGTGCACGCGGTCACATCTTAGAAGGTTTAGCCGTTGCACTTGCAAACGTGGACGAGATGATTGCTATCATCAAAGCCGCACCAACACCGCCAGAAGCAAAAGTGGCTTTGATGGCAAAAGCTTGGAAATCACCAGTGGTTGAAGAAATGCTTAAACGTGCGGCGATGGAAGCTTCACGCCCAGAAGGTTTAAGTGTCGAGTTTGGTTTGATGCCAAATGGCTATCATTTAAGTGATGTACAAGCGCAAGAAATCTTGCAAATGCGCTTGCAACGCTTAACTGGTCTTGAGCAAGATAAAGTTGTCAGTGAGTATAAAGAAGTCATGGATATTATTGCTGACTTACTAGATATTTTGGCAACGCCAGCGCGTGTGACGGCCATTATTAACGATGAGTTAACTGAAATTCGTAAGCAATTTGGCGACAAACGCCGTAGTGAAATTGTAGTAAATGCACAAGATTTATCTTTAGAAGACTTTATCACCCCGCAAGATGTGGTTGTAACTCTTTCTCATACAGGCTATGTGAAATCGCAACCACTTGATGAGTATCGTGCACAGCGCCGTGGTGGTCGTGGTAAACAAGCGGCACAAACTAAAGAAGATGACTTTATTGACAAGATGTTTGTTGCAAATACGCATGATTTCATCTTGTGTTTTAGTAGTCTCGGTCAAGTCTATTGGTTGAAAGTTTACGAAGTGCCGCAAGGTAGCCGCACTGGCCGTGGTAAACCGATTGTGAACTTATTCCCGCTTGAAGAGGGCGAGAAAATTAATGCGATTCTTTCAGTAAAAGAGTTTGACGAAAATCACTTTATTTTCATGGCAACATCACAAGGTACCGTTAAGAAAACGCCGTTGTCTGATTTTGCAAACCCACGTAAATCAGGCATTATCGCCATCAACTTAGATGAAGATGACTTCTTGATTGGTGCTGAAATCACCAACGGCGCTAATGATGTTATTTTGGTTTCAAACGGCGGTAAAGCGGTTTGGTTTAGTGAAGATGATGTGCGCTCGATGGGTCGAGCTACTCGCGGTGTTCGCGGTATGAAATTGGCTGACAATCAACAAGTACTGTCATTATTGATTGCTGATAATGATCAACAGTCTGTCTTAGTGGCTACTGAAAATGGCTATGGAAAACGTACTGTGCTTGCGGATTTCCGTCATTCTGGCCGAGGCACGCAGGGTGTTAAAGCGATTGCTATCAGTGAGCGTAATGGCTTGGTCGTGGCGGCTAAATTGGTCAACGAAGACGATGAAATTATGCTGATTACCACTGGTGGCGTATTGATTCGCACCCGTGTGAAAGAGATTCGTGAATTAGGCCGCGCAACACAAGGTGTCACGTTGATTAATCTAGGTGAAGGTGAGAAACTTTCTGGACTTGAGAAAATTGTTGAATCTGACGATCCTGAATTACCTGAATCAGAAGTTGATGCAGATATGGATGCAACAGTAGAGTTAGATGAGGTGGTTGAATCTAATTCAGAGCTTGAATCTGATGCAAATGAAGATACAGAAGCAGACGATAACGCTTAATTTTATAAAAAGCTTCATGATAAAAAACTTCAAATAAAGAATTATTCATAATGACTCAGATTTTTAATTTTTCTGCAGGTCCTGCAGTTTTACCCAAACCTGTATTAGCGCGTGCTCAAGCAGAAATGCTGGATTGGCATGGCTCTGGCATGAGTGTGATGGAAATGTCGCATCGCGGTAAAGAGTTTATGAGTATTCTGGCTAAAACTGAGGCTGATTTACGTACGCTGTTGAATATTCCAAACAATTACAAAGTATTGTTTTTGCAAGGCGGTGCGATTGCTGAAAATGCGATGATCCCACTGAATTTACTTAACGGCAAAGCCGCAGATTATGCTGTGACGGGCGGTTGGAGTAAACGCAGTGTTGAGGACGCCAGTGCGTATGGAAAAATTAATGTAGTTGCCAGTACAGAGGCTGATAAATATACTTACGTGCCTGAATTCTCTAGCTGGAAACTTAACAAAGATGCAGCTTATTTGCATATTTGTACCAATGAAACCATGAGTGGCGTTGAGTTTCTTGATTTACCCAACACCAATGGCGTGCCTATTGTCGCGGATATGTCTTCACACATTCTTTCGCGTGAAATTGATGTAAGCCAATACGGTGTGATTTACGGTGGCGCGCAAAAAAATATCGGCCCAGCAGGTTTGTGTATAGTGATTGTGCGGGAAGATTTGCTTGATAGCGCTTCATCACTAACGCCAGCTGTATTCAATTGGAAAACACAGGCTGAAAATCAGTCTATGATTAATACGCCGCCTACTTATAGTATTTATATCGCGGGTTTGGTATTTGAGTGGTTGATTGAACAGGGTGGAGTGGCTGCTATTGAGGAGGTCAATATAGCTAAAGCTAAGTTACTTTACGACTATATTGATTCAACAGATTTTTATGTGAATCATGTTGCATTAAAAAATCGTTCACGCATGAATATTCCTTTCTATTTGAAAGACGAATCATTAAATGATGCCTTTTTGCAAGGTGCGCAGGAAAATAGTTTATTGCAACTTAAAGGTCATCGTGCCGTGGGAGGCATGCGAGCCAGTATTTACAATGCAATGCCGATTGAAGGTTTGCAGGCACTAGTTGCTTATATGAAAGTTTTTGAAAGCAAACATTCGGCATGAGCGAACAACTTAAACAACATCGCGATCAAATCGATGCCATAGACGAGCAAGTGCTTAAGCTAGTCAACGAGCGGGCAAAACTTGCACGTGCGATTGGTAGCTTGAAAGATGATGGTGTGATTTATCGGCCAGAACGTGAAGCGCAAGTATTGCGTCGCTTGCAAGCGAACAATCAAGGGCCGCTAGCTAACGAGGCTGTAAGTAATATTTTTCGTGCAGTGATGTCAAACTGTCGTGCGCTTGAAAAAGAGCTGTCTATCGCGTTCTTAGGGCCGTTAGGTACTTATAGTGAAGAAGCCGCACTCAAGCAATTTGGCTTGGGTAGAAGTGCAATAGTTTGCGGTTCAATCGATGAAGTGTTTCGAACAGTTGAGGCTGGTCAAGCAGATTACGGTGTCGTGCCAGTTGAAAACTCTACCGAAGGCGCAGTTGGGCTCACGCTAGATTTGCTGTTATCAAGCCCGCTCAAGATTTGTGGTGAAATCACGCTGCCAATTCATCATTGTTTGCTATCTAAACAAACTGATATTGCTAATATTAGCCACGTGTTTTCACATACGCAATCACTGGCGCAGTGCCATGAGTGGCTTAATCGCCTCATGCCAAAAGTAACACGTGAAGCGGTGACTAGCAACGCACGCGCAGCACAAATGATTCATGACTTGGTTTCTACTGACGGTACTTTTGCGGCAGCGATTGCAAGCAAGCGGGCGGCAGAACTCTTTGACTTGAATATACTTGCCGAGAATATTGAAGATGATGCTAAAAACACAACGCGATTTTTAGTGTTAGGTTCGCACGAAGTAGCACCATCTGGTCAAGATAGAACTTCGCTAGTAATGACATCCAAGAATATCCCAGGCGCTATGGTTCATCTGTTAGAACCATTATCAAGGCATGGTGTCAGTATGACTAAGTTCGAATCCCGCCCATCTAAGCAAGGCTTGTGGGATTACGTGTTCTTTGTCGATATTGAAGGTCATCAATATGATGCGAAAGTGAAGGCGGCATTAGCTGAATGCTCTGAACGCGCATCTTTCCTCAAGGTGCTGGGTTCCTATCCAGTTGCAGTAATTTAAGCAAAATTAAGTTTTTAAGGTTTCTTGTATGAGTATGTCTAGCAGTAATCAAGCCCACAGTGCTGTGGCAAAGTTAGCCCCTGCGTATATTAAAGCGATTGCGCCATATCAAGGCGGCAAGCCAATTTCTGAACTTGCACGCGAAATGGGCTTGCAAGTAGAAGATATTGTGAAGCTTGCATCGAATGAGAATCCTTTGGGTATTAGTCCTAAAGCGGACTATGCTATTCAAGAAGCTTTGCTTGATGTTGCACGCTACCCTGACGGCAATGGTTTTGCTTTGCGTGATGCTGTCAGTCAAAAGTTTAGTGTTGCGCCGAATCAACTGGTATTTGGTAATGGCTCCAACGATATATTAGAGCTTGCTGCACGTGCTTTTTTAACAGCTGGTTGTGAGGTTATTTACTCTCAACACGCTTTTGCGGTTTATTCATTAGTCACGCAAGCAACGGGAGCAACAGGCGTGGTTGTGCCAGCTAAAAATTACGGACATGATTTGCCTGCAATGCTTTCAGAGATTACTACAAAAACACGCATTATATTTATTGCTAACCCGAATAATCCTACAGGGACATTGCTAGGCAAAGCTGAATTACTGGCGTTTTTAAAGCAAGTGCCAAAAACAGTATTAGTTGTGCTGGATGAAGCTTATGATGAATATTTATCAGCAGCTAATAAATCAGAAGCGATTTCTTGGTTGAATGAGTTTGATAATTTAATCATTTCACGCACTTTTTCCAAGGCTTATGGCTTAGCTGGTTTGCGTGTTGGTTTTGGTTTATGTCATGCTGACATTGCTGACTTGATGAATCGTGTGCGCCAGCCTTTTAATGTGAATAGTATTGCTCAAGCTGCAGCGGTTGCTTCACTTGCTGACGATGATTTTGTTGAACGCTCTTATGCCTTGAATCAAGCTGGTATGGCGCAGTTGACACAAGGCTTTAATAAACTAGGACTGGAATATATTCCATCGTTTGCAAACTTTGTGAGTTTTACCGTGAAGAATAAGTCGCAAAATGCAGCGCAGGTGAATCAAAAACTATTGCAGAATGGTGTGATTGTGCGTCCAATTGCCAACTATGAAATGCCCGATTATTTACGCGTAAGTATTGGGTTATTCAGTGAAAATGCCCGTTTTCTAGAAGTTTTAGAACAAATTTTAAAAAGTAATGATTAAATGAGCGAATATAAAAAGCTAGCCACAGACGATGTACGCATACGTGAGATAAAGAAGCTAATTACGCCATTAGAGTTATTGGATCGCCTGAAAGAAAGTGCCGATTCAACACAAAACATTTTAGCCACGCGTAAAGAAATTCACCATATATTACATCAATCTGATGACCGTCTTTTAGTGGTTGTCGGACCATGTTCAATACATGATACCAAAGCGGGTTTGGAATACGCGAACCGCTTGATGGAAGTTCGCAAAAATTTGTCACAAGACTTGTTGATTGTGATGCGCGTTTATTTTGAGAAGCCGCGCACGACGGTAGGTTGGAAAGGCTTGATTAACGACCCGCATCTTGATGGCAGCTATAAAATTAACGAAGGTTTAGAAATCGCGCGTAAATTTCTACTAGATGTGAATGAGCTTGGCATGCCGGCTGGCGCGGAGTTTCTAGATATGATTACGCCGCAATATGTGGCTGACTTAGTGAGTTGGGGTGCAATCGGAGCGCGAACAACTGAGTCACAGGTGCATCGCGAGCTAACCTCTGGTTTGTCTTGCCCAGTCGGTTTCAAAAACGGTACAGATAGCGGAGTCCGTGTAGCTATAGACGCAATTAAAACAGCATCTAGCCCACATCACTTTTTGTCTGTGACTAAAGAGGGTCACTCTGCCATATTCTCAACCTCAGGCAATGAAGATTGCCACGTGATTTTGCGTGGTGGTAAAACGCCCAATTACGACGCTAAAAGTGTGAAAGAGGCTTGTGAGAACTTGTCTGATGCAGGTCTTGAGCAAATATTAATGATTGATTGCAGTCACGGTAATAGCAGCAAAAATTACTTGCGTCAAAAAGACGTGGCGCAAGATATTGCTGCACAATTATCAAACGGTAATCAACATATCATTGGCGTCATGCTGGAGTCGCATTTAAACGAAGGTCGTCAAGACCATACGCCAGGGTGTGAGTTAGAGTATGGGAAATCAATCACTGACGCTTGTTTAGGTTGGGATGATACAGTTGATATGCTTAATACGCTTGCTTACGCGGTACGTGTTCGACGCCAGAAAAAGTAATTAGCCTGCTCGTGATGCTGAGGCATCATGAAATTACTTAGTCGTTAATCAGTAACATTGCAGTATTGCTATGACCGAATAGAGCGCATTATTCATCTCACGTTGTAGCGATAAATAAATGTGCAGCAACGAATTTAATTAACGACTAAAAAAGGAAATTTATCATGTGGACAACACCAGCAGCTACAGAAATGCGTTTTGGCTTTGAAGTTACAATGTACGTAATGAACAAGTAATTTGTTCAAATAAAAGGCTGTCATTTTTGACAGCCTTTTTTTATTCTGATGCTTTTAAAACAGCGTAAAATTTAGTTTTAATTTAAATAAAAAGAGTCTCATGTATATACACGTATTAGGGTCAGGGGCTGGTGGTGGGTTTCCTCAGTGGAATTGTAATTGTGAAAACTGTAAAGGCGTTCGTGCTGGCACAATTAAAGCTTCAGCGCGTACACAGTCTTCAATAGCGGTGAGTGCTGACGGCGTTAACTGGATACTATTTAACGCATCACCTGACATTAAAAAGCAATTAGATGATTTCCCTGCGTTTCAACCTGCACGCCTAGTTCGCGACACTGCAATTTCGGCGATTGTCATTACCGATGCACAAATTGACCATGTCACTGGTTTGCTTACACTGCGCGAGCATAACAAACCTTGGGAAATTTATTGTACCGATGCGGTAAAGGATGATTTAACTACTGGCTTTCCAGTATTTAATATTTTAGGCTATTTCCGTGGTATTAATCACCATGAAATCGTTACTGACCAATCCATATTCACCATTCCTAGCGCAGCAGGCATAGAGTTTACCGCGGTACCATTATTAAGTAATGCACCGCCTTACTCTCCGCGCAGAGACAAACCTGTGCCTGGCGACAATATTGGCATGCACATTAAAGACACGCGCACAGGAAAAAGTTTATTCTACGCACCAGGTTTGGGTGTGGCCGAGCCACATGTACTGGAATATATGCGTAACGCAGATTGTATTTTGGTGGATGGTACTGTTTGGACTGATGATGAAATGTCTAAAGAAGGCATTAGCGATAAACGTGCAAGTGAAATGGGCCATTTAGATCAATCAAGTGATGGCGGCATTATGAGTATTTTGAATGCGATGGAGAAACCACGCAAAATATTGATTCATATCAACAACACTAATCCAATTCTGAATGAAGATTCATCCCAACGTGCCACATTGAATAAAGCAGGCATTGAGGTTGCCTATGATGGTATGGACATCATTCTTTAGGAGAAAAAAATGAACGCAATTGCAAAAGATAATCTATCTCAAAATATGCCGTGGTCACGTGAAGAATTTGAAGAAAAACTTCGTGAAAAAGGCAAGGGCTATCATATTTATCATCCGTTTCACGTGATGATGTATGAAGGTAAATTGACCAAAGAGCAATTGCAATGCTGGGTGGCAAATCGCTTCTATTACCAAATTGCGATTCCGATGAAAGATGGGGCAATTCTCTCTAATTGTCCAGATGTTGAAGTGCGTAAGCAATGGATAGTGCGAATTACTGACCATGACGGCGTGGGTGATACTGTCGGTGGCATTGAAGCGTGGATTCAACTTGGCGCCGCAGTTGGCCTAAGCCGTGAAGATATTGTGAGCTTAAAAATGGTGAGTCCTGGTGTGCGTTTTGCTGTGGATGCCTATATCAATTTTGCTAAACAGCGTCCATGGCAAGAGTCTGTATGTTCAAGTTTAACCGAACTATTTGCACCGCACATACACCAACAACGTATTAGTTCATGGCCTACTATGTACCCTTGGATTAAAGAAGAAGGTTTAACTTACTTTAAAAAGCGTTTAACAGAAGCGCGCCGTGATGTAGAGCAGGGCTTGGGTGTTACCTTAGATTATTTTAGTACCTCACGTGAAATGCAAATGCGCGCACTAGAAATTTTACAGTTCAAATTAAACGTTTTATGGGTAATTGCAGACTCCATCATGCTGGCTTCAACGCTTGATATTAAGATTGATGGTAAAGATTACTTCCATCAGCCAGTTATTCATTTTGACTAAAACTTACGATTCAACTCTTGTGATTTTATTGGAAATATAATGGAAAATTTAGCAATAGATCCTACACTATCAGGCATTCAGCTCACAGATGTGTTTTCGATTGCCATGCACCATCGCTTTCAATGGGAAGAGGCCCAGCAAAGCTACGTGATTCTTTTTCCAGAAGGTATGGTTAAACTGCACGGTGGAGCAGGTGAGGTAATCAAGCGGGTTGATGGTAAAGCTACTGTGGGAGCGATTGTGGATGAGCTGAAAGTAGCATTTCCAGATGCTACAACCATTGAAGGTGATGTCATTGGCATGTTTGATATGGCATTTGGAAAAGCTTGGATTCGGAAAGTTAATTAGTTTTTATACAGAATGAGATAGCACATGACACAAACATCGCTTGGTGAGTCAGTAGTTCAAAAAGAAATACATGCGCAAGCCAAAAATAATGGTGTTGCTGCTAATATTACCCAAACACAGCCGCTTTGGTTATTGGCTGAAGTCACTTATAGGTGCCCATTACATTGCGCTTTTTGTTACAACCCAACTGATTATGATAAGCATACACAAAACGAATTATCCACAGAGCAGTGGATTCAAGCCTTGCGTGATGCCCGCAAAATGGGTGCAATTCAGTTAGGCATCTCTGGTGGCGAACCTTTGCTACGTGACGATATTGAAGATATTGTGATTGAAGCTAGAAAGTTGGGTTATTACAGCAACCTGATTACCTCCGGTGTGGGTTTAACTGAAAAGCGTATTCAAGCTTTTAAAGAAGGTGGCTTAGATCATATTCAACTTTCAATGCATGATATTACTGAAGAAATTAATAACTTCATTACTGACACCAAGACCTTTGAATTAAAGAAAAAAGTGGCCGCTATGATTAAAAATCATGGTTATCCAATGGTATTGAATGTGGTGATACACCGCTACAACATTGGCCATATGAAAGAAATTTTAGAAATGGCTGAGGCGCTGGGTGCGGATTATATTGAACTTGCCAATACTCAATATTATGGCTGGAGTCTTGTTAACCGTAGTCAACTGATGCCATTGAAAGAGCAAATTGATGAAGCTGAGCGCATCACCAATGAGTTCCGCCAAAAAGTGGGCAATAAGATGAAAATCTTTTTTGTGGTGCCTGATTATTTTGGCGACCGCCCTAAGAAATGCATGAACGGTTGGGGTGAAGTGTTTATGATTGTGACTGCTAACGGCGACGTCTTGCCTTGTCACTCTGCACGCGTTTTGCCAAATATGGCATTCCCAAATGTGCGTGAAAATGGTCTGGAATACGCTTGGAAAGAATCGCCAGCATTCAATAAATACCGTGGAACGGCTTGGATGAAAGGACCTTGTGTCACTTGTCCTGAAAAAATGAATGATTTAGGCGGTTGCCGTTGCCAAGCGTTTTTATTGACAGGCGATGCTGAAAGTGCCGACCCAGTGTGTTCGCTTTCACCCAATCATCATTTAATTGAAAAAGCCATTGAAGACAGCAAAAACCCTGTAATCGCTAATCAGCCGATTATTTTTAGAACGGATAAGAACTCTAAAAAATACGCGGCTGGTGATAAAGAGCGAGTAGAAGAGTTTCATGCCTTACCTTAAGCTTTAGCAGATATAATACAAAGCGCGCAGCATTTTAAGCTAGCGCGCTTTTTTCATTATTCAAGTCTATGAACATTAAATCTATCCAATCATCCCATTCTAATTTCTTAGTTTATGTGTTGGCAAGTCTTGCGGCACTTGCTCCCTTTGCTATTGATACCTATTTGCCAGCATTTCATGTGATGGGTGTGCAACTCGGTGCAAGCGATGTACAAATACAGCAAAGCCTAACATTTTATCTTTTGCCTTACGCACTCATGACCTTATTTCATGGTGCTATTTCTGATTCAATAGGTCGTATTACCACGATTAAATGGGGTCTAGGTGTATTTGTGTTGGCATCTATAGGTTGCGCTTTAGCAACGAATATCGAAACATTGTGGTTCTTTCGTGCATTACAAGGTATGTCTGGTGGTGCTGGTAATGTGGTGGCTCGTGCAATGGTACGTGACTTGTTTGAAGGTGCACAAGCCCAGCGGGTGATGGCAACGGTGCAAATGCTGTTTGGTATTGCCCCTGCTATTGCCCCTATTATTGGTGGATTATTGTTAGGAATTCATTGGCAAGCCATTTTTATTTTCTTAGCAATTTATGCGGCGCTAAGTTTATGGGCGGCGATGCGTTATTTACCTGAAACCATGACAGTGGAAAAACGTATGCCACTTTCTGTTAAGCAAGTCATCAAAGACTACAAAGTCATCTTTGGTGATAAAGAATTTAATTATGTCGTCTTGGCACTGAGTGCGAATTTTGCAGGCTTTTTCTTATACGTGTTAGCTAGCCCAGTGTTTTTAGTGAAGCAGTTAGGTTTTACAGAACATCAGTTTGGCTACATGTTTATCCCTACTGTCTGCGGCATGATTTTGGGTTCGTATTTGGCAAAACGTGCCGCAGGGCGCTATGCAAAACAAAAAGTAGTTAAAGTGGCTTATCTGTGGATGGCTTCAATGGTCATCTTGAATGTGGCGATTTGTTATATATTACCCACAAATCCTGTTTTTAACATTTTGCCCATTGCTTTATTTAACATCGGTATGGCATTAGCAATGCCCATACTTTCACTTATCGCCCTTGATCGTCATCCTAAAATCAGAGGCACTGCGGCTTCAGGTCAAGCATTTATACAAATGTTGCTGTCGACAGTGTCTGCTGGTTTGATTGTACCTTTAGTCTGGTATGCGCCGTCTGGCTTGGCGTTAGCGATGGCAGGATATTTATTGTTTGGCTGGGTAATGATTCGTCAAAGCAAATTTTTCAATCAGCCATAACTTAGCGCTTAGATTAGCTAATTGCAGAGGCGATTAAATTTACCTTACTTGGGCTATTTGTTTAAACTCTCTGTTTTCCAAAGTAAATACACCCGACAATCAAATTCTAATTGATGGTAATTAGGTTCCATATGCTGGCAAAGTTGATAGAAAGCTTTGTCATGATCTCGTTCTTTTAGGTGCGCAAGTTCGTGCACAACAATCATTTTTAAAAAATCCGCAGGTGTTTCTTTAAAGAACGAAGAAATTCGTATTTCTTTTTTAGCTTTAAGCTTGCCGCCCTGTATGCGTGAGATTGCAGTATTCAATCCTAGTGCATGATGATCGACAGTTAAGCGGTTGTCATAATGCACTTTGTCTAGCAATGGCGCATTGCGCAAAAAAGTTTGCTTCAACTCGTTGCTATAGATGTACAAAGCTTTGTCAGTTTGAATCTGGTGCGATTCTGGATAACGTTGCGCGATGTATTCGCCTAGCATGTCTTGAGATTGTAACTGCCGAATCTTCTCCTGCAGAGAAGCCGCGTAATGTTGCAAGTATTTGAGTGGAGGTGGTGTCATACATTTTTAATTATTATACAAACTTTAATTCAGTCTTGAAGATTCTTGAGGTTTTTTATCTAGTGTTCCGAGTTCAATTCAAGTGATAAATTGCCACTGATACCCATTTTTGTTCTTTAAATTGAAAAGCTTACCCTCCATTTAAAATGCATTATATCTTGTGTATTAGTAAGTTTGTATTTGGGTTTTATAGAGACGCTGAACAGCAACAACAGTAAGTGACGTTATTAGAAAGTAGAGCAGATAATGAATAAGAGCCGTGAACATGTCGCATTAAGTGCATATCTAAATCTTTTAGAGCGTAAAGGCTTTACCAAAGTTGAACTTCGGCAGCGTGAGGTTATTATACTTAAGCTTATTCCATGGATTGAAAATATTCATTGTGATGGCAACGCCTTTAGGGATGCGGTAGAGCAGTTGTTTAAAAACTTAGACAAATCAATGTGGTTTAGTTATTTGCCGGTGATTAGAGAGTTTTTTTCATTTTGGATAGACGATATTAAAGCGGTTGTCGCGATGAATCAAGATAATGCCTTTGGTGCAAATTTAATGAAATGGAAACCAGGTGAGACTGAATTAAAAAATTTGTGGGAATCATTAGATAAGCATACGTTAACAAAATCAGAGATGCAGCCATTAGAGGAGTATGAGAAAGTGTTGCGCGGTAACGGAGTAGAGGAGTTCGCAGTCAGCGCATGTAAAAAATTAGCTAAACTTCTATTGATTCTATTACGGAGTGCTCCACATAAACAACCAGTCGCCTACCGGCATGCTGTCGATGCAAACTTGACTTTATTCTCATCAAATGAGGCTTATAAAGTCATATTGAAAGTTGGACGAGAGTTTTATTACTTTTGGAAAGGTGATGTAAATGCAGCTGATTTGGATCAACACGTCCATGCTTAATCGACTTAGTTGTTGAGTATCTTGCGTCATAATAAAAATAAAAAAGGAGACGAAAGTCTCCTTTTTTTAATACTACTTTTAACTAAATCTCTTTAATTAAAAAATGAAAACGTTATTCGATTAATAAATCACGCTTACCTGGTACACCGTTCATTGCTTCTGCATCTTCTAGCGCTGCTTTACGTGAGGTAATGACTGGCCATAACTCAGCCAATCGCGCATTTAAGGCGATAAATTCTTGTTGATCTGCTGGTACATCATCCTCTGCAAAAATTGCTTCAGCGGGGCACTCTGCAACGCATAGTGTGCAATCAATACACTCATCTGGATTAATTGCTAAGAAGTTAGGGCCTTCTACAAAGCAATCTACAGGGCAAACATCAACGCAATCAGTAAATTTGCATTGAATACAGTTTTCAGTAACGACATAGGTCATTTTTAGTTCCTTAACAGCTATAAAGCGTAAAACGCTATTTTATTTGAAATTTAATTAATTTGCATGGCTTAATTGCTGCGCTATACCAAACAAGGCTTAAACAATCATCCCAGCGCCAACCGTATTGTTTGTACTTTCGTCGATGACAATAAAAGCACCAGTTGCGCGGTTAGCACTGTAACTATCAACCATAAGAGGTTGTGCTAACTTGAAGGTAATGCGCGCAATATCATTCATTTTTAAGTCAGAAGTCGCTTGTTCTTCAAGCGTATTCACATCTACTTTGTATGCAATAGCGCCGACTTTAGCCTTTGACTCGCGCGTAGTGTGACGAATCACATAAGTACGAGCAGGGGATAATGGCGTTTCTGACAACCAGCAAACAAAGGCTTCGATTTGTTTAACAGGTTCAATGGTGCTGCCTGTTTTTACAATCATGTCGCCGCGTGAAGTATCAATTTCGTCTTCTAGCAATAGCGTGACGCTTTGCTCAGTTTGTGCGCTTTGTAATTGCTCATCACCAATTTGAATGGCTTTAACTTTAGATTGATAGCCGTTTGGTAATACAGTCACAGCATCGCCTACGGCAATGTAGCCGCTTTCGATTCTACCCATAAAGCCTCTAAAGTCATGTAAATCAGCATCTGCACTGGCGTGCGGGCGACATACAAATTGCACTGGAAAGCGGAACTCTTCATCATTTTCAGTATGTGCTGCAGGTGCTTTTTCTAGCATCTCAAGTAGCGTTTCGCCTGTGTACCAAGGCATGTTCTCTAAGCGGTCAACCAACATGTCGCCAGTTAAGGCAGACATTGGAATGAACTTAATATCTCTAGCTTGTGCAAAGCCAATTTCATTGGCAAACGTTAGATAATCTGCACAGATTTTGTCGTAAGTGGCTTGGTCGTAATTCACTAAGTCCATTTTGTTCACGGCAACTACAATATGCTGAATACCAACCAAATGCGCTAAATAGCTGTGACGACGTGTTTGCGTTAAAACGCCACGTCGCGCATCAATTAAGATAATCGCTAAATTAGCGGTGGACGCAGCCGTTACCATATTGCGAGTGTATTGTTCGTGACCAGGCGCATCGGCAATAATGTATTTACGTGTACCTGTGCTGAAGTAACGATAAGCTACGTCAATGGTAATGCCTTGCTCACGTTCAGCTTGCAAGCCATCGGTCAATAGAGACAAATCTACCGCTTCCATACCGCGCTTTTTCGAGGTGTTCGAAATTTGCGTTAATGTGTCTGCCAAAATGGTTTTGGTATCAAATAAGAGGCGGCCGATAAGCGTACTTTTTCCGTCATCGACAGAGCCGCAAGTCATAAAGCGCAAAAGACTATCGTTATGTTGTTTTGTTACATTGCTCATTTAGAAATAGCCTTCTTTTTTACGTTGTTCCATTGATGCGTCAGAGGTTTGGTCATCTAAGCGCGTTGCGCCACGCTCTGTAATGGTCGATGTTGCAGTTTCAAGTACAATTTTAGAAACGGTATCAGCATCTGAAATTACTGGTGCGGTACAGCTAATGTCGCCAACCGTTCTAAAGCGTACTTGCATGTTGATGATTTCTTCGCCAGCTTTCACAGGGTTGGTCACCTCGCCATTGACAAGCGGCACATTCACTGGCACGATTGAGCCGCCACGCATGACCACGTCGCGTTGATGGGCGAAATAGATGCTTGGTAATTGTAGTTTTTCACGTTCGATATATTGCCAAACGTCCATTTCAGTCCAGTTTGAAATAGGGAAAGCGCGAATGTTCTCGCCTTTGTGTGAACGAGCGTTGTACAAGCTCCACAATTCTGGGCGCTGATTTTTCGGATCCCATTGACCGAATTCATCGCGGAAACTCATGATACGTTCTTTAGCGCGGGCCTTTTCTTCATCACGGCGTGCGCCGCCAATGCAGCAATCAAAACCAAATTCTTCAATCGCTTCAAGTAGCGTGACGGATTGGTGTTTGTTGCGCGATTCATCGGCTGATTTCAACACGACAGTACCGCGTTTCATTGAATCTTCAACTGAGCGCACAATTAAGCGTTCGCCCAATTCAGCAGCACGCTGATCGCGGAAATCAATCACTTCTTGGTAATTGTGACCAGTATCAATGTGCATTAATGGAAACGGAAAGCGACCTGGGCGAAAAGCTTTTTCAGCTAAACGTAAAATACATAGTGAATCTTTACCACCCGAGAACAGCAACACTGGATTTGAGCATTGACCTGCAACTTCGCGCAAAATATAAATAGCTTCGGACTCTAGCCAATCTAAATGCGACAGGGGTTGGTGATTTATTTTTTCTTTATTTAACATATTCAATAGCTTACTTTATATAATTAATTCTTTACGTGAAGTCCACATTCTTTGTTTAGTGGGTCTTCCCACCACCATCTGCCAGCACGAATATCTTCGCCCATGGCAATGGCGCGTGTACATGGTGCGCAACCGATACTTGGGTAAAACTGATCGTGCAGTTGGTTATAAGGTACTTCGTGCATGCGGATATAGGCCCAAACTTCTTGCTCTGTCCAATCGCTTAATGGATTAAACTTTTCTAGTTTGTTGCCTTCATCAAATTCGCGCACTGGTAAGCTAGTTCGTGTAGTGGCTTGTGCCGCGCGCATACCAGTCACCCATGCAGCTTTGCCTTTAAGTGCGCGTTGCAAAGGTTCTACTTTACGCATATGACAGCAGCTTTTACGCAAATCAATACTTTCGTAAAAAGCATTAATGCCATTAGACTTAACGTAAAACTCGACCGTGGCGGCTTGTGGAAAATACACATTAAGCTTTGTGCTGTAATGCTTTTCAGTTTCTGCAATCAAGTCATACGTTTCAACAGGTAAGCGACCAGTATCGAGTGAGAAAATCTCAATCGCTAACTGATTTTTTAAGATGATGTCAGTTAACACCATGTCTTCTGCACCAAAGCTGTTGGCGAAGGTAATTGCTTTTAACTCAGCTCTAGCATCGCGCAATAACATAATGACGGCAGCCGCTTTTGCATTCACGCTGGCAACAAGAGTATCAGTCAATTCAGGCTTAGTAGCGGGATTGCTAGCCGCTGGTTTGAGTATAGAAACGATACTATTCATTACGCAATCCGATTGTAGCGTTTAAACACAGGGCGAGGTTCATCCACCGCACCTTGGTATGGGTTGGTAAAGTCACTCAAGCTTGCTAAAGCTTCTGTGGCTGAGCGATCAGCACGAACGAGATAGCTAGTAAAGCCACTGCGTTTAAAGAAGTATAATTGGTCACGCAATACATCTCCAATCGCACGCAATTCATTTTTAAAGCCATAGCGTGAGCGCAATAGGGTGCCTAGTGAAAATATGCGACCATCAGCAAAACGTTCTACATGCACGGCGATAATCGGCAAGCTATTTAAATCGCTTACACTAGCCACTAAATCTTCTAAAATTTCATGGGTATCAACCCACACGCCGATTTCATTGGTGGTCATACGGCCTTGTAGCTCGGCTTTGCGCGCGATAAATACGCTTAGTGGTACAATTATTTTGCCATTGCTTGGAATCTCAGTATTAGCAATTTGTTCGGCTGAAACAGTTTTTTCGCCAGTGAGCTTGAATAAAACTACTTTACCCGCCTGTTTACGTTCTTCCACTTGGCTAACTGGTAGTTTAACGACAGTCCATTCATTTTCAGTAATGGAAGCAATGCCATTATTTAGCGTGATTAGATTACTCATGCGGTTACTCCTGGTTTTGCTGTGCTTTTGTCTGCATAAACATGTGCTTTGAATGGTGCAACACCGAGGCGACGTGCGGTATCAATAAAGCGCTCTTCAGGTGTGCGCTCTTGAATGTAAACATCAATCAATTTTTGTACTACGGAAGGCATTTCTTCTGCAGAGAATGATGGCCCAATCACTGAGCCCAAGCTTGCGTCATTACCTTGGCTACCACCAATGCTGACTTGGTACCACTCAGAACCATCTTTATCGACACCTAAGATACCGATGTGGCCAATGTGGTGATGACCACAGGCGTTCATACAACCAGAGATATTGAGTTCAATATCGCCAATATCATGCAAGTAATCTAGATTATCAAACTGCATTTGAATTGCAGTAGCAATCGGGATGCTTTTTGCGTTAGCCAATGAACAGAAATCGCCACCTGGGCAGCAGATAATATCAGTCAACAAGCCGATGTTTGGCGTTGCTAAACCATTTGCACGGGCTTTTTCCCACACAGCAAACAAGTCGCTTAGTTTGATATCGGCCAAAATTAAGTTTTGCTCGTGTGATACACGCAATTCGCCAAAGCTATATTGGTCGGCAAGGTCGGCAACAACATGCATTTGCTCCGCAGTTGCATCCCCAGGCGCTGTACCATGTGGTTTTAAAGAGAGCGTAACGGCACGATAGCCAGCAGTTTTGTGCGCATGCACATTACGTTTTACCCATGCAGCAAAAGCTGGATTACTTGCAATAGCCCCATCAAAACTTGCATCATGTGCTGGTAATACTTCATAAGGCATAGCTTCGAAATGTTTGCTAACGCGCTCTAATTCACCTTCAGGAATCGTGTTAGGTGCATCTTTCAAGTGCGACCACTCTTCTTCAACTTGGCGTTTGAACTCTTCAATACCAAGTGCTTTTACCAAAATCTTGATACGCGCTTTGTAAGAGTTATCGCGACGACCATGTAAGTTGTAAACGCGAATAATCGCTTCGCAATAGGTTAGCGCATGCTGCCATTCTAAATGCTCGCGAATTACCGCGCCTAGAATCGGCGTACGACCTAAACCACCGCCTACCCATACTTTAATGGCGACTTTATCATTATTATCTTTATAAAACTCCATGCCGATGTCGTGCATTTGCACCACAGCACGGTCGTCCGTAGTACCAGAAACAGCAATTTTGAATTTTCGAGGTAATAGTGCAAATTCTGGGTGAAATGTACTCCATTGACGCATGATTTCAGCCATGACGCGTGGGTCAATAATTTCATCAGGTGCAACGCCAGCGAATTGGTCGGTAGTAATATTGCGGATACAGTTACCCGAAGTTTGAATAGCGTGCATTTCAACCGTCGCTAATTCAGCTAAAATTTCTGGCACATCTTCTAATTTAGGCCAATTTAATTGTAAATTTTGGCGCGTGCTGAAATGTCCGTAACCTTTGTCGTACTTGCCAGTAATGTCAGCCAATTTACGTAATTGCTTGCTTGACAGCATGCCGTAAGGCACGGCAATACGCAACATAGGCGCTTGGCGTTGTATATACAGGCCGTTTTGTAAACGTAGCGGACGGAACTCTTCTTCGCTTAATTCGCCTGCCAAATAACGACGTGTTTGATCACGATATTGCGCAACGCGCTCATCGACTAGTGTCTGGTCTATTTCATCATACTTATACATGTTGTGCTTTTCTTAATCTCAAAAACTTAACTAATAATTTCTACGGCAGTGCAGAGCTAGGTAACTCGTTATTTTAATGGAAAACGAGTTTTAAGCCCACAAAAATCAATATTAATGCAAGTGCAATACGTACCCCATGCTCAGGTATTTTTGAACTCAAGTGGCTACCAATCCAAATGCCTGGAATTGAGCCGATTAATAAAGTGCCAAGTAAGCTGTAATCTACGGTGCCAATACTTGCATGACCAAGCCCAGCAACCAATGTTAGTGGCACTGCATGCGCAATATCTGAACCAATAATAGTGAGAATAGATCTACGCGGATAGATGATTAAGAGGGCTGTTACCCCCAATGCGCCTGCGCCAACTGAGGTTAGCGTGACTAATGCGCCTAACACTATGCCTAATATGACGGTTAAATAGGGCGTCCATTTCTCATTCACCAAATGTTCTTTGTTTGAAAATTTAACCAACTGATTGCGAAATAGCACAGAAAGTGAAGTCACTAATAGCGCAATGCCAAGCCAAAATTTAATGGTATTCACTGCAGCATCTGAAGCGATATCTTGATTACGCAAATACAGGGTCGTTAAAATAGACGCTGGAACGCTACCAAATGCTAACAGTCGTACTATTTTCCAATCGATATTGCCAAGTTTGCCGTGTGCGAAAATACCTACACTTTTTGTCACTGAAGCGTAGAGCAAATCCGTGCCTACAGCTAAAGCGGGTTTGATGTGGAAAAATAGCACAAGAATCGGCGTCATTAAAGAGCCGCCGCCCACACCAGTCAAACCAACCAACATGCCGACAACAAAGCCAGCGACAATATAACCAAATTCCATGTGGAGTATCCGTTAATTAAAGCAGTTTATTAAACATTTTTCCTAAAGACTGCGCACTATATCAGGTATAAAATATATTTTTTAGAATATGTCATTCTATATGTATAATTTTTAGTTATATTGAATTGCTTAACTTTGAAATAACAAAGACAACGAAATTAAAAGACTATGAAACTACAACAACTACGTTATCTCAACGAGGTGGCTCGCCAAGACCTTAATATCACGAGTGCAGCTGATGCTTTATATACTTCACAACCAGGAGTGAGTAAGCAGATTCAGTTATTTGAAGAAGAGATCGGTTTGCAGGTATTTTTACGCAATGGAAAGCGGCTCACGGGCATTACTGAGCCAGGCCAGCAGATACTATCGTTAGCTGCAAAAGTCATGCATCAAATCGATAATATCAAACGCGTAGGTGATGAGTTTAGTAATACCGAAACTGGCACCTTGACAATTGCGACTACGCATACTCAAGCTCGCTATAAATTGCCGGCGGTTGTAAAAGCATTTATGACAGCTTACCCGCATGTTAAGTTAAACATTCACCAAGGCAACCCTAGCCAAGTGGCTGAACAAGTTGCAAAAGGTGATGCAGACGTTGGCATTGCGACTGAGTATATTAGTGATTTTGAAAACCTATTATGCCTGCCTTGTTATGAATGGAACCGTTGCGTGGTGGTGCCACACGGTCATCCGTTGCTGCTAGATGGCACATTGACACTGGAGAAATTAGCGGCTTATCCGTTGATTACCTACGATTTTGGCTACACAGGTGGTAGCTTGGTATCAAAAACGTTTAGCGAAGCAGGCGTTTCACCTAACGTTGTGCTGACCGCAATTGACGCTGACGTGATTAAAACCTATGTGACATTAGGGTTGGGCGTAGGGTTGCTAGCGAATATGGCATATGACACTGAGCGTGACTCAAATTTAGCAATGGTTGATGTCAGCCATCTATTTCCAAACAGCACGACCTATTTAGGTGTTCGTAAAGATGCTTTCTTACGTGCTTATATGTATGGTTTTATTGAACTCATGGCGCCAAAATTTAATCGTAAAGCAGTGAACGAAGCACTTAAAATAAGTGGCACTTAATTCATTTTAAAGCTAGGAGTGTTGAGATGCGTAAGTTTATTTCATTGTCAGTTTTAGTGTTAATAGTGAGTGCCTGTGCTGCAGTAAAGCCAGCTATCTCTGATAAAGTAACTCCTGAGAAAGTAGAGCTATCGGGCCAAGTGCGTGCGGGTATGCCCCCAATAGATAACACTACCGCAATTTATGAGTTGGCTGTGCATGATGGTGTGAGTTATCAAGATGTAGTGGATAGCCTCAAAAGCCTCTCTGAGGGAAGAAACTTTGTTAATCCCGCTAACTTTCCTATTGGTGAACACATCAAAAAGCGTGGTATAGACCCGCAAGGCATTAAAGAGGTACACAGCTTCTGTAATTTGAGCTTGGGTACCGATATTTTCTTAGATCACCCTGAGTTTTTGGTGTTCGCGCCTTGTCGCATTGCGCTCTATGAAAAGCCCGATGCAAACAAAAAACTAAAACTATTTATTGGTTTAGCGAGACCAACTTATGATTTGAGAAGTATAAAGAATCCTACCCCTCGCGCCCAAAAAGCTGCTCAAGAATTAGAAAGTACCTTGCTGGAAATTATGGATAAAGCGAGTAAAGGGGATATTTAATGGATATTTTTGTAGTACATACACTCATCACATTAGGTAAAGACCTTTACTTGCTGCCAAATTGAGAGAAAGTTACCTAGGCAATAAAGCTATTGCCTAGTGTGGCTAAGCTGAGATTTATTTAAAGCGGCTCTTCTCTAGCTTTCCCTTCCCTAAGTTAGCACTAAGTATTCATTGCTATAGTGATCTTTCATTACATTTAGAATGTTTTTGGTTTTAACTAATTTCCGGAGTAGATATGAACACAGAATTGAATCATGTGATTAGCAAAGTCCCAGAGGTCACTTTATTATTTTGGATAGTCAAAATTGTGGCGACTACCCTAGGTGAGACTGGTGGAGACGCGTTTTCTATGTCGCTTGGCTTAGGCTATCTTTTAAGCTCAGTCATTTTTGCAGTAATTTTTGCCGTTGCAGTAATTGCTCAGATTAAAGCCAAAAAATTTACTCCAGTACTTTACTGGACGACAATCATAGCCACTACCACACTAGGTACAACAGTTGCTGACTTTGCAGACCGCTCATTAGGTATTGGCTACGCTGGTGGGTCCACACTTCTATTCACATTGCTCATAGCTTCATTAGTTATTTGGTATCGTTCAATTGGTTCTATTGCTGTAGAGAGTATTAACACGCCAAAAGCTGAGATGTTTTATTGGGTGACCATTATGTTTTCTCAAACGTTGGGTACCGCTTTGGGTGACTGGGTCGCAGATACACCAAGTTTAGGTTACCTAGGGGCAGCAATGATTTTTGGAGGATTATTGTTACTCATTATTGCAGCGCATTTTTGGATAAATGTATCTAAAACCATCTTATTTTGGTCAGCGTTTGTGTTAACGCGTCCTTTAGGTGCTGTGCTTGGTGACTACCTCGATAAGCCAATTTCTGCGGGCGGTTTGGACTTAAGTCGATTTGGAGCCAGTGCGGTTTTGTTGGGCTTTATCGTCTTGTGTATCTATTACTTTCCGCAACGTGCTGCGCAGAAGTCACATTAAGTGCATCTTCTGTCAAAATTAAAATGAATACGCTAAATAAAATAATACGAACTACTTTTGTAGTCATCGGCTTGGTTTCAACTGAATTTGCATTTGCAGGTGCGCCATTTATTACGGACGATCCAGAACCTGTTTCAGCAAAAGACTGGGAGGTGAATTACGCCATCAGTAAAACGTGGGTTGAGGGTTCTACCTCAACAGCATTGCCGAGCATTGATGTTAATTATGGGTATTCTGACCAGATTCAATTGCATGTTCAGTCTCGCTATACCTATCAAGTTGAAGGTGACGACACGCAATCGGACTTTGATAATACTGAAATTGGCATTAAATATAGATTTTTGCACCTAAAGGGAAATGACGTTGAATTCATGTTGGGTATTTATCCGATGTTACAGCTGCCAACAGGAGATAGTAAATTAGGGGTGGCTAGCGGTAAGACTCAGGCATTTCTGCCCATCTGGGGACAACTTAACACTGGCAAATGGACACTATATGGTGGGGCCGGATACCGAATTAATCGATATTCATTGGCTACTAACTCTTTGTTTCTTGGCGCAACAGCGCTATATGCACTAAGTGATCACTTTAAGATTGGTGGCGAATTATTTCGTGAATCAGCAACGACAAAGGCTGACCAGCTCAGTAGCGGTTTTAATCTAGGTGGTATTTACAATATATCAAAGGATTATGGCCTATTATTTTCGGCAGGGCGCGCATTGAATAGTGTCGCTGAAACCAATAAGCTGTCCGTATTTCTTGCTCTACAAGTGGTTTATTAAAGCCACACACACACTTATGCGAGTTTTATTGGTTGAAGATGACATGATGATTGGCGAGGCTCTTCAGGGCGGCTTACGCGATGCTTCTTATGCTGTCGATTGGCTCACAAATGGCAAGGCTGCCCTTGAGGCGCTTGCTGTTGAGTATTATGACCTTGTGCTTTTGGATTTAGGTTTACCTGGGTTGGATGGGCTGTCAGTGCTTAGCGCATTACGTGCAAAGAATCATCAAGTACCAGTATTGATTATTACTGCACGCGATGGCACCAATGACCGAATAAGAGGCTTAGACTGCGGAGCAGATGATTATATTAGTAAACCATTTGAGCTATCAGAATTGTTGGCTAGAATGCGAGCGGTGCTACGTAGAAATAATGGTGGGGCTAATACATTATTGAGTAACGGGTTGTTGACGCTTGATACGGTTACACACGAAGTCAGCATGAGTGATCAAGCTGGTTTTCAGCTTTCAAATCGCGAGTATGCTCTTTTAGAAGCATTGATGTTAAGACCAGGGGCCATTCTCTCACGTAGTGATTTAGAAACTCGAATCTATGGCTGGGGTGAAGAGGTTGAGAGTAATGCTGTTGAGTTCTTAATTCACGCATTACGCAAAAAACTTGGGAGCCATGTGATAAAAAATCTTAGGGGTGTTGGATGGATGGTTTCAAAAGCAAATTAAACTATTCAATTCAATATCGACTTTCATTTTGGATTGCGATAATCATTATTTTAATGGCGGTAATATCTGTCATCATCTCGTACTCTAGTGCACTACATGAAGCTAGAGAAATTCAAGATGAAGGCCTTAAACAAATAGGCTTTCTTGTTCAGAAAAATCAACGCAACATAACGTTGAATAATGAGATGGCAGAACGCACTGAAATCATTATTCAATATATACCCAATAGCCAAACTTCAAATCAAGCACACGAATTTGCTTCGCCATCTCAATTAAAGTTACCTAGTAATTTATCAGATGGACTCCAAACTTTATTAATAGATAATATTAAGTATCGAGTTTTAAAGTTAACCTTAGTAAATCAACAGCAGGTTGTGATTGGACAGCAAACTATTTTGCGTGATGAGGCTGCGATCAGCGGGGCAGTATCAACGGCATTGCCTATGTTGTTACTTCTACCTGTTCTAATTGCAGTTGCATATTTATTAATACGCAATGCTTTCAGGCCAGTGACAGCATTATCAGAAAGTATTGATAGACGCTCTGCCGAAGATTTGACGTCATTTTCTGAAGAAAATATGCCAAGCGAGGTATTACCATTTATACGTTCAATTAATTTTCTTTTTCACAAAGTCAATCAGTCCGCAGAGTCACAGCGGCGATTCATTGCCGATGCTGCCCATGAGTTAAGATCTCCATTAACAGCTTTATCATTGCAAGCTGAGCGGCTTGTAAGCGCTGAAATGACGGCAATTGCAGTGGAACGTTTAGCTACGTTACGGCAAGGCATCACTAGAGCTTCAGTGTTATTAGAGCAACTACTGTCTTTTGCAAAAGCCCAAAGACTCAACAATGTAGAAGCAGAAAATTTGTCTGTACATCAAACTCTACTAAAAGTGCTAGCAGACTTAATTCCCCTCGCGGAAGCTAAAAGTTTAAATGTGGGTGTAAAGTCAGCAATAGACGCGATTGTAAAGATGAATGAAGCAGATTTGATATGCCTCATTAAAAACCTAATAGACAACGCAATACGCTACACCCCTGATGGTGGGCAAATTGACTTAAGTATAAGTAAAGAGCTGAATGATTTAGTTTTGGAGATTGAAGATAGCGGACATGGCATACCAGAAGCAGAAAGAGCGAGAGTTTTTGATGCGTTTTATAGAATATTAGGCAATGACTCGCAAGGCTCGGGGCTTGGTCTATCCATTGTAAAAAGCATTTTACTCAGGGCGGGTGGGAGAATTGCGCTTCTTGATTCTGATAGTTTTGTTTCTGGTTTAAAAGTTAAGATTTACTTACCTCTGCCAGTTGATGCATTGAGTGCTTAAGTGAGCCATTTTTATTGTTATTGATTTGGAACTTGCAATGAATAAGAGCCAATTTTTTAGATTGGCTCTTATCACGATACAGCTTTACAAATTACAAGCTAAACACATTCATTGCACCGCCACCCGGCGCTGCATTGTACTTAGTTAACTCTTTGTAACCACCGGCAGCACCTAGGCCGTCGGTTTCATTGGTTAAACCTAGGTTCATTGCAACACCAGCCCAGCCACCAATACCTGATAGCACGCCAACGTATTGTTTACCTTTGTGACCGTAGGTAATGGTGTTACCAACAACGCCAGAACCTACTTGAAATTTCCAAAGCTCTTTACCCGTTTTGGCATCAAGCGCTTTAACCCAACGATCTAACGTACCGTAAAACACTAAGTCTGAAGCAGTCACTAAAGCGCCGCCCCAAGCTGAGAATTTTTCTTTGTTATACCAAGCAGATTTGCCTGTTAAACCATTCCAAGCCATAAAGCCGCCCATTACGCCATCAGGGCCTGCGAACATGGTCAATGTTGAGCCTACCCATGGTTGACCCGCAACGTATTTAGATTCAACTGGCTCATAAGTCATACATACATGATTAAGCGGCACGTAGAACATTTTTGTCCGTGGCGAAAATGCTGAAGGTTGTTCATCTTTAACACCTAATGCAGATGGGCAAATGCCTTTAGCATTGTAGTCTTGGTGAGTTGAGTATTTTGGATCTTTAATCGGCACGCCAGATTTCATGTCGATAGATGTTGCCCAGTTAACGAAAGGGTTCATTTTTTGTGCGACTAACAAAGTACCATTTGTGCGGTCAAAGGTATAACCAAAGCCGTTACGGTCAAAATGAGAGGCTAATTTTTTGCCATTCGCATCCCACAATACCACCTCATTCATACCATCGTAATCCCACTCATCGTGAGGTGTCATTTGGTAACCCCATTTTGCTACGCCTGTGTCTAAGTCACGTGCAAAAATTGTCATAGACCATTTGTTGTCACCAGGACGCACATCAGGGTTCCAAGTGCCAGGGTTGCCTGTACCGTAGTACATTAAATTAAGCGCTGGATCGTATGAGTACCAGCCCCATGTAGGGCCGCCGCCAGTTTGCCAGCCCTCTTTTCTAGCTTGTGGTTTTAACCAAGTTCTTACGCCTAGATTCGCTTCTGGATATTGAAGTTTTTCTTTAGGAATAGCTTTGAATGAACCGCCTAGCTTATTACCGCCATTCACATCTTCATAAGCTGATAATGCGCTGTAGTGCGGATTTGCTTTATTGAAGTCTTTACCAATCAGCATTTCATCATCTGGACCTGTGCTATATGCACGCCAAACCAATGCACCATCTTTAATGTTATATGCTGAGATGTAGCAACGTACCCCAAACTCACCACCTGAACAGCCAGTAATCACTTTGTCTTTGAACACATGTGGAGCATTGGTGTTAGATGAACCTGATTTAGGATCAGTGACTTTAGTATCCCAAATGGCTTTACCAGTTTTGGCATCTAATGCGACTAAAACACCGTCATTCTGTTGCAAGAAAATTTTGCCATCGCCATAACCTAAGCCTTTGTTGACGTTGTCGCAACACAATACAGCTTGAACGCTTGCATCTTGTTTCGGAAAGTATGACCAAACAATTTTTTGATTATCGTTTAAATCTAAAGCATATACGTTATTTGGAAATGCCGTGTGCACGTACATGATGTCACCAACAACAAGCGGCGCGCCTTCGTGACCACGGTTAACGCCAGTTGCGAATGACCATGCAAGTTTTAAATTTTTAACATTACTTTTATTGATTTGTGACAAACGGCTATAACCTGTATTGCTGTAATCTTTACGTGGTTGAGTCCACTGATTATCATCGTTCATTAGTTTTAATTGCTCGTCATCAGCAAAAGCAGGTGTGCTTATTAAGCCAAAAAGTCCTGCACTTAACGCTAGGCTGGCACCAAATTTACGTTTAAATTGATGGTTCATATTTTCCTCAAATATAATATTTTTTAAGTTATGTGTTGCTCATGTCGCGCATCTAAAAGTATTTGTAACGACTGTTGCTATGTAGATATTGCAATTGATGTGCCAACATCAAAAATGAGCCACATAAAGTGGTTAAGGTTAAATAAAATGGTTTAAAATCAATCAACTATTTTTATTGAATGATTATTTGCTTAGATATGATATTCATTAACTTTTTAACACTGTGTCAATATTGAACAATGTGTTGCGTGACACATGTTCAATAAATTGTTCACCCAAATTGAAAGCTTTACCCAATCAATGAATCATTTTTCGATAGATCGCCCGCAGAGCGTTTCTCAAGCCAGAAACGATTTCTTAAGTAATGGGAATGTAGAGCAAGGTAGTATTGCTGAGGCCATAGAGCGTTCTTGGCGACGTTGCCTTGCTAACGGCGTCAATGTTAATTCTCCATCTAATTTAGAAGTGATCACCGCCCAAGAGCTCGCGCTTAAGCGTGAGCAAAATCGCCAGTTGCTTTCACTTGCTTTGCCTGAAATGGAAACACTGAACGAGCAAATCGCACATATGCGTAACATTGTGATTTTGACTGATGACCAAGGCGTGATTTTAAATAGTTTAGGCAGTCATCATTTACTGAGAGAAGAGCAGCGTATTGCTTTATCGCCTGGCGCATCATGGCGCGAAGATCATCGTGGCACTAATGCTATCGGCACTGTATTAATTGAGCAATCTGCAATGACAGTGCAGGGCGCAGAGCATTTTATGGCTTACCATCATTCGCTTAGTTGTTCAGCCGTGCCTATCTTTGGTGCCAAGAATCAGCTCATTGCAACACTTGATGTTTCGAACGACTCAAACACTTCGCAGCAACACACGCTAGCTTTAGTTAAAATGTCTGCTCAAATGATTGAGAACAGGCTTTTTTTAGCCAGCCATCAGAGCGACGTTATTTTACATTTTCATGCGCGGCCCGAGTTTATTGGCACCTTGTGGGAAGGCGTTGCCATGTTTACAGAAGCTGGAAAACTGGTGGCGACTAATCGTAGCGGGCAATTTCAACTCAGTCTAAATTCGCAAAATAACCAGACCGTTGATTTTGAGAATATTTTTGATATTCCTCTTGCAAGCTTACTCAGACAAATGAATGGTGTAGATAAGTTAATCGTGCCATTAAGACTAAATAACGGCGCGCGTCTCTATGTGAAAGTAGAAGCTTTGCAAAAGCATCAGCCACCTGCGATTACGTCACGTGACGCAAAAAGGGCTAGTGCGGCTAATTTAGATTTGTTGAATAGCGGTGACGCTAAGGTTGAGCATGCCATTCAACAAATTAAAAAAGTGCTGAATCGTGATATTCCAATTTTGATCCAAGGTGAAACTGGTGTTGGTAAAGAACTGTTCGCCCGCGCGATACACGAGGCCAGCCCGCAACACAAAGGTCCTTGGATAGCGGTCAATTGTGCAGCTTTGCCTGAGGGCTTAATTGAAGCAGAGCTATTTGGTTATGAAGAGGGCGCATTCACAGGTGCAAAGCGCAAAGGTAGTGCGGGTAAAATAGAACAAGCCGATGGCGGCACTTTATTTTTGGATGAAATCGGTGATATGCCGCTGGCCTTGCAAGCGCGCTTATTGCGCGTACTTCAAGAGCGTAAAGTCACGCCTTTAGGCAGTACAAGGTCTATTCCAGTGAGTTTTGCATTGGTGAGCGCCACTAACCAAAAGTTGAAAGAAAAAGTCGAATCTGGCGAGTTTAGAAGTGATTTGTATTATCGCTTAAACGGCTTGAGTGTGGCTTTGCCAGCATTGCGTGACCGCACTGATTTACAGGCACTCATTGATGTCATTCTTCAAGTTGAACAAACTAGTGGAGTTAATATTTCTCCAGAAGTCATGGATGTTTTTAAAACCCACCCTTGGCCAGGTAATATTCGTCAATTACACAATGTGTTAAGGACGGCTTTAGCACTTGCTGATGGCGTAGAAGTTTCTGAAATGCATCTTACACAAGATTTTATTGATGAATTACAAGGCTTAAATCTAGGCAATGTGCAAAGACCTAAAATAGCCGCGCCGCAAGTGTTGGCTTTAGAGGGTTTAGCTGAAAATGCTATACGTTCAGCCATGCAGCAACATGTTGGCAATGTGTCTGCAGTGGCGCGCCAGCTTGGTATTAGCCGTAATACACTATACCGAAAATTGAAACTAATCAGATTGATTCCTTAACTTTATTCATCAGTGCTTTTATAGACTAATGGTGAGTGTCTAAATAAATTCACATGACTTAATATTTAGTTTGCTATAATAAATTCATGATTCGTCGTTCATTTCTGACCTTTTTTTTTGCTGTGCTGCTCGTGTTCGGGCAGCAACAGGCAATGGTGCATGCTTATGTGCATACGGCAGACTTTCAACAACAGTCTTCAAATCAGCAATCCTCTACTCAAAAATCTTCAAGTGAAGATAAGTCTACGAATCATTCTGAGGTCTGTGGAAAGTGTTTATCACTTGCAGGCCTTTCCGCTGCCATTGGTTCGCAAGCGCATATCCTCAATATTGCTTCTGGACAATTTGAGTTATCGACGGTTCTACACCAGTCGGTTATTTCTACACGTTTCTTTTCTTACCACTCTCGCGCCCCACCTATCCTCGCTTAGACCTTAAATCTTAATCCACACCTTTTAAGGCGTGGTTTTATTCATTTTTGCAACGACGAGGTTCACATGTTCAACCAGAAAATATTGGTGCGCGCCATTGCGCTTACCTTCTTGCTGCCCGCTGCAGCAAAAGCAAACGATAGCAACGAATTAGAAGCACTACGCGCTGAAATTCAACAAATGAAACAGAGTTATGAAACACGTATTCAAACCTTAGAGACCCGTTTACAAACGACTGAAACGGTCGCAGGTAATGCGGATAAAAAGGCCGAGGAAGCCTCCGTACAAGCCAGTGCTAGACCAACTGCCAGCAATGCGCTTAATCCAGATATTTCTTTAATTTTATCTGGTACTTATGCCAACCGTTCTCAAGATTCCAATTACCACATCACAGGCTTTCAAGCGGGTGGTGAAATCGGGCCTGGTACCAAGGGCTTTAATTTAGGCGAGTCTGAGTTAGGGGTTTATGCCAGCGTAGACCCTAACTTTTATGGCGGCCTCAATTTAGCATTAGCGCCAGACAACACCATAGGCGTGGAAGAGGCTTTTGTGCAAACAACCACCTTGCCATATGGTGTGACGCTTAAGGCCGGCCGGTTTTTTTCTAGCATTGGCTATCTCAATGACCAGCATGCCCATACTTGGGATTTTGTAGACAATCCCTTGGCTTATCAGGCTTTCCTTGGCAATCAGTTTGGTGATGATGGGATACAACTGAAATGGCTGGCACCAACTGATTTATTTCTGGAGTTTGGTGCTGAATATGGCCGCGGACGTATTGCTGATACAGAGGGACGAGATGAAAATGGCGGCGGTGCAGGCTCAATATTCGCGCATGTTGGTGGCGACTTAGGCATTAGCAGTAGTTGGCGCGCAGGCTTGTCTTATCTAGACGTTTCACCTAAAGATAGGAAGTCTAACGATATTGATGCCTTGGGTAGTGATGTAACCAATAGCTTCACTGGTAACAGTAAAGTTTGGTTAGCCGATTTTGTATGGAAATGGGCGCCAAATGGTAATGCTACTAATACTAGCTTCAAGTTGCAGGGTGAATACTTGCATAGCACTCAGAAAGGTGACCTCACATATGATGTTGATCAAGCGGCTAACACTGGTCGCTACACGGCATCGCAAGATGGCTGGTACTTACAAGGCGTTTATAAATTCTTGCCTTATTGGCGTGCTGGCTTGCGTTACGACCAATTGAACAGCGGTAGCGTTAACTATGGCGATAATGCCGCAAATCTAGCGAATAGTAGTTATGACCCTAAACGCATCAGCGCCATGCTGGACTTTAGTCCAAGCGAATTCTCTCGTATCCGCTTACAGGTATCTAGCGATAAATCTCGCCAAGAAGCGACTGACAATCAAGTGTTCATCCAGTACCAAATGAGCTTAGGCGCTCACGGTGCCCACAAATATTAAGGAGATTTAGATGAAACATATATTTAAAGCATTATCACTATCTGTATTACTCGTTACAACGCAATCCGCTCAAGCCGCACTGAATGTATTTGCCTGTGAGCCAGAGTGGGGCGCGCTTGCGCAAGAGCTAGGTGGCGATAAAGTCACTGTATTTACTGCAACCAACGCCTTGCAAGACGTTCATCATATTGAAGCAAAACCCAGCTTAGTTGCGCAGCTGCGTAAAGCTGATTTGTTGGTATGTACAGGCTCCGAGCTGGAAATTGGTTGGTTGCCAGTGTTGCTGCGCCAAGCTGGTAATACCAATGTGTTAGCGGGTAAAGCTGGTAACTTTGAGGCGGCGCATTATGTGCGTATGTTAGAAATTCCAAGCCGTTTAGATCGTGCAGATGGTGACGTGCATCCAGGCGGCAACCCGCATATTCAAACCGATCCACGTAATATAGCTAAAGTGGGTGATGCGTTATCACAGCGACTTGCAGAAGTCGATGCACCTAACGCTACGTTTTATCAAGCTAAACATAAAGATTTTGCGCAACGCTGGCAAGAGGCAAGCAAGCGCTGGGAGACTCAAGCAGCGCCACTTAAAGGCATGGCTATTGTCGTACAACACAAAGGTTTCCCCTATTTAGAAGACTGGCTGGGTTTGCGTGAAGTGGCGACATTAGAGCCAAAACCAGGCGTTGAGCCAACTAGCAGTCATCTTAGTGAGGTGCTTACGCAATTGCAGCGCCAACCTGCAAAAATGGTGATTCGAGCTGCATACAACAGTGAGCGTCCATCGCAATGGTTATCTGAAAGAGCTAAGATTCCAGCAGTAGCATTGCCATTTACAGTAGGCGGGTCAGATCGTGCAAAAGACTTGTTTTCTTTATTTGATGACACTGTGCAACGTCTTTTAGATGCGGCTAAGTAATGTGCATAGTGATGTGGTTAAGTAAAGCTAAATGACTATTTTGATTACCAATAGATATTGATACGGAGTGCACTAATGAATCTTGATACCTTAAATCTTACCATCCTTGGCCCAGCTTTTTTAGCTGGCTTATTAGTATTGGCCACACATGTGCCGCTAGGTCAGCAAGTGCTTAAGCGAGGTATCGTGTTTATCGACCTTGCCGTGGCACAAATTGCTGCTCTAGGGGTTATTGCAGCCGATGCTATGGGCTGGGAGCCGCAAGGTATCAAGGTGCAAATCGTTGCAGTAAGTGCCGCGTTATTGGGCGCATTACTGCTTACTTGGACAGAAAAAAAGTGGCCAGAAGTACAAGAGGCATTAATCGGTGTATTTTTTGTGTTGGCAGCGAGTGCGGGAATACTGTTATTGGCTAACAACCCACATGGGGGCGAGCACTTAAAAGACTTACTGGCAGGTCAAATTCTTTGGGTCAGTATGACCCAGTTATTACCAGTTTCAGTCCTTACCTTGCTAATTTTAGCTGTCTGGTTTGGCTTGAAAGACAAAATGGGTCGTGCAGGTTTTTATGGCTTATTTGCCCTAGCAGTCACTGCTTCAGTGCAACTGGTTGGCGTCTATTTAGTATTTTCTAGTTTGATTATTCCTGCGCTTGCCGTTAGAAATTGGTCAGAACCAAGAAAAATGTTAGGTGCATATTTAATCGGCGCAACTGCTTACGTAATGGGCTTAGCGCTTTCAGCCATATTTGATCTGCCTTCTGGGGCGGTCATTGTTTGGTGTTTGGCAGCGGTGGGCGTGTTTGCTAGTATACTTATGGCACAATCTAAAGTCAGTAGTAAGACAATATAGAGCATCTGATTTAAGTGTTTGATTCAAGTGCTTAGTAAATTCTATATAAGCACTTGAACACTATCCCCACGCGTTTTATTTAGCAAATCAGGCAATGGTCTGATTTGCAACCATATCTCCCTTATATTCCCAAGATTAAATACGACTGTCACGTAGTTAAATAACTATGCACTAATTTTAGCGAGTGTTTTTAGTCTACATAAAAATCTCGTGATAATTAATAGCGTGAGTTTTGAAAATACCATATTGGCAGAAAAGCCAGTTCGAATTACGTGCCGTCTTTTAAGTTTTAACTCAGACAATGACGAGATGCTTAAATTGCTAATCTGGTATTGCAGTTGTTTAAAAAACTAAACTTAGCTTATGATTGCGCAATAAAGTGTAAATGAATTGTAAATTTATATGATTAGTAAAATATCCACAATTTGGCGCTTCATTCTACCTGTGCTCATGCTTTTAGCAGCTGTGCCATTTGTGTTAATTCAACAACAGACCTCGCAACAGCTAGATAGCATTCAAATCGAAGCAGATGAACAAGCAAAAACCTTAGTTCGTTTACTAAATGTAACGGATGAGCTTGTCACGGATAAAGCTGATTTATCCATGCGTCTTTTAAAAGAGCAAAGTCAAATCCTTGGTGAGCCGTTCATTGATGGTCAGATTAACTCTCAAGGCAGGGTCGTTCCTAACTTAATCTTCGGCAGCACACCCGTCACCAATTTATTTAAACTGGTCGATGATTTGACTAGCTTAGCCGGTGGTACTGCGACTATTTTTATAAAAGATGGTCACGATTTTGTGCGAGTTTCCACTAATGTTTTAAAAGCCAATATGTCTAGAGCAACTGGCACTATACTCAATCCTAACGGCAGCGCTTTCACGGCGCTTAGTCAAGGAAAAGCATTTCATGGTGTTGTGGACATTCTAGATGAGCCCTATATCACGCGTTACGACCCTATGTATGATGCTCAGGGTAATGTGATAGGCGCTTATTATGTGGGTTACAAAGTCGATATGAAAGTGATTCGTGATGCCGTACGTAATAAGCGACAGCTGAAAAGTGGTTTTACTATGGTACTTGATAGCAATAATAAAATTCGATTCCATTCAGCGCACATCAAATTAGCTAAGGCAGAACACTTATTTCTTGAGCAGCCTAAAGACTGGAAATTTGTCTCAGAAAAAATTCCCAATTGGGGATTTAAGGTAGTTGTTGCTTATCCATTGAGTGAGGCTCGCGCAGTTGGTTTATCACACTCGTGGATCGTTATTACTACATGCATGCTAATAGGTGCGGCACTTCTTGTGATTATTCTATGGCAATTGCGACGTTTGATCGTTAATCCGATTGGTGGCGATCCCGCTCTGGCTATTGATGTCGTAAAACGTATTGCAGATGGGAATTTTGAGAATGATGGTTTGGAAGCTAAACCGAATACTCTCATGTCTAACGTACTCAATATGCGTCATAAATTACGCGAGAGTATCACTGCCTTGCGAGAAAGCTCCGAGAGCATATTGCTCTCAGCCAGAGTGTTTGAGCATGCGCATGATGGCATACTTATTACTGATGTCGACATGAATATTGTAAGAATTAACCCTGCTTTTACTAGAATTACTGGTTATAGCCTTGAAGCAGTGCTTGGCGCAAAGCCTAAAAATATCGGATTTGTACATAATGATCCTCAGTTTTTTGAGAAAATACAGCAGGAGTTTGAGTATGCTGGGGAGTGGCGGGGAGAAGCAAAGAACTTGAATGATCATGGTGAAAGCTATGACGTTTGGATAGATATTTTTGCTGTACGAGATGAGGCGCAAACAATAACTAATTTTGTTTGTTTATTTTCAGATATCACTGAGCGCAAGCAGGCTGCAGATGAAATTGAACATTTAGCTTTTTATGATTCGCTAACGCATTTAGCCAATCGACGCATGCTGATTGACAAATTAAAGCGTGCGTTTTTTGCTAGTAAGCGCACTGGCAGAGATGGCGCTTTACTATTTATTGATCTCGACCATTTTAAAACACTGAATGACACACTAGGCCATGCGTTTGGTGACTTACTATTGCAGCAGGTAGCCTCGCGATTAACAGAGTGTCTGCGTGATGGTGATACGGTGGCAAGGGTGGCACGCTTAGGCGGAGATGAATTTGTTGTCATGCTTGAAGATCTGAGCAGCCATTCAATAGAAGCTGCTGCGCAGGCTGAGGCTGTAGGTAAAAAAATTCTGGCAACGCTAAATCAGCCTTACCAACTAGCGATTCATGAATACCATAGCACGGTGAGTATTGGCGTGGCCTTATTCGGTGATCATGTGGATGCACAAGATGACTTAGTTAAACATGCTGATATTGCCATGTATCAAGCAAAAAGAGCTGGTCGAAACACGATGCGGTTTTTCGACCCATTGATGCAAGAAGCCATCGACAAGCGGGCAGATTTAGAGCGAGAGATGCGCAAAGCCATAGATAAACAACAGTTTCAGCTTTATTACCAAATTCAAGTCGATCAATCTAATACGCCATTAGGGGCAGAAGCCTTAATACGCTGGATTCACCCAGAGCGGGGCATGATTCCACCTGGTAATTTTATTTGTCTGGCGGAAGAAACAGGATTAATTTTACCAATAGGTGAATGGGTACTTGATACTGCGTGCGCTCAAATTAAATCGTGGCAGATTGGCGAGTTAACCCGAGAACTGACTGTTTCAATTAATGTTAGCGCGAAACAGTTTTACCAAAATAACTTTGTGAATCAGGTTCAAGTTGCGGTAGATCGCCATGGTATTAACCCAAGCTTACTTAAGCTTGAGCTGACTGAGAGTATGTTACTGGAAAATATTGAAGATACGATTGTCACCATGACCGCCTTAAAAGAAATAGGCATTAGATTCTCATTGGATGATTTTGGTACAGGTTATTCGTCTTTGCAGTACCTCAAACGGTTACCCCTCACACAACTAAAAATAGACCAGTCATTCGTGCGAGATATTGCCAGTGATATCAGCGATAAAGCCATTGTGCGGACGATTATTGCAATGGCGAAAAGCATGGAGCTTGAAGTCATTGCCGAAGGTGTGGAGACGAAAGACTAAAAAGAACACCTTTTAAAAATTCATTGCAAGCAATTTCAAGGGTATTTGTTTGGTAGGCCAATCACAATAGAAGAGTTTGATGCATCGTTAAAAACAAGCTTGCATTAAATTTAATACCTAAAGTTAGCACTTTGAATGAAAAGGCTGAAGATACTCAAATGTTTTCAGCTTTTTTTGTATTTTTAAGCTTGATTACTTTCATGTTACCTCAGCTTAGTTTTGTTACAATGATGCATCTGCTGGCGTATCTACTCGTGCTCAAGTTATAGGACAATAAAAACATGTCAGAACCCTTATTAATTGCAAAAAATAGTGAAACCTCTAGTTTTGTATTGCCTAAAATGGCTAATCGACATGGCTTAATTGCGGGCGCAACAGGCACAGGTAAAACGGTTACATTACAAAGCTTAGCTGAGCAATTTTCAAACATAGGCGTGCCTGTGTTCATGGCAGATGTGAAAGGTGATTTAGCTGGCATGAGCCAAATGGGTGGCGGTAACCCTAAGGTAGAAGCGCGCGTTCAGCAGTTGGCGTTAAATGAATTTAGTTATAAAAAATGCCCAGTGACATTTTGGGATGTATTTGGCGTAAAAGGCCATCCAGTTCGCACGACCATGGCCGAGATGGGGCCATTGTTATTGGCGCGTTTGCTTAATTTAAACGATGTGCAAAGTGGTGTTTTGAACTCAGTATTCAAAATCGCTGATGACAAAGGTTGGCTATTACTGGATTTAAAAGATTTACGCGCGATGATGCAACACGCGGCAGAAAATGCTGCTGAATATCAAACTAATTATGGCAATATCTCCGCGGCCAGTGTAGGCGCCGTACAACGTGCTTTGCTGGAGCTTGAAACACAAGGCGCAGATCAGTTCTTTGGTGAACCAGCACTTAATTTAGATGATTTGATGCAGACTGATGCGCAAGGTCGCGGTATCGTCAATATTTTAGCCAGTGATAAGTTGTTTAATTCACCGCGCATCTATGCAACCTTATTGTTGTGGCTATTATCCGAGTTGTTTGAAAAGATGCCAGAGGCAGGTGACTTAGATAAACCGAAGTTGGTATTTTTCTTTGATGAAGCGCATTTACTGTTTAACGATGCCCCAGATGCTTTACTGCAAAAAATTGAACAAGTGGTGCGTTTAATTCGCTCTAAAGGGGTTGGTGTTTATTTCGTCAGTCAAAATCCATTAGATATTCCAGATATGGTGCTTGGTCAGCTGGGTAACCGTGTACAGCATGCTTTACGTGCCTTTACGCCGCGTGATCAGAAGGCCGTTAAGTCGGCTGCAGACACTTTCAGAAGTAATCCAAAAGTAGATGTGGCTGTCGCTATTACTGAGTTAGGTGTAGGTGAAGCGTTAGTTTCATTTTTAGATGAAAAAGGTATTCCTACGCCAGTAGAGCGCACCTTTATTTGCCCACCTGGCAGCCGCATAGGGCCTATTTCAGATGGCGAACGTGCTAACACTGTGAATAATTCAAATGTAGCAGGGGTTTATGAAAAGTCAGTAGACCGTGAGTCTGCTTATGAAATACTTAAGACCAGAACAGAGCAAGCAGCGACTGAAGCTAAAATTGACGAGGGATTTGATTGGGGCGGGTTGTTCGGCGGTAGCAAAAAGTCTGGAAGCCGCTCAGATGGCGTGCTGGAAGCCGCAGCCAAAAGCGCAGCCCGTGCAATAGGTTCGCAGCTTGGGCGTCAAATAGTTCGCGGTGTGTTGGGTAGTATTCTTGGTGGACGCAAATAATAAACCCAATCTATAGCCTAAAGGACAGTCTTGATGAAGTCTGATATTGAAATCGCACAAGCTGCAATACTCAAGCCGATTTTACAAGTTTCATCAGAACTCAATCTTGCTAGTGAAGATTTAATTCCTTATGGTCAACATATTGCCAAGCTTAGCGCGGCATGTATTCAAAAACTACAAACTCAGGCTGATGGTCAATTAATTCTCGTCACAGCTATTAGTCCCACACCTGCAGGTGAAGGAAAAACGACTACGACCATCGGGTTGGCAGATGCACTGAATCAAGTGTTAGCCAATAAGAATCAACATGCCATGGTGTGTATGCGCGAGCCTTCGCTTGGCCCAGTATTTGGCCTAAAGGGCGGCGCGACAGGCGGCGGTTATTCGCAAGTCGTGCCGATGGAAGATATTAATTTGCACTTCACAGGCGATTTTCATGCCATTAGCAGTGCAAACAATTTACTTGCAGCGTTGATTGACAATCATATTTACCAAGGCAATGCGTTGGATATTGCTCCCGCGAGCATTAGTTGGCGTCGCTGTATGGATATGAATGACCGCGCCTTGCGCGACATTACATTAAACGGTCTTAATAAAGACGGACAATCGTTTGAACGGCAAACAAGTTTTGATATCACCGTTGCCAGTGAAGTGATGGCGATATTCTGCTTAGCCACTACGTTAGAGGATTTGCAAGCACGTTTAGGTAATATTCAAATTGGTTTAACTAGCGCAAATAAGCCAGTATTAGCCAGTGATTTAAATGCTGAAGGTGCAATGACAGCATTGTTAAAAAATGCTTTGCAACCGAATTTAGTGCAAACCCTAGAGCATTCTCCAGCATTAGTCCACGGTGGGCCTTTCGCTAACATTGCGCATGGCTGTAACTCAGTGGTGGCAACAAAGGCAGCGTTGAAGTTAGCAGATTTTGTGGTGACGGAAGCGGGTTTTGGCGCAGATTTAGGTGCTGAGAAATTTATTGATATTAAATGCAGAAAAACTGGCTTGCAACCAGCTGCGGTTGTGTTGGTGGCAACAGTGCGCGCACTTAAATATCATGGTGGCGTTGATGTTGGATTGTTGAATCAAGAGGATCTGACGGCTTTAAAAAGCGGCATAGCCAATTTAAAAAAGCACATAGATAACCTTCAGCAACATTTTGGTTTAAAGATAGTAGTGGCTATCAATCACTTTTTAAGTGATAGCGATGCTGAAATTGCATTGCTAGAAACAGAAGCTGCCAGTTTTGGTGTTAAAGCCATTGTTTGTAAGCATTGGGCGAGGGGCGGTGCAGGCGCTCTTGATTTGGCGCAAGAAGTCATTAGCATGACTAAACAGCCAACTAATCATTTTAAACTGCTCTACCCTGATGAGATGCCATTGCTGGATAAAATTCAGACAATTGCGCAGAAAATATATGGGGCGAGCCATGTGGAGTTGTCTGTAGAAGCGCAGACTGCGCTTATTGAGTTAGAGAGAAGTTATAGTCATTACCCTGTTTGTATTGCAAAAACGCAGTATTCATTTTCATCAGATCCTAAGCTAAGAGGCGCACCAACTGGACATGTGTTAAAAGTCCGTCAATTAAGACTCTCTCGTGGTGCTGAGTTTATTGTAGCTATCTGTGGTGAAATAATGACCATGCCAGGTTTACCAAAACAGCCCGCAAGTGAGCGTATTAGTGTGAATCAAGCAGGTAATATCGTTGGCTTAAATTAGTTAGAAGGTACATTGTTAGTTATTACACAAGCAGGTTTCGCTGATCAAACCATTAATAAATCTCGTTTTATCGCAATGGCGCTAGCCTGTGCAGATGAACGTGAAATCGGACAGGCATTACGTGCATTTGCATCAAAACATCCGACTGCACATCATTTAGCCTATGGTTTCAGGCTCAAAACAGAGCAGGGTATAGTTCCACGCTTTTCAGATGCAGGTGAACCTTCGGGTACGGCTGGTATGCCTGTGTTGAAGTTGATAGAAGGTCGAAATTTAATTAATGTATGCGTTGCAGTAATTCGTTATTATGGCGGCATTAATCTAGGCACAGGCGGGCTGGCACGTGCTTATGGCGGTACCGCTAAGTTAGCTTTAGATGCCGCTAAAACTAGTCACTTTGTTGAAATGAAATCCTATCCATTGACTATTACTTACAAGCAAATGGATATGATGATAAATGCATTGCTCAAGTGTAACGGTAGCATCGTGAGTAAAGCTTTCAACGACCAAATCGAACTGGTGGTTTTGTTACCTGTGGATGAATCGTTTAATTTTTTGAATCGTTTTAAGCCATATGGCGGTTAAAAAAACACACTTTTGCAGATTTAGCACCAATGTATGTGTGCTATTGTTAAGCTAATCTTTTAAGGGAGCCTATAAGGTACATGGCTGCATGACTAAAACTTCACAACTATTGCCAGCATCAGTATGCGATAAAGCGGCTTGGCTAATCGCCGCATGCGCTTTAATTTTTGTACTTAAATTTAGTTTACTACCCGCCTTGCTTTCAGGATTGTTGGTGTATGAGTTGGTGCATATCATCACACCACTTATTGCACGTAAATTTCCAACTAAAAAACCTAGCAATCGCTCCAAGCTATGGGCGGTAGGCATTTTAGTTGTGATTGTTGTAAGTTTACTCGCCCTTGCTGGTGCTGGTTTAGTCGCTTTTTTTAGATCGGATGCAGGTAGTCTGACAGTCTTACTCGCTAAAATGGCGCAGATTATTGAAGACTCACGCAAAATACTTCCTAGTTGGATTGTCGAACATTTGCCAGCGGACGCGATAGCGTTTAAAGAGCAAGCCGCAGCGTGGTTGCGCAGCCATGCTGATGAGTTGCAAGGTGTTGGAAAAGAAGCTGGGCGTATCACAGCACATGTACTTATTGGTATGATTATTGGCGGCATTTTAGCTGTACGCGAGGCGGTGGCAATGGATAATTTTAAGCCATTCGCTCGCGCGTTAGCGGGGCGTGGTGAGTTGTTTAGTGATGCTTTTAGACGTGTGGTATTTGCACAATTGCGCATAGCAGCCATTAATACAACATTTACTGGGATTTATTTAGCTATAGTGTTACCACTTATGGGTATTCATTTGCCCTTAGTTAAGACGATGATTGCTATTACATTTGTGATTGGTTTGATTCCAGTGATCGGCAATTTAATCTCTAACACGATGATTGTGGTGGTTAGTTTAAGCCAGTCATTAGGTGTGGCGATTGCATCGTTAGCTTATTTAATCATTATTCATAAGTTTGAATACTTTTTAAATGCACGTATCGTCGGTAGCCAAATTCGCGCAAATGCATGGGAATTGTTGATTGCAATGTTATGCATGGAAGCCGCATTTGGTCTAGCAGGCATTGTTGCGGCGCCCATTTATTATGCTTACATTAAGTCGGAGCTACGGGCTAGAAACTTGGTTTAAGTAAGTTTCTAGTTTTTAATTTCTAGCAATGAATTTAACGTTTTTGCCGTTCACTAATAATTTTAGCTGCCCATTCTCTGCCACCAAGGCCAAAAGCGATTGCCAGCGCTAAAAACACTGCACCAAACATAATCACAAATAACGCGGTAATCAGTTGAGTGCCAATATCTAATTGCTCTAACGCTACAAAAATCGCAAATATTTGTACCAAATACTCTGCAGAAGTACTAATTGCCAGTGCGCCTTCAAACTTAATGCCATGTAGCCAAGCAAAAACGAGGCGATTAATAAAGCGACTCAACAAAGTACCAAATATCAACACAACAATCGCAACGATTATTTTTGGTAGATAGTTAGCCAGTTGATTGAGCATAATGGCGACTTCTGTCATGCCTAGTGCATTGGCGCCAGTAATCACAAATAGCAAAATCACCAGCCAGTAAACAACTTGGCTCACAATGCCACTCAATGAAACGTCGAAGTCATCATTTTTTAAAAAAGCTTCTAAACCTGATTTGCCAGCATATTGATCAAATTTGACCAGTTTTAAAATTCGTTTTACAGCCAAACGCGCTACTTTGGCCACTAACCAGCCACAAAATAAAATGACAATGACGGCTAAAAGCTTAGGAAAGAACATAGCGACTTGCTGCCAGAATTGATTGAGAGAAAAAAGAAAAGTATCAATTTGATATTGCATAGAGTGCTCCTCGATAGATTTTTTAGTTGAATCTATTACGCTGAAAAGGGTGTTGCCCCAATAACGACTAATTCCATAAAAGTTAACTTTATGTTTTAGTTCGAAGAATAATAATGTTGCGAGTTGATTATCGCTTAATTGGAGATGTGTCGCAATGGCTGAAATTGGTAATGACTTTGCCTCTGTATTTTGTCATCACTTAACGTGGATGACAAAATACAGAAGTCGAATAGAAACATGCTTAATGTACGTTGCTGAGTTTAAAGACGCTAGTTCTTAAGCTTGTAAAATCTATTCTCCAGCGTTTTTCCGTTGGTAATATTATCAAGTTTGCTGCCAATCGAATCTCCCAATGAAGCCAATCTTTCATCAGGCAGTGGGTGGGTTTTGAATAGCAATGCAACGCTATTATCATTCGGATTTGTCTGCCCCAATATTTGTAGCACGTCAGTTAAGCCAAATGGCTCATAACCAGAGCGCGTCGCATAGCTTAGGCCTAGTCTGTCAGCTTCAAACTCTGCATCTTTATCTAAACTTCTCGCGCTAATTTCTGCACCACTGCCAATCGCTTTACTAATAATTTTATTGTCTTTACCAAGCTTCTTGCTGAGGAAGCTGGCGCCTATATTAAGCAACTGTTGTTTTTGTAAAACCTTGAGTTGATGTTTTGCCACTACATGACCAATTTCATGGCCTAATACACCAGCTAGTTGAGCCTCATTAGTCATTTTTCGGTACAGGCCTTTAGTTATCATCACGTAGCCACCAGGCGCCGAGAATGCATTTAAATCATCACTTTCAATGACACCGAAGTGCCAAGGTAAGTCAGGCCTTTCTGATTGTGATGCTACCCAGCGACCTACGGAATTGACGTATTTCTGTAAAGCTTCATCTTTTACCAGTGGCGCAGCGCCTAGCAAGTTGCCTGTAATTTCACGGCCAAGTGCAATTTCTTCCGCTTTACTTGGGCTTTTCCAGTTAATCGTTTGTTGCGCTTTCTCAGCAGACTCTGTCGTTGCGGCGTTTGTCGCGGTATCTGGCGCAGTTGTTGTGTTTTGACTATCTGTGGCTGGCGTTTGCGGTGCCTCTGTTTGTCCCGTTTGCTGTTCAATTTGCTTTTTAGCGGCATCTTTCAATGCGTCACCTAAATTGAAAGCGGTGCTGGTCATACTGACACCAGCCAACATACTTGCAAGCACGGCTGATAACAGTATGTTTTTTCGGAATTTTGTTATGCTTGTTAGACTCATTTTGCGCCTCCATTAACCACTGTTGAATTAGGGGCTGCTTTTAAATTAGGAAAAGAGATGGTTTTTAAATTGCCAGCGTTAGCAAATTGACGACCTTGTTCTGCACTTTGCGTATAGCCTTCTAAGGCTTTTACTTCGGCTTCATTAAATTTGGCGGCTTTAAGTTCTTCCGCACTCAAGCTACGTATCCCTGTGGTAGAAACTACTTGACCAGTACCAGCGCGACCACTGGCTGCAGCCAATACGCCACTTACTTGATTGCCTGTGCTAGAGCTTCCACGTTTGACCGAAAGTAAACGCACCCAACCTGCGCTTTTCTTTGATTTCACTTGTAGCCAGGCACCTTTTTTGCTGATAATTTCAAGGCTATCACCACGATTTAATGTGCCCGTGACTTTGGCATCGGCAAATGGCTCAAAACGCACGCTGTCATTTTTAAGTGCGCTACCCGCTTCTGCGGCCATGCTATTATTTGCTATAAGCAGTGCTGGAAAGCTTGCTGCGATTAGCCATTGAGTTAATTTTCTCATCAGTGTTGTTCTCTTTTCTTTTAAAGCTAGTTTTCTAAAGACTGTTTTCTAAAACATCTAGTTTAATAATGGCTTGCGCGAATAAGCCGCGCCATTGACTATCCATTGCTTTTTCGGCATTTAGCACACCTGTATGTTGGGTATAACGTACGCTAGTGTCATTTGGCATACCTGCATTTTGCACTATGGTTTTTAATTGCAAGCCTAACTGCGTAGCATCAGCATTCACTTTGTCAGCTTCTATGGCATTGTCGTGCTGGTAAGCCCAGCTTACCGTAATCATGTCGGTAAACAGCCCCCAAATGCCGCTTTGCGTGCCTTTTAGTATTTCTACCGTGGCGGGTAGCGTGCAGCGTTGTGTAATGTTGTTTTGCAGCGTTTTTAACATGCTGTCGCTAAACGGCACTTCGCTATCAATCACAATCGGCATCAGCAAGATAGCAGCACCTTTTTTACCAGACTCAATATCGTTAGCTAGTAATCTTTGCATGGCGCGGTCATTAGCCAGCGCATATATTTTTGCCACACTGAAATACATAATTGCCCAAGTAATCGGGCCTGTAATGTCTAAATAAGTATTGGTAAAGTTAAGTGCAATGTAAGAAAGACCTAGCAAAGTAATCTGACTGCTACTGAAAATCTTAGTCACTTTGTCGCGGTCCACGTTGCGGTAAAACGCCAAAGCAGTGAGCCATATCAACAGCAAACTCATCAAAACATAGGGCGTTTTGCCGCGCCATACATGTAGGTAGTCTACGTGTTTAACGTTATCGATTGCCGTGGCTAATATTTCCACCCCGGGAAACTCTTTGGCCATCGCCGTGGCTTTAATATCAAACAATGAAGGCGCGGTTGAGCCAATAATGACTATTTTGTTGGTAAATTCATTTGGTACACGTTTTTTGACTTTACTTGCCATATCGGCATACACATCGCTGAAACTGACGTAAGGATAAGTGAATGCCTTACCACGCCAGTTAATGAGCATATCTTGAGGCAGTGGGGTTGAGTTCATTTGTGCAAAGTTGCCTACTGCTAGCGGTAATGAGGGCAATAGCCAGCCATTTTCATTATGCCAAAGTCTGTATTCACGTGCGATGCCATCTGTATCTGCGTAAATGTTATGTGTGCCTAGTCTCTTGGAATTAAGTGCTGCTTCAAAATGCGGCAATACAATGGCGATAGGTTTTTTAACCATTGAAAGAGGTTCGCCATCAACATTCTTTAATTGACGCTTGATGCCAGGAATCATATCTGGCGTGACTTTGCTTAAATTGTCACTGGCTGGCGATAGGCGCAACATAGGAAAAAACGTGTTGTTCGTGCCAGCAATCACATCATTAAAATAAGTATCACTATCAGGGTTGTAAACATCCGCATCGCTGAATAAAATATCAAACACAATTGCTCTTGGATGTTGACTTTCAATATTCTCTACAAACTCGCCAAATACTTGTCGTGGCCACGGCCAGCGGCCATATTCCTTTGCCATCGCATTGAGAGAGGCTTCGTTAATATCAACAATCACAATGTCTGGGTCAACTTTAGCTTTTACAATACGATTTTTAACCATCAAATCAAACGCGCGGTTACGCATGTTTTCACCAATATGAAACAGGCTGGCATCCAGTAAAATCAGCACAGAAAGCAGTGCGCATAAGTACAAATAGAAATTATTTTGTAACTTACGTGTAATGCTTAGTAGCCATTGAGTAAGAATTAATTTGAGTTTAATCATTATTTTTTAATTGAGTGTCTGCTTGAAAATATAGGCTTGCCTGAAGTTATATGGTTTTAACGCGCATAGGATTTGTTATACTGAAAACTTAAACCAAATATCAAAAAAACGCACGGATTAATTGCAGTGTTATTGAATTAAAGCCATTAAGTTATTTAGCCAAAATCTCTTTGGCTAATGTCTTTCTATCTAGTATCAATCTGTTTAGTACCTAGGAATTGTACATTGAAAAATAAAACCATTGCCATTTTAGAAAACCGCGCGGGTGAGCAACTTGCCGACTTGGTGAGAAAGTATGGCGGTACGCCTTTTTCGGCGCCTGCATTGGCAGAGATTCCCGATATTGACCCTGTATTAATTACCAGTTTAATTAACGATTGGCAAAAAAGTGCGCCTGAACTCTTTATTTTTCAGACTGGTGTAGGTGTTAAAGCTTTATTTGCCACTACGGATGAATTAGGTATTACTGAGCAGTTAAAGCAAATTCTTGAATCTTCAATTGTGCTTGTGAGAGGGATTAAACCATCGTCAGCATTGCGCTCATACAAAGTGCGTATAGATGCTACTGCGGGTGATCCTTTTACCACAACGGAAGTACTTGCTGAGTTAGATAAATATACGATTAAAGGCAAACGAGTAGCGGTGCAGCGCTATGGCGATACCAACTTGGAGCTTCAGCAAGCCCTAGAAGTACGAGGCGCATTAGTCACCGAGATTGCTACTTATCGCTGGAGTTTGCCCGCAGACACTCAACCGCTGGTTGATTTAATGGATGCGCTTGATGCTGGTAAAATTGACATGGTCTGTTTTACCAGTGCATCACAAGTTTATAATTTTTTTGCAGTAGCTGAATCACTTGGTCGCCATCAATCACTGCAGACAATGCTTAATAAAAGCATGGTGGCCTCTATTGGCCCAGTGTGTACCGTAGCATTGAAGAAGTTTGGCATCAAAGTCGATGTTGAGCCACAGCCGCCTAAGCTAGGGCCATTTATTACGGCCATTAATAGCAAGTTTGCTTAGTTCATTTCCGAGTTAATTTTTCTTGGTAATTTATTCTAAAAACGGAGCAATCCGCATCAGGTATAATCACGCCTTATGATACAAATATTAATTTTAGTGGTGGCGATTACCATTTTGTCGCTGATGATTTGGCAGATGCTGCGCGTCAACCAGCTAGATAAAAATGCGGTGATTTTGCAGCAGTTAGAAGAAAAGCACCGTGCCATGTTGCTAGATTTTAACGATGGCTTAAATAAATTGGGTGATCGTTTAAGTACGTCTTCAAACGAAACCAGCGAGCGCTTGCGTTCTAGTGTCGCGGCTGAGTTGCAAGCGACACGTGAGGCCATGCAGACACTTCAATTGGCGCAGAATAATAGCTTGTCGTTCACACGTGAAACCGTGTTGGAAAAATTGCACATTACTTTGAGCGAGCAAGGCAAGTCACAGCAAGCGCTTATCAATGACACGATGTTAAAGGCGACTACGACGCTAACGCAAAGCATAGAAAGTTTAACTAAAGCCGTGGATGGCCGTCTAGAGCAAATTGGTGGCAAAGTTTCTGAGCGCTTGGATGAAGGCTTTAAAAAGACTAATCAGACGTTTATAGATGTGATGGCACGCCTTGCAACGATAGACGAAGCACAAAAGAAAATCGATGGCTTAACCACTAATGTGGTGAGCTTGCAAGAGTTATTGGGCGATAAACGCAGCCGCGGTGCGTTTGGCGAGGTACAGTTGGAGGCCTTGGTACGCAATGTGTTGCCAGTGAATTCATTTGCCATGCAACATACTTTTGAAAATGGTACGCGTGCAGATTGTGCTTTGTTCTTACCTGACCCGACAGGAACGGTGGCGGTAGATAGCAAATTTCCACTTGAAAATTATCATCGTATGTTTGACAGCAAGTTGAGTGATGCCGAGCAGTTGTTGGCTGAAAAGCAGTTTAAACTTGATGTTAAAAAACATGTGGATGATATTGCTAATAAGTACATTATTTCAAATGTGACATCTGATGGTGCAGTGATGTTTATACCCGCCGAAGCGGTGTTTGCTGAGCTACATGCCTATCACAATGATGTGATTGAATATGCCATGAATAAGCGTGTTTGGGTGGTTTCACCCACTACCCTGATGGCAGTGCTTAACACCGCACGTGCCGTACTGAAAGACGTTGAAACACGCAAGCAAGTGCACGTGATTAAAGAAGAGTTAGGCAAGCTCAGTAAAGATTTTGGTCGTTTTGACCAGCGTATGAAAAAGCTTGCGGATAATATCCGTCAAGCACATGAGAATGCACAAGAAGTGCATATCAGTAGTCAAAAGATATCTAGCCGATTTGCCCAAATTGAGCGTGTAGAATTAGCCAATAAGCCGCTTGATCTGCTAGATATTATTGATGATAAAGAAGATTAAGTTAAATTTATAAGTATATGAAAATTAAAATATTATATTTCGCAAGATTAAAGGAAACACTTAAATTTTCTACTGAAGATTTAGATTTTCCCGATGATGATTTTGCACGCTCGCTTACCGTACTAAAACTAAAAGCATACCTTGCGAAGCGCAACGATACTTGGCAACAAATGCTAATGGGTAAGTTAAAAGTGAGAGGCGCAATTAACCATGAGTTAGTCGATGACAATGCGCCAATTGCCGATGGTGATGAAGTGGCTTTTTTCCCACCGGTTACGGGTGGATAGACGGTAATATTCGACAATGACAGTCCGCGTACAAACACAAGATTTTGATACAGGTTTTGAAATTAACCTGCTGCGTAATGCACGTAAAGATACAGGTGCCGTGGTGAGCTTTATTGGGCAGGTACGTGATTTAAATGAAGGCGATTCCGTATCGCAACTGACCTTAGAGCATTATCCAGGCATGACGGAAAAGGCGCTTGAGGCGATTGTGAGTCAAGCACAAAGCCGTTGGGATATTTTCGATGCAGTGGTGATTCACCGTGTGGGTACATTACAACCCACTGACCAAATAGTATTGGTGGCGGTGAGTAGCGCGCATCGTGGAGAAGCTTTTAAAGCCTGTGAGTTCATTATGGACTACTTAAAAACTGAAGCGCCATTTTGGAAAAAAGAAGTGACCAATCAAGGTGAGCGTTGGATAGAAGCCAAGCTGACAGACGATGATGCGCGTGAGCGTTGGCTTGAAAGTTAATAAAAATACCGAAAAATTAATACAAAATTTATACGAAATTAACACTTAAATAATTAGCAAGGCACCATGTCAATCACTACCAATTCAACATCAACAAGCTCGACTTTGTTATCACCACAGCAATTAACGCTTAATATTTCTGCTGAGCAATTTAACTTTGCTGATACTTCAGAACTTATCGCCGTTGATAGCAAAAGTGCGCAGCATCAGGCTTGGGTAGCGCAATCTGAAGCAAAAAAGGCGGCTGAATTTGGTTTGAATTTGCAGCAAGCAGGCTTTAATTTACTCGCGCTGGGTGAACCTGGCACTGGTCGCACAACGCTGATGTTAAGCGCTATGCATGAAGCCGCGTCTAAGCAATTCGCGCCCTCTGACTTAATTGCACTTCATCAGTTTGATAGCAATACTAAGCCGCTATTTTTAAAACTGCCTGCTGGTGTTGGCACGCAATTGAAGCAAGGATTGGATCAGTTTGTACGTCAATTAGCTAAAGAATTAGCCAGCCTGCTAGAAGCTAAAATTAAAGATAACGCGTCGACATTAATTCAAGAATTTCTGAATGTTCAGATAAGTACGATCAAAACAAATATTCCAGAAATTCAAGCTAACAAGCAGCTCACTCAATATTTTGAGTTACTGCAAAAAGACATTCTAGATACTTTGGAGGCTTGGCAACCTAGTGCCAGTGCTGATGATAATAATTTAGATGCGCTGTTGAGTGAAGGCTTTTTTGGGCGTTATCGCGTTAATGTGCTTGTTGAGCACGCGGCAAATCAACCAGCCCCTGTTATTTACGACAATGACCCAAGTTTACAATCATTATTTGGTGGCATCGAGAGTGCTGGCGATTCAAGCACTACGCCAGACTTTATGCGCTTAAGAGCGGGTAACTTATTGCGTGCAGATGGCGGTGCATTGTTATTGCATCTGCGCGATATTTTGGCGGATGAACAAAATGGCACTCAACTACTTGAAAAATTGCACCGTTTTTTACGCAATGGCACCTTACAAATTGAAGATTTAACCAGCAGTAGCAGTCAAGGCTCTAGCTTTGTCAGCGCCCAAGATGTGATTCCAGTTTCAGTGAAGCTTGTATTAGTGGCGACGCGTGAAGATTACTATGAATTGATTGATGATAAGTATGATTTTTTCAGCTACTTTCCTATCAAAATTGAATTCGCTGAGAAAGTAAAAGCGAATGCAGAAAATTACGCAGCCTATGCCGCATTTATCGCGCAGAAATGTCAGCAATTTAACTGTAGCCATTTTACGGCTGATGCAGTTTTGAGCTTATTGCAAGCCATGCACAGGTTAGAAGAAGATCAAACGCGTATCAGTACTAAGTTTGCAGTTTTAGAAAAACTTATGCTAGAAAGCGCAGCTGCAGCAGAGTTACGTGGCGCAAAATTAGTCGAGAAAGAAGATGTAAAAGCTGCGATTAACCGCAAATATGCCCGCCATAGCTACATTGAAGCACATGCGCGTGATTCAATTGTCGATAATGAATTGATGATTAACGTGTATGGCGAATCAGTAGGGCAGATTAACGGCCTAACGCACATAGACCTTGCGGATGCAAGTTTTGGGTCACCTGTACGAATTTCAGCAAACTGTTATGCGGGCCGATTAGATGTACTGACTATTGACCGCGAAGTGTCCATGAGCGGCCCAACGCATGATAAAGGCGTGATGATATTGCAAAGCTGGTTACATACTAATTTTGCACAATTCAACCCTTTAAACCTCACCGCTTCATTGGTGTTTGAGCAAGAATACAACGGCGTAGATGGCGACTCAGCCTCATGCGCGGAGTTGTTTGCACTGTTGTCAGCATTAACGCAATTACCCATTAAGCAAGGCATCGCCGTGACTGGCGCGCTTAGTCAACATGGTGAGGTATTACCCGTCGGAGGCCTAAATGAAAAAATTGAAGGCTATTTCAGGGTCTGTAAAGACATAGGCTTAGATGGCACACAAGGTGTATTAATACCCCAACGCAATATGCGACATTTGATGCTAAGTGACGAAGTTGTAGATGCCGTTGCTAACGGCCAGTTTCATATCGCTACGATGAACAACGCTGCTGAGGGTCTGTTGCATATTACAGGCCATACGCTGAAAGAAATTAATCAACTTGCTGAAGCCAAATTAATTGCATTCAAACAAATATTAGAAGCTAACTCACCAAAAATATTGACCAAGTAATCATATTGACTAGGTTAAAAGTGCTAATCAAAACATGTCAAAATCCATAGAAAATGATGATACTAAATGTAGGCTAGACAAGTGGTTATGGGCTGCGCGCTTCTTTAAGACTCGTAGCTTAGCCACTGCAGCCATTGAAACTGGTAAAGTGCATGTTGATGGCGACAGAGCTAAACCGGCCAAAGAAGTGCACATAGGCCAAATTATACACATTCGTAACCGAGACTTTGAGATTGAAGTCAGTGTGCTAGGGTTATCAAATATCCGTAAAGGTGCCCCAGAAGCTGCGCTCTTATACAGTGAAACTCAGGCAAGTATCATCAAACGAGAGAATGCGAGGGCAACAGGTGAAAGTGAGCATGCTCTTAGGGATCGTGGTGCCGGGCGTCCGACAAAGAGACAGTTGAGAGATATTAATAAATTTACTGGTGGCATAGATTTTGAGCTGTAAACTATATTTCGAGTGTAAGTTAAACGGCATTAGTGTACAAAGTTGAAAGTTTTTATATGCAACTAAAATCATTACTTTGCTAAGAAGTTAGCGATATCTACGAAGTTAGGTTTGTACTTTTCTTTTCTTGATTGAAGCCTAATTGCGTAACTGTCGTGCAGCATCTAGTCACAACATATGGAGTTTTTTAAGCAGGTATTTTCTAAGTCTGCTAATTCCTCCAAGAAATTACAGATACTTTAAAATATTTTCAATGACTTATAAATGCATTTTAAAGTAAATTCTGTATGAGTTCAATTGACCGTTTTTGCGTAAAGGAAAATTTTTTTATGTTAAAATTGCGTCGCATAATTATGGTGCTTTATCTAATGGGCATCTCTAAAAATCCACCATAATTTTGCAAACTGAGACTATGTGTGGCTAG
>NZ_JAQSDC010000057.1 GCF_029945705.1 Methylotenera sp.
AAAAGTATCAGCAAAAAACCTTAGCAAGTGTGGCAGTTTGTTAGACCATTACACACGATTATCTTCAGTCGATTGGTTGCGATGAGCTGCAAGGTTATTACTTCAGTAAACCTATACCTGCCATTGAGTTTGAGGCCTTACTTCATAAATAGCTTTATAGAATTATGATGTTAGAAAAGCCTGTTGTTCCACATCATTTATTGACATGGGGTCCTGCTTTGTAATTGATGATTTCAGCGCTTTGTAGCACATGAATTAATTGTTCTGTATCAAATCCGAGCTCTTTAGCCTGCGCAATCAAATGTTGTTTAATCGGATAAGTGAGTTGTGGCGTTCTGGAAAGTATCCATAAATAAGACTTATCTGGTCCACAAACCATGACATAGTTATAGTACGGTTTATCTAACACCATAATGTTATACGCACCGTAAAATGGGCCAAAGAATGATACCTTAAGCTTGCCTGTATTGGTTTTGTCGGCATTGGGAGGATCTACAAAATAAGCTTTGCCTTCGGCCTCTTTCCACTCATTTGTTTTTGTATTAAAGCCACGATTAATGACTTTAATGCCGCCGTCGTCTCGCAGGCTATAAGTAGCCGTTACCTTTTCTAAATCACGTTCAAATGAATGGTCTAACCTCGCAATTTCATACCATGTGCCGAGATACTGATTTGCATCAACACTCTCAACCACCTTTACATTTTCAGGGGTGCCCATGCATGCCGTGAGCGCAAGTGCTGTCAGCCAAGTAAGAAGATTTTTCATTTATGTTTTAAATTTAAGTTTAGTTTCTAATGGTTGAAATTACAAAGGCAGCCCAAGTGAGCGCATAAATGCTTCAACTTTGTCCGTATAATCACTTGTTAAGCCTAAATTTTCATTGATTTCTTTATGAGACATTGCGACGGGAAGAACGTTTGCTGGTGTGCCTAACTTAGTCGCTTTTTCAATGAAAGCTTCTGCTTGAGTGCAAGGTTTGTCTTTTCTTTTGGTGGAACAAACCGCTAGCATAGGTACTGTTTTTTGCGAGAGTTGATGACTGGGCGAGGTGCTTTTCCAGAAGGCACTATCGCTACCAAAAGCTTTGTCGTAAAAAGGTAGGTGCTTAGATGACATGGTTTTTTCAAGATCATATGCAGCACTATCGAGCATCACAGTGCCTAGCCAAGGTTGAGCGCCTTGTTGTTTTGCAATGTTGGCGTCAGCGGTAATCAGAGCTACCAAATGCGCACCTGCTGAATGCCCCATTAAGACGAAGCGCTTAGCATTACCACCCCAAGTTGGTGCTAGAGATTGCGCTTTCGCCAGAGCTAATGCGACATCGCTTGCCTGTGTGAGTGGGTCAGCTTTTGGCAGCATACGGTAGTTGATAGAAACGAAAATAATGCCTTTAGCTAACCATCTATTAGCTTTGTTTTCAACCACGCGATTCATGGCTTTATCACCTGTCCGCCAAGCGCCGCCATGTACCATCAATACTACAGACGCGTTTTGTGCGTCTTTTGGAATGTATACGTCGAAGCTTTGTGCAATATCAGCACCATAGCTAATATTGCGTTGAACAGTGGCGTTTTCTGGATTGAAGGGCTGATTGTCGCCATCCTCTAGTTCCATTTCATCCACTTGCTGTCGATGCGCTAATCTCTCAGTAATCCGCTCTCGTATCGTTTGTGCATTCACATATTGACTGCTAAAAATAACAATAAGTAAGCTGAGAAAAGCACACAATTTTTTCATATGATAAACCTATTCTTTTGAATAAACGGCTAATTAAATATCATTAACTTAAGCCTTTTCCGCGTTATTGAGAGAAGCTAACTCAGATTCACTCAACCAACGCCATTCGCCAACAGCTAAGTCATCAGGCAACTTCACTTCACCGATTTGAATACGCTTCAAGCCTTCCACGCGGTTGCTTATGGCGGCTACCATGCGCTTAACTTGATGATATTTGCCTTCAGCTAGCGTCATATGGATCACATTTTCAGTGATGCGTGTACAAGCAAGGGCAGCAATTGGCGCATCTTCATCAATTAATTGCACGCCTTTTAAAATGTGGGCAATTTGTTCATCGCTGACGGCGTGTTTGCAGGTCACTTCATAGACTTTTGGCACTTTATGTTTAGGCGAACTCATGCGGTGAATAAACTGACCATCGTCTGAAATTAGAATTAACCCAGTGGTATCTTCATCTAACCTGCCTATGCACTGCACATCGCGCACTACCAGTGGGTGTGGCAGTAAACTGTAGATAGTAGGGTGGTGCTGGGTTTTGTGTGAGCATTCGTAATCGCTTGGTTTATGCAGCATTAAGTAAGATTTTTCGCGGTAATCCCATGCATCACCTTTTACCGTATATTGCAGATTTTCAGTTTCAAACTCTGCATCAGGGTCGTCACAAATCTCACCATTGACCGTGACCTCTTGATTGAGAATTAATATGCGGCACAACTTACGTGCGCCAAAGCCTTGATTGCAGATAATGCGTTCAAGCGGAAGTTTAGATTTTAATTTTTTAGCCATAGCCCAAATTATAACGCCCATGTAGCAAGCTGACATGGGCGCTTTTGATTTTTATATATTTACTGCTTGTTATTGGGCATTACTCGCCCACTAATTGAGCTGCATCTACATATTTATAACCATGACTAACATTATTAGCCATAGTGTATTTCACCGCTTTGACTTGATATGCCGTTTTGGGGAAAGTTTTTACAAACCAAGTTCTATTACCACGGCTATCGTTTTTCACATCGCTGATGCCTGACCAAACCGTATGCCATTTGCTTTCAGTATCTTGCAACTCGACTTTGCTAATGGCTTCTGGAGCGTCGCCATTTGGCATGACTAATCTAACTTCTGTTGCTGCAACAGGTTTATCGTAAGTGAGCTCTAACCAGTCAAACCCAATTTCTTGATTATTATTTGTCCAAGTTTTGCCGTCCACTTTGCCTACTACATTATCAGCAACATTTGAGCTTGAAGGTGTTTTTCCATCATCATCGCCAAATGTAGAGCTAGCTTTGGCGCTAGACGCCCATTGTGCTTTAGAATCGTTCATGTAAGTGTCTTCCATCACACCATAGTCCATTAACGCTTGTTTTTTAGCCATTTCTTTTTCTGCGTCCGACATTTCGGCTTCAGTTTTAGCTGCTGGTGCGTTTAAAACAGGTGCTTCTGTTGCTTTCGGTGCAGTTTCTACTGGAGCAGCTTCTTCTGTTTTTTTATGGCAAGCCATCAAGCAAAGTGACGACAGTAAAATGATAAGTAATATGCTTTTTTTCATGTTGTTATTGAGTCCAAAAAATAAAAAACGGTTAAGAGTTGCAGAATATCGCCATTAAAAAATAAAGTCCACCACGCATAAACGTGTTGTACTTTAAAATCCGTCGCTATTAATCTTCTTTGCTAATAAAGTTATATAGCAAAGCACCAATTACCGCACCAATAATAGGCGCTAACCAGAATAACCAAAGCTGACTAAGTGCAATGCCGCCTTCTAACAAAGCTGGACCAGTGCTACGTGCTGGGTTTACTGAAGTGTTGGTGACTGGAATGCTAATCATATGGATAAGTGTGAGTGTAAAACCAATGGCAAGTGGCGCCAAGCCTGCAGGTGCGCGTTTGTCAGTAGCCCCCATGATTATGAACAAGAACATCGCCGTCATCGCGACTTCAGTCACTAGTGCTGCCATCATACTGTAGCCATGTGGTGAATGTTCACCAAAACCATTTGAAGCTAGTCCGCCTGCAAAACCTTCAGCACCGCTAGCAATGGTACGAATAAGTAGTGCGGCCAGAATGGCACCCAGCACTTGCGCGACAATATAATGGGGTAATTCACTGGCTTTAAATCGTCCGCCAGCCACTAAGCCAATTGAAACTGCAGGGTTCAGATGACAGCCTGAAATATGACCAATTGCATATGCCATCGTCACCACCGTTAAACCAAAAGCGAATGATACGCCTAGATAACCTAAGCCTAAATCTGGAATGCCAGCCGCTAATACAGCACTACCACAACCGCCTAAAACCAGCCAAAAAGTACCAATTAGTTCTGCAACAGAACGTTTAGTCAATGACATATTGCCTCCTGAAATTTATAAGTTTTAAAAGTAGATTCAATTATTATCTTAAATTCTAACTACTTAGATAATTTACTGTAATCCTTATGCGCTCACAAGTGAGTTCGGTTAAACTGTCATTTTTAATATGTAAACAATTGTTCAATGTCATTTAAACACATCATTTCGCGCGACAATCCCGTTTTTAAGCAGCTTAAAAAGTTAGCTGATAATTCACGTGAGCGCCGTAGTGAAGGGCAAACCTTATTAGATGGCGTGCATTTAATAGAAGCCTATATGGCTACTTTTGGTGAGCCTGTGATGATCATTATTCCAGAAGGCAAAAGCAGCATAGAAGCGACTGGGTTGATTCAAACTCTGACCGAAATCTCAACCATTATGTTGCCGACGTTAATGTTTGCTGAACTCACACCTGTAGCAAGTGCAACTGGTATTTTGGCTTTGGTTAAAATTCCGCAATTAACTGCGCCAGAGCAACCAAAATTTGCATTAATGTTAGAAGATATTCAAGACCCTGGTAATTTGGGTAGTATGTTGCGCACGGCAGCAGCAGCAGGGGTAGAAGCGGTCTACTTAAGTACCAGTTGTACTGACGCTTGGTCACCAAAAGCCTTGCGTGGAGGACAAGGCGCACAATTTGTATTGCCCATTGTGGAACGTGCTAATTTAATTGCTGAGCTAGATAACTTTAGTGGCAATAGTTATGCAACGGCTATGCACGGCGAGTCGCTGTATGCGCAAGACTTTACGCAAGCCACGGCATTTGTGATTGGTAATGAAGGTGCTGGGTTAAGGAAACAAACCATAGCAGCCGCAGATAAAAGTATTACTATTCCAATGACAGAAAGTCAGTTCGGTTCTGTAGAGTCGCTTAATGCAGGGGCAGCCGCGGCTATTTGTCTATTTGAGCGTAAGCGGCAGGTTTTATGACACACCAATTGAAATATAAACAAGTAGGTTTCTCTGCAATTGAAATGATGGTGGTAGTGGCGATTATTGCCATCTTGGCGATGATTGCGATTCCTTCTAGTTTGGGAAGTATCGTTAAGGAGCACGTCAATGCAGCACTGCCATTGGCTGATATTGTGAAAGAGCCTATTGCAGCTGCATGGAAGCTGACTAAAACATTACCTGCTGACAATAAAGAGGCAGGTCTGCCTGATGCAGATAAAATTGTGAGTAATTTTATCAGTTCAGTTGAAGTGAAGAATGGCGCCATTCACATGACCTTTGGCAATAAAGCACATGCAAAACTTACAGGTAAAGTATTGTCGCTTCGGCCTGCGGTGATTGAAGATTCTCAAATCGTACCAGTGACATGGGTGTGTGGTAACGCTAAAGCACCAGATAAAATGACGCTAAAAGGCGAGAATAGAACGAGTGTTGCCGCTGAGTTTTTACCTATGATGTGTAGATAATGACTTTGTGAAAAACTCGCTAATCACTTAGTGAACTTTAGGGCTAGTGGTAACCGCTACTTCAGTCGCCATTAATTGCGCAGCATCTACCTTATCAAAAGCATAATGTGAATTACAAAAGTCGCAGTTCACCTCAATTTTTCCTTGTTCCTCAATGATGCTGTTGATTTCTTCATCACCCAGCATGCGCAACATATTAGAGACGCTTTCACGAGTGCAACTACAAAAGAATTGCGTAATGCTAGGTTCAAATAGACGTACATCCTCTTCGTGAAATAAGCGAGTGATGAGCGTTTCAGTTGGCAAGTTAAGCAATTCATCATCGGTCACCGTGTCAGCTAAGTGACCTACGCGGTTCCAAATATCTTCATCATGTATTTGTGTTTCTTGATTCATCGTCTCTGGTAATTTTTGTATCAACATGCCTGCAGCAGAATCACCATCGCAACTTAACCATATTTTGGTGTCAATTTGCTCAGAGCGCATCATGTAGTTTTCCAATACTGCGCTAATGCTATCACCCTCGATTGGCACAATACCTTGATAGGCTTGCCCCTCTTTAGGGTCTAGCGTAATCATGAATTGACCTTGTTCGATTAACTCAAATAAATTTTGGTTATCTGTTACTTCACCACTCCATTTAGCTGTGGCGCGCATTTTTATAGTAGTGCCAACATCTGAATTACATTCGACCACCAATAGCTTTAAAGCACCTTTACTTTGAATTTGCATCACCAAAGAGCCATTCATCTTAAGTGTAGCTGTGAGTAAGGCGCTGGCAGCCATTAGCTCACCAAGTGCCTTTCGCAAGCCTGTGGGTAAGTGCTGTTTATTCAGTGCTTGCTGTAGTGTTTGCGTGAGATTGACTAGGTTGCCACGGACTGGCGTGTTTTCAAATACGAATCGTTGCAGTGTGTCTTGTTGTGTTTTCATGCCGCTATTTTAACATAGGGCTGTTAAGTTATTGCTGATAAGGTGGAATGTCCCAGCTCAGTAACTGATTTCCAAGCAGTATCAGGTGACAATGCAATCGATCAGCACCATTTGCGCTAACATCAAATTCATAAGTGCGTAAAAACCGCACATGTCCGCGGCTGTTACGTCCAAGCCATAGCTTGCTACACGCCACAGTTTCATCAAGTAATTGTAGATTAAAGCGAGAAGCGAGTTCGTGACCTAATAAAATAGCGCGCTCTCGCTTGTCCATACTATCAAGCCAAAACCAAGCCATGCCAATGAGTATGGCTAATAATGCAATTTCCATGAGGTGTTCTTTCTTAAGTTTTACTTTTGATGAGTAACTTTTATGTCGTCACAGGCGATTTAAATTATTTGTACTTCAAATAAAGTCGATTATTATGTTGAATTGTAAGCTAAAGATATCGCATATCAGATATAGTTTTATGAAGTCAATATGAAAAATAACAATCTAATGAATCAAACGCGTGAGGATGAAGCCGTCAGGGCTTATTTAAAGCTATTGCAGGCTAAGGGTGCTGTTAGCGCAGCGCTTCTTAGGCGCTCGCAGTTTTTAGAAAAGCTGATTGTAAATCTTGCAGGCAAAGAGTTGGATGGTCACGAGTATCGTGAGGCAGTGGAGCCACTGATGGAAACCGTGCCTACTGAGGATTGGCACGACTGTTTGACTGCGGCACGTGAGTTTTTTCCATTCTGGAAAGAAGATTTTAAAGCTATTGCTGCTTTAAACATTAATCCAGGTTTTGACGTCATCCCATTGCAATGGAAACCATTACCAACGTCATTAAAGTTGTTGATGGAAAGTTTAGCTACTGAGAAATTTGATGCGTCAGAAAATTGGCCATTAAAAGCTTACGCGCAAGCGCTTCGCCAAGAGGGATCAGAGCAGTCATTGGTTGATACGCGCGTAAAACTGGCAAAAATCATCTTGGTACGTTTGAAAAATGCACCATTAAAAAATCATAAATCTTATCGAACAGCAGTTGATCTGACATTGCCTCTATTCAATATTAAAAATAATAGGCGCTTGTTTTTAGTGGTGGTGCGTGAGTTTTATCATTTTTGGATTGGTAATCCTGATGCAAGTAGTATGGTGCTTAAAGATGGCTCAGGGAATATTCTGCTTTAAATAAAATATCAATCAATTATTGTCAATTTCGCACTTAAATAGTGCAATGCACCATTGCCAGCACTATTTAAGTGCTTTCTGCCACACCACTCAAACTAATAAACTCGTAAAATCAATGGTTTAACTGTTGGCGCGCTATTTGCTTTATTTTCCTGAATAATTTTTTAGAAAACTCAAGGGGAAATTGAGAAATGGAAGCATTAATTTCGTCAAATGACGTATTGTTTGTATTGCTAGGCGCCATTATGGTGCTTGCTATGCATGCGGGTTTTGCATTTTTAGAGGTTGGTACAGTCCGTAAGAAAAATCAGGTAAATGCGTTAGTGAAAATCATGGTGGATTTTTCAGTCTCTACCATTGCTTACTTCTTTATTGGTTACAGCATTGCTTATGGCGTCAATTTTTTCAGTGGTGCAGAGGTATTAGCTGCGAAAAATGGCTACGGATTAGTTAAATTCTTCTTTCTTTTAACCTTTGCAGCAGCGATTCCTGCCATCGTGTCTGGAGGCATTGCAGAACGAGCTAGATTCAACCCACAATTGGCAGCCACTTTTCTAATTGTAGGTTTTGTTTACCCGTTTTTTGAAGGCATTGCTTGGAATGACCATTTTGGCATTCAACAGTGGTTTATCACTACATTTGGCGCTAAATTTCATGATTTCGCAGGCTCAGTAGTTGTTCACGCCATGGGCGGTTGGATTGCACTTGCAGCGGTGATTTTATTAGGTGCTCGTCAAGGTCGATATGGTAAAGATGGTCGTTTACATGCGCATCCCCCCTCAAATATCCCATTTCTAGCGTTAGGCGCATGGATACTCACGGTTGGCTGGTTTGGTTTTAATGTGATGTCGGCACAATCAATTCAAGGTATTTCTGGATTGGTTGCAGTTAACTCGCTGATGGCACTGGTTGGCGGTACATTGGCCGCTTTGGTGATGGGTAAAAATGACCCTGGCTTTGTGCATAATGGTCCATTAGCTGGCTTAGTTGCGGTCTGTGCAGGTTCAGATGTAATGCATCCTCTAGGCGCATTGGTGACAGGTGGCGTTGCTGGCATGCTGTTTGTTTGGGCTTTTACGCTAACACAAAACCGCTTAAAAATTGATGATGTATTAGGTGTGTGGCCATTGCATGGTTTATGCGGTGCTTGGGGTGGTATTGCTGCTGGTATTTTTGGCGCTAAGGCGCTTGGTGGTACAGGCGGTGGCGCCGATGGCATTAGTTTTATGTCACAACTTTTAGGTACTGGCTTGGGTATTGTGATTGCGTTAATTGGAGGTGTGCTAGTTTATGGCACACTTAAAAAGTTAATTGGGATCCGCTTAAGTCAGGAAGAGGAATTTGACGGCGCAGATTTAAGCATACACAAAATTGCAGCTAGTGCGGATGATTGATTGTTGATTCTTTTAAATGTATCGCACCATTAATTTGGTGCGATATTTTAACTGTAGCTTAATTTAGCCACAGCCTGCGCTCGTCTCGTGACGTTCAGCTTTTCAAATACATGCTTCAAATGACTTTTCACCGTATTTTGGCTAATGTACAAAATCATTGCGATTTCGCCATCGGTCTTACCTTGTTTTACCCAATCAATAATCTCCAATTCGCGCGTGCTCAGATTGTACGATTTAATCATAGAAACGCTTGCAGCTTCTGAAATGTCGACTGGTTCAATATGCTGAATTTTTCTAAGTACGTTGTCTATATGTGGCATGAGCAGCCCCATCAATGAATCTTGCACCTCAAACGTAGTATCCGTACTAAAAAAAACGTACAGACAATCGTTACTGGCGCGCAAGTCACTTAAACCATAGACGAGTAATGATTTAAATTCGTTAAATATTTCAGGAAGTTTAGATTTAATCTCCTTATTTACGTCGAAGCTGTCAAGATTATTGACAGTCAGCCATCGATTATTATTGGCTGACCAAGACTTGTGCAACTGTCGCATCAGGTCGTCAGCTTTTTGGGGGCTGTCAAACAAAGCTTGTGTACGGATGTTCGCCAAATTTGAAGCGACATCATAATTAAAGTTAAATTTTTGTGAGTTACTTTCAAAGTCACCCCAGCAAGCCAGTAGCACATTGTGCGGTAAAACCTCAGCTACACTGGTTTGTAGCCAGTTATAAAAATCAATATGTTTATTAATGGCGTATGAAGAGGCGATTATCGAAAATATTTTTTCAGATAAATTTGGCGCTACAGGGTTTTGACTCTTATTAAATTTATTATCAATTTTAATGGACTGTAGTGATTTGTCGACAAGCGTTTTTGCGTTCATTAACATTTTAAATTGACTCAAAGTTAGTGTGGTAAATACATACATGCAAAATCCGTGCCTTAAAATCTCTACTGTTGAAAGTTCAACTCTAGCTTCTGCTAATCTAGTATTTGTTTCAGTCTAACTATGATTCACTATGTTAAAATTTAACCATGACAATTCAGTTCCCTCAGCTTTAAATATGACGCGTTTTCATGTGATTATTCCCGCGGCTGGCAATGGCAGTCGCATGTTGGCAGATATACCTAAACAATATTTAAACTTGCATGGCCAAACATTAATTCAGCATGTCATCAAAGTGTTTGACCAGTCGATTAGAATCAGCTCAATCCATATTCTCATTAACCAAGAAGATGTGCATTGGCGTAGCACTTATTTACACTCCAGTAGCAAGCTGCAAGTGCATTACTGCGGTGCAGATACTCGCGCAGGCACGGTTTTAAATGGTTTAGAGTCCATTCAGAGCCAAATTGAGGATGATGACTGGATTTTGGTACATGATGCAGCACGGCCAGGCTTAAGTAGTCTGCTGCTAAATCAATTGTTAAATACGCTGGAAAATGATGCCGTAGGTGGTTTATTAGCGATGCCATTAGCCGATACATTGAAGCGTGCCGATGATGAGCAGCGCGTTTCAGCGACTATTCCACGTAATGATTTATGGCAAGCGCAAACGCCGCAAATGTTTCGTTATGCCACGCTGAAAAAGGCATTAGCTGAATTTAATGGCACGCCAACGGATGAGGCTGAAGCGATTGAGGCTTTGGGTTTAAAGCCTAAGTTAGTGACAGGCGAGTTACGGAATCTTAAAGTGACCTATCCGCAAGACTTAGCAGTGTTGACTGCACTCTTAGACAATCAGTCTTAATAAATGAATTGATGAGAATATGAATATGCGTATCGGTCATGGTTTTGATGTGCACCAACTAGTGGTTGGTAGAAAGTGCATTATTGGCGGGGTTGAGATTCCATTTGAAAAAGGCTTGGATGGTCATTCAGACGCTGATGTATTGCTGCATGCGATATGCGATGCCTTACTCGGCGCTGCGGGCTTGGGTGATATCGGTAAACACTTTCCACCAAGTGATAATCAATTTAAAGGTATAGATTCTCGTGAATTATTACGCCATGTTGTTGCCTTATTAAAAGTTAAAAGCTATGTGGTCAATAATATTGATGCGACAGTGATTTGCGAAGCACCAAAGTTATCACCACATACGGTGCAAATGTGCGTCAATATTGCCGCAGATTGCGCTGTTGATGTGACACAAATTAACGTTAAAGCTACGACTACAGAGAAACTAGGCTTTACTGGCCGTGGCGAAGGTATTGCAGCTGAGGCAGTGTGTACGATTGTTAACAGCTAAACTGCTCTTAATTCTCTTGCTTCATATTTTGGGTAGAGAGTACCTAAATTAATACTTTAATGAATGAAAAATTACTTGAATTGAATACACATGTTTAAATGGTTTCAAAACCTAGCTCACCCTTTCCCCGATACACTTATCACCACACCATCCAAAAACTTTTGGACGTTTGCATGGAGTTGCACGCAAGGTTTACGTCCATATCTATTGGGCATGACGATTTTTACAGGCTTAATTGCTGCATTTGAAGCAGCCTTGTTTGCCATGATGGGCAAAATTGTTGATTGGCTAAGCAATGTACCCAAAGATTTATTATGGCAACACTACACAAAAGATTTAGGCGTTTTAGCCGTTATTTTAATCTTGAGTACGTTCTTTATTGTGATGCAGACCATGTTTAAACATCAAACATTGGCGGCTAATTTCCCTATGCGCATGCGTTGGAATTTCCACCGATTAATGTTGAATCAAAGCATGAGCTTTTACCAAGATGAATTTGCTGGTCGTGTTTCTGCAAAAGTCATGCAAACCGCGCTGGCAGTGCGTGATGTGTGGTTTATTGTGGCCGATATCATGGTGTATGTTGTCGTGTATTTTGGCAGCATGGTAGGCATAGTGGCGTATTTTAACTCGCTCATTGCCATTCCATTTTTAGTTTGGTTAGCAGCTTACGTCGCCTCTTTAAGTTATTTTGTACCGCGTTTAAGCAAAACATCACGCATGCAGGCTGATGCCCGTAGCCTAATGACAGGGCGCATTACTGATGCTTATACCAATATTAGTACGGTGAAATTGTTTAGCCATGCTGGTCGCGAAGGTGCCTATGCAAAAGACGCTATGCAGGAATTTATTGGTACAGTGCATGCGCAAATGCAACTTGTGAGTATGGTGGAAATCATCAATCATGCGTTAAATATGTTGTTGATTATTGCAACGGGTTTAAGTGCATTGTATTTATGGAGTAAGGGGCAAGTTTCGGTAGGTGGCGTGGCTGCAGCAACCGCCATGTCGTTGCGCCTAAACGGTATATCACACTGGGTTATGTGGGAGATGACCTCTTTATATGAGCAGGTCGGCACCGTGCAAGATGGTATGAATACGCTCACAATGCACAATAATATTAGCGATGCACCAGATGCAAAAACGTTACAAGTTAAGCATGGAGGGATTAAATTTGAAACAGTAGATTTCAGTTATGGCGGTAGCAAAGTAGTGCTTAAAGATCTTAACTTGAACATCAAGCCAGGCGAAAAAGTCGGGCTGGTCGGGCGTTCTGGCGCGGGTAAATCTACCATTGTTAATTTGCTTTTGCGTTTTTATGAGGTTGAACAAGGCGGTATTTTGATTGACGATCAAAATGTAAACACTGTCACACAAAACAGTCTGCGCGAGAATATCGGCATGGTCACGCAAGATACCTCGCTTTTGCATAGAAGTGTGCGCGATAATATTCTATATGGCCGCCCAGACGCCACAGAAGCCGAGATGATTAACGCCGCTAAACGTGCTGAAGCGCATGATTTTGTTTTATCGCTGCAAGATGCAAAAGGGCGCACCGCCTACGATGCGCACGTTGGCGAACGCGGAGTGAAGCTCTCAGGTGGCCAGCGTCAGCGTATCGCTATTGCAAGAGTGATGTTAAAGGATGCGCCAATTTTATTATTAGATGAAGCCACCAGCGCATTGGATTCAGAGGTTGAGCAAGCGATTCAAGCAAGCTTATATAATTTGATGCAAGGTAAAACCGTAGTTGCCATTGCACATCGTTTATCTACCATTGCGGCGATGGATAGGCTGATTGTGCTAGATGAAGGCAAAATAGTAGAAGAAGGTAATCATCAAGCTCTGCTCAAGCAAGGTGGCCTCTATGCAAGCTTATGGTCGCGCCAAAGCGGTGGCTTTCTGGCGGAGGATTAAAAATCCGTAATTCATTCCCTCCCCATTTAAGGGGGAGGGCTAGGGTGGGGTTAAATTTTAAGTTTTAATGAGCGACTCAACCCCCATCCCAACCTTCCCCCTTAAATGGGGAAGGCGTATTAATAACGAAAGGGAAGTCATAATGACAACACAAATAGAAGCTCGCCCACCAGTTCCACCTTTCACTCGTGAAACTGCCATTCAAAAAGTCCGTATGGCCGAAGATGGCTGGAATAGCCGCGACCCACAACGTGTTTCATTGGTTTATACCTTAGATTCACAATGGCGCAATCGTGCTGAGTTTCCAAAAGGGCGTGCTGAAATAGTCGATTTTTTAACCAAAAAATGGGCAAAAGAGCATGATTACCGATTAATCAAAGAGCTATGGGCATTCGATGGCAACCGCATTGCCGTGCGTTTTGCTTACGAATGGCACGATGATGCAGGCAATTGGTTTCGTTCATACGGCAACGAGAACTGGCAGTTTGATGTCAATGGCTTGATGGAATTGCGCTACGCCAGCATTAACGACTTAGCCATTAACGAAGCAGACCGTAAATTTCATTGGCCATTAGGCCGCAGACCAGATGAGCATGCGAGTTTGAGTGAGTTGGGGCTTTAACGTTTGACATAAGGGGCGGTGCGCGTCAGCACAGCGTTCCGCTTGATGGATGGGTTAGCCCTCATGATGCAACTCTACTACTTGATTGACCGAAGCCAATATAGATCGCCTGTTTTCATATTCGGTTGATTCAACTGCAAAACCACAGCCATTGGGGCGGGCAGCGCTTTGAACATAAATTGTGTAATCTGGTTTGACGCCAATGGAATCAAGTAGATCAAGAACCAACAAGCCTTCAACAAAGACTGGGCGGCCTAAATTTAATCGAAGTTTCACTATTCTCTCAACCTCGTTTTCTCTTCGCACAAGACAGCCTTCGCCTAAAAATAGATCTAACTCTACGAGTGAAGAGTTGAAATGCCAAGCTAGAAAACGTCCCAGCGTTGTTTTCCCAGCACCAGAGCGCCCATCAATCGCTACTACTTTTGGTGGAAGACCAGCCAAAAGTGGCGCTAGATTTTGTGCTACTTGATCGAAGGCTTCTGGTCGGATTGGCATAGGGGCTAACAATTATTATACGGACGCATGCGTCCGTATAATAATATTGTGAATATTGATTTTGACATGTTATTTTTCTTTTTAAATCTGATAGTTAAGTGTTGGTCTATCCATATAATAATGAATAGCAATGACGGACGCAAAGCATTTCTAACGACGTGATTTTATTGTTTTTGTTGTTCAGCTAATTCGTTTAAATATTGCTCAACATCCCATTCACAGCCACCGCAACCTGAAAGAGCACCAGACCAGTTAGAAATAGCTTCCATGTCCATGCCTTCATTAAACAGTTTTTTAATTTTGGCGCGCGTAGTACCGCTGCATGTGCACATGATTTCGTCGTCTGGATTGTTGTTTTCGTTAGTCATCAGTTTTAAGGATGCATCTATTAATTAATTGAGTGATGAAATTTTTATCCGCCAAATTTTTTAAGTTCGTCATTCCCGAGAAATCGGGAATCCATGTTAGATTTTAAAAATAAGTCAAAATGGATTCCCGCTTTCGCGGGAATGACGGATTAGATGGCTGTGCACATAATTACAAAGTTTTAATTGATAGAGGTGCCCTTGTTTCATTAAGCTTTTAACAGCACAATCACAGCACCACTTCCGCCGTCTTGTTTTTTGGCTTCGGCATAGGCAATCACTTCATCTTTTTGCATGAGCCAGCCTCTAAGCTTATTTTTAAGCACAGGTTCGCGGTTGCGAGAGCCTAAGCCTTTGCCATGCACAATGCGCACGCAGCGGATACCACGTTTTTTACAGTCGCTAATAAAGCTTGAAACGTAGAGTCTTGCTTCGTCACTAATTAAGCCATGCAGGTCAATTTTGGCTTGAATCACCCAGTGTCCGCGGCGTAGTTTGCTTAGAATGTCTGGCGAGTGACCATCACGCAGGTAAAGCAGCTCTTCACCTGTTTCAATTTCATGGGCTGGAATGTAGTGATCTGATAATGAATCAACAAGGGCTTGTTGTTCATCGCGGATAAATTGTAGTGGGATGGGTTTAGGTTTTAACTTGTAATCATCTTTTGGTGGTGCGGTAAAAGGTTTGACGTCTTTTACCGCAGCACGAAAAAGTGAAGCTTCATCAGTGGACTTTTGATTAGAAGGTTCACTGATTTTTTTTGCGGCATCTTGTTCAGCTAACTTTTTTGCTGCCTCTGCCTGCTTTAAACGCTTTTTTGCGCTTAACAGCTTACTTGTCGAGGTATCGTTCAGCATCTAGCGCAGCCATACAGCCTGTACCAGCGCTAGTAACCGCTTGGCGATAAATATGGTCTTGCACGTCACCTGCGGCAAACACACCAGGAACGCTAGTCGCAGTAGCATTACCGCCACGACCCATTTGCGTAATTATGTAACCGCCTTCCATCTGGAGTTGACCTTCGAAAATGTCGGTATTTGGCTTGTGACCAATCGCGATAAATACACCTTGTAGCGCGATGTCTTTAGTGGTGCCATCCGTTACGTTTTTGATACGCATGCCAGTCACGCCAGTGTTGTCGCCTAGTACTTCATCTAGCGTATTGAATGTTTCAAGCACTATTTTGCCTTCAGCCACACGCGCCATTAACTTATCAACCAAAATGGCTTCCGCTTTAAATTTATCGCGGCGATGTACCAATGTCACTTTGCTTGCAATGTTGGCTAAATACAACGCTTCTTCGACAGCTGTATTGCCGCCGCCAATCACAGCAACTTCTTGATTGCGATAGAAAAAGCCATCACAAGTTGCACAGGCTGAAACACCTTTGCCTGCGAATGCCTCTTCACTTGGTAAGCCTAAATACTTAGCTGATGCGCCTGTGGCGATAATCAAAGCATCGCAAGTATATTCGCCGCTATCGCCCACTAAGCGAATTGGCTTTTCAGTCAAATGTGTCGTGTGGATATGATCAAAAATCATTTCAGTGTTGAAGCGCTCTGCATGCTTTTGAAAACGCTCCATCAACTCAGGGCCTTGTACGCCATCAGCATCAGCAGGCCAGTTATCGACCTCAGTGGTCGTCATCAATTGACCGCCTTGTGCAATACCCGTGATGAGTACAGGTTTAAGGTTCGCGCGCGCGGCGTAAACCGCAGCTGAGTAACCTGCCGGGCCAGAACCTAAAATGAGTAATTTGACGTGACGTGTTGCCATGTTGTATTGCTTTCTTTGATAAATATTGTTTGATTAATATGGGGCGTTTGAATTATTTTTCAAGCAAGCTACGTAGCATCCAGCCTGTTTTTTCGTGTAGTTGCAGGCGTTGTGTTAATAAATCTTTAGTGGCTTCGTCTGAAGCTGCATCTGCCGCTGGAAATACACTGCGCGCTGTGCGACAAACTGCCTCATGACCTGCCACTAATTCGGCAATCATCTCTTGCGCTTTTGGCACAGATTCAGACTCTTTAATAGAAGATAGTTTTGCAAAATCACGGTAAGTACCAGGTGCGTAAACGTCTAATGCGCGAATGCGTTCTGCAACTAAATCTACAGCCAATGCTAGTTCTGTATATTGTGCTTCAAACATCAAGTGAAGAGTGTTAAACATTGGCCCTGTGACATTCCAGTGGAAATAGTGGGTCTTCAAATATAGCGTATACGTATCTGCCAAAAGGTGTGATAAACCTTGTGCAATGGCTTTTCTGTCTTGTTCTTTAATGCCGATATCCATGGTGGTTTCCTTCGTAGAAATATAGGTGTAGATAGGTTTAGAGTTAGATTAGTATTGTATTAGCTACCAAGCGACTTTGATACTGCTATAATTAAATTTGACGTTAAAAAATTTGTAAGGTTCGACTATCTTGTTTTTCAAAAAATCAACTCCAGTCAATGCTCGCCGTGAGGCGGAGGTGAGTCCGTCGCATGTGATAGGCGCGACCCTAATTAAAGAAGCTTGGTGGCTCGTTTTAGTATTAGCAGGGCTTTTTATTACTGTGATTCTGTTTACTTATCATCGCGAAGATCAATCTTGGTCGCACATGGCGGCAGATAATGCGCCTATTCATAATGCAGGTGGCAGCGCTGGTGCATGGCTTTCTGACATGATGCTGTATTTATTTGGATTTTCAGCATGGTGGTGGGCGATATTGGCGTTTTACGCCATGTGGTTGGTGTACCTAAAGTTAGAAGTCGTAGCAAGAAGCGACAAACCATTTTTGCTATTCAATTTTATTGGGTTTACTTTGCTATTTGTTGCTTCATGTGCTTTGGAAGCAGGGCATATCGTGAGCCTGCCAGCTCAGTTGCCAGATGCACGCGGCGGCATGCTTGGCAGTGCCTTGAATGCTGGTTTACGCAGCCTTTTTGGTTATACGGGTTCCAGCATGTTGCTGCTGGTGATGTTTGTCGTGGGTTTTAGCTTATTTACTGGCTGGTCATGGATTATGATAACAGAGAAGCTAGGCGGAGCCATCATCACAAGCTATGAATACCTGAAATTCAAATGGCAAGATAGACAAGATAGACAAGCTGGCAAAGTGGTTGAGCAAGAGCGCGCTGAATTTGTACAAACTGAGCGTAAACGTGTGGAAGCCCGTGAGCCTGTATTTATTGAGCCACCAGTTTTAGAGGTTGTAAAAAGCGAGCGTGTGCTAAAAGAGAAGCAAGCGCCATTATTTGAATCAATGCCAGACTCTGCGTTGCCACCTTTGCATTTGCTGGATGATCCTTCTGGCATGGTAGAGCTGCCATCCGCAGAAACATTAGACTTTACATCACGCTTAATTGAACGCAAGTTAATGGATTTTGGCATTGAAGTTAAAGTGCTCACTGCACAGCCAGGCCCTGTGATTACTCGATTTGAATTAGAGCCTGCTCCCGGTGTTAAAGGTAGCCAAGTAACTAATTTAATTAAAGATTTAGCACGTGCGCTTTCTGTGGTGAGTGTGCGTTTGGTCGAAACTATTCCAGGTAAAACCTGCATGGGTTTAGAGATTCCAAATCCTAAACGCCAAATTGTATATTTATCTGAAATTATGGGCAGCCAAGCTTATGCTGACGTGAAATCACCACTGGCCATTTCACTTGGTAAAGATATTTCAGGTAAACCAGTAGTCGCTGATTTGGCGAAAATGCCGCACGTGTTAGTTGCGGGTACTACGGGTTCAGGTAAATCTGTGGCGATTAATGCGCTGATTCTCAGTTGGTTGTATAAGGCAGATGCTAGCCAAGTGCGTATGATTTTAATCGACCCCAAAATGCTTGAGCTTTCAGTGTATGAAGGTATTCCGCACCTATTAGCGCCTGTAGTGACCGATATGCGCCAAGCGGCAAACGCGCTTAACTGGTGCGTTGCAGAGATGGAACGTCGTTATAAATTGATGTCTAGTGTAGGTGTACGTAATCTAGCTGGCTACAATCAAAAAATTAGAGATGCGGAAAAAGCGGGAGAAAAAATACCGCATCCATTTAGCTTAACGCCAGATGATCCTGAACCATTAATGGAGATGCCATTAATCGTTGTGGTGATTGATGAGTTGGCCGACTTGATGATGGTGGTGGGTAAGAAAGTAGAAGAGTTGATCGCCCGTTTAGCGCAAAAGGCGCGTGCATCAGGTATTCATTTAGTGCTAGCTACGCAGCGCCCATCAGTGGATGTGATTACAGGCCTGATTAAAGCCAACGTGCCTACACGTATTTCTTTCCAAGTTTCTAGCAAAATTGACTCGCGTACCATACTGGATCAAATGGGCGCGGAAGCCTTACTGGGGCAGGGCGATATGTTGTATATGCCACCTGGTACTGGCTACCCTGTGCGTATTCATGGTGCGTTTGTATCGGACCAAGAAGTACACAAAGTGGTCAACTACCTCAAAGCACAAGGTGAACCAAACTATATTGAAGGCATCTTAAGTAATGAAGCCGAAGAAGGCGGAGCAGATTTTGCTGACAGCGGTTCTAGTTCAAGTGGTGGTTCAGAGGTTGACCCACTTTATGACGAGGCCGTAGGTATTGTGCTTAAAACGCGCCGCGCCAGTATTTCTGGTGTTCAACGTCAATTGCGCATTGGTTATAACCGCGCAGCACGATTGATAGAAGATATGGAACGTGCAGGCTTGGTTTCAGCCATGCAAAGCAACGGTAACCGTGAAGTTTTAGTGCCGCATCACGACGCCTAATATCCAAAGAGTAAATAAGGAATTCAATGAGTATATTAAAAGCTGCATTACTGAGCTGCCTATTAATACTGCCAATAGCTGTTCAAGCTGATGGCGTATCAAGCCTTAGAAAGTTTTACGATCAAACACATGCGGTTAAAGCAGATTTTCATCAAATCGTCACGGATAAACAAGGGCAAAAGATTCAAGAGGTTTATGGTGAAATGCAGTTAAAACGCCCGAATAAATTTAAATGGGATTACCATAAACCGTATGAGCAGCAAATCATCTGTGATGGTAAGCAAGTGTGGCTATACGATACTGAGTTGGCGCAGGTGTCAGTTCGCGAGTTAAGTAAAGCACTAGGCTCAAGCCCAGCGGCACTTTTAGCGGGTGACGATAGCTTAGATAAAAACTTTCGATTGGTGAATGCATTCCGAAAAGACGGTCTTGATTGGGTAAGCACTAACCCTAAAGATTCAGATACGGGCTTTAATAAAATATCAATAGCTTTTAAAAATGATGTATTGCAAGAAATGGACATGATAGACAGCTTCGGCCATCAAACAAAAATCACGTTCAGCAACGTTGTACATAATCCTGTGATTGAGCCTAAAACCTTTTTATTCAAGCCGCCACAAGGCGTTGATGTAGTTGGTGAGTAATAATTCCGTGTCTCAATCAAATGAATACTGCGTTGTACGGGTTTTGCCGTGCCATTTGCACTGTCTGCAACCCTTCGCCTTGTCCTCATCTGATTGCGTCTCGGAATAGGTATTTGCATTTTGAGTAACTTATTCACCCCAAATCAGCCAGAAGCACCACTAGCCGAGCGTCTGCGTCCCAAAACTTTAGATGAAGTGGTCGGGCAATCACATCTACTAGCCGCCAATAAACCCCTTAGATTAGCATTCCAATCGGGCAAGCTGCCTTCCATGATTTTGTGGGGGCCACCTGGTGTTGGTAAAACCACTTTAGCTCGATTAATTGCCAATACCGCTGAGGCTGATTTCATCCCTATTTCAGCGGTGTTATCGGGTATTAAAGATATTCGTGAGGCGGTAGAGCGTGCTGAGCTTACCTTGCAGCAGCATGGTCGTAAAACGATATTGTTTGTTGATGAAGTACACCGTTTCAATAAAGGTCAGCAAGATGCGTTTTTGCCGTTTGTAGAAAGCGGCTTAATTACTTTTATTGGCGCAACTACCGAAAATCCTTCGTTTGAAGTTAACAGCGCTTTGCTCAGCCGTGCGCAGGTTTTTGTACTCAATGCCTTATCTGAAGCTGAGTTGTCGCTGTTGCTTGATCGTGCTCAGCAGTTAGTCGCTGAAAATGTCAAACTTGCGGATGATGTTCGCGAGCAAGTGTTAGCGTATGCAGATGGCGATGCAAGGCGCTTACTGAACTTTGTTGAAGGTTTATTCAATGCAGCCGAGGGTGCAGGCGTCACTGAGATTGATGAAGCCTTTTTGCAAACCACCATGGCGAGCAAATTACGTAGATTCGATAAAGGTGGTGAGGCGTTTTATGACCAAATCTCAGCCTTACATAAATCGGTACGTGGCTCAAACCCAGATGCAGCTTTGTACTGGTTCTTACGCATGATAGATGGCGGCGCCGACCCTTTGTATTTAGGCCGCCGCATCGTTCGTATGGCCATTGAAGATATTGGTTTGGCTGACCCAAGAGCGCAAGGGATGGCAATTGAAGCCTGCCAGATTTATGAGCGTCTCGGTTCGCCAGAGGGTGAGTTGGCTCTATCAAATGTAGTGATTTATTTAGCGGTTGCGCCTAAAAGCAATGCAGCATATAACGCTTACAATCAAGCCAAAGCCTTTGTTGCGCAAGACAAATCACGTCCAGTACCATTGCACTTAAGAAATGCACCAACCAAGCTCATGAAGGCCTTGGATTATGGCAAAGAATATCGTTATGCACATCATGAGCCAGAAGCTTATGCTGCAGGCGTAGACTATTTTCCAGATGATTTGCACGATAAAAACACCGTTCCGCAATTTTATATGCCCACACCGCGCGGCTTAGAAGGTAAAATTACGGAAAAATTGAAACACCTAAAAGAACTCGATAATCAAGCATTAGCTAAAAAAGCAAAAAAATAAAAATTTAGAAAATAAGAGAACACATATGTTAGATATACAAGCGTTAAGAACTGATTTAGACCGCGTAGTTAGCCAATTGTACGCGCGTGGCTTCGAATTTAACTTAGCAAGTTTTACCGACTTAGAAAACGAACGTAAAACGGTACAAACCCGCACACAAGAATTACAAGCTAAACGCAATAACACGTCTAAGCAAATCGGCATCGCTAAGTCTAAAGGTGAAGATGTTAGCGCCATCATGGCAGAGGTTGCGGGTTTGGGCGACCAACTGAAAGCCGATGAAGCTCGCTTGATTGAGTTGCAAACTAGCTTACAGAACTTACTGTTAAATGTACCTAATTTACCGCACTCAAGCGTGCCGCAAGGCAAATCTGAAGCTGATAATGTAGAAGTGCGTAAAGTTGGAACGCCGCGTACTTTTGATTTTGAAATCAAAGACCACACGGATGTGGGTACGCCATTGGGTTTGGATTTTGACACAGGCATCAAACTTTCAGGTACACGCTTTACATTCATGCGTGGACATATCGCTAAGCTGCATCGCGCTTTGGCACAATTTATGTTGGATACACAAACTGAACAACATGGCTACGAAGAGTGTTACACACCATATTTGGTGAATAAAGAAACTTTGTTAGCTACAGGACAGTTACCTAAATTCGAAGAAGATTTGTTTAGAATGAAATCAGAGTCTTTGACTTTTCCTGAAGGGTGGGATACTTTTAAGAAGTTAGAAAGTATTTTAAAACTTGATGAAGATAATAATCGTTTTGAACAGGCTACTGATTGGTTACAAGATTGGTATAAGGTTCAGGGTGGTTATTATTTAATTCCCACTTCAGAAGTCACACTCACCAACACTGTACGTGATGAAATTGTGCCTTTAGAATCATTGCCAATCAAGCTCACTGCACATACGCCTTGTTTCCGTTCTGAAGCGGGCTCTTATGGTCGCGACACTAAAGGCATGATACGTCAGCACCAGTTTGATAAAGTTGAAATGGTGCAAATCGTTCACCCAGATACTAGTTATGCCGCGCTTGAAGAGATGGTTGGGCATGCGGAAAATATCTTAAAAGCGCTTGGTTTGCCATATCGTGTGGTTTCACTGTGTAAGGGTGATATGGGTTTTGGCGCAGCTAAAACTTATGATTTAGAAGTGTGGTTACCTGCACAAAATACTTATCGTGAAATTTCATCTGTTTCAAACTGTGAGGCATTTCAAGCACGTCGTTTACAAGCGCGTTTTAGAAATGAAGCTGGTAAAACAGAGTTTGTGCATACGCTCAATGGTTCTGGTTTGGCAGTAGGACGCACTTTGGTGGCAGTGCTAGAGAACTATCAAAATGCAGATGGCAGTGTGACCGTGCCAGAAGTGTTAAGACCATACATGAACGGTTTGGAAAAGATGACTATTTCTAAATAAAGTGGCTACTAAACCGTTTAATAGGCCTGCGCAATTTTAAACGCATTATTACTCGGTGTATGGCTAGGTTGGTAGCGCTCTAAAATACGTTGATAGCTACGGATAGATTCAACAAAAATCACGGGTGCGCCACCGCTGGCGTAGCCGTATTTTAGCGTCGTGTAGTATTCAGGGTCGTTTAACATGACCAGTGTTTTTTTAATATCCGCCCAACGGTCTGGGTTTAAATTCAAACGTTTGGCTAGTACTCTAGCATCTTCAACATGTGCGTAGCCAATGTTGTAGGCTGCTAGCGCCATGTAGGTGCGATCAGGTTCTGGAATGCGATCTGGTACTGTTTCTATCATCTTCACAATATACTTGGCACCTGCAGGCACACTTTGTTTCGGATCAAGCCTATCGGTCACCCCCATTAAGTCAGCGGTACTTTCAGTGAGCATCATTAAACCGCGCACACCAGTTGGTGACGTATTAAATGTATTCCAGTGAGATTCACGATAACTCACCGCGGCTAGTAAACGCCAATCAATCCCAGTGGTTTCTTGGGCCTGCTTAAATAGGTGCTGGTATTTAGGCAGCAGGCTATTTGATAGCTTAAGGAACGCTGTAATATCTTGTGTATTCAATCGGTTACTACTGCCGTAATAACGGTCTAGTAAGTTACGTAATGTGCCATCTTTACGAATCTGCTCAAAGAATTTATTTACTTTTTTAACAAGTTGCGGGTCAGCGTTTTTTGGCAAAGCCCAAGCTATATTTTCTGGCTTGCCTAAAGCCATGCCCACGGATAAATTCGGATAGTAGTTTTGCATCATGGCAACTAAATGGCTGTCTGCTATTGTGAAGTCTAAAATGCCACTTGCTACTTGGTCTAACAGTAGCTCAGAGTTGGTTTGGCGTAAAGCTTGCCATCTTAATTTAGGTTGATCTTTTTGAATCTCGCTCAGACGTTCTGCAAAACTTGTACCTGCTGGCACTGCAATGGTTTTGTCGACAACTGCGGCTAAATTTCGAGGCTTATCATTCGTTTCGTTGTCGTAAATGAGCTGTTGCTGTGTTTCTTGATAGGGTTTGGAAAATTGGACAAGTTCTTTTCTAAGATGCGTCACAGATAGGTTTGCGGCAGCAATATTAGCCTGACCTTTAAGTAGCGTAGGAATGACCTCGCTAATGCTGTTAACCAATAAAAATTTAATTTGATACTCAGGCGCATACTTTTTTACAAACAAAGTTGCTAAGTCATATTCAATGCCAGCATATTCGTTATCACCATTAAGATAATAAGTGGCAGGTCCATTATGTGTGACAAAAACTAGCTCATGGCTATTCAGTGCGACATGTTTGTTGAGCTTGTTTGCTAGTTTCGACTGATTGTTAGATGAGTCGCAAGCCGCTACCAACAAACCAATCATCACGAAAAAAGATAAACGCATCAAATGGCTAAGTTGAATAGCACTTGTTTTACTGACCATACGCATCGCGTAAATTAAATCCAACGCTCGCTTACAAGGCCATTCGCTGCAATAAATACAGCATCTGTTAAGCCGTAAAAAATACCATGTTCAACTACACCAGGTGTATTGCTGATTAAATCATTCAACGTTTTGGCATCAAGTGATTGATCAAAGGTCATGTCGAGCACATAGCTGCCGTGAGAGGTCACCCAAAAACCATCTTTTGCAGCATTGGGTCGTAAGTTACCTTGTGCGCCGACGGCCTCTAGGCTTTTTTTTGTGAGTTGCCATGCAAATGGAATGACTTCAATTGGAATCACAAAATTCTGCCCAATCTGATTCACCAGTTTGCTTTCATCAGCGACAGCGATGAATTTTGCGGCAGCTTTAGCGAGTAATTTTTCTTTAACCAAGTCACTACCTCGACCTTTTAACAAAGTCATGTCAGGCGTAATTTCATCGGCGCCATCTACATATAAATCAATACTACTAATATGTTCTAAGGCGACGATAGGTAGGTTTAGTGACTGTGCGGTGATAGCGCTGATGGTTGAACTGGCGACCGTTGTGATTTTCAGACCTTCTTCACGCTGTAGTCGTGCGAGTTCTTCTATGAAATAATTGGCTGTAGAGCCAGTGCCTAAACCAACAAGCATGCCGCTTTTAACGTACTTTGCGGCCTGTAAAGCGACCATTTGTTTGTCGTTCATTACATTCTCCAATTATTATTTTTATTAGATTTACTTTTAAGTGTCTCGGTATATTAACGTGAATATGCTCTTTTGGACATAAAAAAAGGGAGCTGGTTTGCTCCCTAATTGTAAATTTTTTCTTTTGCAATTTTGCTAAGAAAATTATTGATGCCTTATTTCAATACGCGGTTTCTGTATTCACCAGTGCGTGTATCGATTTCAATTTTATCGCCTTGTGCGCAAAATAACGGTACTGGAAACTCAAAGCCAGATGCAATTTTCGCTGGTTTCATTACTTTACCTGATGTATCGCCTTTAACTGCTGGCTCCGTGTAAGTGATTTCACGTACTACTGTTGTTGGTAATTCTACTGAAATTGGTTTCTCATTGTAAAAGCGAATATCAACAGCCATGCCATCTTCAAGGTAAGGAAGCGCATCTGCCATAAACTCTGCATCTACATCATATTGGTTGTAGTCCGCGTCCATGAATACATAGCTAGGGTCAGCAAAGTAAGAGTAAGTGGCTTCTTTCTTCTCAAGTATAACCACTTCAAATTTGTCACCAGCACCGTAGATAGTTTCGCTCGGTGTATCAGTTAACAAGTTTTTAAATTTCATTTTTACCACAGCAGTGCTGCGGCCAGATTTTGTATATTCGGCTTTAATCACTACTAATGGGTCATTGCCGACCATAATAACGTTACCGGCGCGGAGTTCTTGAGCTGTTTTCATGAGATTGCCTTACTGATTGAAATAGGTTAAATAATAAAGCCGCGAATTATACCTTAACTCACAATTTTTGCAAAAAAATCACCAACTTAGAGGCGAGGTCGGTCTGTGTCGCTAATTGGCTTGCTTTGTTGAGCGTATATGGTTTTATTACATGAAGTGTATTTAAATAATTTTGCCATATATCGCTTGTTATATTGCCTGTGACCCAAGCTGAATGGATCTTGTAGATAGCCGCTTTGGCATGTACGCAGCAGTCAGCATAAAACAGATCTAAGAAAGCATTCAGCTTAGTTACGTGAGTGTTTTCTGTTTGTAAGTAAGGCTGCCAGATAAAAGGTTTGCCAGCCCAAATAGCACGTACCCAGCTATCTTCACCACGAACAAAATTGATGTCACAGCTTGCAAGTAGCTGATCGTAATCAGTCTGGCTTAGAAAGGGCACAATATGTATATTTAGATTTTTTTTGCTGAGCTTAGAACCAATTTCAATGACGTTTAAATTAAAGAAAGCCGCAATGTGAGGCAAAATGCTACTTGTCGGTACGTAACAATCAATATGTAGATTTGATTCTGCCATGGCGTTGAGCAAGTCTGCTATAGGTGCATGTGGGTAGCAGAATAGGGATACTTTTAAAGCATCAGTTTCCTGTTGTTTATTTGTATTTAACTGACTTTTTTGAAAAATGTCAGTTTCGCGAATCAAACCGCCAGTAGCTTCAGTAAAACCTGGGAAGAAAAAATGCCTTGCAGGCTTGGTATTGTTCGAGCTTCTGGCATGAAACTCCGCCACCCAAGACTCAGCAGATAAATATTCTAAATTCACCCATACGGTGTTACCTTGCATTGCGGCTAGATAGTCAGCGGGTAGCTCACAACTGAATGTTTCTAGGGCAACATCAGCAGGTTGAACTGTCTTGGCGCTTTGCCAAGTAAAGATTTCTACTTGATTGATTACTTGTGATTTGAGTTCACAATTTAAGGTGGGGATTATATGACTGGCGATTACCAAATCATCAATAAAGAGCCTGACCTGCAAGTTGTGTTCATGTGCTAATTGCTGGCTAAGGCGCCAACAAATACCAATATCGCCAAAATTATCGACAATACGGCAAAAAATATCCCAGCGTTTAGCTACGTGATGACTCATTGTTTTGACTCATTTAGCGGAGCTTTAGCTTGGTGGATTGTACTGAACGTCGATGATTTCGTACTCTTCTTCACCAGCAGGTACGCTAACTTTCACGACATCACCAATTTGTTTGCCAAGCAGGGCGCGCGCCAGTGGCGAGATCCAGCTAATGTAACCTAGTGAAGGCTGTAATTCATCTTTACCAACGATACGGTAAGTGTGTTCAGTGTCGTCTTTAAGCGATAATAAGGTCACCCATGCGCCGAAGAACACCTTCTCTAAGCCTTGCTGCGCAGCAGGGTCTACAATGACCGCTAAATCCATGCGTTGCATTAAAAAGCGTAAACGGCTGTCAATTTGTCGCAAGCGTCTTTTGCCGTAGATATAATCGCCATTTTCACTTCTGTCGCCGTTACCTGCCGCCCATGAAACGACTTTAACTAGTGCTGGTCTTTCAACTTTGAGTAGTTCGGTAAATTCAGCCTCAATCGCCGCGTGGCCTTCAGGTGTAATATAATTTTTTTCGTCTGAAACTGGTTTTTTTAGCAAAAGTTATTTCTCTAAAACACTAATGTTTTTAACAAAGTATGATGTTTCGCCAAAGCATGCACTTGGAATGCCTTTGTGCTCTTCGTAGCTAAGTTTCACTCGTTTTCCTAAGGAGTCATTCACCATTTTTGCGGTTGCATCATCTTTAACGGTAAACAAAAACTTCTCAGCTTGAGTGCCAGGCATGGAGACCAGAACGATTTCGCCTTCCCAAGTTTTACATACATAACCTTTTAGCGAGAATTTTTGTACGTAGCCAGCGCGCTCACCTGAAGAGTAAACCCAGTTGATGCTCGCCCAAGTGTAAAGTGCAAACAAAATTATCGGAATAATCACGACCCAAGCGACATACTTTAATAAACTTTTTAAATTACTGAGCATAAGCGACCTTAAAATTTGATGAGAGCATGTGTTGAAAAAACGTGTTGAGATTCGTGTAATCAAGATAAAATCAGATGATACCTGTTCAGACATTTTTCTGAAACGTGTATTTCTTCAATTCTAGTCTACAAAATACTGAGGTCCTACGTGAGTAGCAATAACAATAATCAACCATCACCTAATGAAGAAGCGCCAGTCCCACCAACGCTTAAAGAGGCTTTTTGGTATTGGTTAAAACTCGGTTTTATTAGCTTTGGTGGACCAGCGGGGCAAATTTCTATCATGCATCATGATTTGGTAGAGAAAAAGCGCTGGATTTCTGAAAAGCGCTTTCTGCATGCGTTAAATTATTGCATGGTATTCCCAGGGCCTGAAGCGCAGCAGTTAGCCACTTATATAGGTTGGCTGATGCATCGCACTTGGGGTGGGTTGATTGCGGGTTGCTTGTTTGTATTGCCTTCGCTATTTATTTTAATTGCTCTTACTTATATTTACTTGCGCTACGGTAATCAGCCCTTGGTTGCTGGCGTGCTATACGGCATTAAACCTGCGGTGGTGGCGATTGTGCTATTTGCGGCTTATAGAATCGGCAGCCGTGCTTTAAAAAATAAATGGTTATGGCTGATCTCTCTAGCCGCTTTTGTAGCGATTGTTTTATTCAGGCTACCGTTCCCATTAATTGTATTGTTGGCGGCTTTAATCGGCTATATAGGTAGCAAATATTCACCTGCTACCTTTATTTCGGGTGGCGGACATCAGGCTTCTGACAAAAGCTATGGTAAAGCGGTGATTGATGATCATACACCTACCCCAGAACATGCAAAATTCAACTTACGGCATTTAGTTAAAGTCTTCGCTGTGGGTGTCACATTATGGATATTCGCCATGGGTTTGTTAATGGCGGTGTATGGCTGGCAAGCGACGCTCACGCAAATGGGCTGGTTCTTTACCAAGGCGGCTTTACTTACCTTTGGCGGGGCTTATGCGGTATTGCCCTATGTGTATCAAGGCGCAGTTGACCATTATCATTGGCTTGCGGCTAAACAAATGATAGATGGCTTAGCCTTGGGTGAAACGACACCAGGTCCGCTGATTATGGTAGTAGCGTTTGTCGGCTTTGTAGGTGGTTGGACGCAGCATATATTTGGTGTTGATAGCTTATTGCTATCGGGTGTTGTAGCCGCTAGCGTAGTGACGTTTTTTACGTTTCTGCCATCATTTCTGTTCATCTTTTTGGGTGCGCCATTGATTGAAAGTACGCAAAATAATCTAAAGTTTACTGCACCACTTACTGCTATTACAGCGGCCGTGGTAGGGGTGATTTTGAGTTTGGCGTTATTTTTTGCTATGCATGTTTTTATGCATAATCAACCAACTATGCAGGAATCCATGCAGGTGGATTGGCTGGCTTTAGCCTTAGCCATAGTTGGTTTTATGGCATTATTTAAGTTTAAAGTCAGTATTATTAAACTGATTCTAATGTATAGCTTGATCGGGTTGGTGTTAAGTTTTATCTGAATCAAGAACGAAATTAGCGTTGCCTAGTCTGAGATATGGTTGTTAAATTAAAAACATAACTTCGACATAAATGTTAATAGGCGATTTCACATGAAAAAAACTCTACTTTCAGTTCTACTATTTGGAGCATCACATATGGCTAATGCTGCTTGTTTAGATCTTTATAATCATCAGTTTACAACTTTGCAAGGCGAAAAAATCAACCTGTGTGATTATCAAGATAAGCCTATTTTAGTGGTGAATACGGCGAGTAAATGTGGCTTCACACCGCAGTTTGAATCGCTTGAGGGCTTGTATAGCCAATATAAAAGCAAGGGCTTGTTGGTGATTGGGTTTCCATCTAATGACTTTAGACAAGAGCCAGGTAACGATAAGCAAATCGGTGATTTCTGTAAATTAACTTATGCGGTTAAATTTCCGATGATGACTAAAAGCTCGGTCACTGGTGTAAATGCCAATCCGTTTTATAAACAGTTAATTGCCAAAACAGGCCAAGAACCTCAATGGAACTTTTATAAGTATGTGATTCTGCCAGGTGGTAAAAATGTGTACGCTTACAGCAGTGAAGTGACGCCAGAGTCTGCGGAGATTTTAGGTAAGATAAAACCAAGTTTGAAATAGCTACAAGTTTGAACGACCAATAAAAAAGGCGCATATAGCGCCTTTTTTATTGGTCGTTTATTAAGTTCTTTTAAACGTGTTTACGGGTTTTTTCCATAATGATAGCGGAGAGCTCTTCAACTGAACGACTGGTTGAATCTGCCCAGGTGATACCGGCATCACGCATCAAATTTTCTGCGGTCGTAATCTCTTTGCGACAGTTATCAAGTGACGCATAAAAGCTACCAGATCTGCGCTCATTTCGTACCGCATGCAGGCGTTCCGGCTTAATGGTGAGGCCGAATATCTTATCTAAATGCTTATGCAGCACGGCAGGCAAAGACCCTCGTTCAAAATCTTCTGGAATCAATGGGTAATTGGCAGCTTTGATGCCAAACTGCATCGCAAGATAAACGCTGGTAGGGGTCTTGCCGCAACGTGACACGCCAATCAGAATAACTTGCGCCTCTTCTAAACCAGAGTTAGTCATGCCATCATCGTGATTCAGTGTGAAGTTAACAGCTTCCATGCGGTCATTATATTTGGTCCCCATCACACTATGCGCAATACCTGCGCCGGTGAGCGGTTGCTGATCTAACTCTAAACCTAGTGGGTCGATAAACGTGTTAAATAAGTCAATAAAATAAGCATTAGATTGCTTTAAGGCATTACGTAACTCAATGTTACCTAAAGACATAATTACTACAGGGCGGCCACCATCTACTTCAGCTGCCTTGAGAATGTCCTCTTGCGCGTGTTTGATTTTATCTAAGGTGTCAGAGAAAGGTAGGCGCACTTGAGTAAAGTTGGTGCCTGGAAAATGCTCCAATAATTTACCCAAGGCGCCCGCTGTAATGCCAGTACCATCTGAAATGAAAAATACAGTGCGTTTTAGCATTACAGCAACCTTATTTATTTTAGCCTGTTATTTCTTTGCTAGTCTTTGCCAAGTACTGACCACAGTGTCTGGGTTAAGTGACATTGATTGTATGCCTTCAGCCACTAACCACTCAGCAAAGTCAGGGTGGTCGGATGGGCCTTGACCGCAAATACCTACATATTTACCTAAGCGATTGCAGGTGTGAATCGCCATTTTAATTAATTCTTTTACAGCGTCGTTACGCTCGTCGAAGCCGTCAGCCAAAATGCCTGAGTCACGGTCCATACCTAATGTAAGTTGAGTAAGATCGTTAGAGCCGATTGAGAAGCCATCAAAGTAATGCAGGAACTGCTCAGCTAATATTGCATTTGATGGGATTTCGCACATCATAATTAAGCGCAAGCCATTTTGACCGCGTTTAAGACCATTAGCCTCCATGATTTCAGTGACTGCTTTAGCTTCATCAAGTGTGCGCACAAATGGAATCATCAACTCTACGTTGGTTAAACCCATTTCATCGCGTACTTTTTTCATGGCTGTACATTCCATAGCAAAGCACTCTTTAAAGTCTTCTGCCATGTAACGCGCTGCGCCACGGAAGCCAATCATTGGGTTTTCTTCATCTGGCTCGTAAATCTCACCGCCTACTAGCTTTTTGTACTCGTTTGATTTGAAATCAGACGTACGCACAATCACTGGTTTTGGATAGAATGCCGCAGCAATAGTAGCCACACCTTCAGCTACTTTATCAATGTAGAATTGCTTAGGTGAAGCGTAGCCACGTGCACGGTTTTTAATTGTTTTCTGTATCGCTTGAGGCATCGCATCAACGTTTAGAATGGCTTTCGGGTGAATGCCAACCATATTGTTAATCACGAACTCTAAACGCGCTAAACCTACACCATCATTAGGCGTTTTTGCAAAACCAAACGCCATGTCTGGGTTGCCAACGTTCATCATAATTTTGCAAGGTGCTGGTGGAAGTGTTGCGGTCGCTTGAGTACTCACTTCAAACTCAATCGCACCGTGGTAAACAAAGCCAGACTCACCTTCAGCACAAGAAACCGTAACGATTTCGCCTTCACGTAATACATCCGTCGCGTTAACAGAACCAACAATCGCAGGAATACCAAGTTCGCGAGCGATAATTGCTGCATGGCAAGTACGACCACCACGATTGGTGACCAGTGCACTAGCACGCTTCATCACAGGTTCCCAGTTCGGGTCTGTCATGTCAGCAACTAGTACATCACCAGGCTGCACTAAGTGCATATCCGCTGGATCTAATACAATACGCACTGGGCCAACACCAACTTTTTGCGTCACAGCACGACCTACGACTAAAGGTTTTTCGCTGTGTTTTTTTAATTTGAAAGTTTCAGTCACATTGTTTAATGACTCTTGTGATTTCACAGTTTCTGGGCGTGCTTGCAAGATGTATAGCTTGTTATCAACACCATTTTTACCCCACTCAATATCCATTGGGCAACCATAATGCGCTTCAATTGTCATGGCGTATCGTGCTAATTCAAGTACATCTTCATTTGATAATGAATAACGGTCGCTGTCAGCAGAGTCCACTTCAATTGTGTGTGTGCTTTTACCTGCGCGAGTTGCATCAGAAAATACCATTTTGATGAGTTTAGAACCCATCGTGCGGCGCACAATAGATGGTTTTCCTAGTGCAAGAGTTGGTTTGTGAACGTAGAACTCATCAGGGTTTACCGCACCTTGAACAACTGTTTCGCCCAAACCGTATGATGAAGTAATAAACACCACATCTTTAAAACCAGATTCTGTATCAATCGTGAACATCACACCTGCACAACCAATATCACTGCGTACCATTTGTTGAACGCCAGCAGACAATGCCACATCCGCATGAACAAAGCCTTTATGAACACGGTATGAAATTGCGCGGTCGTTGTATAAAGAAGCAAATACTTCTTTAATCGCGTGCAGAATATTATCTAAACCTTGAATGTTTAAAAATGACTCTTGCTGACCTGCAAATGAAGCGTCTGGTAAATCTTCAGCAGTGGCAGATGAACGCACGGCGAAAGTAGCGCCATTGCCAGACTTTGCTGTAAGCAACTCATAATTTTCTGCAATGGCTTTATCTAGTGCGGCTGGAAATGGCGCCGCCATAATCCAATCACGCACTTGTTTGCCGCAAATGGCAAGGGCTTGCGTGTCATCCACATTTAAAGCATCAAGAGCTGCATTGATTTTAACGTCTAAACCATTTTGCGCTAAAAACTCACGATACGCGTCTGCGGTAGTTGCAAAGCCGGTTGGAACGCGCACGCCTTTTGCTGATAGCTGCGAAATCATCTCACCTAGTGAAGCGTTTTTACCGCCAACTGAAGGTACGTCTATATTTCTGAGGTTTTCAAATGGAATAACGTGGACTGACATGATAGTTCCTTAGATGTTCGAACGGGAAGGTTAAGTTTGATTTATTATTTAAGTGTCATTTTGCCTAAATAACGAAGCTCTGTCACCTGAAAATAAGCGGTTGGGGCTAAAAAGTTTCATAGGTGTCCGCCTTTAAACACCAAAATGCATGACTGTCAGCTAGAATGCATAGGTATTAATGGTGCATAAAGCGTACACTAAAATCTAAACGAACAAAAATAATGAACTGATGAAAAAGTTATGTCCCTAGTCAATTTTACTGAAATTACTGTTAAGAGCACGGCTCGATTACACATGGGGTTTTTTGACTTGCATGGTGGATTAGGGCGAAAATTTGGCGGTATTGGTCTTAGCTTATCTTCCCCCAGTCAAGTTCTAACAGCTAGACTATCTGATACTTTACAAGTCTCTGGTAAGTCGTCCTCGCGTGCATTAGCCATTGCCCAGCAACTCCTTGAATTTTTTAATATAACACGCGCGGTTGAAATTGAGATTGCTCAAATTATTCCAGAGCATGCGGGCTTAGGATCTGGTACACAGTTAGCCTTAGCGATTGGTACGGCGATTAATTTACTCCATGAGCTTAATTTAACGACCGCTCAAATTGCCCAGCTAACAGGTCGAGGTGGCAGGTCTGGTATTGGTATTGCAGCTTTTGATTATGGTGGGTTGTTAGTTGATGGTGGACGAAGCGCCGAAATTGCAGGTTCAACAAAAGCTGATTTAAAGATACCACCTTTATTAGCTCGTTATAGCTTCCCTGAAGATTGGCGTGTTTTGTTGATATTAGATGAAAGTCAGTCTGGTATCCATGGTGAAGAGGAGCGAATAGCTTTTAAACACTTGCCTATGTTTCCTGAAAATCTAGCTGCACATTTATGCAGACATGTTTTAATGCAAGCAATGCCCGCCATGGTAGAGCGTGACTTAACCGCTTTTGGTGTGGCTATTCAGGCTTTACAATCTCACGTTGGAGATTATTTCGCCCCAGCACAGGGTGGGCGCTATGCAAGTCCTAACGTGGCTGAAGTATTAAAACATTTAGAGTATTTGGGTATCGCCTGTTTTGGGCAAAGCTCTTGGGGGCCAACTGGGTTTGCAGTATTTGAAAATGATATTCAGGCTGAAGCGTGTTTACAGGAACTTAAATTAACTTTTAAAAATAACTCGCTAAAATGGATGATATGTAGTGGGCGTAATGATGGTGCGGAAGTCACAACAAACAATATTTAAAGTGATTAGTAATTAAAAATGTAGCATTGAATTGATAGATAAAAACCTGTTTAATTGTTAAATTAACTATGTGCGGCTAGGGGATAATTAATGTTGAATGATATTGAAAGCAACACCCAACTTTTCGACATTTTTTGTTGAAATTATTAAAATAGCCTATGTGAATTAGTTTGATAGCGGAAACCAATCACTTAAAATAATTGAGGAAATTAATATGGAAAAATCCAGCATTTTACATCTAATAACTGCAGCAAAAAATGCTAGCCCATTTGACACTAATATGGCATTTGACTCGGGCTTTGATAAAATCATGTCATATACGAATGTCACTTTATCCGAAGTTAAAGGCTTGACACAAGATGCTATTTTTTCACGGGGTCTGTCAGGCGTTAAGCGAGAGGCGCTGTTTATTGGCGGACGTGATGTCGACCTTGCCATGCAGATGTTAGATGCAAGTAAAAAGGCGATGCTTCCTCCATTTGCCTGCTCTGTATTAGCTGATCCATCTGGCGCTTTTACTACAGCAGGTGCGATGATAGCCAAAGTGGAGTTCCATCTTAAAAAGAATTTTGGGGAAGATTTAAACGGAAAAACCGTTAGTGTTTTTGGTTCAACAGGGCCAGTTGGTGGCTGCGTTTCAATTATTGCGGCTTTACAGGGGGCTAATGTGCGAATGGTTGCACACCAATCCGTAGCCGATGTTGAGCCAAAAGCAAGTGCTTGGAATGCCCAATATAATGTCAATATGCAAGTGGTTGATGGCTCTACAGTTGAGCTTAAAAATAGCATTCTAGAAACGACTGATATTGTTATTTGTGCAGCAGCGGCTGGTATTCAAGTGATTAATGCTGACAACTTATCTCATGCTAAACAGTTAAAAATAGTTGCCGACGTAAATGCAGTTCCACCTGCGGGTGTGCAAGGCGTTGGTGCTGGAGACGACGGCGTATTGATTGAGGGTACGCAGGCTTATGGCATTGGCGCAATGGCAGTTGGACAGCTAAAGTATGTGACACAGCATAAATTGCTGAAACAAATGTTGACTGCAGATGAGCCTTTTGAAAAACCCAAATACCTTGAGTTTATGGCGGCATTTAAATTGGCTAGAGATATATTAAAAGCACAATCCTTATAATCGCTATGTCTGCGCGGCCTTTTGTGGCCGCGGCGGCAAAAGCAGGCTACCTTGTTGATGCTATTGACGCATTTGCTGACGCGCAGACTGTGGCGCTGGCAAAAATGACAATGGTGGTTACCTGCGATAATAATGGTTTCAACGAGGAGTCTCTGTTAGGGCTGATTGGTACGCTAGAGGCTAGTCAGTATCTTGGTTTCGTTTACGGTAGCGGTTTTGAAGCGCAACCAATGTTGTTGCAGAAAATTGCAGATATTATTCCTTTGATTGGTAATGCGGCGGCTCAGGTATTAGCCATTAAAACCGCGTCTAGTTTTTTTTCGACGTTAAGCCTGCACAACATTCCCCATCCTACTAGCTGTGAAAGGCTGCCCCAGCCTGATAGCAGAGTTGAGCGCTATTTGCAAAAATTTACAGGTGGTAGTGGTGGCACGCATATTAAGGTGGCTAATGATGGTGAAACTTTAGGTTTCAATCATTACTTTCAGCAATATATGATTGGCCGTTCAATCTCTTTGCTTTTTCTTGCAAACAGCCTTGAAATTAAGAGGGTGGGTTTTAATGAGTTACGGCTTAATCCCACGTCCAACTTACCATTTCGTTATGGTGGAGCTGTGAGTAATATTGAATTGTCTTTTGAAGTGAAGCAGCAAATGATTCATGCGGCTAAAACCTTGACCAGGCAATTCGGTTTGCTCGGTTTAAATAGTCTCGACGCGATAGTCAAAGATGAAATTGTTTATGTCTTGGAAGTAAACCCTAGGTTAAGTGCAACAGTTGACTTGTATTCGGACGATTTATATCAAGACATTAATGCAAAAAGCATTGCTTACTCCAATATAATGCATTTGCATATTCTAGCGTGTCTTAAGGGTGCAGAGTTTCAAATGACAAATGTCGAGGAGTTTTCACTGCTAGCCAACTCAAAAGTGGTGAAGCAATCTACAGCGCATGCTGTTATTTACGCGTTAGAAGATACTCCGTTGCTTGCTTCATTTAAATGGCCAAACTGGGCGGTTGATACCCCTTATTTCGATGAGATAAATAATGTCCATCCAGATAAACTAATGGTTGTGTTGGCAAACGAGCCAATTTGCACTGTGCTGGCACATGCAGAAGATGCTAACCGCGCGAAAGTAATAGTGGATGCAAGGGTTGAGTCCATTCAACAGATATTAAAGTCGTAAGTTAAAAAAAGGATAAGTTATGCAAAACTCTGACGCATTGCCAAAGCATTTAAGTGTTAATCAATTAAGTTTGCCTTTGCTAGAAAATTTAATTCATCATGCTGATGTTTTAAAGCTTGGAGTTTCTAAACATGCCTCTGGATGTACGATTGTCGATGCGGGGATTCAACATGCAGGTTGTGCAGAAGCAGGCCGCTTGATTGCTGAAATTTGTATGGGCGGTTTAGGTGAAGTCAGTTTGCAAGCAGACAGTCGTTTTGTGGGTTTCACTGAGGCGATTGCGGTCACATCAAACCAGCCAGTATTAGCCTGTTTGGCAAGTCAATATGCAGGTTGGGCATTAAGCCATGAAAAATTCTTCTCATTAGGTTCTGGCCCGGCAAGAGCATTAGCTCAGCGTGAAGATTTATTTAAAGAGCTAGCCTATAAAGATGCTGCTGATAGCACTTGCATTGTCTTGGAAACTGACAAAATTCCGCCTATGGAAGTCATAGAGAAAATTGTTCGTGACACGCAAGTTTCAGCTGAAGGCCTGACGATTATTCTCACGCCAACCACCAGTATTGCTGGCGTTGTGCAAATCGTTGGTCGTGTTTTAGAGGTTGCACTTCACAAAGCGCACACCATTCATTTTCCTTTAGAAAATATTGTCAGCGGTTCAGGTGTGGCGGTGTTGCCGCCAGTATCTAAAGATTTTATGACTGCGATGGGCCGCACTAATGATGCGATTTTATTTGGTGGTGAAGTAAGCTTGCAGGTGCGTTGTGATGATGCTGCGGCAGCAGAGCTTGCCTTAAATTTACCTAGTAGCTCTTCCAAAGATTATGGCAAAACTTTCGCGCAAGTCTTTAAATTTTACAATATGGATTTTTATAAGATTGATGCCATGTTATTTAGCCCCGCTAAAGTGACTGTCACGAATCTACAAACAGGCAAAGTTTTTGAGGGTGGTCAATTAAACGCAGACTTAATTGCGCTATCATTCGGAGATTAGTCTTTATGTAGTGAGTTGTTTTGAAAATTCCAATCTTTACTGATGACCCAGGCTGGCATGGTGCGCGTTTAAAAGAAGCTTTTGCCAAGCATGATATAGAAGCAGTTTATGTATCCTTACAAGACTGCGTCATCGATTTAAATGGCGCCCAGCCTAGCATCCAAATCCCCAATTTCGATACGCTACCCCCCGCGGTTTTTGTCCGCGGTGTTTCTGGTGGCACCATGCAGCAAGTAATTACGCGTTTAAACGTTTTACACATGTTGTCTATGCTCAAAGTTAGCATCTATAACGATGTAAAAGCCATAGAACGCACCGTAGATAAAGCGATGACGAGCTTCTTATTGCAAAGAAATGGCGTGGCTACACCCGCAACTTGGGTGAGCGAGTCCAAAGTGCAAGTTGAAAGTTTTCGTCAAATCGCTAAACAAAATAATCAAGTTCTGGTATTAAAACCCTTGTTTGGTTCACAAGGCTTAGGCGTTCGTCAGTTATTAGCCGATGAAACCTTACCTGTGCCCATGCAGCAGTTCGTAGATGGTGTTTATTATTTTCAGCAGTTTATTGAAACTGGCGATGCGCCGCATGATTACCGCGTCTTTGTCATCCATGGAAAAGTAGTTGCCGCTATGAAGCGTGTAGGCAGTACTTGGGTAAATAACGTTGCTGCAGGTGGTCGCTGCGAAGGGGTTGAGCTGGATGAAAATCATGAGATGACTGCACTCGCTATACAAGCCTCTTTAGCGCTCGATATTGATTATTGTGGGGTTGATATCATTCAGTCAATCTCAGGGGAATATTATGTCTTGGAAGTCAATAGCGTGCCCGCATGGAAGGGTTTGCAGAGCGTTTCCAATGTTGATATTGCGCAATTATTAGTAGATGATTTTTTGTGTAAATTAAAGGTTTAACGTTAAAGTTTAATAATGATGACTTCAGCAAAATTAGCACAAGCCTATCGAAGCGCTTGTATGGCTGAGCTTGAAGCATTAAAGCCAGGAAACGTACACGTTTTTGCCGATGGTCACGGCATGACGATACATGACTTTATCAAGAGTGCGGACGCCTCAGCGACGGTGATAGCTCAAGAAAATTTAAGTGTAGGTGAGCGGATATTTCAGTCAATAAAAGCCACGCAAATGGCCGTAGGGATGAATACCAATTTAGGCATCATTTTACTTTGTGCACCATTGATTCATGCGGCTTTACACGCCGATCAGACCATAAATGGCAAAAGCCAAAGTTTGCAGCAGCGTTTGGACTCTACTTTAAATCAGTTGTCTGTTGAGGATGCAACTTTAGCTGGGCAAGCGATTGTGTTGGCAAATCCAGCTGGTCTAGGCAAATCTGGTGTGAACGATGTTCATGAAACCTCAAGTGTGAGCTTGCTGGAGATGATGGCTTCAGCACAATATAAAGATCGCATCGCATGGCAATATGCAAACGCTTTTGCAGATGTATTTGAGTTTGGTTTGCCACACTACAACAAGGCGATGCAAAAGTGGAATAATCAAGCTTGGGCCACCACAGCCTTGTATCTAGGCTTTCTAGCAAAGCAATTAGATAGTCATGTCATCCGTAAATACGGTGAAGCGTTAGCCAATGAAGTCATGCAAGAGGCTGTCGATATGCAATCTCTATATTGGGCAACGGAAAATCCAAAGTTAGTACAAAAACACTTATTGGCATGGGATGCCTCTTTAAAGGCTAGGAACATCAATCCTGGCACTACTGCAGATTTGACTGTTACTTGTTTAATGGTGAGTAATTTTGAGGAATTTGTTTAGGAAATCTGAGTAGTTGTTGGGTTTTGTAGCTCAAAGGGGTATATTGTGAAGAGTGTAAATTAATGATAATTTATAAGAATAATATTAAATATCAAACATTTGGATGTATTTTGGTATTTAAAACCAGACAATAAAAATGAGAGTAAAGAATAATGGTGGAAGCTAACAAAAAACCAAGAATTGCGTTTTTAGAGGATGATTTAGCTTATGCAGAAACAATTTTAGAATGGTTTAACGAAGCTGGTTTTGAGGTGGATCACTTTGTTACTGGCTTAGATTTTCTTCGTAAATTTCCTAATGCACAATATGACCTTTGTCTTTTTGATTGGGCGCTACCCGATATGGAAGGCCCAGATGTCATGGTGAGCATCAAACTCAGATCCAATAAATTACCCCCTATCATTTTCTTGACGGGTCGCAGTTCGGAAGATGACATAGTTCGTGTGATTGAATCAGGTGCTGATGATTACATGGTGAAACCTGCCAGCCGCCAGTTGGTGATGGCGCGGGTCAATGCGCTACTAAGAAGAACCCAACCTGAATATAAGAACGAAACGATTTGTGATTTAGGTGGCTTGAAGATTGACACTAAGCAGCGTTTGGTATTATTGGACGGTGAAGAAATTAAACTGACGGACAAGGAGTTGGATTTAGCTTGGTACTTCTTGAAAAATGTTGGCGTGCTTTTATCTAGAGCGCATCTAATGCAGGTGGTATGGGGTTCCAGCGCAGATATCGAAACACGTAAGGTTGACGTACATGTTAGTCATTTACGTACTAAGCTGAAATTAACACCAGAGTTTGGGTGGAAACTCACTTCCGTTTATCAGCAAGGTTACCGTTTAGAAAGAGCAGAGTAGTTACCTATGAAAAACTCTCTTTCTATTTTCAGCATTGCGTTGTTGTTTGTGTCTGTTATAAGCCACGCAGAAGAGGTCAGTGCCGAACGGGTGTCAGCGGGAAACCAAGAGAAAGTTTGGGCATATAGCGTACTTAAAAATGATTCTTTTGAACGTATTTATCAAAAGTATTTAAATAAGCGTGCCAATATTATTGCGCTATCAGCATACAACCATCACCCGCTTAGTAAGAAATTACAACCTGCACAAATTATCAATATTCCTGTTGAAATGCTGAGAAGAATACCAACTCACGCACAAGTTTTGCTGGTTTATGGTGACGTCAATACGAGCAGCATTGTTGGTGGCGATACGCATCAAGTGAAAAAAGATGACTTGTTTGTGGCTGGAGATTCTTTAGCGACAGGTAAAAATAGTCTTGCAAAACTGCTTTTTGCAGATGGCTCTAAAATTGATATTCAGTCGAACTCCAATTTAAGTATTCAAGACAGTTATCAATATGTGGGTAAAGAAACCTTTGTAACGAATTTGAAGTTGGTCAAAGGTCGTACTCAAGTTTCTGCGAATCCAGAGCATACTTTAGGTAATACATTACAGATACAAACGCCGTCGGCAGTTGCGGCTGTGCGTGGTACGCAGTTTAGAGTGGCTGCTGAAGAGAATGTTTCTTTGCAAGAAACCCTAGAGGGCCGAGTGGCATTTAGTGCAAGTGGCCAAGAGGTTTTACTAGCTAAGGGCTATGGTAGTCTGGCAGAAAAAGACAAAGCACCTTTGCCGCCGATTCAATTGCCTAGTGCACCAGATGTAAGCAGGTTGCCAAAATTATTTGAGTTAAACTCGGCTGAATTTAATTTTCTTGCCCAACAAGGTGTTGTTGCATGGATTGGGCAGCTGGCTTTAGATGAAGACTTTACGCAAATATTGAGTGAGCAAATGACTCAATCAGGAAAGTTGATTTTTGCAGATTTAATTGATGGTCAATATTATTTGAAGCTTAGAACGCAAGATCAGAATGGTTTGCAAAGTATGGATGCAATCCATGTTTTTCATGTAAAAGCACTTCCGCCAGAGCCGTTGTTGGAATTACTAGAACCCTTAGATGGCGCGGTTATTCCGCTTGCACCAACTAATTTAAGCTGGACTCCTGTGCCAACTGCGACTAACTACCTCGTACAAGTTGCTCGAGATGTTAACTTTACTGATAATTTATATGAACGTCATAGTTCTTACAACAAGCTCACCATCAATCAGTCGTTTGGTGCAGGTATGTTTTACTGGCGAGTTGCGACCTTGTCTGCGGGCAAGCCACAAAAATTTTCAAATATAAGAACATTTTCTCGTTAAACATAACGGTCTAAATTTAGATCTTTAGTGTAGATATTGTCGATTAGTGTGCAATTTAAATTTAAACAGCTAAGTGACCGTTTTTTTACAGCCTTAATACTGGCGCTTATTGCTTCAGTACTGGCTTACAGCGGTTTATTAGTTCGGTTTGATACTCTTCATTATGACTTAGGCCGTTATCTTACTTTTAAGCCAGCGCCAGCTGATATTGTGATTGTTGCAATTGATGAGGCTAGCTTGAAAAGTATAGGCAGATGGCCTTGGTCTCGCAATGTGCATGCTGATTTAGTGAATAAACTCAAGCAAGAACAAGCGCGTGTCATTGGTTTGGATATAATTTTTTCTGAACCTGAATTGAGTAATGCTAAAGCTGATCAGGCGCTCACTCAAGCTATTGAGAAAGCTGACAATGTGGTGTTGCCTGTGCTATTTGAAGAGCCATACAAAGGTTCGCCAATTAAGCAAAGCGTGCCTTTGGAAAGCTTTGCTCTTCATGCCGCCGCTTTAGGGCGAGTGCATGTGCCTTTGGATGCTGATGGCATTGCCCGTAGTATTTATTTGTGGGAGGGACTGGGTTCAGCTAGTCTCCAGCACTTCTCTCAGGCCGTGCTGCAAGCAGCTAAAGAGCTGCCCAGCAATATCAATCTATTTCCTACCGATGTGTTAACAAAAACAACATTAACTCAATCAGATAGCTTAATTTCACTTGATGAACGCAGAATTAAGTTTTTAGGTCCACCTGGGCATTTTCAACGTATTTCTTACATCAATGTACTCACAGGTGAGTTTCCTGCTCATTTTTTTAAAGATAAAATTGTGTTGGTTGGTGCAACCGCTGTTGGTATGGGAGATGTGTTACCTACGCCAGTGTCAGCGCAAATGCAACCCATGCCAGGCGTAGAGTTTCATGCAAATGCTATTGCGGCAATGCGAGACTCTGCATTAATTATTAATACGCCAATTTGGCTAACTTGTTTACTAAGCGTGATGTTGGCTTTGGTCCCATTATTGTTCTTGCCAAAACTCAGCCCATTAAAATCCTTACTTTCCATTATTGCTTATTATTTTATGGTCATGGTAGTGGCTATTGCGATGCCTTCTCTCTTTAATATTTGGATACCGCCAGCGAGCGCATTAATCGCGATACTGCTTGCGTACCCTATATGGAGTTGGCGTAAGCTTGAATCTGCGCAAGTTTATTTGGATCATGCACTCAAAAACCTCCATGACGATTTAGCTTTGTTGGGTGTGGATAGAAGAGAGTTGGAGTATGAAGATTATAAAGACTCCACGCACTCACGTATCTCCAATGTAAAGCTAGCTTCTACGCATTTGCGAAACTTACATGGCGTGAGGCGAGATACTTTAGCTTTTATTTCGCATGATTTGCGCGCTCCACTTGGTGCTGTGATTATGTTGTTAAATGAAGATGATGGTAATCACAAACATTTACCACGTATTACCAATATGCTTAATCGATCTCTCACCATGGCGGATAACTTTCTGCAATCATCAAGAGCTGAAATGGCCGATGTGAGTAAATTTCAAGATTTAGATTTCGTGAGCCTGGTTCAACAGGCTTTAGACGATGTATACGCGGTAGCGCACTCTAAGAAAATAATACTTAATGCACTGCTGCCTGAAGATAATCTTTGGCTGAAAGGTGATTTTGGTTTGTTGCAGCGGGCTGTCACGAATATTCTGTTAAATGCAGTCAAGTATTCGCCAGTAGAGGGAATGATATATGTAGAGTTGAGCAAAAAAAATAACGAGGCGATATTAAGCATTGCTGATGCTGGGCTAGGTATTGAGCCAGAAAGAATCGCTAAGTTATTTAAGCGCTTTAGCCGAGCAGAGGGCGAACATCAAGCAGCAGAGGGCACAGGTTTAGGCCTGTATTTTGTAGATGTGACTATTAAAAAGCATAGCGGAAGTGTTTTTGTACGCAGTGAGCTTGGCCATGGTGCAACATTTACTTTGACCTTACCATTAGAATTGCAACAAATTTAATCCAACAACCTAATTAAATTTACTCAATAAATTCGATATATAGTCATTGATGCAAAATAGTTCGCGATAATGAGCTAATCAAATAGTGCTTATAACGACAGCGCTAGAATTTTAAGATATAATCTTGCACTAGATTTTATGCATGACTTCAGTACTTTCAAATATTTAATTAGCTTGCCTAGTTAACAGGTTTGGAAAGCAAGAATACTTTCAAATAATTTTCAGGAGGCAATCAATGGCAAATTTATTAGACCAACTCAAAGCAATCACAACTATCGTAGCCGATACTGGTGATGTAGAAGCGATTAAAGCAGTAAAACCAGTGGATGCAACAACTAATCCATCATTAGTTTTAAAAGCAAGTCAACTGCCACAATACGCACCTTTAATTGAAACTGCGATTGCTTATGCAAAAGCACAAGGCGGTACTAAAGCAGAACAAATTGACAGCGCTGCTGATAAATTAGCAGTGTTGATTGGTGCTGAAATTACTAAAGAAGTACCAGGCCGTATCTCAACTGAAGTAGATGCACGCTTGTCTTTCAACTTAGATGCAATGGTGGCTAAAGGCCGTAAGTTGATTGCACTTTATGCAGAATCTGGCATCAGTAAAGACCGTGTGTTGATTAAACTAGCTTCAACATGGGAAGGCATTAAAGCTGGCGAGATTCTTGAAAAAGAAGGCATCCAATGTAACCTAACATTGTTATTCGGTTTCGGCCAAGCGCGCGCATGTGCTGAAGCTGGTGTATTCTTGATTTCACCATTTGTTGGTCGTATCTTAGACTGGTACAAAGCTAAAAACCCAACAACAGAATACACACAAGAAACAGATCCAGGTGTAGTTTCAGTGCGCGCAATCTACGCATACTACAAAGAGCATGGCTACAAAACAGTGGTAATGGGTGCTTCATTCCGTAACACTGGTGAGTTGATTGCTTTGGCTGGTTGCGATCGTCTAACTGTTTCACCAAACTTATTGCAAGATTTGGCAGCAACAGAAGGCACATTAGTGCACGTGATGAAAGACACTGGCGCAACTAAAACAGCCCCAGCAAAAATGACTGAAGCTGAATTCCGCTTTGAATTAAACCAAGATGCAATGGCTATCGAGAAATTGTCAGAGGGTATCCGTGGTTTTGTTGCGGATCAAAACAAACTTGAAGCTGCTTTGAGCGCAAAATTGTAATTTAGTCAAATTCTAAATTTTGTAATTTGAATGTAATGTTGCAAGTTTAGAATTGACTTATATTTGCTAGACATTTACTATAAGTGTCCAGTTTTTAGTGTAGTAAAAAATTATAGTATTAAATTAGCATTTCAGCCTTAGATAAGGGTGAAGTGGGGGTTTTTTTACTAAAATAGCAATAAATTAGTAAGATTTTAAAAAATTATTAAACGGAGAAACACCATGGCATTAACACAAATGGCTTTAGATTCATTAGATTTTGACGGTACAGTTGCATTAGCAACATTAGTTGCACCGCACGTAGACATTCTTGAAATCGGTACACCTTGCATTAAACACAACGGTGTTAAATTGCTTGAAGTTTTACGCGCTAAATTCCCAAACAACAAAATCTTAGTTGACTTAAAAACAATGGATGCTGGTTTCTACGAAGCTGAGCCATTCTACAAAGCTGGCGCTGACATCTGTACAGTTCTAGGTTGTGCTGATATCGGTACAATCAAAGGCGTAATTGATGTTGCTAACAAATACGGCAAAAAAGCTCAAGTTGACTTGATCAACGTTGCTGATAAAGCTGCTAAAACTAAAGAAGTTGTTGCTGCTGGTGCACACATCATTGGCGTTCACACTGGTTTAGATCAACAAGCTGCTGGTCAAACACCATTCAATGACTTAGGTATGGTTGCTGCTTTGAACCTTGGCGTTGAAATCTCAGTTGCTGGTGGCGTTAAAGCTTCTACAGCTGCTCAAGTACGTGATGCTGGCGCAACTATCATTGTTGCTGGTGCTGCTATCTACGGCGCTGCTGATCCTGCTGCTTCTGCTGCTGAAATCACAGCTATTGCTCACGCTTAAGTTTAAGCTTGGTTTTAATTAACCAAACTCAATAAGTAATTATTGAAATGAGTAATTAAAAAATCCCGACTCTTTATCGAGTCGGGATTTTTTTTAATAAAGTGTTTAAACGAGGCTGTTTATTAAAAAGTCCTAGTCTAATCACAACATCTGGCTTAATGACAGCCATTGAATATTTAAGGAAAAAATCATGAGTAGTAGTCAAAAATTAATTTTAGACAAATTAACTAGCATTCTGTCTGAAACAGATAACTCTAAAGCTGCTGAGCTTTTAAAGTTAGTTGAGGGTGCTGGCCGCACATTCATCGGTGGCGCAGGTCGCTCATTATTGGTTTCACGTTTTTTCGCTATGCGTTTAGTACACGCAGGTTACAACGTCAGCATGATTGGTGAAGTGGTGACTCCTGCAATTAAAGCCGGCGATTTATTGCTCTTGGTTTCAGGTTCTGGCGGCACGGAAACATTATTGCCATTCGTTAAGAAGGCAAAATCTGTTGGCGCTAAATTAGTGGTCGTTTCAATGAAAAAAACATCTGCAATGGCTGATGTTGCAGATTTAGTGATCCAAGTTGGTAATGATAATAGCTTCCCACTAACAAAAGGTATGCCGATGGGCTCACAATTTGAGCTTTCAACATTAGTATTCTTAGAAGCCGCTATTGCTGATTTGATTGAGGCTAAGGGTTTAACTGAAGAAGGCATGCGCGCAATTCACGCTAATTTAGAGTAATCGTTATGGAATAACTATCCTAATGTCGCCATCTTAGAATAGTTACTTTGTTTATAAAAAGCCCGATTTTTCGGGCTTTTTATTGGCTTAAACTTTATTGATTGATGCTTTCAAGTTGTTCTGCTGAGATTTGTTTCTGATGTAGTGCTGTGGCCAGCAGTGCGGCGTTTACGCCCATTTCTTTTAGCATGATTAAATCATCAGCACCTCTAACTCCACCTGCTGCAATCAGATTAAACCCTTTTGCACGCGCCATAGTCTGCCGTATTAAGTCAACATTCACACCATGATTTGCTCCTACATTGCTCAGTGACATCACAATCACATCCTGCGGCCAATATTCTGTATTGTTGAGCAGTTCTATTGGGCCTTGGTAACCAAGCGGCATAAAATCTAATGATAAAATATAGTTTCTTTTTGGGGTGTTCAGAGAAGTATAGTCGTCAATATTGGCAAAGTTTTCAGTACCGATGATTAAGCGAATACTGAGCTCCTGCCAAAGACTAAGCTCGGTATTGCTACTAATGCCAGCATCTAACCACAACTCAATCGCTGGGTAACGCTCTTTAATAGAAGCAATCACGTTATAATTATTTTGAACGCCAGCATCTAACTTTTGAATAGCGTTTAAGTCCGCAATATACAGCTGCTGAAACGGATAAACATCTAATAAAGCCGCTACAATATCTAGTGGCTTCGAAGAGTGAGTGAGCTTTGATTGTATCGCTTGATAGGTCGCTCGTTCACCTTTTTTTGCATGAACTACCACACCGTTTAATACATCGATTACTGGAATAACTTTCAAAATGGAATCGCCTAAAATAGAGCCATTGTTAAAACTGTTTGTATGCGAGTTTATCACTGGCGGCGGCTTATGTGCAGAGGCATTGCCTGCATCGCTGGTGAAAGAAGGTGCGTTGATGCGTGATGCTTTGCTGGCTGACTTGATTGAGCTTGATAGCTATGAAATTGTAACAACACATGATGCTAGATTAGTCGCTTCGCCCTTAGTTAAAAGCAGCTTGCAAGTTGATAGCGACTTTGAAGATTGCTTTAAAAATATGCTAACTCAGGTTGATTTGGTTTGGCTGATTGCACCAGAGTCAAATGGTACTTTATTAAAGTTAAGCGAGCTGTGTTACGAAGCAGATGTGATTTTTTTAGGCTGTGAGTTTGATTCTACTTTGATTGGTACCAGTAAATCTTTAGCTTACGAGGCTTTAAAAGAAGCTCAAATATTTACAATACCCACCATCGCTGGCGATGAATTTATACTAGATGAAACTTTCTCTGCAGCTCAGTCTCTACAAACCCTTAGCTGCAGCCGTTGGGTGGCTAAGCCCAAGGATGGCGCAGGTTGCGATGGTATTACAGTGTTTGATGACTTACAAAAATTAATGGCTTGGTTAAAACAAGATGACCGATATTTAAACTATATTATTCAGCCATATCAGCAGGGTATTGCTGCGAGCTTATCGATGTTATGTCGAGCTGGAAAGGGCTGGCTATTGAGTTGTAATGAGCAACATATCAGTTTTGATTCTGATACATTTAGCCTAAATGGCGTTGCTGTAAACGGCATGCAGGCTTATTGGCAGCGATTTGAAACACTTGCCCGCAAAGTGGCTAAAATGTTGCCAGATGCAGCTGGTTATATGGGGATTGATGTGATTGTCGATGTTGAAAACGACAAAATTTATGTGGTTGAAATTAACCCACGACTCACCACCAGTTATGTCGGCTTGCGTGAAGCAATCGGGCATAATCCAGCCAAATTAATTTTAGAAAGTATTAAAGACGCCAAGTTTACAATGCCAGTACTGCAGAGAAACATGGTTGAAATTTCATTATGAAAAAATCACCTATCATAGGCTGGGATGTCGGTGGCGCGCATCTTAAAGCGGCTTTGCTAGATGCTGAAGGTAACTTATTGCAGGTGCTTCAAGTCTCTTGCGCGTTGTGGCGAGGTTTGAATGAATTAGAATCAGCCATTGATGAGGTGTTAAGTCAGTTTTCTACCTCAACTGCAACACACGCGATTACGATGACAGGTGAGCTTGTCGATTTATTCGTCAACCGTCAAACTGGCGTAAATGAAATCAGCCGCGTAATGCACACTAAACTTGTAGGTACTAAGCTATTTTATACTGGTGCGCAAGATTCAGATTTTGCAGGATTTGTTACGATTGATGAAGTCAATGTCTATTGGCCGCATATTGCCTCTGCCAATTGGTTAGCAAGTGCAGGTTTTGTCGCTAGGCAAGTAGAGCATGCCTTGTTGATAGATATTGGCAGTACCACCTCAGATTTTGTATTGATTACAGCGCATCAGCCAGTTTGCTTGGGCTTAACCGATGCTACACGTATGCAGACTGAGGAACTGGTTTACACTGGCGTGATTCGCACGCCGCTGATGGCGCTAACGCAAAAGATCACGTTTGAGAATACAGTTACCTCTGTTGCTGCTGAATATTTTTCTACTACAGCTGACGTTTACCGATTGACTGCTGACTTAGTGGCTGAAGATGATATGACTGACACTGCTGATGGTAAGGAAAAGACTGCCCATGCAAGTGCGCAACGCATTGCACGTATGATAGGACACGATACTAATGAAAAGCCTTTAGATACTTGGATAGCTTTAGCACAGGCGTTTAAACAGCAGCAAGTTTCGCGTTTACAAGAGGTAGCCATTAAACATGGTTTACGCCTTAACAATAATGCCAAGTTAAATATCGTAGGAGCAGGAGCTGGGAGTTTTTTAGCACGAGAAATAGCCGAGAATATAAAACTGCCATACTTAGATGTAGCAGATTTAATTGCTAGCTCGCAATCCTTTAATGATAGTGAGCTAAAACATTGGGCGACGGTCTGTTTGCCAGCATATGCTGTAGCTTATTTGGCATTCCACAATAATTAGATGCAATTGACTTAGATGCAATAGAATCGGATATGAATTTGCTTAAACACAATTTAAAATATCAAGTGAACACAGCGCAGTTATTTGCACGCTTAAGTCACCAACCATGGGCGTTATTGCTTGATAGCGGTCAGCCACAAAGCCAATATGGGCGCTATGACATTATTGTGGCAGACCCATTCATCACTATATCTACCACTGAAATTGGTATTCTAACCAAGACTGAAATTAATCGGCAAGGTCAGGTGGAAGTAAGTACTGATGATCCATTCGAAATTCTGAATAGATTGTTGGCACCTTACAAAGCCACACAAGGCGCTTTGCCATTTTGCGGTGGTGCGGTTGGCTATTTCGCTTATGATTTAGCGCGACAAGTTGAAGCCTTGCCCAGTTTGAGTTTACTCAATCCGACTATTCCGCACATGATGGTGGGTATTTACGATTGGGCAGTGGTAGTTGATCATCGAGAGAAAACGGCTTGCTTGGTTTCAAATGGATTTCAGCAGTCTACACGTGATGGCTGGGCTGATTTGTGTGCCTTATTTGATGCGCCTGTAAAGCCAGAAAGCTTAGACACTTTTGAGCTAACAACTGCGGTTACCAGTAATATGAATTTTAGCCAGTACGCCAAGGCTTTTAATGCGATTAAACGTTATATTACTGAAGGCGATTGTTATCAAGTGAATTTAGCGCAACGCTTTTCGGCTAAGGCACATGGAAGTACTTGGGTTGCTTACAATAAACTGCGAGAAATTAGCCCCGCGCCATTTATGGCCTATATGAATTTTGGTCATTTGCAGGTACTTTCAGGCTCGCCAGAGCGCTTTTTGCAGGTAGTGGCTAATCATGTGGAAACGAGACCAATTAAAGGCACTAGGCCGCGCTCTGAAGATGCTGTGCAAGATCAGCAATATGCGGATGATTTGCAAGCAAGCATTAAAGACCGTGCTGAAAACTTGATGATCGTTGATTTGTTGCGAAACGATATTAGCAAGAGTTGCGAGATTGGCTCAGTGAAAGCCGATAAATTATTTTTACTACAAAGTTTTGCTAATGTGCATCATCTGGTCAGCATTGTCACAGGCATGTTAAAACCAGGTAAATCTGTGATTGATTTACTCCGCGGTTGTTTTCCAGGCGGCTCCATTACAGGTGCGCCAAAATTAAGATCTATGCAAATTATTGAAGAGTTAGAGCCTCATCGACGTGGTGTTTATTGTGGCGCCATTGGTTATATTGGCTTTGATGGCAATATGGATACGAATATTGCGATTCGTACCGCAGTCTATTCAACAAATGAGAACGGCGCGGGTGAAATCAACTTTTATGCTGGCGGTGGCATTGTGGCCGATTCTGTTTTAGAAAAAGAATACGCTGAAACTTTAGATAAAGCGTCAAGTATGATGAAAACTATGCGGTTTTTTACGCCTGCTGATTAAATAAGCCTTTGAGGATAGTCACATGTGGGTAATCAAATTAGGCGGCAGTTTGTTAGGCGCACCAGAGTTGTTGCGCTGGCTAGCGCTGATAGTGAAATTTGGTGACGGCAAAGTGGTAATAGTGCCTGGTGGCGGCTTGTTTGCAAACTCAGTGCGCGAGGCACAACAAATTTCTAATGCAAGCGATGAAGTGGCACATCAGTTGGCGCTTTTGGCGATGGATCAGTTTGGTTTATTGCTTGCAGGCATGAATCCTGACTTGGTGACTGCTAGTAGTGAGTTAGAGCTTGCTGAACGAGGCTGGCAGCATCGTGGAATTATTTGGCTGCCGAGTAAAATGGTGTTGGCCGACACGAGTATTCTGCAAAACTGGGAAGTGACCTCCGACAGTTTGAGTGCTTGGCTTGCCAATAAATTAGGCGCGGAGCAGTTGATATTAGTCAAGTCTAAGTCTTTAATTACTTATCAAAAAGAAGCGCCAAGCAAGTTGCAACACTTAGTAGACGATGAGTTGATTGACAGTCAGTTCGTTAATTTCTCTGCGGATAAGGGTTTTCAGGCGTGGGCGTTAAGTAAGGTGGATTACACTATTTTTGAGCGAGGCTTTAGTGTGCAAAAATTGCAAGAAAAAGGTCTGAAGCTCAATAATATAATCAGTGAAAGGTGATTTTATGACAACAAGTAAAGTGTATTCAGAGCAAGAAGTTGAAGAGAAGTTAAAAGCCGAATTACCACATTGGTTCTTAGAAAATGGCTGGATACGTCGCAAATATAGAACTAGCGGTTGGAAAGCAACGCTGATGGTAGTGAATACGGTAGGGCATTTGGCAGAAGCGGCGTGGCATCATCCGGATTTAACGGTTTCATACGCATTTGTCATTGTGAAATTGTGTACACATGACGCTAAAGGAATCACAGATAAAGACTTTGAGTTAGCCTCAAAAATTGAATCGGTGATTGCTTGGCAACCAGCTTTAGAATGTGGCGCGTTAGAAGGTACCCCTAATGAAGACGCACGCTTTAAGTATATTAAATACGATTAGTCTTTATCGCCTCTAATTAAAGTTCTCTTTTTTAAACTGTCCAAAATGTAACATGATGGTCGGCAGAATTAACAAGTTAAGAATTGTTGAAGTTACCAAGCCGCCAACAATAATCGTCGCCATTGGACCTTCAATTTCCCTGCCTGGCTGACCGCTACCGATGGCTAGCGGTAGCAAGCCCAGTGCGGTGACTAGTGCGGTCATTAGTATTGATGGTAGTCGTTCTGATGCTCCACGTATGCAGGTTTCTAAGCCCCAAACACAATTTTCTTCGTCGATTAGATGTTGATAGTGCGATACCATCATGATTGAGTTTCTAAGAGTGATACCGAATAGTGTAACAAACCCCACCAGTGAGCCTAAAGAAATCCAGCCGCCAGTAAACATTGCTGCAATTACGCCGCCAATGAGTGCGAAGGGTAAGTTGGCGAATGTGAGTAGTAAGTTGCGTAGTCTGCCAAAGGCGATATAAAGCATTAGAAAGATACCAACTGCTGCAAGCAATGAATGCACAATCAAATCTTCGCGAGATTTTGCATTGGCTTCAGCTTCACCTGTATAAGTAACAAAGTTGCCAGAAGATAGTTGGATTTCAGTGTTAATGCGCTTTTTCATTTCACTAGAAAAGCTTGCAATGTCACGGTTATGGATGTTACAAGTAACGGTTTGGATGCGTTTAGCCCCAGCATGTAATATCTTTGAGCGGCCATTTTCTTGGCTAATATCTGCAATATCTTTCAGGTAAACAATCTTACCGTCAGGATTTTTAAGAGGTAGCGAGCCAATTTCACGCAGATCGTCTCGCACTGAGCGGCTGAACATTACATTTACACTGGTTACTTGATTGCCTTGAAAGATTTGTGTCGCTTGTACCCCTTCGTAGGCTGCTTGTATGTTCTCTAGCACGTCAAGTGACTGTAAGCCATAAAGCGCAAGCCGCTCTGGCCGCAATCGTATGGTCAGTTCTGGGGTGCCTGGCGGCGATTGAATTTGTACTTCGGATGCGCCTGGAATACTGCTGAGTAAGCTAGCTACTTCGCGTGCATCTCTATCTAAAGCATCTAAATCCTGCCCATGAATATTAATCACCATGGCGGCAGTAAAGCCTGAAATGGTTTCTTCAATACGTTCCGTTAAAAAAGTGTTGATGGCAAAAGTCACCCCTATAAAGCCAGTTTCGGCTTTACCATCATTGTCGTCATCTACAGCTTCACCCGCTAATTCTTCACGTATGTTATCGAGTACGCGGTTTTGTTCAGGGCCTGACAGGCTGTCTAATTCAACCTCAAACTCGCTGTAATGTGTGCCAAATGTATCCGCGGCATTCGGTGCGCGACCAACCCATTGGGTTACTGATTTAACGCCTTTAATATTACCAACCACTGCCGCCACTTTTTCACCTATACGTAAAGACTCTCGTGCAGACGTCCCAGGCACGGCAGTCATGTGCATGATGTAATGACCTTCATGCAGGTTTGGAATAAACTGACTTTTAAATAACGGCAAAATACCTAGACCTAGCGCAATAACGATGGTTGTTAGGCTTACTACCATTACATAGTTGCGCTCAATGCGTTGTAGTAAGCGTACATAGCCTTTCTTCATCCAAGCGATAAGTGGCGGGTCACTACTATCAAGTTTTCCACGTGAGAATAATAGGTAGCAGAGAGCAGGTGTTAAGGTAAGCGCTACGACTAAAGAGGCTACAATCGCGCTGATATAAGCATAGCCTAATGGTGCGAAAAGTTTCCCAGCCACACCTGATAAAGTTAGTAACGGTAAAAATACCAACACGACAATAATCGTGGCATACACAACAGAACTGCGCACTTCCATAGAGGCCTTAAATACCACTTGATGTGCGGGAAGCGGGTGGTCAAGTAGCCGATTTTCACGCAGGCGCCTAAAGATATTTTCAGTATCAATAATCGCGTCATCGACCACTTCGCCCAATGCAATGGCTAAACCGCCTAGCACCATAATATTTAAACCAGTGCCAAAGTAGCCTAATACGATGGTAGCTGCGAGTAGTGAAAGAGGGATAGCCGTGGCAGAAATGAACGCGGTACGTACATTAAACAAAAATAAAAATAACACAGCAATGACCAGTGTTGAGCCAATTAAAATATCAGTTTTAACGCCATCAATTGCAGTTTCAATAAAGCTAGCTGGGCGGAATAGCGCAGGATAAAACGTAATCTGTTGTGCTTTAAGCTCGGGTGCCAATTCGTGCATGGCCTTTTCAACCGCTTCGGTCACGGCTTTGGTATTAGCGCCAAGTTGACCTTGCACAGAAAAATACACACCTTCTTTGCCGTTAATGGCTGCGGCGCTGATGGCGGGTGCCGCACCTTCTACCACTTGCCCTAAGTCGCTCAGACGTACGGTTTGCCCATTGCGATGCACAATAGGCATTTGTCCAAGTTGGCCTACGTTTTTAGCTTGACCTTCAGTATTAATTAAAATGCGTTGATTATTATTTTCAATATAGCCAGCGCCGCGCACGCCTGTGACGCGTGCCGTTGCTGTCAGTACTTCTTGAATCGATAAGTTATAGCGTATGAGTTTGCTAGGATCAACCAGAATTTGAAATTGCCTTACATCACCACCTAGAACGTTCACATCTGCCACACCAGGCACCGCCATAATATGTGGGCGTATGGTCCAGTCGACCAATGTGCGTAGTTCCATTAAGCTGCGTTTATCTGAGGTAATGCCCATCCCTAAAACCGTGCTGGCACTTGATGCCAAAGGGGTGATATTGGGCACAATGTTTTTTGGCAGTTGATTGTTCAGCGTGGCTAATCGTTCAGCCACCACTTGTCGGTTGCGATATATATCAGTGTTTTCATCAAAAATAATGGTGATCACAGACAAACCAGGGATGGATTGAGAGCGCATAGACTCAACGCCCACCGTACCTGATAGCGTTGTTTCTATTGGTTGCGTGACTAGCTGTTCTACTAGGTTAGAAGATAAACCTGGCGATTCAGTTTGTATGACGACTTGTGTAGGAGAAAACTCTGGAAAGACATCTAAATTGGTGCGGCTAAGACCATACACGCCGTACACAATGAGTAGACAAGCCAAGCCAATAATCACGCCATGAAAACGAATGGAAAAGCGAACGAGGGCGGACATCATGATGGAGCTTAGTCCTCGTTCTCATTTTTGATCTGATATTTCAACTCTTCTGATAATAGTAGCTGCGCACCGCTAATCACCACGTCATCATTTACCATCAGCCCCGTAGTGTTGTACCAGCCATTAATCGTTGCATTTTCAATTTCAACTTCTGTACTAATCAGACGGCGGATAAATTTATCTGCGCCGATTTTTTGGTAAACCCATGCTTGGTTAGAGTACCAAACAACTGCTTCATGCGGAATAATCACGCCAGAACTCGCTTTGTCTTGTGAGTTAAGCCGCGTTGTTACACGCATACCAGCACGCAGGCTGCCAGCGGGCGCGCGGTAAAAGTAAGTTTTACCTTGAATGGTACTGTCTGCTTGCGGAGCATCTGAAATAAACTGTGCTTTAACCAACTGCGTTTGTGAACCTATGGGAGCAACTTGTAGAGTGGTATTTTTATTTGGCGTCACATCAAAAGGTAATGTGATTTTTAGCAAGACATCATGTGATTGCAAAAGAGATTCAAACTCACTTTTACTTGTAGTTTGCGTTGCCCAGTTGGCTAAGGTGGGGCCCCATTGCTGACGCATATTATCGCGTATGCCATTTGCTAAAGTCGCGGAAGTGGCAAACTTTGCTTTTTCGCCACTCAAATTCGCCTGAGCTTCTTGCACGGCGCGGTCAGACACGTTTTTATCATCTTGGTTTAATAGCTGTAAACGGTGTAAATTTTGCTCTGCACTGGTCATCGTTGAGCGTGTTACATTGCCATCGGCAAGAGCGGCTAAATAACGAGTACGCATTTCAATTAAGCTATCGATAGCTTCTACCGTGCCGAACGACGCTGTTGCTGATTGGTGTTGTGAGGCTTGTAGTTTAGTCGTATGTATGCCGCTTTGTTGTTGTGATGCGGTTGGTAATATAAGTGTTGCTGCACCTTTTTCGTTTGTTTGATTGGCGACTACTAAGGACTTGCTCTCAATGCCTTCTTCGCCTTTGGTGGTTGCTGCTTCATACTCGTCTTTACCGTAAAAAATTAAGAACCAAAATAAAATAACAATTAAAGCCGCTTGCAGGCCAATGATGATGGTTGCCTTACGGTTCATTTTTCACCCTCTAATTTAATCGGAGTTTCCGTTATTTTTGAGCCTGCAGCACCATTATCTACAAGTGGTTTCTGCAATGTATTTTCTAACTGGTCTAGTGATTTGTTTAGCTGAAAATTGGCTATCGCTACATTCTTCTCAACGTTAATATCTTCTAATTTAGCATAAGTCATTTCTAACCTATCAATATCGCCTGCAGCTAACTTGCGCTGCATGCGCTGTGTGTTTGATTGCTGTTGAGCCAGTAGACGCCGCTGATTTTCTAGTACTAGTTTGGCCTGATTAAGCTCAGCATTTGCTATGTTTGCATCTAATATCACCTTAGTTTGCAATGCTTCAAATTGTGCAGCCTCAACCTCACGTAACATAGTCGCCTCTGCAATAGCCACCTTGTTTTTATTCAATAAGCTAAGTAAGCCTGACAAACCAATCGACCAAATGTTATCGCCAAACTCGTAGGCTGCACCTGGGCTAATAACAATGTCAGGATATTGCCCAGCAATTTCCAACTTAAGTTTAGCTTCTGCCGCTGCGTAGCGTTCTAGCGCTATGCGAATGTCTAGGCGGTTGAGCAGGGCAGTCGCTTGTAGATCCGTGCTTGGAGTATTGTCTAACGGTCGCTTATGATCAATAGAAAGTGACATTGTTGCTACCTTAGCTAGCGGCAGCCCAATATTGCTGGCAAGCCTAGACAACAGGATCAATTTATTTTGTTGCGCAGCATTGACTGTAGCGCTTACGGTTTGTAATTGTAGCTTTGCATTACTAAGCTCAACATTAGAAGCTGCGCCAGCACTGACGCGCTTTTGGTAGATACTCACGACTTCATCGCGACGTAGTTCCTCTGCGGTTACTAAGCGTAATTGAGCTTCATTAAACTCATATTCGGTCAGCGTTTGCGCGATGTTGTTTCGTAGCTGCCAAGCTAATTGCGCAATTTCAAGTTTAGCCGCCTCTGATAAATGCTGAGCGTTTTCTATGCGTATCTCACGCTTATTAGCGGTTTCTATCGGTAGGTCAATACTTAAACCAAAGGCAAATGGCTTTTTAGTTGGATCGGGATCATCGCTGTGTGCTAGATTGCCGTTCAGCATAGGCGTTGGACGTTGCGCAACTCTAGTCTCAGAAAGTTGAGCTGCACGCCACTGAGCGCGTGCAACATCTAAGCTAGGGTGAAAAAAAAGAGCGCAATAAGTAAGTTCATCTAAGCCCCATTGTTGAACTGGCAAGCGGTCAACTGCGTAACCATTATTTAACAGGTACTCAGTAAACGGCTTACCAGAAGGATCTTTTAATTCAAATTTGGCAGCATTAGTTGTTGGGTCAATGGGCTTAGCAACATATTTTTGAAAGCTGCACCCCGCTAAAACTGTTGAAAAGCATGCCGCTAAGGCAATTGTTCTAAATAGCCTAGGTAGATAGTATGCCTTTAGTTGAGAGTGCTTAATCAAAACAGTAACAATGGCGGTAAAGGTAATGAATGCAGAAGTTAGGCATCATTAACAGGGGATGTTATTCAATGATTTCTGCATGTACTGCGCTAAGTGCATCTTGTAATGTTTCTTCACTTAAGCTGTTAATAGTAGTTGCAAGTAAGTCAGCGGCTTCTATCGTTGAAATAGGCAGGTCATGACTATCCATCTCTGCAATCAAGCCAGCAGCAGCACCCGTCACTTTCAATAATGATTGGCGTTCGCGCATTAAAAGCTCTAATTCAGCTCTTAGCATATTGATTTCGTTTTGATTGATCTTAGTTTGCATGGTATCGATTCTATTTAAATGGTATTAATGATTCATATAATATATTTGTCATTCTCGCATAATCGTAGCTAGCTCTGCTAGATAATCAGCCATAAAGCCAAGCAAAAGTGCATTTAAACTGACAATCTACAAATATTTTATTTTTATCTATTCCCATTTGCAGTAGTTGAGATATAATGCCCGCTTGTTTGAAACGGCGGTACTTTTAGTCGTTATCTACCTGCGAGAGTGGCGGAATTGGTAGACGCACTGGATTTAGGTTCCAGCGCTGTAAGGCGTGAGAGTTCGAGTCTCTCCTTTCGCACCAAATATAAGGGCTTCCCAACTGGGAAGCCCTTTTTTGTTGCCTTAAGATTACCCCGATTTTTAGTGACAAAGTCTTAATTTAATATTGCTCTCCAGAGTGTTTCTAATTTTAAATTATCTTTATAAATCATTGGGATAAATGGAGCATATGCTTGTGCTGCACCTACAAGGTGCAAAATTAACAAATTTGCACCAAATTTAAGCTAAGTAAGTTGTTGTATTTATGTTGAATTGTTGTATATATGTGAATTATATGTTGCAGCATGGGAATAATTAATTCAATATTCATACAAGAAATTTAGTTTTAATCTTTTCGTTAATTAAGGAAATCACATGAAAGCATTGAGTTGGATTACAAATCGCCACGTGGCAAGTGCATTATGCGCAGCACCAATTTTATTTAGTTGTGCTTATGCTTCAGCAGAAGAGATGGCACCAACTGCGGCTGAGCCAGCTCCAGCTTATACACTTACTTATAACCTAGGTTTATATAGCAGCTATATGTTCCGTGGTGTTGATTTAAGTGATGGTCCAGCTGTGCAAGGCGGTATTGATTGGGCGCACAGTAGTGGATTTTACTTAGGTACTTGGTGGTCTAATATAGATCCTTATGTTAATGGTGGTTCTCCAACTACTGGCGCTAAAGGTAATCATGTTGAGTCGGACTGGTATGGTGGCTATGCTCACACGTTTGAAAATGGTATTGGTGTCAATGTATTAGGTAACTACTACGCCTACCTAGAAAGTCATAAAATTGGCGATAAGAAAGAAAATTCATTCGAAGCGTCTGTTGCGTTGTCTTATAAATGGTTGACTTACACTTACTTTCGTGTATTGACTGACTATTATGGAGCTCTTGCAACTGATGGTGCTAGTAATACAAAGGGCGCCGACTACCATGAGTTAAAAGTAAATTACAAATTGCCTGTGGGTGATTTGAACTTCATGACTAAAGTAGGGTACCAAAATACACGTCATATAGTTAATACTGCTGCTGGCGGTATTGGTGGTTCTGAGGGTGATTTTGCAATTGGGTTGAATAGGGATTTCAGTTTACCTGGAGCTGGTAAACCAATTGAAGGCTTCAATGCAGGCGCATACTACACCACAACATTTGATGTTGAAAATGAAGAGTTTTATAAGAGTGCAGATGGTAGAGACACCAATGAAGATAAGTTATGGTTTTACGTTAAACGCACTTGGTAAGTCTTAACTATCCAAATTAGTCAAAAAGGGGCATATGCCCCTTTTTTATTATTTAGATTCTCAATGTCCTTAAAATGGTACGAAGTTTCCCGCATAAAATTCACTTACCTTGTTTGTGAACGTAAGTCTAATATGCTATAGTTTGGCGCTTAAATTAAGCGAGTTTTAGCAAATTTTTGTGTTCTAACACTAAATCTAAAACTCTCAGCACACTCTAAAATTTTGACCTTTAGGAATAAACCGCATGGCATTGAATGTTGAAACTATCAGTAAACTAGAACGTCGTATTACGATTTCAGTTCCACTCCAACCACTTCAGGCGCAGATTCATCAGCGTTTGGCTCAAATGTCACGTACGGCAAAATTCGCTGGTTTTAGGCCAGGTAAAGCGCCAATGGGCTTGGTAAATCAGCATTATGGTGATCAGGTGCGTGATGAAGTGTATTCTGGCGCGGTTGAGAAAAGTTTTGGTGATGCAGTGGATGAAGCTAAATTGCGCGTTGCTGGTTACCCAAATATTGAACATAAACCGTTTGATGCTGCCACTCAAAATTTAGAATACACCGCTACTTTTGAAGTGTTTCCTGAAGTCGTTTATGGCGATTTGGCTAAAATGAAAATTGAGCGTCCAGTCATTGTAGTGGGCGAGGCTGATGTTAAAAAAACATTAGACGTGTTAGTAAAACAACGCGTGAGCTATTCACCTGTTAAGCGTGCAGCTAAAAAAGGTGATCGCGTTAACGTGACACTTAAAGCTTCTATTGACGGTAAAGAGGTTGAGTCTACTGGCGACAATGGCATTGATTTGGTGTTAGGTGAAGCTGGTCGCGTAGAGTCATTTGACGCTGAACTTACTGGTGGCAAAGCTGGCACTTCAAAGCAGTTTGATATTAGCTACGCAGCAGACCACACCCCAGAGCAGTTAGCAGGTAAAACAGTCACTTATGATGTGACTTATGTAAGCGTTTCTGAACCAAAATTGCCTGAACTAGATGCTGATTTTGCTAAAAGCCTGGGTATTGAAGACGGTGACGTTGAAAAAATGAAGGCTGAAATCACCGAAAGCTTGAATCAAGAAGTGACTAAGCGCGTAAGTGCTAAATTAAAAGAGCAAGTATTCCAAGCGTTAGTTGATAGTGCTGACTTTGAGATTCCTCGTATTTTGCTTGGTTCTGAAATTAACCGCATGATGGAAACGACTGCACAAAATCTAAAACAACGTGGTGCTGATTTGAGTACCATAAAACTTGACCCTTCAATGTTTGAAGAGCAGGCTAAACGTAGTACTACTCTTCGTTTGATTTTAGGGGAGTTAATCAATACTAATGGTTTGCACGCAAATGCTGACCAAATTCGCGCGATGGTTGATGTATTCTCACAAAGCTTCGAGCGCCCAGCTGACGTAGTGACTTGGTACTACGCTGATCCAAAACGTTTAGATGAACCATCAGCTTTGGCTACCGAAGAGAACGCGGTGGCTTATGTGTTGTCCAAAGCTAAAGTAAGTGATAAAAAAGTTAAATTCGATGATTTAATGGGAAATGCCTAAATGACAGGTTTTAATATGAATAGTATGCAACAACCGCAATCCGCGTTAGATTTGAGCCCTCAAGGCTTGGGTTATATCCCAATGGTTGTAGAACAGAGTGGTCGTGGTGAGCGCTCTTATGACATCTATTCACGTTTGCTAAAAGAACGTGTGATATTTCTTGTTGGCCCAGTCAACGATATGTCAGCAAACCTTGTGGTAGCTCAGCTTCTATTTTTGGAAGCTGAAAATCCAGATAAAGATATTTCTCTCTACATTAACTCTCCAGGTGGATCTGTGACTGCAGGCATGTCGATTTATGACACCATGCAGTTCATTAAAGCCGATGTAAGTACTTTGTGTATAGGCCAAGCGGCAAGTATGGGTGCATTCTTACTAGCTGCTGGTGCAAAAGGTAAGCGATTTAGCTTGCCAAACTCACGTGTGATGATTCATCAGCCTTCAGGTGGATTCCAAGGTCAATCTACTGACATTGAAATTCATGCAAAAGAGATATTGTATTTGCGTGCGAAATTAAACGATATTTTGGCACACCATACAGGCAAAACTGCTGCGGAGATTGACCGTGATACTGAGCGTGATAACTTTATGAGTGCTACTCAATCAGTTGAATATGGCATGATTGATAAAGTGATTGAAAGTCGCACAGAAGCGGCATAGTATTGCTTTAAAGATAAAGGGTTTTGAAGTCGTAATAACAGTGATGTTTTTACAAAAGCTACAATTTAAATAGGAATTACACATGGCGAATAAAGCCGACGGCGATAAGCTACTCTATTGTTCATTCTGTGGCAAAAGCCAACATGAAGTAAAAAAACTCATTGCTGGACCTTCTGTGTTCGTTTGTAATGAGTGCGTTGATTTGTGTAATGACATCATAAGAGAAGAAGTAAAGAATACTGATGGCTTGAAATCAACAGATCAAAGCTTACCAACGCCACAAGAAATTTGTAAGATTTTAGATCAATACGTGATTGGTCAAACGCATGCTAAAAAGAACTTAGCGGTTGCGGTATATAACCATTACAAGCGTCTTGGTCATAATAATCTGTCAGATGGCGGTCAAAAAGACGAAGTCGAAATCTCAAAAAGTAATATTTTATTGATAGGACCAACAGGTTCAGGCAAAACATTATTAGCGCAAACATTGGCGCGATTACTTGATGTGCCATTCGTCATGGCCGATGCCACTACTTTGACTGAAGCTGGTTATGTAGGTGAAGATGTTGAAAACATTATGCAAAAACTATTGCAAAAATGTGATTACGATGTTGAAAAAGCCAAGCGCGGCATTGTTTATATTGATGAAGTGGATAAAATTTCACGTAAATCTGAAAATGCTTCTATCACCCGTGATGTTTCAGGTGAGGGTGTACAGCAAGCCTTGCTCAAGCTAATAGAAGGTACGGTTGCTTCTATCCCTCCACAAGGAGGCCGTAAACATCCAAATCAAGAGTTTGTTCAACTTGATACGACTAATATATTATTTATCTGTGGTGGTGCTTTTGACGGTTTAGAAAAAGTTATACGCTTACGCTCTGAAAAAGGTGGTATCGGTTTTGGTGCGGAAGTAAAAGGCAAGAATGATATTCGTCAGGTTGGTGCAGTGCTGCGTGATGTGGAACCTGAAGATTTGATTAAGTTTGGTTTAATCCCAGAGTTTATTGGTCGTTTGCCGGTCGTAGCAACGCTAGAGTCTCTTGATGAAGCTGCGCTCATGACAATTTTAACTGAGCCTAAAAATGCGCTCACCAAGCAATACATCAAGCTATTCAAGATGGAAGGTGTAGAGTTAGAATTTAGAGAGTCTGCATTGCTTCTAATTGCTAAGAAAGCACTTGAGCGTAAAACAGGTGCACGAGGCCTGCGTTCAATTTTAGAGCACTCACTACTCGATATTATGTATGAATTACCATCTTTAGAGAACTTGAGCAAAGTGGTAGTTGATGAAGGTGTCGTTCGCGGTGATGCTCCGGCAATTTTGATTTATGCAGATAAACCTACAGAAGAAGCTGTTGGCTAATCGTAGTTAATTCACTTCATTGCTTTTGTATTTAAATTATTTTGTTTGAAAATTAAAGCTTCTGCTGAAACTTTAGACTTGAACTCTAAAGTTTCAGCCCCATAAATGATTCTGTAGGCATAAATGGCTTACTCTTTAGCTTAATTTGGAAGTCTTCATGACAAAATCATTACCTGTATACACTCCTGATAATGGCTTATTGCCAGTATTGCCTTTGCGAGATGTGGTTGTTTATCCACATTTGGTGATTCCATTATTTGTTGGTCGCACTAAGTCTGTAAAAGCCTTGGAAATTGCTTCAGAAGGCAATAAGCAGATTTTATTGGTTGCTCAGAAATCTGCTAATAAAGATGAGCCAGATGCAGCTGACTTGTATGAAGTCGGCACAATTGCAACTGTACTACAAATGTTGAAATTGCCCGATGGCACAGTTAAGGTTTTAGTTGAAGGTGTACAACGCGCTAAGGTTTCAGGCTTCATTGAGACTGAAGAGTGTTTTGCTGCGCACGCAGAACTTATTGCTGAGTCTGTGAATGATATAGAGATTCAAGCCTTGATGCGCACGGTGTTCGCTCAGTTTGATCAATATGTTAAGCTCAATAAAAAAATCCCACCTGAAATACTAACTTCACTTGCTACCATTGATGAGGCGGGGCGCTTAGCGGATACGATTGCAGCCCATTTAACATTGAAGTTAGATGAAAAGCAAAAAATATTAGAGATGTTTAGTGTAGCTGAACGCTTAGAGCATTTATTGCGCTTGATGGAGGGCGAGATTGATATTCTGCAAGTTGAGAAACGCATCCGTGGGCGTGTAAAGCGCCAAATGGAAAAAACTCAACGTGAGTACTATTTAAATGAGCAAGTAAAAGCGATTCAAAAAGAGTTAGGCGAACAAGATGAAAACGCCGACATGGAAGAGCTTGAGAAGCGTATAGAAGCGGCTCGTATGCCTAAAGAGGCGCTGACTAAAGTTGCGAGTGAGCTTAAAAAACTGAAGTTGATGTCACCGATGTCTGCAGAGGCTTCAGTGGTGCGAAACTATATTGATATTCTGATTAATTTGCCTTGGAAGAAAAAGACGAAAATCAGTAAAGATTTATTGGCGGCAGAAAAAATTCTTGATGATGACCATTACGGCCTAGAAAAAGTCAAAGAGCGTATCGTTGAGTATTTAGCGGTTCAGCAGCGTGTTGATAAAATTAAAGCGCCAATTTTATGTCTGGTTGGTCCTCCAGGCGTGGGTAAAACTTCGCTGGGACAAAGTATTGCGAAAGCCGTGAATCGCAAATTCGTTCGTATGGCCTTAGGTGGCGTGCGTGATGAATCTGAAATTCGTGGTCATAGACGTACTTATATAGGCTCAATGCCTGGCAAGATTTTGCAAAGCATGAGCAAAGTCGGTGTTAAAAACCCATTATTTTTACTCGATGAAGTCGATAAAATGGGTCAAGACATGCGCGGCGATCCATCTTCTGCATTATTAGAAGTGTTAGATCCTGAGCAAAACCATACGTTTGCTGATCACTATGTCGAAGTCGAATATGACTTGTCCGATGTGATGTTTGTTGCAACGGCAAATTCAATGAATATACCAGCAGCGCTACTTGATCGTATGGAGATTATTCATCTTTCAGGCTATACAGAAGATGAAAAAGTGAATATCGCTATGCGTTATCTCTTGCCTAAACAGCTGAAATCTCACGGTTTAAAAGAGCAGGAAGCTAGTGTTTCTGAGGCTGCTGTGCGGGATATTATTCGCTATTACTCACGTGAAGCTGGTGTGCGTAAGCTAGAACAAGAAATTGCAAAAGTTTGCCGTAAAATAGTTAAAGAGCTTATTACGGTTAAGGCTAAAGAAGGGTCGAAAGCGCCTAAAAAAATTACTGTGATACCGAAGAATTTAGATAAATACTTAGGTGTACAACGTTACGACTATGGTGTTGCTGCAAAAGAAAACCAAGTTGGGCAAGTCACAGGTTTGGCTTGGACGTCAGTTGGTGGTGAGTTGTTGACAATTGAAGCTGTATTGTTACCGGGTAAAGGTAAGACGACAACTACTGGTAAGCTTGGCGACGTTATGAAAGAGTCTACACAGGCCGCGATGAGTGTTGTTCGTAGTCGCGCTAAACGCCTTGGTATTACCGATGACTTCTACGAAAAAAATGATATTCATATTCACTTTCCAGAAGGCGCTACGCCTAAAGATGGGCCTAGTGCAGGTATCGCCATTACTACAGCGTTAGTTTCAATCTTAACGGGTATTCCAGTACGTGCAGACGTGGCGATGACAGGTGAGATTACGTTACGTGGTGAAGTGTTACCTATTGGCGGCTTGAAAGAGAAGTTGCTTGCAGCTCATCGAGGTGGCATTAAAACAGTATTAATTCCAAGTCAGAACGTGAAAGATTTAGCTGATATTCCTGAAAATATTAAAAATCATTTGGATATTCATCCTGTGCAGTGGATAGATGATGTGCTGGCGCTTGCGTTGGCATCACAACCAGTGCCATTGTCTGAATTGCCTCAAGTTAGTGAAATTGTTGCAAATGATGTCCAAGCTGCTGATAAGTCAGTGGAAAGTATAAATGCTGTTGTTGAGGCTATTAAGCACTAGAAAAATAAGTGTATCTCAACAGTTCAAAAGCTTGACATAGGCTTTGTAGGCTTGATATAAAGTTGTACGGGTAGTCAATACCCAAATTTAACTTAGTTTTTATTTAACAACCTTTAAGAGGGGACTACTCGTGAATAAATCAAAACTGATTGACAGTATTGCAAGTGCTTCTGGCCTTTCAAAAGCTGCAGCTGGTCGTGCGTTAGATGCAACTACATCAGCCATTACTGCCGCAATGAAAAAGGGTGATTTGGTAACATTAATTGGCTTCGGTACGTTCTACGTTGGTAAGCGCGAAGCACGTAATGGTCGCAACCCACGTACAGGCGCAACAATTCAGATTAAAGCAGCAAACTCTCCTAAATTTAGGGCTGGTAAATCTCTTAAAGATGCTGTAAACTAGCGTTTTTGTTGGTTAAGCAGGGTGCTTAGCTCAGTTGGTAGAGCGTCGCCCTTACAAGGCGAATGTCAGCGGTTCGACCCCGTTAGCACCCACCAAATAATACAAAAATGTGACTAAGCCGTTCCTAATTTTGAATTTGAGAGTGCTGGTATTTTAAGCACTCTTTTATTTTGTGAAAAATAAGAGCGCACCTTTTACCTAGTATAAGTAAAAAGCGTATTAACGATTGTTTGTACGTTAAGTTTTATGGAGTGGTAGTTCAGTTGGTTAGAATACCTGCCTGTCACGCAGGGGGTCGCGGGTTCGAGTCCCGTCCGCTCCGCCAAATAAAAATAGCGAGTCTTAGGACTCGCTATTTTTATTTGTACTTTTGCTTTTGCATCTCTGAAAAGCTTCTGTATTGTGCAGCTAAGAAAACTACTAAGCCTATCTTATGATATATTAGTGACGTTTTGGATTTCACGCAGTGCTATCCAGAACTTTCAATGAGTATTAAAGCTTCAAGTTTGAATTTTTGAGTGGGCTTGAAGTCTAGAAGATGTGTATTTATTAAGGATAGAAAGTTTTATGTTAGATCAAATTCGCACCGTAGCCCAAGGTTGGGTTGGCAAAGCTCTATTGGCTTTAATTACTATCCCTTTTGCATTATTTGGTATTGACTCTTATTTGAGTAGCGTAGGTAATAATGCAGCTGTAGCTAAAGTAGGTGGTAACAGTATTTCTGTTCAAGCATATGATAATGCTTTGAAAAATATGCGTAATCGCTTGCAGTCAGAGGGTAAGTTTGAACAAGCTCAGTTAGATAGCCCTGAAGTGAAATCTTTAGTCTTGGATCAGCTTATTAATAAGCAATTATTAAGTGATGAAATACACAATGCTAAGTATGCTATTAGCGATTCACAGCTTGCCACTTATGTAACTGGAATGCCTGAATTTCAGAAAGATGGTAAGTTTTCACAAGACCTTTACGATCAGACTTTAGCGCAAAATCAACTTTCACCGACTAAGTTTGAAGCTGGTATGCGTGCTGACTTATTGGCGCAGCAGGCGCAAGATGGCATTGCTAGATTAGGTTTTATTTCAAACGCACGTGCAGATGAAGTGCTTAAATTGGCTAATCAACAACGTGTTGTTACTGTGTCAGAAATCAAAACTAAAGACTTTGTTGATCAAGTGACGATTAAGCCCGAGGAAGTGAAGGCATATTATGAGCAGCATAAAAATAAACTTATCGTTCCAGAGCAAGTGAAAATTGAATTTTTATCATTAGCGCCAGTGAATTTTATGCGCAATGTAAACGTTAGAGATGATGAAGTTAAGAAGTATTATGATGATAATGCCGCTAAGTTTCAGGGTAATGAGCAAAGACGTGCTAGTCATATTTTGATTGCTTTTGGTGTGAGCGCTACCCCTGAACAAAAACAACAAGCTAAAGCTAAAGCTGAAGAGATCTTGGCTCAAATTAAAAAAGACCCAAGCAAGTTTGAACAGTTGGCTATTAAGAATTCACAAGACCCAGGTTCTGCAGTTAAAGGCGGAGATTTAGGTAGCTTTGGCCATGGTGCGATGGTAAAACCATTTGAAGATGCTGCTTTTAGCATGAAACTGAATCAAGTGAGCGATTTGGTTGAGTCTGAATTTGGCTATCACATTATTAAAGTGACAGAAATTTCTGGCCAGAGTGCTGATTTCAATAACTTAAAACCGCAAATCAAAGGCGATTTAATGTTCCAAAAAGCTAAAGATGAGTTTGCTAAGCAAGCAGAAGCATTTAGTGATTTGGTTTATACGCAATCAGGTAGTTTAGAGCCTGCTGCTAAAGCTTTCGGTGGTCAAGTGCAGAAGTCTGATTGGTTAAGCCGTGAATCTGGTGCTAAGTTCTTTAAAAATAATGACAAAATCATGAGTTTGGTTTTTTCAAATGAAGTACTTAAAGATCGTCGCAATACTGAGGCAATTGAAGTTTCTACAGATAATATGGTTTCAGCACGAGTCGTAGATTATAAAGCTGCTGCGCCAAAAAGTTTTGATGAAGTGAAGTCTGGTATTGAAGCGTTACTAAAATTAGAAGCAGCTTCTAAGCTAGCTATACTTAAAGGTGAGGTTGCACTAAAAGACTTACGTGATGGCAAAAATGTTGCTGGTATTGAGTGGATTAAAGAGGTTACTGTTGATCGTAAAAATGCCCAAGGTTTAACAGATTTGGCAATGAATCAAGTATTTAAAACTAATACTGTAAAACTACCTGCTTATTCAGGCTTGGCTGATAGTAAGCAAGGTTACTTACTCGTTAAAGTGATTAAAGTTGATTCATCTTCATTAGCTGATGAAGAAACTAAAAAAGCGGCTAAAGCGCAGTTAAATGCGGCATTAGCAAATGAATACATTGCTGCTTATAAGCAATCGCTTCGTGAAAAAGCAAAAGTGACAGTCAATGAAAAGCTTTTGTTAAGTAATGCAGCAAAGTAGTTAAAAGTTAGGCAATAAAAAAGGCACTCTAGAGTGCCTTTTTTATTGGGTTTGTCCCGTCCTGAAATAAGTTGACACTTTTTGAATCAAATCAAGGAGAGTCAAATGAACATTGGGATCAAGAGTGTTGAATTGCACTCAGAATTGACCCACCTAGCGATATAAATTGCACTAGAAATTGACCCACGTACCGATACTATTCTGCTCAACCTATGAGCAGGAGAATGGGAGTGATCACCGTGGAACTATTAAGTGTAATCAGACGTTGGCATTTGCGTGATCAAATGTCGATTCGTGAAATTGCTAAAAGAACTGGCTTATCTCGCAACACCATCAAGAAACACCTGCGCAATGACATTGTTACTCCTCAATATATGGGTCAAGGACGTGTCAGTAAATTAAGTCCCTATCTAGACAAGCTGCAGCAATGGCTTAAAACTGAATCCAATCGTGGGCGTAAGGAAAGACGTAGCGTAAAGCAGCTCTATCATGACTTGGTCAAGCTGGGTTATCTTGGTTCTTACGATCGCGTGGTCGCCTATGCCAAACAATGGAGACTACAGCAACAGCAACTGGCAGGTACCATCGGTCGTGGTGCCTTCATTCCCCTGACATTCGCCCCTGGTGAAGCCTTTCAGTTCGACTGGAGCGAAGACTGGGCTGTCATCGCTAATGAGCGCGTCAAACTACAAGTCGCCCATTTCAAACTCGCTCACAGTCGCGCCTTTTACTTGCGGGCTTATCCACTACAAACCCATGAGATGTTATTCGATGCACATCATCATGCTTTTGAATGTTTAGGCGGCGTACCTAAACGTGGCATCTACGACAACATGCGCACCGCGGTGGATAAGGTTGGCCGTGGCAAACAACGTACCGTCAATGCAAGATTTAAAGCCATGGCCAGTCATTACCTGTTTGAAGCTGAGTTTTGCAACCCAGCTTCTGGTTGGGAGAAAGGCCAAATTGAGAAGAATGTGCAGGATGCACGACATCGGTTGTGGCATCAAGCGCCACCATTTGCTAGTTTGGAAGCATTGAACGATTGGCTGACCGAACGTTGCATGGCCCTATGGCAGCAAATCACCCATCCAGAAGATCGTGACCAAACTATCGCTGCCGTTTGGGCATTAGAACAACCGACACTGATGCCTGTTCCTAGAGCATTTGATGGGTTTGTGGAGTACACCAAGCGTGTCACACCGACTTGCTTAGTCAACTTTGAACGTAACCGTTACAGTGTGCCAGCCTCTTTTGCTAATCGACATGTGAGCTTACGTGTCTATGCAGATCACTTAACCATGGTCGCAGAAATGGCGGTGATTGCAGAACACAAACGCATCATCAATCGTCATCATCGCAGTAGCGTAACTTGTTATGAATGGCAGCACTACTTGAGTGTATTGCAGCGTAAACCTGGCGCACTTCGAAATGGTGCGCCATTTACGGCATTGCCTGAAGCATTCAAACAACTGCAATCCAAATTGTTAACAAGAGCTGGTGGTGACAGGGAAATGGTCGAAGTACTATCACTGGTGTTGCATTATGACGAGACGCTGGTATTAGCTGCGATTGAAGAGTCGTTGACATTAGGCGTGGCATCTAAACCGAACATCCTCAATATATTGAGACGGATGATCAGTCCTGCGCCGCCGCCATTAGCCGATACGCCACAACGATTGTCATTGAATGAAGAGCCAGTCGCGAATGTTGAACGCTACGATAGTTTAAGGGAGGTACGTCATGCAGCATGATGTGATGATGACCACTTTAAAAGGATTAAAACTGTATGGTATGGCACAGGCTGGGTATTATGGCCCATCGTGACCAGTAAAAACGGTCCAACGTGACCGCTGATT
>NZ_JAQSDC010000058.1 GCF_029945705.1 Methylotenera sp.
AAACAGGAAGAGCTTGTCTGAAGTGGTAGTGTCCACTTTATTCAACAGGGGTCATACCCATCTAATTAGTAGTATCATGTCTTGATTAGGCTAACTTATACCAGTAGCAAGTCAAGCTGCGTTAGATGTGTATTTTCTTATAGCTATGTACAAAGGTTGTCGTGATTAATATGGCGCAATGGTCTAGAAAAAGTGAATTCATTATTCATGCTGTACCCGTAACTAGTCTAATCAACTTACATCATCATGAAATTTAAAGATTATTATGAAGCGTTAGGCGTTGCACGCACTGCAACTCAAGACGAAATCAAAAAGGCTTACCGTAAGCTAGCGCATCAATATCATCCAGATGTCTCAAAAGACCCAGCAGGCGAAGAAAAATTTAAAGAAATAGGTGAGGCTTATGCCACACTTAAAGATGTTGAAAAGCGCGCGGCTTATGATGAGCTCGGGCGCCATCCAGCAGGCGAAGAGTTTAGACCACCACCAAATTGGGGCGCAAACCAAGGTGGGCAGCAAGGCTATTCTTTTGATGATGTAGATTTATCGGATTTGTTCGCCAGTTTTTCTAAAGGCCGGTCGGGCGGCGCACATCAAGGCCGCAGTATGCCAATTTCTGGGCAAGATTATGAGTTGGCAACTCAAATTTCACTTGAAGATGCTTTTAATGGCACCACAGTAGATTTAAATTTCACCGTGCCAGAATATGATGCACAAGGTCAACTAAAGCGTATGCCACATACCTTTAAAGCACGTATTCCACAAGGTGTGACTGATGGTCAAAAAATGCTATTACGAGGAAAGGGTGGAAAAGGCGCAAATGGAGGGCCTGACGGTAACTTGTATTTAAATATTAGTTTCACGCCACACCGACTATTCCGTGTGATTGATCATGACCTGTTTATTGATTTACCGCTCACCGTATCAGAAGCTGCTTTAGGCGCCACAGTTAAAATACCGACTCTAGACGGCGCAGTGAATCTTAAGGTGCCAGAGGGTATTGCAAGTGGACAAAAGTTGCGCATCGGCAAGCGTGGTTTGCCTAGGAAAGGCCAAGGGAATGGGGATCTTTATGCAATTGCACAAATTGTAGTACCAGCAAAGCCTAGCGATAAAGAACGCGAGTTATTTAGAGAGTTAGCGGCAATTTCAACATTTAATCCGCGCGCGCATTTTGATGAGGAGTAATGCCATGAGTATTGATTTCACCGAGTTAGTATGGTTAGACCATCATCATGAAGTGACGTTAGATGAGCTTGCAGAGCTGTCTGGACTCTCTGAAGTAGAGCTGCAACAATTGGTGGATAGTGGGGCACTTATGCCAACAAATCCTGACGAGGCGAGCCTAAATTTCAGTGGGCATTGCGTTATCTCTATACGAACATTGTCACGTCTCAAGCAGGATTTTGAGTTAGAGCCAAATGCTTTTGCTTTAACGCTCGTTTTTCTAGAGCGTATCAGAGTGCTAGAGTTAAAGTTGCAAGCGCTAAATGTTGGCAATGCTAAATAAGTAAGTTTCTCTTAGTGTTTTTTTGGTAAGATTTTATTGACCATTTCAAAGAGCGCTACGCAAATTGCACCCACCGTTAAACCGACTATTGCATCTATCAGCATGGGTAAAACTATTGCTGAGAAACTGCCAATAAAAGGCAATGCGCGCAAGCTTTCAGCATAATGTTCACTAAAGTGATGTAAAGCTGGAATGCCGTGGCCAATAATACTACCCCCGACAACAAACATCGCCGCTGTGCCTAATACCGTTAGAATGCGCATTAAATAAGGGGCTGCGGCTAGTAGCTTTGCGCCTACTTTACGCAAAAGTTGTTTATAAAAACTACTGCCTTTTTTAAGCATTAAATGTAAGCCAAGGTCATCGAGTTTCACTATGCCCGCCACTAAGCCATACACGCCAAATGTCATGATAATTGCGATGGCTGAAACCACAATGACTTGCTTAGTAAAGTCGGCTGTTGCTACTGTGCCTAATGCGATGACGATGATTTCTGCGGACAATACGAAGTCGGTACGAATGGCACCTTTGATTTTGTCTTTTTCTAGCGCAACAAGGTCAGCTTTAGAGTCGGCGACTGCTTGCTCTAGTGCGACATCATGCGCATCTTCAGCTTCTGAGCCGTGTAGAAATTTATGGGCTAACTTTTCAAACCCTTCAAAGCATAAATATGCGCCACCAAGCATGAGTAAGGGCGTAATTGCCCACGGTGCAAAATAGCTAATAGCGAGCGCAGTGGGTACTAATATAAGTTTATTGATGAGTGAGCCTTTTGCCACAGCCCACACGACTGGTAGTTCACGCTCAGCTGCAACGCCATTCACTTGTTGAGCGTTCAGTGCAAGATCATCACCTAATACGCCAGCCGTTTTTTTTGCGGCCATTTGTGTCATGACTGAAACATCATCCAAGATGGTTGCGATGTCATCTAAAAGTGCGAGTAAGCTGCCTGCCGCCATACATTTTCCTTAAATTCTTTTTTGATTTTTACTTAAGATTTCTAGCTGAGTGTGTTATTTAGTATAACTGCTGGGATGCTTATTTAGCTTTCTTTGCAAAGTGCGTCTGTGCATATTCAAACTGCGTGCGGTGGCTGATATATTGCCATCATGCTCGGCTAAAACACGCTGTATATGCTCCCACTCTAAACGTTCTATTGGCAATGGGTTAGAGGCTAATTCTACCTCATCATCGCCTGTTTGTTTCTCAAAAGCGGCGACAATTTCATCAGCATCGACTGGTTTAGCCAGATAATGCGTCGCGCCCAGTTTGATGGCCTCTACCGCCGTGGTGACGCTGGCAAAACCTGTAAGCACAACAATGCGTGTGCCAGCATTCAGGCTAGCGAGTTGTCGTACTAATACTAAACCTGAGTTGCCTGACATTTTTAAATCAACGACAGCAAATTCTGGAGGGTCATTCTTAGCCAACTCAAAAGCGCTTTCTGCACTATTGGCTAAGCTGACTAAAAAGCCACGTTTGCACATGGCGGGTTGCAGCGCATTTAAAAAATCTTGGTCGTCATCGACCAGCAGTAAGGTGGCTTTCTCAGTCATATTATTTTCAGCCATATCATTCTCAACCGTATCATTTTTAGCGGTATTTTTTGTCTTTAAAGAGGTCATTGAGTGGCTCGTAGTTTTTTTCTAAGGTTTTTCTAGGCGTAATTTTTTAAGTGGTAAATTAAGCATCGTCAATACACCACCTTCGACATGATTGTTTAGGTTTAACTCACCATCGTAACGCGCTAGTGTGGTTTGTGTAAGGTACACCCCCAGTCCCATACCTAGTTCATTTTTAGAGGTGAAAAATGGCGTACCTAGCTGCTTTTTAGTTTCAGTACTCAAGCCTTTGCCAAAATCTCTAATTTGAATGCTCAGTGTTTTTTCGTTCCATTCAGCGTTAAATAGCACGCGTTCGGGGGATTCATCCGCGGCGTTATCCAGCATGTTTTGAATAGCTTGCGTCAACGTTCTATCCATCGCAATTATGGGGTCAATTGGATTATTTGGCATGCTCACAACCAATTCTGTCGCAGGGCGGGTATCGCGCCAGCGTTGAATAGCATCTTGTAAGAATTCTCGCAATGGTAAACCTTGCCCTGCATCGGCACGTGTTTGCCCTGCATTACGCGTGATGCTTGATAAGATTTCTTTGCAGCGCGATACCTGTTTTTGCAATATGTTGAGTTGCGCTAATAGCTCAGGCTGGTTGGCATATTCTTGCGTGAGTTCTTTGCTGACCACCGCCATGGTGGCTAGTGGGGTGCCTAGTTCGTGTGCGGCGCTGGTTGCAAGTGTGCCAAGGGCTAACATGCGTTCGCTTTCTAGTGCTTTCTCGCGGACTTCTGCAATTTTTTTATCATAGTCACGTAAGTTTTGCCCAATACGCGCAATGAATATAGCCACAATCACCGAGCTTACAACGAAACCTATCCACATGCCGACCAAGTGAATATCCAGTTTTGCATCGCCATGTGTATGCATGTGCAGATGTGAAAGCGGTACATGATAAAACATCAGCAAGGTATAGCAAGCAATGCTCAAGCCTGCAATCAGCCATGCGTATGTTGTCCTTAAAGCAACTGCGGCAACCGTTATCGGCAGCAAATACATCCAAATAAAAGGGTTGCTATAGCCACCACTAAAATAAAACAGCCACGAGAGTGCTGCAATATCGCCTAATAACTGCATGACTAATTCACGTTGTGAGGTTTGTGTGCTGGTTCTTAAGCGCCACCATGCAATTAAGCTAAACAGCCCTAATGAAGCTATCGCAGAGATAAGTGGCGCATAAGGCATGGGGATGGACGCTTGATATAAAGCTAATATCACTAAGCTTAGGCAAGCCATCACCACGCCACGTACCATCATTAAACGTTGCATATTGAGGCGTGTTGCGTTGCTGATGGATTGTTTTGCTGTATGCATGCGTTTAAGGAGGTTTAACCAAAGTGGGTTTCATTATAAAACGGTAATGAAAATAATACCTTAAGCCTGTTGATAATTCACCTGCGACAAATTGTCGCGCGGCAATATGCCACATTCCGCTGTAAGAATTTCTCTAATACAATTCGGCTATAAAAAAATTAGGGGAAAGACTATGTTTAAGAAATTGACATTAGCAGTAGTTTTGGCGTGTAACGGTGGCTTATTGATGGCTGAAGAGGCTGGAGTTGAAAATAACTCTGAACAACCGCAGGTAGAAGCTGAAACTATAATGGAGCTAGATGCAGTGAAGGTGCGTGCACCTATGATTGATAGTCGAATTCTTAAACATCCAGCCACGGTTGAAACTTTCGATAAAAAACAAATCGAAGAAAATCTCAATGCGGCAACATCCTCACAAACGCTGAAATATATGCCTAGCATGCAAGTACGTGAGCGTTTTATTGGAGATCGCAACGGTAACATTGCTACCCGTACTGTTGGTTCACTGGCTAGCGCGCAAAACATGCTTTATGCGGATGGCGTACTGTTGTCTAATTTTTTACAAGGAAATTTTGGTTCACCGCGCTGGGGTCTGGTGACACCAGAGGAAATTGAAAGCATTAGTATGATGTATGGGCCGTTTTCTGCATTGTATGCGGGTAACTCGTTTGGCGGTGTGATTACCTTAGTTACACGCATGCCAGATAAATTTGAGGCGCACGCTAGCGCACAGGCCTTTACGCAGAATTATGAGCTTTATGGTACGAATGAGAGCTTTAATGGCAATCATTTAACAGCATCGTTTGGCAATAAAGTGAATGACTTATCTTTTTGGTTTGGTGTGGATAGGCTGGAAAATCGAAGTCATCCTATGGGGTTTTCAACAGCCAATCTTTCTACAACAGCTGCTGGAGCAAGCCCAATAGTGACAGGTGCATATCAAGACAAAAATGAAGTGAGCAAAGACAGAGTTATTTTTGGTGCGAATAGTATTGATGACTCTGAGCAAACCAACATTAAATTCAAAGTGGCTTATGACATTACGCCTACCATTAAGGCAGCTTACACCTTGGGTGTATGGAATTTGGATAGTCAGACAGAGGTGAAAAGCTATGTTAAAGACGCCGCTGGAAATGCGGTGTATAACGGCAGGGTTAACTTTAACGGTCTGCGCTATGATATATCAGGCATGAGCCCTGCGGAGGCCAACTCCTTGCACATCATGCAGGCACTTGATGTAAAGTCAAGCAATAAAGGCTTTTTTGATTGGCAGCTGACTTTATCAGATTATGACTTTCATCAAGATAAAAATAGTTCTTCAAACGCACCTGCAAATGGAACGACCACGGAGGGTAATCCTTATCTTAATCGTGTTGGCCGCGTGACAGATCAAGCTGGTACAGGTTGGACGGTGCTTGATGCGCGTGCCACTTTACGTCCACAAGTGAACTATTCAGGTCAGCATACGGTTGATATTGGTTACCATGTGGATCAATACGAGTTACGCAGTGAAACCAATAATACTGCAGACTGGTCAACGGGTGTTAAAGGAAGCCTGTATTCTGCAGCGCGTGGCGATACTCGTACTCAAGCTCTTTATGCACAAGATAAATGGCAGATTAATCCACAATGGGCGTTGACTTTCGGAGGTCGTGTCGAGCATTGGGAGGCCAATGATGGGCAAAATAAAATTACAATTGGCAGTGTACTAAGCACAGCCAATTATAAAGATGTATCAGAGAATAAATTTTCACCAAAAATTTCATTGAGCTTCGAGCCCCAGCCAGAATGGGGTTTCCGTGCTTCATTTGGGCAGGCATTCCGCTTTCCTACAGTCGGTGAGTTGTTTCAACCTTTACAAAATGGCGCTGTTTCCTACTTTGTTCAGAGCAATCCAAACTTGAAACCAGAAGAAGTCATTGCAGGTGAGCTTTCTGCAGAGCGTCGTTTTGATAACGGCCTTGTACGCGCGAGCTTATTTAACGAGAATAAATTTGATGCCCTTATTACACAATTTCTTGCCGTGGGCAGTGCGATTCCCTACGATACTGGCACCTGTACCAGAACAGCTGGTTGTAGTTATACGCAAAACGTCGAGCACATTCGCACGCGTGGTCTTGAGCTAGCAACACAATGGCAAGATGTACTGGTGTCTGGTTTAGATTTGCTAGGTAGCGCAACCTTCACTGATGCCGAAGTGTTACGCAACGATAATGCACCTAGTACAGTGGGCAACAAGCCGACTCGCATTCCCAGAAGTATGTTTAAAGCGGTGGGAACATACCATCAAGGTAGTCATTTAAGCTATAGCTTGGCTGCACGTTACAGTGGCAGGCAATATAATGCTTTAGATAATAGTGACAGTAATCCTGATACTTACGGTGCAGCGAGCAAATTTTTTGTAATGGATGTGAAAGTTAACTACAAGTTCGCAGATCGAATGACCGCAAGCCTAGGCATTGATAATTTGAATAATTACAAAGCTTATGTATTTCACCCTTACCCACAGCGCACTGGTTACGCGCAATTGAAGTTTGATTATTAACTGAGTGCGTAATGAGGCAAGCTCAACCCACGCGCCAATGGCCAGCTTATAATACCATTTGGCGTTGGCATTTTTATGCAGGTTTATTTTGTATCCCCTTTGTTTTAGTACTGGCAATTACTGGAGGTGTATATCTATTTAAGCCTCAGGTTGAGGCTGCGCTAAATCAACCATACAACCAGCTAAACATCGCAGGTCTACCGCAAATTGCTTCTGCACAAGTGAATGCGGCCTTGGCTGCCGCTCCTAACGCTACATTGAATGCTTATGAGTTACCACTCACGCCACAATCTGCCGTGCAGGTGTTGGTGAGTGAAAGCGGAGAGTTAACTCGTATTTACGTACACCCTAAAACTCTGCAAATTCTCAAAATAGAACAGGAAGATAATAAGCTTATGCAGGTTGTACATCGCCTACATGGCGAGTTACTTATAGGGAGTATTGGGTCTAATCTTGTTGAGTTAGCCGCTTCTTGGACAATCGTGATGCTAATAACGGGGCTATATTTATGGTGGCCTAGGCATATGAAGGGGATAGCAGGTATTGTTTACCCAAGGCTGAGTAAAGGTAATGTGGGTAAAAATAATCGATTACTCTGGCGAGATCTGCATGCAGTCACAGGTTTTTGGATTTCATTTTTCACATTATTTTTATTGCTATCTGGTTTGCCGTGGGCTAAGTCTTGGGGTGGTCTGCTAAAAGAGATTCGTCATATTGGTACTGGTAATGTAGTTCAACAGGATTGGACAACAGGGCGTTCAGCAGACATTAATAGTCATAGAAACACGATTTTTTCAAAAATTAATATGGTTTCTAAGGCTGATTCAGAGCATATAGACCATATTAGACATGAGCATATGGCAGATAAGGTTGGTATGCATCAAGTGATGATGCCGCAAATAGACTATCGTCCATTAGACCGCTTAGTCACAACAGTTAAATCCCTAAATTTAGCTCCGCCAGTATTGATTTCACCGCCCTCCAAAAAGTCACCAGAGTGGACTGCGAGCTCAAAGGCGCAGAACCGACCCTTGCGTGCTGACCTTATATTAGATGGTGTTAGTGGTAGTGTGAAATCAAGAAAAGACTTTGCAGATAGACCATTACTCGACCGTATTATTGGCACGGGTGTTGCCATCCATGAGGGACAGCTTTTTGGTTGGTTTAACCAGCTATTAGGTTTGATCACAGCGATAGGCTTGGTTTTGCTCTCCGTAAGCGCAATTATTCTCTGGTGGCGCAGGCGATCACCAGGTTTACTAGGTGCCCCGCAAGCTAGAACCGAACCTAGTTATGCACCGTTACTGGTAGCATCTATTATTTTACTTGGCGTATTGCTACCGTTTCTTGGTATTAGTTTAATTGTGCTACTGTTGGTTGAACGTTGGGTGCTGTGTTACATTCCACCAGCCAAAAATTTTCTTGGATTAAATTGAGACATTTTTTTATGTGATTTAGTAATTTAATCCGAGTGGGTGACGGCTCAGTTGGTCATGTCAATGTTATCAGGATTGCTTAATCTTCACTTATAGATAAGTCTACATCTATAAAGTAGCTAACTCGCTTGCGTGGATTCAATGACTCAAGCACATCCGCAGGTAGTTGGCTGGGGCGTAAACAAGCGTTGATGGTGATGCTAGGCTCTTCGCGTAAGTCGATGACCAGAGGTTCGTGTCTGAAGACTAGCGGATCATGCAACATCACAAAAGGCCTGAGTGGTTTGTTTGGGTTCACAGAAATAACCGTGGCATAGCTACCTGTAGAAAGCTGTACGATGCTACCAGGTGGATAAATACCCAATGATTTAATTAAGCGTTTGAGTAATGACTCATCGTATTTAGCACGCTGGCTGGCGTACATGTGCGCTAACGCCTCATAAGGTGTTTTGGCAAGAGCAACATTGCTTGGGTTACATAAGTTATCATAACCGTTTACTATCGCAATTAATCTTGCGAATGGGTCGGTTTGCTCGCTACGTAGATGTTTTGGGTACCCAGAGCCATCAGCATATTCATGATGTTGCATAATAATTTTGCCAATACGCACTGGCAGGCCAACCTCTTGCGCCATGCGTGCGCCTATTTCACTATGCTGTTCAAAGTGAGATTGTTCTGACTTAGTGAGTGGATCTTTTTTAAGCAAAATTTTGTCTGATATTTCAGCTTTGCCAATGTCATGAAATAAAGCAGCCATGCCTAATATACGCGCATCCTCTTTAGATATATTAATAGATTTTGCAACAAGCAACGCCAGTACAGTCACATTCAGTGGATGTACAAAATTAGCATCACTAGAGCGATTGCCATTGAGTGCGTGAACGGCAACATCACCTTCCATGAGTGCTGTGTCAACCATATCATTGACAATCAATGCCGCTTGTTCAATGGAGGCTTTAGAGTCCGTTAAAATATTACGTGTAACTTGTCGAGCAATATTGCTGGTATTGATGAATTTTCTTTCACACACATTAATAGCTTGGTGTAGCTCTTTCAGGCGCAGAGCCGTGTTGTCCTCATTGATTGCTGTAGCTTCTTCTAATGGTTCATCTTCGTCCTCATCAACAATTGCCTCAGCACTAGGCGCATCTACTTTTAAAGGTAAGGGCTGACAATCGCTACGTTTTGGGTCGTAGCGCAATCTTGTCAGGCCCGTTTTTTTGATAATGGAAATTTGCTCTTCATCTTTCACCTTAAAGTTACTTAGCGTGAATGGGTGGTCCATCCAACCTAAGTCTAGGTGCACATAGATACCCACTTGTAATTGTGAAACGTTAATAAAATGATGATCGTTATGCATTGCTTTACCTCAATGTTTTAGTTTTTATTTGGTTAGTAGTGTTGAGAATTCTGTGGCTGTCACTGGTTTACTATAAAGATAACCCTGTGCTTCTTTGCAACCCATTGCGCTTAAAAAATCTGCCTGCGCTTGGGTTTCTACGCCTTCGGCAATGACGCTAAAGCCTAAGCTGCCAGCCATTGCATAAATAGCATTGGCAATGGCAGCATCATCTAAATCATCTGGTAGGTCGCGTACAAAAGATTGGTCTATTTTTATTTTATCGAGTGGTAATCGTTTGAGATTAGAGAGCGATGAGTAACCTGTGCCAAAATCGTCAATCGCTAATTTAAGACCTAACTGTTTGATACGATTAAATGTATCAATCACATGCTCAGTATTTTGCATCACCGTACTTTCGGTAATTTCCAGTTCCAGCATGTTTGGGTGGCAATCGGTTTCTACCAAAATACCGTAAACGGTATCGGCGAAATTGCTACGCATAATTTGCACACCAGACACGTTGACTGAAATCCATTGAATCGCATGGCCAGCTTTATGCCAGCGCACCATTTGACGTGCAGCTTCACGAAGTACCCACTCGCCAATTTGTACAATTAACCCAGTATCTTCAGCCATTGGAATAAACGTTGCTGGCGATACTAAGCCTAATTTAGGATGGTTCCAGCGTATCAGTGCTTCAGCGCCTATAATCTTGCCAGTGGTCAGCGAAACTTGTGGTTGATAATAAACCTCAAACTGTTCACGCACTAAGGCGTGGCGTAGCTGACCTTCCAAAGTGAAACGCTCAACCGCATTCTTACTCAGATCATCAGAGTAGAAACAGTGATTGTTTTTGCCTTTATTTTTCACTTGATACATAGCAATATCAGCGGCTTTAATTAAGCCCTCTACATCCGCGCAATCTTTTGGGAATACAGAGATACCAATACTCGCGCTAATGTAAATTTCGTGTCCATCAATATTAAATTCAATTTGTAGCGCATGAATGATTTTTTTAGCCACGAGTGCAGCGTCGCTAGTTCTGCTAATCATATCCATCATCACTACAAACTCGTCGCCACCTAGCCTTGCTACTACGTCGCTTTCGCGCATAGACAGGCTAATGCGCCTAGAGGCTTCTAGCAATAATTTATCGCCTACTTGGTGACCAAGTGTGTCGTTAACCGCTTTAAATCTATCTAAGTCAATAAACAATAAAGCGATTTTATGATTCTCGCGTTCCGCGCGTTTAATGGAATGTTCTAGTAACTCATTTAACAGGCGGCGATTAGGTAAGCCTGTGAGGGGGTCATGATTCACTAGCTCATGCAATCTATTTTGTGAGCGCTTAATATCAGTCATGTCTGAAAAAACACCAACATAATTAACAACTTGACCTGCACTATCTTTTACCGCAGTAATGGTTAACCACTCATAATAATTTTCGCCAGACTTACGTTGATTAAAAACCTCACCATGCCATCGCTCTTCTTTTTTTAAGATGGTCCACATATCTTTATAAAAGCGTTCATTTAGATTGCCAGATTGCAAAATTTTTGGTGATTTTCCTAATACATCATCTTCAGAGTAGCCGGTAATTTCAGTAAACCCTTTGTTAATAGCAACAATGCGTACTTTGTCATCAGTAATCATGATGCCTTCACTGGCGCTATCAAAGGCAATTTTAGCTTGGTGTAGTCGTTTGCCTGCACTCTCTCTTTGTATTGCGACACCTAAAGATCTACCTATCGCCATTAGAGAGCCAAGCTCTTGTGGCGTGGTTTTAATCAAATCATGGCAACGTTCAATAATGATATTGCCCCACCACACTTTGTCTGAAAATAACGGGACGATAGCAATAGATTGCGTGTCATGCTGCTCAAGTATTTGGCGCTCTGAACTTGGCAAATCGCGAATATCACCAAAAACGGGGTCGCCGAGTTGAAGCGCATCTTTCCAGCGACTTAGACGTACATCATGAAAATTGATGGTTTCAAGTGCTTTGTCTTCACTACTAAAGCCAGGTACAGCCCATCTGTAAAGTATTTTTGAATGCCCAGACTTTGCAGTTTCTTTGTGACTAGTCTCTATATTTTTAAGTATGGTCGCACGCGTAAAGCGTAAGGCAAGACACAGTTGTTGCAAAACCGTCACTGCAACGGTTTGCCAAGATTCAGCGGAATGTAATAGCCAATCGCATGAAATAAGCGCATCCAGAATGGCGCTGCGGTCGCGCAAGTGACTTTCAGCCATTTTGCGTTCAGTAATATCACGTCCAAGCGTGACTAGGCCGTGGCGGCTGCCATCATCGTTAAACAAGGGTACTTTAATCACATCCAATACTTTTGCGCCACCGTGTGGCAATGCAATGACTTCTTCATTTCGGATTGCGCGACCTAATTTCCAAGCTTGATCGTCAGATATTTTTGAATGGCGGAAAGCCTCTTTAAATGCTGGGTTAGATTGAGCAGCAAGCTCCATATCCGTTTTGTGTTGATAGTCCAGTTGATCGAGCTGAAAAAGCTCTATGCTGCTTGTGTTGGCTTCTAACCAGCGGTTTTTTTCATCTTTAAAAAAAATTAAATCAGGGCTGGCATCAATCAAATTACGCAGTAGTTTCTCGGTGTGTCTTAACTGTAACTCTGTACTGATGCGTTCAGTAACATCATGCATGTGCAGCACATAACCAGAGTCCAAATCTTCAAAGTATTTGTTATGTGAGGTGAATACTTGCAAGGTGCGTAGCTCATTCCCTGCAGCGTATTGCAATACAAAGCTGGTGCTGGATTTTTTTAACTCTGTAATGATGCGTTTATGGACGGCTTTAGGCAATTGGCCCGTTCTTGCCGCCACATGTTTTACATTTAAGTTAAAAATATCTCTGGCATAGGGGTTTGCATAGCTAACATTACATTTTTCATCCACAGCGAGAATAGCAACGCCTTGCAATGCGCCAAGTAAATGCCAAGCGAGTGCAAGTTCTTTAGACATGAATCTACTCAGATGGCTTTCGCTATCTGGTAAAGACTGCAACTGATCTAATTTGTTTAAATTTTCCAATTACTTTTACATTTCTAGAAAATGTCTATTTAGGTTTGCTTAAAACATATCAACGAGCAAATAGTTTTAAAATAAAGCTAAAATGTTCTGCACGAGTGCTATGTTTTTTATCGACAATAATGACTAAAGCTTGAATGTAAATATACGCTTTGACAAAAATAACAATCTCTTAATTAAGAGGGTGTAGAGGGCTTAATTTATAAATTCACGGTTAAGATTTATTGGTGTTTACAAGGATGCTTATGTGCTAAAACTTTAGTCGCGGTGTATGATTTAGGCATACAACAACTATGTGGTTAGCAGAGCATGAAGAGGCTTCAATTATTTTTATGTATTTTGATGGTGTGTGTGAGCCTCAGTTCTCAACAATTAATGGCGCATGCAGGGCATGAACAATCTCAAGACAACTCTTTAGCCATTAGCATGGCGTTTGATGCGCAAGGCAGTTTATGGCGTGTAGTAGAGAAAAGCGGATTGATACTTGTAAGCTCAAGTCGTGACTTGGGAAAAACGTTCTCTCACCCTATGCAAGTCACACCAAATGCACAAAAAATAGGCGCAGATGGCGAAGCGCGACCTAAAATCGCGATTGGCCCAGAAGGCAATATTTATCTTACTTGGACAGAGGCATTAAAGAAGCCATTTACAGGGTACATTTGGTTTTCACGTTCAATTAACGGCGGTAAAAGCTTTGAAAAACCAGTCATTGTGCATACTGACCGTGCAGAGATTACACATCGATTCGATGAGCTAAATGTAGTGAAGAGTGGTGGTGCTAAAGGTAAAGTGACCGTGACTTGGATTGATAAACGCGATTTAATCGCTGCTAAATCAGCAGGTAAGCCTTATGAAGGTGCAGCGATTTATTATGCAACTTCCAGCAATCAAGGCGCAAGTTTTCTGCCCGAGCAAAAGTTGGCTGACAGCAGCTGTGAATGTTGTCGTATTGCGTTAACAAATAAGCCCGATGGCACCGTGGTGGCGATGTGGCGCCATGTGTTTGAAGGCAGTGAGCGCGATCACATGATCGCAGAAATTCCTACACAGCCAAATCAAGCGCCAGCGCCTAAGCGTGCTACTTTTGGCCGTTGGAAAATTGATGGTTGCCCGCATCACGGTGCTGCGCTTGCCACTGGCGGCGAAGGCAAAGATTGGTGGGGCTACCATATGGCGTGGTTTGACGGTGGCAATGACGATTCTGGTAAAGAGGCTAGCTTGTTTTATGCGCGTATGGATGGCGAAGCTTGGGTTTCTTCACCGCCGAAAAAATTTGGTAAGCATAGTAATCAGGCAGGTCATCCAGCTTTATTGAGTATTGGTGAAAATGTTTGGTTGGTTTGGCGCGAGATTGAAAATAAAAACCATAAAATAATAAGCATGTTTTCTGATGATGGTGGCAGAAGTTGGGGTGCGCCAAAAGAGCTTGCAACTAGTGCAGGTAAAACGGACTATCCTATTTTGCTGGCGAAAGATAATCAAGCTTACTTAGCTTGGAATACGGAGAAAGACGGTTTGATTTTACAGGGTTTATCGTTTTAGTTTAGACTGCTGCCAAGCATTCGAGAGTGCCTATGCGACGAGCTGAAGACAGTGCTATTGCACAGCGTAGCGAAGGCAACAAAGGCAGTGTCGAATGCTAGACAGAATCAAGTTACATACACCAGACTTTTGCATCATGCGTGAGCGACATCCAAATAGCCCAAGCACTGGCGCTACTGAGTAATAAGCCTGCAAGTCGCATGCCATAAGGCTCTACCAGATTTGTTTTAAGTTTAAGCCATAGCCACGGCGCAAAAAATAATGAAATAGCCGACCCTATAGCAAATGCCGCCATGCTAAGTGCGCCGCCTAAGGGGTTGCCATTGAATGAGGCAATAATCAGCGCAGAGTAAAGTAAGCCGCAAGGCATTAACGCCCAAAGCATACCAATATAAAAATAGCCGCCGCTTATTTGGCTGAGTTTTTTAACATGCTGCCAAATGCGCCGACCCGCTTGGTCTATCCATATCGGTTGGCGCGCATAAATGATGAGTATCACGCCCCAGAAAAAAACCAGCACATGAAAAAATGTCCACAGCGGATGCAAAATAGCGCTATAGCTAGAAAGCCATGCGATGCTTTGAATGGCAAATGTGGCGATTGCGCCTAATAAAGCATAGCCGCATACCCGGCCTACATGGTAAAAATAGATGGCAAAGGGCTTATCTGATGATTGCGTGAATGAGGTGCAAGCCGCTCCGCACATGGCGACACAGTGAGGCCCGCCTGCTAAGCCCATGACTAGTGCGCTATAAATAAGTGCTGTTTGCATATTTGAGTTTAATGACTAGAAAGGTAAGTAAGTACTGGCGAGTTAGAACGAAGTTTAGTTGATGGGACTTGATTGAAAAGCCAGTATGACTATTCTTTATCTTCCTCGGTCTCAAAAATCCGTCGACCCTCTTCTTCAATGTCTTCAAATTGACCGCGATAAACCGCCCACCAAAGGCCGCCAAGTACTACTAAGCCCATTACAACTGACAGTGGAACGAGTATAAATAGAATGTCCATGTTATTTGGCTTTCGTTTCCAAAGTTTCCGAAAAAGTAGTTAAACGCAATGCATTTAGTACCACGATAATAGAACTCACTGCCATCCCTAAACCCGCTAGCCAAGCGGATAATACGCCAAAAAATGCCAGTGGAATACACACTAGATTGTAAACAATGGCCCAAGCGATATTTTGTTTGATGATGGTCATGGTTTTGCGCGCATGGCGAATCAATTGTGGAATTTGACTAATATCACCATTCAATAAAACATAGTCAGCATGAGCCAGTGTGAGTGGTACACCTTTACCCATGGCGATAGAAACATGAGCACTGGCTAAAATTGGCCCATCATTTAAGCCGTCACCCACCATCAGTATGTGCTTACCTTGTTGTTTGAGTGTTTGTAATCGTGATAGTTTGTCTTGCGGGCTACATGCTGCTTGAAATTGTGTAATGCCGATTTCTTTAGCGGTGTTAATAACAGTGTGTGCTTGGTCACCTGATAAAAGCTCAACATTGAGATGAGCGTCTTTTAACTGTTGAACGGCTAGTGCTGCATTATGTTTAACCGCTTCATGCAAGCTAAACGTCGCTAACCAGCCATTAGCATCAGCAAGAAATACTTGTTGAGATAGTTCGCTAGGCTCCGAAACGCCGCAAAACTTGGCTGAGCCGAGCTTCAAGTGCGCATTGATTAAGTCTGCATTGCTCGCGTTAGCTTTTAGCGTCGCACTAATGCCAGCACCAACCACCTCTTGGATGTTGTTTAATATTATTGGCGACTCTTGCGCCCCAACTTGCTGACTTGCACTGACCAAAGCCCGTGAAACAGGGTGCATAGAGTGTTGCGCCACGGCTGCGGCCAAAGCTAGCACGCCGTTTTCTGTAAAGCCTTGTTTATACGAAATTGATTGCACTTCAATGTGATCTTCAGTCAATGTGCCCGTTTTATCGAAAATAACCGTATCGATATTCGCAATACTTTCTATAGCCTGCAAACGCCTAATTAAAATGCCACGTTTTACAAAGGCGCTAGCGCTGGCAAGCATGGCGGCAGGTGTGGCTAAAGATAGCGCACAAGGGCAGGTGACAATTAACACAGCTGCGGCGGTCATTAATGCACGAGCGTGGTCTACATTCCATAACAAGGCTGCGGCGAGTACCGCGCTTAAAATGACGAACAGCAGAAATGGTCTAGCAACGCGATCAGCCAGTTGTGAAAGTCTTGGTTTTTCAATTGCGGCTTGATTGATTAAGTTAACAATCTGCCCGTATTGTGTGGATTCCCCGATAGTTTCCAGCACAATATTCACGGTTTGACCTAAGTTGTAACTGCCAGCAACCACCTTATCATGCAGATTTTTTTGTATGGGCGTGGATTCACCCGTGAGTAGCGATTCATCCACGCGGGTATCACCTAACACCAGTTTGCCATCGGCTGGAAAAGCCTCGCCAATATGCACGCGAGCGATATCACCCACTTTAAGTTGGCTGTTTAAGACGCGAGTATATGAGCCATCAAGGTTTAGACGTTCGATATTTTCCGGAATGCGGCTAACTAAAGCTTCCATCGAACCGAGTGTTTTGCTGTGCAGCTTCACTTCAATGAGTCTTGCGGAAAGCAAAAAGAACACAAACATGGTGAGCGAGTCGAAATAGATTTTATCCCCCCACCAGCCGTGAGGGGCAAATGTAGCAGCAGAACTCACGATAAAAGTAATGCCTATTCCCAAAGCCACAGGCAAATCCATGCTGATTTGTCTATGCTTTAAATCTCTAAAAGCATTTGCAAAGAACGTACTGCTGGAGAAGACTAATACTGGCAGGCTGAGTATCCATGATGCCCAGTTGAGCAAAATGGCAATGTCAGGCGTAATGTCACCAGCTTTGGTAAAGTAGCTTGGGCTGGCGTACATCATCACTTGCATCATGCAAAAGCCTGCTACTAACCAACGCCAAAATGCTGCTCGACTTTTTTTAGTCGCGTTAAGTTGATTTTCATTATGTGATGCCGGATTCGCGCTGTAGCCCATTGCCTGAATGGCGCTGAGTATCGTTGACGGTTTAGTTAAAGCAGGCGACCAAATCACAGAGGCGCGTTTTTTGGACATGCTTACTCTTGCACTCACCACGCCAGATAACTCGCCCAAGCCGCGCTCTATGGTGCCAGAGCATGCTGCACAACGTAAGCCATCTAGCAATAGGCTAGATTCTACAAGTGAGTGAGTAGGGTCATTACCTGCAGGCTGACTAAACGCTTGCCATTGATCTTGAGTATCTAAAATCACCCAAGATGGATTTGGCGAGTTTGACTCACTGTTAAAGATGTCGGTAGTGGGGGAGCTAATAAGCAAAATTTTTCCAAATAATTAACTAAATGCTAATTAAAATTAATTCAGCACTTAGAGAGCTTTTTTACTAAGAAGTTTAAGATATTTAATTGTGTCGTAAAGCTTGGTTTGCATTGTAAATCAGCCGTTAAGCCCCATATTAGACTTATATCAACTGAAACGGAGTTAAAAATGCGTTTTGATAAACTAACAACAAAATTTCAACAGGCGCTTAACGATGCACAAAGTCTAGCAGTCGCTAATGATAGCCCAACCATAGAGGCCTTACACCTACTTTCTGCGTTAGTCATGCAAGAAGATGGAGGCACTTCTTCGTTGCTGGCGCACGCAGGCGTCCATTTGGCGCCACTCAAAACCGCACTCACGGCGGCTATAGGCAATTTAGCAAAATCAACTGATAGTTCAGGCGAGGTGGCGATTTCGCGTGACTTGAATAACTTGCTGAATGTGACCGATAAGCTAGCCTTAAAACGTAGTGATAGTTTTATCGCAAGTGAGATGTTTTTATTGGCCTTAACCGAAGATAAAGGCGCAGCGGGCAAATTACTTAAAGCCAATGGCTTGTCGAAATCTGCGTTGGATCAGGCGATTAATGAGGTACGTGGCGGAGAGCAAGTGAATGAATCTGATGCGGAGTCTAATCGCGAAGCGCTAAAAAAATACACATTGGATTTAACTGAGCGCGCCCGAATGGGCAAACTAGATCCAGTCATTGGTCGTGATGATGAAATTCGCCGTACGATTCAAATTCTTGGGCGCCGTACAAAAAACAACCCTGTATTGATAGGGGAACCTGGTGTGGGTAAAACCGCAATTGTAGAAGGTTTAGCGCAGCGTATTGTGAATGGCGAAGTGCCAGATTCCCTCAAAGGCAAAAAAGTCTTGTCTCTAGATATGGCAGCTTTATTAGCGGGCGCTAAGTATCGTGGTGACTTTGAAGAGCGCTTGAAATCAGTGTTAAAAGAGTTAGCACAAGATGAAGGCCAAACAATAGTCTTTATCGATGAAATTCATACTATGGTAGGCGCAGGTAAGGCAGAAGGCGCGATGGATGCGGGCAATATGCTAAAACCCGCTTTGGCACGTGGTGAATTGCATTGCGTAGGGGCGACTACTTTAGATGAATACCGTAAATATATTGAAAAAGACGCCGCGTTAGAACGCCGCTTCCAAAAAGTATTAGTGGATGAACCTACAGTTGAAGCCACCATTGCTATTTTACGCGGCCTGAAAGAGCGTTATGAGCTGCATCATGGCGTAGATATTACTGACCCTGCAATTGTGGCGGCAGCTGAACTCAGCCATCGTTACATTACAGACCGATTTCTACCTGATAAAGCCATTGATTTGATTGATGAGGCGGCTTCGCGCATTAAGATGGAAATCGACTCCAAGCCTGAAGTCATGGATAAACTTGAACGCCGCATGATTCAGCTCAAAATTGAGCGTGAAGCGGTACGTCGCGAAAAAGATGAAGGTAGTAAAAGGCGCTTTAGTTTGATAGAGGAAGAGCTAGTAAGGATTCAGCGCGAATACAATGATTTAGAGGAAATTTGGAAAGCTGAGAAAGCCCAAGTACAAGGTTCGGCACATATTAAAGAGGCGATTGAAAAAATCAAATTTGAGATGGAAGAAGCTACGCGCAACGGTGAATGGCAAAAAGTTTCTGAATTGCAATACGGCAAACTACCTGCGTTAGAAGCTCAGTTAAAACAAGCTTCTAGTTCTGAAGCGACTTCAACTCAAACTAAGCACAAGATGTTGCGTACCGAAGTGGGTGCAGATGAAATCGCTGAAGTTGTGAGCCGTGCGACAGGCATCCCTGTTTCTAAAATGATGCAAGGTGAACGCGGCAAGCTATTGACCATGGAAACCAAACTGCATGAGCGTGTCGTCGGGCAAGATGAAGCAGTGCGCTTGGTCTCAGATGCGATTCGCCGCTCACGTTCTGGCTTGGGTGATCCTAACCGTCCTTACGGTAGCTTCTTATTCTTGGGTCCAACAGGCGTTGGTAAAACCGAACTTTGCAAAGCTTTGGCTGGATTCTTATTTGATTCAGAAGATCACTTAATTCGTATCGACATGAGTGAGTTTATGGAGAAGCATTCCGTAGCACGCATGATCGGTGCGCCTCCTGGTTATGTGGGCTATGAAGAAGGCGGTACGTTAACTGAGGCTGTACGTCGCAAACCGTATAGCGTAATTCTGTTGGATGAGGTTGAAAAAGCTCACCCAGATGTGTTCAATGTGTTGCTGCAAGTGTTGGATGATGGGCGCTTAACGGATGGCCAAGGCCGTACAGTGGACTTTAAAAATACCGTGATTATCATGACGTCGAATTTAGGTTCTCAGATGATACAAAGTATGGCTGATCAAGATTATCAAGTGGTGAAACTTGCAGTCATGGGTGAAGTTAAAGCGCACTTCAGACCAGAGTTCGTCAACCGTATCGATGAAGTAGTCGTTTTCCATGCATTAGGTGAAGATAATATTAAAGCGATTGCAGAAATTCAGTTGCAATATTTGGCAAAACGTTTAGCTGCGATGGATATGCAACTGGAGCTTACAGATGCGGCCATTGCTGAAATTGCCAATGCAGGTTTTGATCCAGTCTATGGCGCGCGACCGCTTAAACGTGCAATTCAGTCTGAGATTGAAAATCCACTCTCTCGTGAAATACTCTCTGGACACTTTGCGGCTAAAGATACTATTAAGGTAGACGTTAAAGCGGGTAAGATTGTGTTTTCAAAATCTGCGGGTTGATAGCTCAATGGTTAAGGACTACATTTGTTAAAAAAGTGGCAGAAACCTAGTTTTATCTGTGCAATGCTTGCTGTTTGTTTCATGACAGCAGGCTTTGCACATGCTGAACTTAGCTCGCAAGAACAAGAAGTTTTTGACAACGAGCCGCCAATTATCAAAGATTTGTTAATGCGCGCTAATGTGCTGGTCAGCGATGAGGTCGACCCTGATGGTGCTTGGAAAGCTGCGGATATGTATTGTAAAGCAGCGCGCTATGGCAGTGCAGAGGCAGTCTACAGATTAGGTATGCTTTATGCATTTGGGCGCGGCGTGCCAGAAAATCGTGATTATGCGGCTAATTTATTTGGTATTGCCTCCACTCATGGGCATTACGAAGCACAAAAAATGCTTGAAACCATCGAGATTAAAACCTCTGCAACGCCGCCCTGCGTACTCGATGATGTTACGCCAGAGAAAGGACTCACTGGCATAACGCTTACAAAAGAAACGCCAGAAATCGATCAATACATTGCCAATTTGCCAAAAAACAAACGTTGGGTGTTGCGCTTGGTCAATACGATTTCTAAATGGTACAAAGTCGATGAAAAGCTAGTGCTATCGATTATTTCCGTAGAGTCGAACTTCGAGAATGTGGCTACGTCCAACAAAGAAGCGCAAGGTTTGATGCAGTTAATACCCGATACCGCCGAGCGGTTTAATGTTAAAAATGCTTACAATGCCACACAAAATATTAAAGGTGGCGTTGCTTATTTACGCTGGTTATTAGCTTATTTTAAAGGTGATGTTGCGCTCACTGTGGCGGCCTATAACGCAGGTGAGGGTGCTGTGAATAAATATAAAGGCATTCCACCTTTTGCTGAAACTAGGCTGTATGTGAAAAAAGTACAAGCACGTTACCCGTTTAAAACGCATGCTTATGACGCTCAGATTACTGCACCTTCACCAGCTTTAAACGCTATTAATGCAAAACGTCGTCTATGACGTGAAGGAGATTCATGATGACTAAACTTATCTTTCGCTATAAACCAATTTTTATTTTTGCAGCATGTTTGGCGCTGACCGCCTGCGCAAGCAATAACCAATATTCAAGTGCCAACCCGCAAAAAATAGACAGAATCTCAGAAGAAGAGCTCGCCAGAATTATGCCCAAGCCAATCGCGACCTTGAGTTTAGATGATTTGATCAACCTGACAAAAAGTGGCGTGACTGCCGATGATCTGATAGAGAAAATTCGCGCCAGCAATTCTTCATATGACTTAACACCAAGCCAAGTTGTCGACCTAAATAAACAAGGCGTTGATAACAAAGTGCTAGATTACATTCACACCAGTCGAGAGCTCGCGCTTAAGAATAATGTTGCTGAAGAAATCAATCAACGTGAAAAAGCTAAACGTGTGGAGCTAGAAAAACTTAAACAACAGCAATGGCAAGACAGGCAGCAGCGCATGTATGACCCATTCTGTGGTTACGGCTACTATGGGCGCCCTTATGGCTACGGAGCATTTGGATCACATTTTGGTCATCGCTCTGGGTTTGGCGCCAATTTTGGTTTTCCTGTGGGTTGTTGGTAAAATAAATTAAGTGATAATTAACAATCTAAATGAAAATTTAATTGAGTTTCTATGCAGCAAATTACAGATCAAATCAGCATCAGTACGCAAGGTAGAAAACTCTACGACATTACCCAAGAAATAACTTCTTGGGTTGCGCAAAGTGGTTTTCATACAGGCCTAATCACGCTTTATATTCAACATACTTCCGCCAGTCTTTTGATTAATGAAAATTATGATCATGATGTGCTGGTTGATATGGAGGCGTTCTTTAAGCGCTTAGTACCCGATGGTGATCCCTTGTTTATTCATACGGTTGAAGGGCCAGATGACATGCCTGCGCATGTGCGCACGGCGCTGACACAAACCAGTTTATCGATACCGCTTATTGATGGGAAAGCCGCGTTAGGGCAGTGGCAAGGCATTTTTTTATATGAGCACAGGCATGTGGCAAGTACGCGCAGAGTGATTTTACATTTGATTGGCGAGTAAGGTTGATGTTGCAACAAGGGCGACCATTAAGCGCAGCTGAGTTTCAGTTATATCAGCCTTATTTCCAGACCTGCACCTTACAAAAGGCGCGTCTTATTGAAGGTCGCACACCTTTTTGGTTACGTAAAAGCATGTGTGCAGTGGTGTTAGGGCATCGTATTTATTTTCGTGAGCATGCTTATCAATGCAATACGCCGCAAGGTATTGAGCTATTGGCGCATGAGCTAACTCATGTTGAGCAATATTTGTCTGGCATGAGCCTATTTAAGTATCTATGGGCAGCGCGCAGAGGATATCGGCAAAATCTATATGAAGTTGAGGCTTACGCCAAAGGCGCTGCTGTGAAGGCGCAAATAGAGCTGGCTCAAACATCTATTTAAATGAACTTAGGCTAATTGTAAATAAGTGTGAATTCATTGGGCTACAGTTGACCATGCATATATTGGGGTATAGATTGTTAAATTGATTTATTTTTACTAGATGGCACTTATACTTAGATGTCACTTAACTTGAGGAGAAACAAAATGGGCATGTTTTCATTTATTAAAAATGCAGGTGAAAAATTATTAGGTATTGGTGATGCAAAAGCCGCTGAAGTTGTTGCAAAAGCAGACCCAACACCAGTCAATGTTGATGCCGCAAATAAGGCTGCGGCCGATGCTATTGCGGCTTACGTAACAAAAATGAATTTAAATGCGCAAGACTTGGCGATTGGCTTTGATGGCGCATCAGCCACGGTGATTGTGCAAGGCATGGCCGCAACACAAGAAGATAAAGAGAAAATCTTGCTTTGCTGCGGTAATGTTGCAGGTGTAGAGAATGTGCAAGATCAATTGGGTGTAGTGGCAGCGGCTAGTGAGCCAGTATTTTATACGGTGGTAAGTGGTGATACGCTGTCGCATATTGCTAAAGCGCAATATGGTAATGCCAATGATTACATGAAAATATTTGAAGCTAATAAGCCGATGTTAAGCAGCCCAGATAAAATTTATCCAGGTCAATCTTTACGCATTCCAGCATAAATAACTTTGGTAACTATCATAAGTAACTTTGAAAAATCATAAGAAACTTTGAAAAATAGTGGAGTTAACTATTTAATTACAAAGAATTAAAGTTGAGTTAGAATGAACGCTTGCGAATTCTGCAGGCTATTTAAATCCTTGAAGCTTGTTTCGTTCAAGGATTTTTGATTTTTTAAAATATAAAAAAAGGAAATACTATGTCAGTACTTTTACGTTCTTTGTTGGTAGCAAGTGTTACAAGTTTATTGTTGGTAGCTTGTGGTGAAAAAGCGGCTGCGCCAGTTGAAGCTCCAGCACCTGTATCAAACCCAGCTGTTGAAGCACCAGCTCCAGTAGCGCCAGCTGCAGAAGCATCATCAGGCCCAGGCGGCTATGAGCCAACTGCCGAAGAGCGCGTTCCAGGCATTACTCTAGACGCGGCAGCGGTTGATGCTGCGGCAGCAGCTGCAACGACTACTGAAGCGGCACCAGCAGCTCCTGAAGCTGCTAAGTAATAAATTTTTAAGTAGCAGCAATATCGCTATTCAATAAAAAAGCACGCTTAGGCGTGCTTTTTTATTGAATTAGTATTATTAGTTTCTAATTTAAGTTGTTCTAATTTACTCGGCTCCAACTAAGTGGATCAAACGGCCGGCTCTGGCTGCGCAGCTCGTAATAAAGCCCATTGGTTTGATTGCCGCCACTATTGCCAACCGATGCAATGACATCGCCCGCCCGCACATTGTCTCCTACTTGTTTTAGTACTGCTTGGTTATTGCCGTATAGGCTCATGTAACCATTACCATGGTCCAAAATAATCAAATTACCAAATCCGCGCAACCAGTCAGCAAACACGACACGGCCAGTGGCAACAGATTTCACTTCTGCGCCCTCATTCGCTTTAATGAATAAGCCTTTCCAAGAAATGCCGCTATCTTCGCGACTTGAGCCGAAGCGATTGGTCACATCACCACGCACGGGTAAACGCAACTTGCCTTTAAGTGCCGCAAAGCTTATACCAGAGAATTCCAAGCTAGGTTCTGTATTGTTCGCCAAGACTTCTTTAGGTGGCTTATTGCTTGTTGGGGTTTCAACCGAAGTGGCTGTTCTTGCAGGTTCGCGTTTAGGGCGAACCTTTTTGGGAGTAGGCGGAATAATTCTCGCCAAGCGTTCTACCAATTCAGAAAGTCGTTTCTCATCGCGCGTTAATTTTTTAATCTCACTTCGTTGCGACGCAATTTGTTGAGACAGATTACTCACCACTTTAGATTTTTCTTGTTTTTGACTTTCTAAAGCACGTTTCTCATCGACTTGCTTTTGCTTTAAATCTGCAACTTCTTTTAGAGCCGAAGCTGTTGCATCATTGAGCTTGCTGATTTTATTCAGGTTGCCTTGCATTTTGCTGATGAGTGAAGCACGCGCTTTGGCAACGTATGAGAAATATTGCACATCGCGCGCGATGTCGCTTGGGTTCTCACTTTGCAAAATCATTTGTAGGTAGCTTTGCTGGCCGTGAATGTATTGCTGATATAGCTGTGAGCTTAACAAGTTTTGTTGCTGCGTAAGCGCTTGATTGGTGCTGATAGATTCAGACTTTAACTGCGACAGTGTTTTTTTATTTTGTTGCTGTTTCTGGTTGATTTCGAACAGTTTTTTGTTGGCTGCGCTAATCGCCACTTCACTTTCTTTTAGCGCATCAGCCGCGTCTTTATGCGCCTCTTGCGAGTTATCTAATTCCTTTTTCAGCGCTTCTAACCGCTGCTGCACATCGTTCAAATTTTGTTTTGACTGCTCTTTTTTACTCGCGTATGCATAGGGCACGCAAGCAAGCATCAACACCAACAGTGAGGCGCAAGCTAACCTAGCTTTAGTATGCCTGTACTTCATGTTAAGCGGTAAAAGTAATGATATTTTTACCTGTCATTTCACTAGGCTGAGCAACGCCCATCATGGTGAGCAATGTTGGCGCAAGGTCTGATAGTGCGCCATTGGCAGAAAGCGCGGCCTTACGTCCAATATAAATCAGTGGCACTTTGTTGAGCGTATGTTGCGTGTGCGGTTGGTTATTTTCAACGTCAAACATGGTTTCTGCATTGCCATGGTCAGCAGTAATAATCACTTCGCCGCCTATGCTTTGCATGGCATTCACCACGCGTCCTATGCAGGTGTCTAAAGTTTCAATTGCTTTGATGGCGGCAGCTAAATTGCCAGAATGCCCCACCATATCGCCGTTGGCATAGTTACAAATAATGGCATTGTATTTTTTGCTTAAAATCGCCTCTTCAAGCTTTTCAGTGACTTCAAAAGCGCTCATTTCAGGCTGTAAATCGTAAGTTTCTACCTTTGGTGAAGGCACTAAAATGCGGTCTTCACCAGCAAACACTTTTTCTTCGCCACCGTTAAAAAAGAAAGTCACATGCGGATATTTTTCAGTTTCGGCAATGCGCAATTGCGTTAAACCTTGGTTGGAAATATATTCACCAAAGGTATTATTAACATCAACTGGTGGAAAAATGACGGTCGCATTAGTTTCATTTTTATCGTACATGGTGAGCGTGAAATAACCTGATAACTTAGGCACGTGGCGTCTATGAAAGCCATCAAAATTTTCGGCTAACAACGCATGTGTTAATTGACGTGCGCGGTCAGATCGGAAGTTCATGAAAACCACTAAATCGCCATCTTCTAAATGAATCGGCTTTTCGCCAGCTTGATGAATAGCTGTCGTTTTTACAAACTCATCATTTTCGCCGCGTGCATAGGCATCATTCAATCCAATCATGGCGGATTCAGCAGTAAACCCACCAACACCTTCAGTAAATAATTGATAAGCCGCTTCAACCCGAGGCCAACGCTTATCTCTATCCATGCCGTAAAAGCGGCCGCTAATAGAGGCAATTTTACCTACGCCAAGCGCTGTACATTTGTTTTCTAAAGCCTCAATAAAAGGCGTGGCGCTTATCGGCGGCGTATCTCTGCCATCTAAAAATGCGTGAATATAAACTTTGTTTAAACCATGTTTTGCCGCCATCTCTATCATGGCATGAATATGCTCTTGATGGCTGTGCACACCGCCATCAGAAAGCAAGCCAAATATATGCAGCGCTTTATCATTTTGCTTGATATTTTCTAAAGCCGCAGATAACTCAGGATGATTAAAAAACTCGCCACTGGCGATGCTATTGTTAATGCGTTCAAAGTCCTGAAATACCACGCGACCCGCACCAATATTCAGGTGACCCACTTCTGAGTTGCCCATTTGGCCATCTGGCAAACCCACATAATGCTCAGAAGCATCTATTAAAGTGTGGGGAAACTGCGACCATAAGCTATCCCAATTGGATTTGTTGGCTTGCGCTATGGCATTGTCTGAAGACTCTTCACGATAGCCAAAGCCATCTAAAATGAGTAAGCATACTGGGGTGATATTTTGTGGTGCTGACATATATATTAAACCTAAATATTTGTTTGAATAATGTGCATAGAATGTCACTATTTTAGCGCAATTACACGTAAAATTACTTTATCACTGTGAGTATAAATGTCAGTAAAAGTTAGTCCATAAATATAGTGTTCTAATGACATTGAATTTGGCGGTCATTAGCCCCATATTTTGAGTGCTAATATATGGGTAAATAATTGAGAGGAAGTTCGTGGAATTTTTTAAAAGTAATATCTTATTAATTGGTTTGGCTATTGGTTCAGGCTTTATGTTGTTATTGCCATCGTTCAGAAAAAGCGCAGGTGGCGTGCCAAATTTAAGTCCAGCAGAAGCGGTGACGTTAATTAATCGTTCTAATGCATTTGTGTTGGATGTGCGTGATGAGGCGGAGTTCGCCAGTGGGCACATTGCAGATGCAACAAATATTCCGCTTGCCAGTTTAGAAGCTAGAATTGGCGAGCTTAAAAAATATCAAAATAAAACAGTGTTGGTGAACTGCCAGAAAGGCATGCGTTCAGCTAAAGCCTGTGACATTTTACGCAAAGCGGAATTTACGCAGGTGAATAATTTACAGGGCGGCTTGTCGGCTTGGCTTGAGGCTAAGTTGCCGGTTGTGACTAAAGCTGTTGCAAAGAAATCAACCGTTAGTAAGGCTGCGAGCAGTAAAAAAGCAGCAAATGATGATACTGAAAAAGAGGTAAGTTAATGGCTAAAGTGACTATGTATTCAACCGCTGTATGCCCTTATTGCATCAATGCAGAGCGATTGTTAACTAGCAAAGGTGTCACTGACATCAATAAGGTTCGCATTGATTTGCAACCTGAAAAACGCGATGAAATGATGCAAAAAACAGGTCGCCGCACTGTGCCGCAGATTTATATTGATGACCGTCACATTGGTGGTTTTGATGATTTACGCGCGCTAGATTTGGCCGGTGGATTAGATCCGCTATTGGCGATATAAAGACTATTGTCTAAACTCTGTTAAAATACAAAAACTATTCATTTAACCTTTTATTTAATTAGAAACTAAGAAAATCATGGCTCAAGAAGATATCGCAGCACAAGAACAAGCTCAACCAGGCTTCAGCATCGAAAAAATCTATGTGAAAGATGCTTCGTTAGAAATTCCAAATGCACCACAAATTTTTACTGATCGTACGCAACCACAAGTAAGCATTGAACTAGGCAACTTCGCGCAAGTGCTTGAAGAGGGCGTGTTTGAAGTAGCTATTAAGGTGACTGTTACTTCAAAAATCGAAGATAAAACTGTATTTTTGGTTGAAGTCACACAAGCGGGTATTTTCCAAATTCGCAACGTGCCAGAAGAAAATATCGAGATGATTGTAGGCATTACTTGCCCAAACATTTTGTTTCCATATGCACGCGAAGCCGTTTCTGATTTAGTGGTACGTGCTGGTTTTCAACCAGTATTATTAAATCCAATCAATTTTGAAGCATTATTCGCGCAGCAAAAACAACAACAAGCAGAAGCGGCTCAATCTGCAACTAAACAATAGTTTAATCGCTGCTTTACTCTATGATATTTTCTATGTTTAGAAGCAGCAAAAATTTACTGATTGTTTTATCTATTCTAGCGCTCATGCCAGCAACTGCATCAGCGCTAGATTTTCGTTCAGTCGCTGTTTCTAAAGCTGTGCTTTATGATGCGCCATCTAATGCTGCTAAAAAAGTTTTGTTGTTAAGCCAAAATTATCCCGTAGAAGTGATTGTTAATTTGGGTGATTGGCTTAAAGTGCGTGATGCCCAAGGTGCATTTAACTGGGTAGAAGCTAAGCAGCTTTCTAATAAACGCACGGTAATGGTCACTGCAAGTAAAGCTGAAATCAGACAGTCTGCTGATGCCACTTCGAATTTAGTGGCTACCGTAGAAAAAGATGTGGTGCTAGAAGTGGCTGATAGCAAACTTAATAATGGCTGGCTTAAAGTCAAACATCGCGATGGTGTTACAGGTTATATTTTGCTGTCGGCAACATGGGGTTTTGAATAAATGGCTAAAATTGCAGTCTTAGGCGCTGGCGCGTGGGGAACAGCGCTGGCAATGAATATTAGCCAGCGGCATCAAGTATCACTTTGGGCACGAAATGCAGGCCATGTTTCTGGTATGCGTAAGGCACGTGCTAATCCGCTGTATTTAGGCGATTTTAAATTTAACGATCAACTTCAGGTTGAAGATGATTTAGCCACTGCACTGCAAGGTGCTGATTTAATTTTGTCTGTAGTGCCAACTGCTGGCTTCAGAGGCATCCTTCAAGACATCAAAGCGCTTGGATGTAAGCTACCGATTATTTGGGCGCATAAAGGTTTAGAGCCATTATCGGCCAAACTCCCTTATGAAGTGGCTTTAGAGGAGCTTGGCAGTGAGCAAAAATGGGGTGCGCTTTCAGGCCCAAGTTTTGCTGCAGAGTTGGTACGAGGTTTGCCTACAGCGGTGACACTTGCAGCTAACAATGAAGCGTTTGCTAATGAGGCGGCATTGCTGATTCATGGCGCTAACTTGCGCGTTTACCATACCACCGATGTGATTGGCGTTTCCGTTGGCGGAGCGGTGAAGAACGTGATGGCAATTGCCGCCGGTATTTCTGACGGCATGGGTTTTGGCAATAACGCCCGCGCCGCCATGATTACGCGCGGTTTGGCTGAAATGACGCGTTTTGGTGTGGCGCTAGGCGCTTCCACTGAAACCTTTATGGGGCTGGCAGGTGCTGGTGATTTGATTTTAACCTGTACTGGTCAATATTCCAGAAACCGTGAAGTTGGCTTGCAATTAGCGAGTGGTAAGTCATTGGCAGATATTCTGCAAGGTTTAGGTCATGTGGCTGAAGGCGTGAATACAGCGCGTGAGGTGATGCGTCGTGCCAACACCATAGGCGTTGATATGCCTATTACATACGAAGTCAATCAAGCGCTTTCTAACGGTAAAAGTGCAAAGGATGCAGTGACAGACTTACTCGGACGTGGGCAAAAACAAGAGGCATTTTAGTGCCATCCATCTTTTCCCACGCAGTTGTTCCCATTGCCGCAAGCTTAGGCTTAGGTAAGGCCATTAATCGTCGCTTATTAGTATTGACGGCGTTTTGCGCCATATTGCCAGACTTCGATACGTTAGCCTTTAAATTCGGCATTCCATATTCATCACAATGGGGTCACAGAGGCTTTGCACACTCGATTGCCTTTGCCTTGTTTGTTGCCATTGTTGCTACGTGCTTTAGCCGCCAACTCAAAAGTAAAGCGTGGCTGGTTGGGTTAATGGTTTTTCTAGCCACTGTTTCGCATCCCTTATTAGATATGTGCACCAATGGTGGTTTAGGTGTGGCGCTATACTGGCCTTATTCTAATGAACGCGTATTCTTTGATTTTCGGCCGATTGCAGTTTCGCCGATAGGCGTTAGTCGCTTCTTTACCGAGCGTGGCTTTACTGTGATGAAGTCAGAGTTCCTATGGGTGTGGTTGCCATCAATTATTCTACTATTTACCTTGCGTGGTATGCGTCGAAAATAAGTAAAGTTGTTGTTTTAAGGCTAAGTTTTATAGCTCGTAATTGTATTGCACTTTGCGGCACTCTCTCTTTTCACGGCGGTTATTGGCATCGCCAGTGATTTGTCTAGCCACATTCAAAAAGTCTCTACGCTTATCCAAGCGGCGGTCACTATACCTTGTGAATTTACAGTCACACTTCATCGAGTCACACGCCTGAAGTGGCAATACAGGCGCTACGTTCACTAATATTGGTTGCAATGACAAGGCCTGTGCAGCTTTACAAGCACTCAGGCTGGTGGTGATGAATACGCATCTGTACTGCGGTTTAGGTTCTGCGGATTTAACTTTTTTTTGCGGCGCTTTAGCTTGTTTATTCGCTATTACTTTAACGTAAAACAGATAGGCACTAATTGTGATAATTAGCAGGAAAAAAAGAGTGACTTTCATAATAGTTAACTCCCATTCACTGGAAGCTATAGATTAAACAATTAGCTATTAAAAATCAAAGTATTTTAAACGCCATTCGTAAAGCCAATTTGCCGCCAAGCTTCATACAATAACACCGCGGCAGAGTTGGATAAATTCAAGCTACGGCTTTCTGGCAACATCGGCAAACGCACACGATGCTCAGGGGTAAATTCCGCACGAATTTCTTCAGGCAATCCGCGTGTTTCTGGGCCAAATACAAATACGTCATCCGCTTGAAATTGAATCTCACTATGTCGTGTACTACCTTTTGTGGTGATGGCAAATAAGCGCTTGCCAGCCAGTACCGCTTTGCAGGCATCCCAATTTTCATGCACTTGCAAGGTTGAATATTCATGATAGTCCAAGCCCGCACGTTTGAGCTGCTTATCATCAAGGCTAAATCCCAAAGGCTTAACTAAGTGTAAAGCCGCACCAGTATTGGCACATAGTCTGATAATGTTGCCTGTGTTTGGTGGAATTTCTGGCTCAAATAATACGATGTGGAACATTTAAAATGGCACTTTCTTTATTCATTGTCACCTGCATTAGCATGACAGCAAGTTAGTTACTTTGGCAGCGTTCTTGCTACAACCCAGCATTCTACATGGCTAGCACCAGCTTGTTTTAATGTTTTAGCTAACTCGTTTAGGCTAGCACCTGTGGTCATCACGTCATCGATAATGGCGATGCGTTTACCGTTTAAATGATTACTGGCTGTAAATGCACCTTTGATATTTCTAACACGCTCTTTCAAAGGCAGGTTAGCTTGTGGCGGCGTGAGTTTTTGGCGTTGTACTGAAAGGTAATCTAATTTTTCAGGGTTGTTGTTAGTGATAATTTTAGCGATTTCTAGTGCTTGATTAAAGCCACGTTCTTTAAGGCGCGCAGGGTGCATAGGCATGGCTATTACTAAGTCTACATTGGCTAAATTGGTTTTATTGCTCAACATCTTGCCGAAAATGTGTCCTAAATTGAGCATGCTGCCGTATTTGTAACGTTGCATCATGACATCTAGCGGAAAGTCGTAAGTGAATAAGCTGTGTGTAGCATCAAAGTCAGGCGGTGAGTGTAAGCAACTGCCACATACCAAGCCATTTGAAGACAAACCGCACTGTGGGCATTGTGGCGCGGTGTGCCATGGCAAGTCTTTGTAGCAAGCGTCGCATAAACCAAATTCCCCGCCTTCATCGGTAGTACATAACAGGCAACGCTGTTTGAGTAAGCGATCAAACAGCTTAGCCGAAACACCGTTATGTAGAAGCTGCTTAAATTTTAATCGCATGTTCAATATTTGCGTCACTTTTCATTGACAAGGTATAATCTTGCTATAAATTATAGCTTCTTAAAAGGAACTGCACATGCTCGAAACCTCTCAACAAGGCCTTACACATGCCGTGATTAATACGGATGGTCTAAAAGCCAATCTTAACTCTTCCTCTGAAACCAACACAGTTAACCGTTGGAGTGTAGCGGATATTGTCGCATTGTTTGAGCTGCCTTTCAGCGATCTAATGTACCAGGCGCAAACTGTACATCGTGCGAATTTTAATCCGAATGCGGTTCAGGTGAGTACTTTGCTTTCGATTAAAACAGGCGGCTGTTCTGAAGATTGCGGCTATTGCCCACAAGCGGCGCGTTACCACACTGAGGTGGAAAATGAGCCTTTGATGAAGCTAGAAGATGTGGTCGCAGCCGCACAAGAAGCTAAAGACAATGGTGCCAGCCGTTTCTGCATGGGCGCGGCATGGCGCGGCCCTAAACAGCGCGATTTAGAGCCTGTGTTGAAAATGATTGCCGAAGTTAAAGCCATGGGTTTAGAAACCTGTGCGACTTTGGGCATGTTAAAAGATGGTCAAGCTGAGCAGTTAAAAGAAGCAGGTTTGGATTATTACAATCACAATTTGGATACAGCGCCAGAATTCTATGGCGATGTGATTACCACACGTACTTATCAAGACCGTTTAGACACATTGGATCGCGTGCGTAGCCAAGATATTCACGTGTGTAGCGGTGGTATTATCGGCATGGGTGAAACGCGTAACCAGCGCGCTGGTTTGTTAGCGCAATTGGCGAATATGGAGCGTCCACCAGAAAGCGTGCCAATCAATTTACTCACGCAAGTTGAAGGTACGCCATTACACGGCACCGAAGAGTTAGATCCATTTGAGTTTGTACGTACCATTGCCGCGGCGCGTATCACTATGCCTAATAGCTTTGTGCGTTTGTCAGCAGGTCGCCAAAGCATGAGTGAAGGTATACAAAGTATGTGCTTTTTAGCGGGTGCAAACAGTATTTTCTACGGCGAAAAATTACTGACCACAGCAAATCCAGAAGCTTCGACTGATAAAAAATTATTCGAAAAATTAGGCATTAATAAAATTTAGGGTAACCATTAAACATGCTGGCTTCTTTACAAATCGCGTTAGATAAACGCAAAGCGGATGGCTTACTGCGCCAACGGCGTTTGCTCGACTCGCCACAGGCTGAGCATATTGTTGCGAATAGTAAGCCGTATCTGTCATTCTGTAGTAATGACTATTTGGGCTTAGCGAACCACCCAACTCTAATTGCTGCTATGCAAAAAGCGGCTGGTGATTCAGGTGTTGGTAGCGGCGCGTCTGGTTTGGTGACAGGCCACCATCGTTACCATGATGACTTAGAAAAGCAGTTAGCCAAATTTGTAAATATGCCGGCCGCATTGTTATTTTCCGCAGGCTATATGGCGAATATCGGCGCATTAGGCGCATTAGTAGGGCGTGGTGATGCGATTTTTGCCGACAAGTTGAATCACGCTTGTTTGAATGATGGCAGTTATTATTCGCTTGCCGAGTTCAATCGCTTTGCGCATAACGACGTGGTTGCACTTGAAAACTTACTTAAAGCTAGCAGCGCACGACATAAGCTCATTGCCGTTGATGCGGTATTTAGTATGGATGGCGATATTGCGCCATTGGCTGAATATTTAGCGCTTTGCGAGAAATACGATGCATATTTATATATTGATGATGCACACGGTTTTGGTGTGCTGGGCGAGCATGGTCAAGGCTCGCTGAATCATTTAAAACTGAAATCTCCACGCATCATTATGATGGCAACTTTAGGTAAAGCAGCGGGTGTGGCAGGGTCTTTTGTTGCGGGTGAAAGTGTGGTGATTGACTATTTGATTCAAACCGCTAAAAGTTATGTGTATTCAACACCAGCGCCGCCAGCACTCTCTGCGACCCTATCCGCCTCGGTCAGATTGATTGAGCAGGGTGATGACTTACGCACACACTTACGCAGCTTGATTCAATATTTTAAAGATCATCTGCAATGCAAAAAATGGCAACTGATGCCGTCTGAAACCTCGATTCAACCATTAGTGGTTGGCGATAATCTTGAGGCATTGGCGTTAAGTGAGCACTTACAAAGCTTAGGCATATTAGTGCCCGCCATTCGCCCGCCAACGGTGCCTATTGGCACCGCAAGGTTGCGCATCTCTTTATCAGCCGCCCATTCGCTAGATGATATTAAGCAACTAATCTCGGCAATCCAACAAGCAGAGCAAGTCCTATGAAAATTGTTCCCGCTAACATCTATATGGAAACAACCGGCAGTGGGCCAAACCTAGTACTGTTGCACGGTTGGGGTATGAGTGGCGCGGTGTGGCAGCCGATTATAAAGAACTTGAGTAAGCTATTTACGCTACATATTGTTGATTTACCAGGTATGGGTTTAAGTCGCCCAACTGAGCCGTACCACTTACACATCATTGCAGAAAAAGTAGCAGAAATGCTGCCTGCGAATGCGGATATGATTGGCTGGTCGTGGGGCGGCCAAGTCGCCATGCGCATCGCGCTAGATCAGCCTGATGCGGTTCGCAGATTAGTACTGGTTGGATCTACGCCATGTTTTGTAAATAAAGAAGAGTTCATGACGCAAGCCAAATGGACATCAGGCATTGCGCCAGAAGTATTTGAGCGCTTTGCAGACAGTATGGATGCTGATTACCATAAAACGCTGACGCAATTTTTAACACTGCAATGCATGGGCGATAAAAGTGCAAGGTTAACAGTAAGGTTATTGCGTAGAAAACTTGAAGAACGCCCAGCACCAACGACACAAACATTACAGCGCGCCTTGGGCATATTGCTGGAAACCGACTTACGTTCAGAAATTGACCACCTAAGAAAGCCAACCCTATTGATTCATGGTGATAGAGATACGCTAGCGCCTGTGCAAGCCGCGCATTGGATGATGCAAAACCTACCAGTGGGCTACTTACGCGTGATTTCTGGCGCCTCGCATGCTCCATTCCTATCGCATCAAGAGCAGTTCATAGATGCTGTTGTTCAATTTCTAGAACCTGCAAGCGCTTAATTATATGGATGCAAAAGTAAACGATAGTTACCACATTGATAAAGCGCGCGCGCGCGCTTCATTTGGCCGTGCCGCCAATACTTATGATGCCGCTGCAATATTGCAGAAACAAGTGCGAGAAGAAATGCTCAGCCGGCTAGATTTAGTAAAGTTAACCCCACACACCATATTAGACGCGGGTTGTGGCACAGGGTTGGCTAGCCATGCGTTGCAAAAACGTTTTGCAAAATCCCAAGTGATTTCACTGGATTTTGCGTTACCTATGCTGCAAAAAACGCGCAGTACCAATCCAAATAATGGCTTAATCGGTCAAGTGAAGAGCATGCTCGGTGGTGCTACACAAAATCTATTGTGTGCGGATATTGAAGCACTGCCTTTGGCCAACGCCAGTGTTGGTTTGGTATGGTCAAATTTGGCGATTCAATGGTGCAATGATTTAGATGCGGCTTTGCAAGAGTTTCATCGCGTATTGCAGCCAGAAAGCTTATTGATGTTTAGCACCTTTGGGCCCGATACGCTCAAAGAGCTACGCGTTGCCACTAGCGGGCAAAATGGCACGACCAGTGTGAGTAGATTTCTCGATATGCACGACATTGGTGATGCAATGGTACGTGCTGGTTTTAGTGCGCCTGTGCTAGATGTAGAGCGATTCACCCTGACTTACGATGATGTTAAAAGCGTCATGCGTGATTTAAAAAGCATAGGCGCGCATAACGCCACGGATGGGCGTGCGCGTGGCCTACTTGGTCGCGGCTTCCTACAGAACTTAGAAGCGAACTACGAGCAATTTCGAGTAGATGGGAAACTGCCGGCTACATTTGAAGTCGTCTACGGGCATGCTTGGCGTGGCGCAGATAAACCGAAATTTGATGATGGCGTTTCACCCATCATCTTTAAGAGTAGGAGCGGCTTTTAGCCGCGAATCGTGCGTACACTTACCATCATTTCGCGGCTGAAAGCCGCTCCTACAAAAACAATATCACCATGAAAAGTTACTTTGTCATTGGTACGGATACCAACGTAGGTAAAACTTATGTGGCAAGTGCTTTAGTGAAACACTTTGTGGCGCAGGGTCTAAAAACGGTTGGTATGAAGCCTGTTGCTTCTGGGTGTGAGTTGAACGATAAAAACGAGCTTATTAACGAAGATGTCACTGCTTTAATTTCAGCGAGCAATATTAATGCTGAGTTAAATTTAGTGAATCCCTATCGTTTTTCACCTGCTATCGCACCGCATATTGCCGCCGAACAGGCAGGTGTTGAAATTGACCTAGCAGTGATAGCCCGAGCTTATGAGAAGTTAAAAGACTTAGCCGAAGTTGTGATTATTGAAGGCGCGGGTGGCTTTTGCGTACCTTTAAACAAGACAGAAACCTTGGCGGACTTAGCTGTACAACTCAATATCCCAATGATTTTAGTGGTGGGCATGCGGTTGGGATGCATTAACCATGCACTATTAACAGTAGAAGCTATTCAAGCGCGTGGTTTGAAATTAGCAGGTTGGGTTGCGAACGAGATAGAACCTAACTTTTCGATGTTTGAAGAGAATTTAGTTAGCTTACAGCAACGTATTACGGCGCCATGTTTGAGTGTTGTGAAGTGGGAAAGTAGCGCGCAATTTAAGTTTTGAAAGCGCAAAAAGCATTTGAGAAATCTCGTGTCTTTGCAAACCTAACCAAGAGTAGCTTCCGTCATTATTCGTCATTCCGACGTAGGTCGGAATCTAGTGACTTCGAATTTTAGGTTGTAGCATATTGGTGGCTTGTCGCTTTCGCGCGACTGACGAGATTCTTTCTTTTGCTTAGCCAAAAGAAAGAAACCAAAGAAAAAGCTACCCCCTCCCGCTTGTTTCCTGAGTTGTTTAGCCTTAATGGGCATCAAGCAGAAACTCGCTCCGCTCAAACAGACGCTTGACGAAATCCCCCATTAAACCTAAACAACTCAGGCGCGGTAGCAGGGGATTGGGTGGTTGATACGTAATTTGGTAGGGTGGGCAAAGTTTTTATTGCCCACGCGGTTACAGATTTTGATAATTAAGATACGTGGGCAAACAAGTTGCCCACCCTACTTGGCTAAAACCCCTTTTGTATTTGCCTCATTGCTTTATTATGTGCTTCGGCACACACTTTTCCATCAATCGATTGTGACTCTTGCAAAAGTTGAAGGTTAGAATAGTCCATTGTAATACTGCTGAATGTAATTTCAAAAGCTAACTCCATGTTCTTAAATAACCATGAATAGCGTGACATACCACCAATTTCCAAGGATTTCGAGGGGTCACCATACTTGGTTTTTAACTGGTCATTAAATTGTTCAAAATTTCCTGATAATTCATAGGTTAATTCCATGAGAACACCATTTAAGAACCATACTTTTGTTGCGGTCACACCTTGAATGTTAACACCATTGAGAAAGTAGCCTTCAACATAAGGGTTTAAAGTGTCGCCACATATTCTTCGGTTTCCACTATTAGTAATTGTACCACCTTCTTTTTTTAAGATAATTAAGGCTTCTTCTATCGTTGTTTTACCAAATACGAGACCTAATGGTGTTGGGTCATCTGCTTTTTCTGCTGTTTTTTTATTTCCGGCAGTTGCTATTGCTGAGAGTGATAAAGCCAAGCATAAAATAATGGCTTTCGTATATGTTTTTTTTAGCATTTTATTTCCTTTTTATGACACATGTTAAATTTACAACCTCAATGCACAATAGCCAAGTAGCGTGGGCAGATTTCTGCCCACGCGGATACTGGGGTTTCCGAAGTTGTAACGCGTGGGCAACGAATTGCCCACCCTACTTTGCTAGTAGGCTGACTTAACTCAATGCGCTTAATCATTGAGCCAACTCCGCCGCTTCAACCACTACTTTATATAGCTGCAGTTCTTGTTGAGTTGTAATGCGCACGCCATTTACAGCTACTTGCCCACGCTTGTTCGAAGCAATTCCACCACTAACCAACATAGGCTGACTTTGGGCAATGGCGCGACCAGTTTTTGCATCGTATTGAACCACTCTCACTTGTACGTGGTTAACGGCGAGTGGTGTTGGGTTGGCGACTACGGCGAATAGATTCCCGTAGTTATCCGCTTGCGCTGCTGCTTGTAGATATTTTGCAGGGTGTTGCGGTAAATCTAAACGTACATATTCTGCACTAGATTGTTTGCCAATTTCAGAGTTAGAGTCTGCTGCAACCGCATAGTTTTTAAGTGCGCCTTGCATATCGCCGCGCTCTTCTGCCATTTTACCTAGCAGAAAGTGGCTAGGCGCTGTGGGTAATAAGGTATTGCTTTTTGCGAGATATTGTTCAGCCTCAGCTTTGCGTCCCAAGTCGAACAAGGCAATGCCGCCTTGCACATGCGGTTTAAAGTAGTCGGGCTGCATTTGAATAGCTTTGTTGTAGTAAGTTAAGGCTTCGGCAGGTTTCTTTTGGGATAAGGCAATGTCACCAAGCAACTCTTGAAAGCGTGCTTCACGAGGCTCGCCAGCAATTGCCTGCTTAGCCATTGTAGTGGCTTTTACTGTATCTTTTGCAGCGAGCGCTTTTACACCTTCATCATAAGCTTTATAAGCTGCTTGCGTTGACTTTAACTTGTTTACTTTTTGCGCGTAGATTTCTCTACCCCAATCGCCGCCAGCACCAATTCTTGCCAGTGTGGCTTTGTTGTCATTCACGCGAATTTCTGATGGCGGATGGCTGGCAAATAAACCATCAATAAAGCTACTTTTACGGTCAGCGCTTAATCGCACAAACGTTTCTTGCAATGTGACTGCTGCGGTAGGGTCGTAGCCCGCTCTTTTCATATACTCCATGCCGTATAAATCCGCCTCACTTTCGGCATCGCGTCCGTACTTACTGGTGGCAAGTTGCGCGCCAACTTGAGCGCCACCTACAATTAAATTCGCATAATCAGTATTTTGCGCGCCTATGCCAACGGCAATCATCGCACCTTGCATGAAAATGCCGCGCTCCATACTTTTTGCACCGTGACGTGCAGCGGCATGCACCATTTCATGCCCCATCACAGCGGCGAGTTCGGCCTCGCTATTTAACTCATAAAGCAAGCCACGATTAAACGCGATTTTGCCACCAGGCATCGCCCAAGCATTGGGTACGGAATCATTTAACACTGTGTATTCATAAGGCAGCTTTCGGTCGGAAACGGCAGCAAGCTTATTGCCTACGCTTTGCACATAAGCAGTCAGTTCAGGGTCTATGATGTAATCGCCGCCTTGAGATTGTCTTGCAGGGCCGTAGTTTTGCGCGCCCATTGAGATTTCTTGCGATTCTGAAACTAGTTGAAACTCTTTTTTATGCGTTACTGGGTTAGTGCCGCAGGCAGTGACGAGCAAGCTGATTGCTGCTACTAACATTAGTCTTAAGCATTTAGAGCGTGACTGTTTCAACATGAGAGTTCCCTTGAGATGATGACTTTTAACACTATTCGAAGCAAAGCGTAAAAATGTAAGTGCGTTAATAGTGCTTATCAGGCGGTTGGTAAAATATGATTAAGCTGAAACCGTGCTATATAGTTGCTTAGCAGCAATATAATTCAATACGTTTTCTGGCATTAAATAACGCGCAGAATGCTTGAGTTGTAAGGCTTGGCGTATGGCCGTAGAAGATATTTCCAGTGGGGTAATCGCTTGCATCGTGATTAGGCCAGCGCTAGTATCATGCAAATCGTCCGCATGTTCTGTGTAATGATTGTGCAAGAAAGTTTCTAACTCTTTGGTTAACACATCTTTATTGGTAGGCGCAGGTCTCTGCACCAAGGCAATGTGGCATAGTTTGATAATCTCTTGCCAGCGATGCCATGTATTAAACTTGGTAAAAGCATCGCTACCCATGATTAATATCAAGCTTACATCATTGCCAAGTTCACTGCGCAAGCTTTCTAAAGTGTATATTGTGTATGAGGCGCCAAGTCTACTTAACTCTCGACCATCAAATTGAAATTGTGGGTTATCAGCAATGGCCAATTGCACCATGGCGGTGCGGTGTTCTGCAGAAACTAGCGGTAGTGGTTTGTGAGGGGGATTGGCTGATGGTATGAATTTTACGGTGTTCAAACTTAGTAATTCAGCCAGCTCTTGCGCCATACGCAAATGACCGAAATGAATGGGGTTAAACGTGCCCCCCAACAAGCCTATCGTTTGCACTTTTAGACCTTTTAAGCTCTTACGTGACCGTCGCCAAACACCACATACTTAAGCGAGGTTAAGCCATCTAAACCAACAGGGCCACGTGCGTGTAGTTTGTCTGTGGATATGCCAATTTCAGCACCCAAGCCATATTCAAAACCATCTGCAAAGCGAGTGGATGCGTTCACCATCACGCTGCTAGAATCTACTTCACGCAGGAATCGACGTGCTTTGGTGTAGTTTTCCGTCACAATCACTTCGGTATGTTGGCTTGAATGCTGGTTAATGTGTGCAATCGCTTCATCTAAACCGTCGACCACTTTACAAGAGATAATGGCTGCTAAATATTCAGTGTAATAGTCTTCTTCTGTCGCTGCTATTGCTTTATTAACAAGAGCACAAGTTTCCGCACAACCTCGAATTTCAACACCGTGTGAAGTCAACATATCAGCCAGTTTTGGCAACATTTCTTTAGCCACAGAGCGCGCAACTAATAGTGATTCAGCCGTGTTACAAGTGCCTAAACGTTGCGTTTTGCTGTTTTCAAGAATGCGTAGCGCTTTATCAAAATCGGCATCATCATCCACATACACATGGCAATTACCATCTAAATGCTTAATCACTGGAATACGCGCATCGTTAGAAATTCGCTCAATTAGACCTTTGCCACCACGAGGCACAATCACATCTACATATTGCTTCATGGTGATCAATTCGCCTACGGCAGCGCGGTCAGTTGTTTTCACTACTTGCACGGCAGACGTTGGCAAGCCAGCCGCAGCCAAGCCTTCATGTACCAGTTTTGCCAAAGCTTGGTTACAATGAATCGCTTCAGAGCCACCACGTAAAATTGCTGCATTGCCAGATTTAATGCAAAGCCCAGCAGCATCCACAGTTACATTGGGGCGGGCTTCGTAAATAATACCAATCACGCCAAGGGGCACGCGCATTTTGCCAATTTGTATTCCACTCGGGCGATATTTAAAGTCGGTCATTTCGCCGATTGGATCTGCCAAGCTGGCGATTTGGTTTAGGCCTTCCACCATGGTATTGATCGATTTCTCAGTGATGGCAAGCCTATCCAACATGGCGTCATCAAGACCAGCAGCACGTGCTGCATCTAAATCTAGCTTGTTCGCAGCGAGCAGGGCTGTTTTTTCACGCAAAATTGCCTTGGCAATATGCGTAAGGGCTAGATTTTTAACATTGGTATCGGCACTCGCCATTAAACGAGAGGCTTTGCGGGCTTCAACACCCATGTTTTGCATGTAATTTTTAATGTCCATAAGCGATTATACTTTTTTATTGTGATGATGTACTAACGTGAGCGCACGCGCGCTAGCCCAAAACAAAGTCGTGAAATTTCCAGCCAAGCATCACCCAGCATCACACCTTTGGCAGTTTTATCAATATCGGCCAGTTTTTGCAAAGCAGCTTCCAGTTGCTTCAGGTTTAATCTAGCCAAGGCGCGTTTCACTAAAGCTTGCTTATCGCCATAAATACGGGCGTTGGTCATGGCGTTCATGATATTTTCACCACGCATTTCGGCTTGCTTGATGCGTACTAGAGGACGCAGCACCCACATGAGTGGACTCATCACAGCAACGGCATTTTCGCCTTCGTCTTGTAGACCTTGCAGTATGCGCACAGTTCTTGCCGCGTCACCTGCTAACACCGCTTCACCTAATTGAAATGCATCGTATCGCGAAACGTTTAGCACAGCCTCGCGCACAGTCGCATCGCTTAATTCGCCTTGCGGATATAGCAAGCCTAGCTTTTGCACTTCTTGATTAGCGGCTAGCAAATTACCTTCTACCTGATGCGCTAAAAACTCTAAGGTTTGCTGGCTGGTGTGCTGACCTTGCAATGCCAGCCTGTTGGCAATCCATTTTGGCAGGTTCGCCGCGTCAACTTCGTTTAAAGAGAGGGTGACCGCGTTTTTCTCTAGTGCGCTATACCATGCACTATTAGCAGCATCGCGCTCTAATTTTGGCAGAATAATCACCACGCAAGTGTCGGGAATCGCTTTGTTGGCTAAAGCTTGTATTGCTTTGCCGCCATCCACACCAGGTTTGCCAGAAGGGATATTGATTTCTAATAAACGCTGACTAGCAAACAGTGAGATGGATTGCCCATAAGATTGAATTTGCTCCCACTTAAAATAGCGCTCAACCGTTAAACTGGTCCGCTCATCATAACCTTGCGCGCGGGCGGCGGCTCTAATCGCATCTAGGCTTTCACGTTGCGCAAGTGGCTCATCGCCCACTAAAATGTAAAGCGGCTTTAAGCTTTGTGCGAGGTGTTTTTCTAAGTGCGCTAATGCTAATTGCATGTGAAGTTTTTATTTGGCGGTTGGCCTAATGGCCGTTAATCGACGCAACATTTCGCGCACTGCATCATTGTGCATATCAAGATTCAGCCTAGCTTCTTCTTCAGCTTTACCAAGCAAGGCACTATCGTTATATGAATAGTTGCGGCGCGTTTGCACGGTTTGTGGCTGGCTCCAAGTTGGGCTAGCTGGCGCACGCGTTCTAAAGCTGGCGCGATAGTTTAGTTCGTATTCGCGCACTACACCCGTTCCACTCAAGGATAGAATCCGTTTTTCGTTGGTTTCACTCAATAATTCAAGTAGCAGATCGGCTTCCTCTGCGCTACCCACCACTTGAATACCGTTAGTCTTTAGAGATTTTTTCAAATCCTTTGAAATGCTCAAAGGCGCACCTTGAATATACAATTTCTTGAAAGATAAATCGGCCACGCCACGCAGCTGGTAGCCACAGGCAGAAAGTGCTAGCGCAAATAAAAATACAACACTGAAACGGCGTACGATGCTTTGCATAACTTACCCCACAACCACGTTAATGAGTTTATTTGGCACGACAATCACTTTGCGAACTGACATGTTTTCTTCAATGAATTTTTGCACGAAAGGCTGCAGCAAAGCTAATTTCTCTAGTGCATCTTTCGTTTCAGTTTTCGCGACTTGGATGCTGCCACGCAACTTACCATTCACCTGAATCACGTATTCTACGCTATCTTGCACCATAGCAGATTGATCTGCCACTGGCCAACCAGCTTCCAAAATATGACTTTGTGGACACAACTCAGCCCAAATCGCTTGGCAAATATGCGGCACGATAGGCGATAGCAATAACGCCACATTTTGCAATACTTCTTGACGCACGCTACGAGTGACATCATCCGTGCCTTCAAGCTTCGCTAAAGCATTCATCATTTCCATCACCGATGAAATCGCCGTGTTAAAGCTATGGCGACGACCATAATCATCAGCCACTTTTTCAATGGTGCTATGCAATTGCAAGCGAATCGCTTTAAGTTCAGCCGATAAATCACCTGTTGTGTAAGCCGCGACTTGACCTAATTCAAGGTGGTCATGCTTGTGATCGTATACCGCTTTCCATAATCTGCGTAAAAAGCGATTTGCACCTTCCACACCGCTGTCAGCCCACTCTAAGCTTTGCTCAGGTGGCGCAGCAAACATCATGAATAAACGAGCAGTATCTGCACCGTAAGTATCAATCAACTCTTGCGGATCAACCGTGTTGCCTTTAGATTTACTCATTTTTGTGCCGTCTTTCAGCACCATACCTTGTGTGAGTAAGTTTGTGAAAGGCTCATCGTTCTTAATCAAACCAACATCACGCATCAACTTGTTAAAGAAGCGTGCGTAAAGTAAATGCAAAATCGCATGTTCAATACCGCCTACATATTGGTCTACAGGCAACCAATAGTTCGCGCGTTCATCAGCCATCGCAGTTGTGCTATCAAAGCTCGCATAACGCGCGAAGTACCATGAAGATTCAAAAAACGTATCTAAAGTATCAGTCTCACGCGTGGCTTTACCATTACAAGTAGGGCAAGTAGTTTCATAAAAACTTGGATCTTTTTTAATTGGTGAGCCAACGCCATCCATTACCACATCTTCAGGTAACACCACTGGCAGTTGTTCAGCAGGTACTGGTACTTCACCGCATTTTTCGCAGTGAACGATAGGAATAGGGCAGCCCCAATAGCGTTGGCGTGAAACGCCCCAATCGCGAAGGCGATATTGCGTGCGACGTTTACCAAGGTTTTTTGCAGATAAGGCAGTAGCAATCGCTGCACTCGCCGCATCAAAATCTAAGCCGTCAAATTCAGATGAATCAAATAACACGCCGTGTTCTGTCATAGGTAAAACATCAGCGTCAGTATTTTTAATCACAGCTTTAATCGGCAAGTTGTATTTACCCGCAAACTCAAAATCGCGTTCATCATGTGCTGGTACCGCCATCACAGCGCCTTCACCATAGCTCGCTAATACATAGTTAGCCACCCACACTGGCAACTGCTCGCCATTCAATGGGTGTGTTACAAATAAACCTGTGGCCATGCCTTTTTTCTCGGCAGTTGCAACGTCGGCTTCTGCCACGCTACCGCGTTTACACTCTGCGATAAAGTCAGCTAATACAGGATTGTTTTGCGCGGCTTGTGTTGCTAAAGCATGTTCTGCCGCAACAGCCACGTAAGTCGCGCCCATTAAGGTATCTGGGCGTGTGGTGTACACTTTTAGCGTTGCACCCTCACCCCAGCCCTCTCCCTGAGAGGGAGAGGGGGTAGTTAGAGGGAACTCCACTTCGCAACCAAAGCTTTTACCAATCCAGTTGCGTTGCATGGTTTTTACTTGCTCAGGCCAGCCATCCAGCTTATCTAAATCGTTTAGCAACTCTTCAGCGTAAGCCGTAATCTTCATAAAGTATTGAGGAATATCGCGCTTTTCAACCATCGCGCCACTGCGCCAGCCGCGACCATCAATCACTTGTTCATTCGCAAGAACAGTGCCATCCACTGGATCCCAGTTTACGGTAGAAGTTTTTTTGTAGATAAGCCCTTTTTTGAACAACTCAGTAAATAACCATTGTTCCCATTTGTAATATTCAGGCTTACAAGTAGCGATTTCACGGTTCCAATCCACACCTAAACCCAACTGTTTAAGCTGGGTTTTCATGTGTTCTATGTTTTCATACGTCCATTTTGCAGGGGCAGTATTGTTTTTAATCGCAGCATTTTCAGCAGGCAAGCCAAACGCGTCCCAACCCATTGGTTGCATCACGTTAAAGCCTTTCATTTTATGAAAACGGCTTAATACATCGCCAATCGTGTAGTTACGAACATGTCCCATGTGCAGGCGGCCGCTAGGGTAAGGAAACATAGACAAACAGTAATATTTTGGTTTATCAGATTGTTCTGTAGCGGCGAAGGTTTGGTTTGCCTCCCAGTAAGTTTGGGCAGATTGTTCGACTTCTTTGAAAGGATATTGCTGTTGCATGAGGGTAGCTTAAGTGTTTATTTGGATGCGTAATTATACATTGCGGGGGGGCAATAAGCGAAGGGCATTGCACCTAAGTGAATTCCCATAAGGCACAATGCCTTTCAGTAATTCCGCCTCAAGCGGGCTTGTCGTCATTCTCGCGCACGCGGGAATCCATTTTGAATTTTGGGTTTATGAGTATTGGAGGCTTGTCGCTTTCGCGCGACTTGCGAGTTTCTTTCTTTTGCTTAGCCAAAAGAAAGAAACCAAAGAAAAGGCTACCCCCTTCCGCTTGTTTCCTGAGTTGTTTAGTCTTAATGGGCGTCAAGCGGAAACTCGCTTCGCTCAGACAGCCGCCAGACGAAATCCCCCATTAAGCCTAAACAACTCAGGCGCGGCAGCAGGGGATTGGGTGGTTGATGCGAGATTTTGTAGGGTGGGCAAAGTTTTTATTGCCCACGCGGTACAGATTTAGGTAATTGAGATACGTGGGCAAACAAGTTGCCCACCCTACTTGGCTACACAGGCTTATATGAGCCGTGTATTAGAAGTTCCAGAAATTGCATTTGTGTACATGAGTGTTCACCTTGCTTAGTAAAAGAGTTGTCGGATGCAGCATACTCTGTGTAAGCTACACCTCCTTGATACATTTCTTTTTTTTCAGCATCCCAACCCATAGGGTTAGCTAAGTTAACTTGCACAGTTCTACTTCCGTCTCTCGAGTGAATGGAGTCACCATTTTTAAACGCTAAAATGGCACCCTGTGTCCAGACTAGATATGATTTCTTATCCTTTTTTCGCTCTTCGTATTTTATATCCAGTGCGGCTCGAAAGGCATACGGAACTTTGAAAGCCCAAAAGTCATTGTTAAGTGAGTTTTCGCCATTTTGATGAGTTATTTTGGGTACAATTAAATCTGTTTTTCTTTTGGCTTTAACTGCCCACATAGATTTCAAATGTTCCAGCTCGTCCATAAAACTCCTGAATTGCTCTGATTAGGCTCGCATTGCTTTTGCGAGCGCTTTTTTTGTAGAAGATAGCTCATTCTTTACCTTTTCAACTTCAGCCTCAAGATGGCGCATTTTCAGCAAAATCTTTTCAATATCTGTTCCAAATAGCCAAGACTGTACGATTTTTACATCAGCTCCATTGGAGCTAACTATATTTTCTTGATTACCATCAAGAATAGAAAGGCGATGCTTACACGTCATTCCATTCTCACCAGCAGGGCAGGAGCAGTATGCGGATAGTCCACTTTTTGAGCTTCTGAGAAATTTTACCTCATAGGGTTCTATACCTGAACCCTGAACTTTAAAAGTTACTCCTTCCAATTCAGAACTCCTTTAACAGTCAGTTTTGACCACAAACGAAATATAAAATTTAGCCTAAACCAAAGCCGCAAAAATATTAGCCTTAATCGTTTCCAACTCACCCAAACCATTAATTTTTACATGTTTCGGTGCGCCAACTGAACCACTTTTTGCCCAGCTGCCATAGTATTCAACTAAGGGTTCTGTTTGGTCGTGGTATTCCACTAAGCGTTTATTCACTACGTCTGGTGCTTCATCTGCGCGTTGTACTAGGTCTTCGCCAGTGATGTCGTCTTTGCCTTCTACTTTTGGTGGGTTGAATTTTACATGGTAGGTGCGGCCGCTGGCTGGGTGGCTGCGACGACCTGTCATTCTCTCCATAATCGCGCTGTCTGGTACGTCGATTTCTACTACGTAATCAATTGTGACGCCTGCGTTTTTCATCGCTTCAGCTTGTGGAATGGTGCGTGGAAAGCCGTCGAATAAGAAGCCGTTTGCACAATCTGCTTCTTTAATGCGCTCGTTTACCATGCCGATAATTACTGCATCTGGCACTAAACCTCCGCTGTCCATAAAGCTTTTTGCTTCTAAGCCTAATGGAGTGCCTGCTTTAACTGCGGCACGTAGCATGTCGCCTGTTGAAATTTGTGGAATGTTGAAGTGTTGTTTAATAAAGGTGGCTTGTGTGCCTTTGCCCGCGCCTGGTGCGCCTAAAAGAATAATTCGCAAAATATCTCTCCCGTGAGTAGTTAGGTTTATTTGAATTTTTTAAATTATAACAGCACTCTACTTAGCTAAGATTCGGAGGCTGTCAAAATTTTATTGTAGGAGCGACGCCCCGTCGCGATTTGCATCGTTGCATTCGCGATGGTACGTCGCTCCTACAGGGTGCTTAAATAATTTGCAATGGCGACAAAGTCTGAAACGGCTAAATTTTCTGCGCGTTGTTGTGAGTCAATATTGAGGGCAGTAAAGCCTTCGTCATTTAATAGCTCTTTGAGCGTATTGCGTAAGGTTTTACGACGTTGCCCAAATGCAGAGAGTACAACTTTTGCAAACATGGCTTCATCTTTTGCCACAAATGGCAGCACGGCATGAGGTACACAACGCACAAAAGCAGATTCTACTTTAGGTGCAGGTTCAAAAGCTTCTGGTGGTACGGTGATTAAATAATCCATTTGTAAGCGATACTGCAACATGACGCTAAGCCGCCCGTATGCTGCCGTAGACGGCGAAGCTACCATGCGCTCAACCACTTCTTTTTGCAGCATAAAGTGCATGTCGGTTATGGCACTTACGTTATCGAGCAGGTGAAATAGAATTGGCGTCGAGATGTTGTAAGGCAGATTGCCTGTGACACGCAGATTTTTACCTAAGCTGGTGAAGTCAAATTTGAGCGCATCGGCATTGTGAATGTCGATGGCGTTGTTGGCGTAGGCTGGTTTGCCGTATTCTGTTTGCATCCAACTGATAATGTCACGGTCAACTTCTACTACATGCAAAAGTTTTAATCTTTGTAGTAATGGCTTGGTTAGCGCGCCTAAACCTGGACCAATCTCCACCATCAAGTCATCCGCTTTGGGTGAAATTGCTTCTACTAAGCTAGAAATTACGCCTTGGTCAGTCAGGAAGTTTTGGCCGAAGCGCTTTTTTGCAACGTGTTTCATGTGGTTAATTAACTTTTTAAGTGGTTATTGGCTAGCGTAATCGCCAACTCAATGGCGGCTAGCATGCTGCCGATTTCAATATTGCCTGTACTAGCTAAATCGAGAGCTGTGCCGTGGTCAACCGAGGTGCGGATAATGGGCAAGCCTAGCGTAACGTTGACGCCTTCGCCAAAGCTCGCATGCTTGAGCACTGGCAAGCCTTGGTCGTGGTACATGGCAAGCACAGCATCAGCTTTGCTGAGGTGGTGTTTTGCGAATAGGGTGTCTGCTGGCAGTGCGCCTATTAGCTGCATGCCTTCGGAGCGTAATTTTTCTAGCACAGGGTTGATAATGTCGATTTCTTCACGGCCTAAATAGCCGTCCTCACCTGCGTGTGGATTTAAGCCTGCCACCAAAATGCGTGGGTTGCTCAAGCCAAATTTCTGCACTAAATCATGATGCAGTATACGAATAGTAGTTTCTAAGCCACTTTTGGTAATGGCAGAGGGTACATCTTTTAGCGCTAAGTGTGTCGTGGCAAGGGCAACGCGCAAGCCGCTACCAACTAGCATCATCACAACTTGTGGCGTATGGGTTAACTCAGCTAAAAACTCTGTGTGACCGCTAAATGCAATGCCCGCATCATTGATAATGCCTTTGTGCACGGGTGCCGTGACCATGGCATCAAATTCTTGGTTTACGCATCCTAGCGCGGCAGTTTTTAGCGTTTGCAATACATATTGACTATTGCGTGCATCTAATTGCCCAGCCACCGCAGGCTTGCTGATAGTTTGATGTAACACAGTAATAATGCCGTTGCCGAGATGTGCCGTGTGCGACTCAGCAGAATACGCTTGGATTTGAATATCTACATTAAGCGCTTTAGCTCGTTCTCGTAGCATATTGGCATCCGCAATCATGACCACTTCGGCGTTAAGTGGCTGATGTGCTAGCAATACGCAAAGGTCTGGGCCAATGCCAGCAGGTTCGCCAGCAGTGATGGCAATGCGTGGAAGTGGTTTTGTCACGTTAAGTTAAGCAGCAAAATGTACGTGTAATTAGGGCGACTTAAAACTTATCTTCAAGTCTAAGCTCAACGAAAGCGCGGTCGCGCAACTCACGAATCCAATCCTGATAAGCTTCGTCTGCTTTACGCGTACGAATTTCTTGACGTGCTTTTAAGCGTGCAGATTCTTTACTCATGTCTTGTGAGCGGCGCTCTATGACTTGAATAATATGCCAACCAAACTGACTGCGTACAGGCGCGCTTATTTGTCCATCTTTAAGTGCGTTCATGGCAGCTTCAAAAGGAGGAACAGTGTCGCCAGGATTTACCCAGTTTAAATCACCGCCGTTTGAGGCTGTGGAGTCTTCTGAAAATTGGCGAGCCAATACTTCAAACTTTTCGCCATTATCAAGACGCTCTTTAATCGTATTAATTTTGGTCTCGGCTTCTTTATCAGACATTACCTCGGTAATTTTGATAAGAATATGACGTGCATGCGTTTGCTGTATCACAAGCGGAGAGTTGCCACCGCGCTTATTAGTCAGTTTGAGCAAGTGAAAGCCATTTGGACTACGAAGAGGTGCTGAAACTTCGCCTGCTTGCATGTTTTTTAATGCGTCTAAGAACAATGCAGGCATTTGTGAGCCTTTTTTCCAGCCCAAACTACCGCCTTCTAAGGCGTTAGGCGCATCAGAAAAACTGGCTGATACTTTAGCAAAACTGACGCCAGAGTTTAATTGGCTCAAAGCCTCATCGGCTTTGGCTTTAGCTTTTTGAATGTCTTCCGTAGCGCCTTCTTCAGGCGTACGAATCAAAATATGCGAAATCTCGAACTCATCAGTGTTTTCGTTAAGCGAGGCTTGTGAGGTTAAGTAATTGTCAATTTCAGATTCGCTAACATTCACGCGGCCGTCTACTTCGCGATCACGTAATCGTGCAATTGTTATTTCATTGCGAATATCAGACCTAAATTTACGCATGCTGACGCCGTCTCTGGCTAATGCCTCGCTAAACTCAGTCAGTGTTAAGTTGTTTTGCTCTGCAATTCTCTCAACTGTTTTATCTAGTTGATTGTCATCAACTTTAAGGCCAATTTGTGCAGCATACTGAATTTGTAGGGTATCTGTAATTAAACGTTCTAAAATTTGTTTACGCAAGACACTTTCTTCAGGTAACTCTGTGCCTTGTTTTTTAAATTGCGCGGTGACAGTGGCAATGCGGTTTTCCAGCTCTTGTTCAGTAATCACCGTTTGATCGACAATTGCGACAATACGATCCAATTTAACAATATCTGCTGCCTGCGCGTTAAATTGATTGGCGATAAAAAGCACGCTAGCAAGCAATATAAATTGAATTGCACGGACAGTCGCTGAATATTTATTCACTGTATGTTTAATCGCTGTATGTTTAATCAATGTGCGCAAAATAGTTACTCGTAATAAGGTTGTTGGTTGGTTTCAGGGATGCGACTTGAATTCACATAGCCTGGAACATTACGTTTGATGACCGATAGAGGATTGGTGCCAATTGAGGCTAATCCACCAAGCTCAAGTTGGAAAAATAATGCATAGTTGGCATTAGCAGTTGCCGTGCTAACGCGTTGAATTACGGATCTAGCTTGCCAGCAACCTGCATCATACTCTAACCCAGCCAGTGTTTCGATGATACTGCTGTCTTTCAGTGAGTAATTGAATCGACCAACACCGAACCAGCCCTTGCCTAAAGGCCATTGAGTTGAAATGTCAAACTGATCCAAGCCATCGCTTGTTAGTGCACCTGGAGTATCACGCCTATAGCTATAGCTTAGATTAAGTGCTTTGCCAGGTTCTGGGCTGTAGTGGCTAGAGATTGTGGTGCGTGCTGATCTAGAGTCGTCAGTATTGTATTGCCAAAATGCATCGATATTCCAGCTGGTTTTTAGATAAGAGCTTAGGCCTACAATAATGTCTGAACTATTACTGCTGCGTAAAGTGGCGCCAGGTAGAGAGGCAGTTTGATCTGCGAAGTAATAGCGTTGGCCAACGGATGCAGATAGGCGTTCTATGCCAGTATCAGACTCAATTAAGCGAGAAGTTAAAGCAAGACTTAATTGATTAGCGTTATTAATGCGGTCGTTACCAGTGTACTGATTTTCACTAAACAAAGAGCTGAAATTTAAGTCAGTGTCACTTGTGTCAAAAATAGGAATGCCTGATTGATTTACTTTAGGAATGTAGACGTAAAACATTCTTGGCTCTATGGTTTGTGTGTAGTCGCGGTTGGCAACTTTGAAGTCACGATCAAAAAATAAGCCACCATCAACGCTCACAATCGGTAGTGTTCGTTCTTGAGAGTTATTGCTGTTAGGGTCGTTACTGAGACTGTAACTAGTATGATGAATACCAATTTTAGGCGTAATGTAGCCATATGATTGAGTCATTGGTAAGCTAATGCTTGGGTATATTGTAAAACGCGAGCCAGTGACCGTGGCGGGTGCGTTTTTATTAGTGTCAAATGCAACTAGTTGAGTGTATAAATTTGCATTAAAACTGCCATAATCTTTGTTGCCATTAAGTGTTAATTGCGGCAAGCGTTCATAGGGGTATGACAAGTTATCTAAAGTTTGAAATTTTTGTGCAAGCGCATTAAAGCGCCAAACATCATCGGCATAATCTATATTAAATTGCTGCGGCAAAGTAACCTGGCTAGTAGTGACGATTCGCGTTGACATATCTGCAAAATATTCGTTATCAGATACCTTTTCCAAACTATAACCAGCGGACCAGCCATTGCCAAAGCTCTGTTGGTGTTTAAAGTTGGCATAGTAACGATTTTGACCAGACAGATCATCACTTGGCAGGTATTCAATGTTATCAATACCAGAAAAACTATCTTCCAAATATCTAAATTCTCCTTGTAATTGAACGCCGCGTTTGCTTAAAACTCGAGTTGCAAATGTTGCATCCATATTGGGGGAGATGTTCCAATAAAACGGTGTAGTTAATTCAAAACCACTTTTAGACGTCGTGCCAAAGGCCGGAGCAAGCAAGCCACTTTTACGTTGATTGCTAAATGAAAAGCTAATCCAAGGCGTGTAAATTAGCGGCACACCTTTAAATTCAATATAAGCATTTTTAGCTACGCCAGCTTTACTATAATCATTCAAATTTAATTCATTAGCTTTAATATACCAATCATCGACATCCGCAGCGCAAGTAGTAAATCTCGCGTTTTTTAGCGTTTTTCTGTCTTGACCTTCAAAAATAATGGTTTTAGCATCCGCTCTGGCGTTGGATGCGCGAGATGAGCTACTTTCATCAGAATCAAGCCCTAAAGTGCTTTGAGAAGAGTTACCTTCAGATACTTCTGTTACTGACGAATATGCACTAGGTCCACCTATTTGTTGGCTTTGCAAACTACCTAAGCTTTTAGAAAATTTTTCAGAGCTTTTAACGTTAGATTGGATTTTTTTAGACTCATCTTTTGTATCGCCTAAAATGCTGATTGATGCGTCTTTCATTTGCCCTATGCTTTCAGACAAGTGCATGTGTAGCTCAGGGCCTGTAATTTGTGCATTGCCAACATTGATGCTGGCATTACCAGTGACGCTTAACTCGTCATTTTGGACGTTGTAATCTATTAAATCACCTGTGATATTTTGCTTACCACGGCTGATTTTAGCGTTACCAATTGCTCGCATTTCTCTATCAAGATGCAATTCTAGTTTATCGCCTTCAATAACAAGTGCATCTGCATTGGCTTCTACAGCATTTGATTCGTCAGCTGTGTCAGCTAAACCCAGTGAGTCACCGATAGAGGCTGATTCAACAGGAATGACTTCACTTTCGGCATGTGAGCGTAAGCTGCAAAGTAATAAAGCCGCTGTTAAGCCACTTAAAAAACGGCTTTTTAGCATGAAGTTAACATATTGAATAGGGTTGGAATGTATGGCACGAGTATATAGGCAGACGGTTTTATTTTATCAGTGATAAAATCTCATAAATTGGACTTTTTGGCAATCAATAAATCGTTTTGCCCCTTTAATGATTTTTGTATTTTTAGTGTACAAAGCGCAATAAAGCAACATTATATAACATTGGATAGATAGCTGTGGATGATAGACAACAACAACTCAACGTTTGGTTAAGTCAGACCTTACCAGATGCAAATTTCAAGCTAACAACCGCATCGGCAGATGCTAGCTTCAGGCGTTATTTTAGGGTGAATTTAGCCAGCCCGCATTTAGGAAATCAAACCTTAATCGCCATGGATGCACCGCCACCACAAGAGGATTGCACGCCATTTGTAAAAGTGGCTAAGCAGTTTCTAGATGCAGGTTTGAATGTGCCGAAGGTGATTGCGCAAGATTTAGCCAATGGCTTTTTGTTATTGAGTGACTTAGGCAATGACACTTATTTGCAGCATTTGAATAATGAAACGGCACAAATGCTTTATGGCGATGCTACGAATGCACTCATCAAATTGCAATTAGCGAGCAAAAACCATGATTTACCTGCCTATGATGAAGCACTATTAACGCGCGAGATGCAGTTATTTCCTGATTGGTATGTGAATAAGCACTTAGGTCAAACGCTTAACGCCGAGCAGCAAGGTTGGCTGCAACAAACCTTTGCGTCGTTAAATAGAAACATCTTGTCACAAGGGCAAGTCACAGTACATCGTGATTATCATTCACGCAACCTGATGGTGACGCATGAAAATACACCTGGCATATTAGATTTTCAAGATGCCGTCCATGGTGCGATTACTTACGATTTAGTCTCTTTGCTTAAAGATGCTTATATTCAGTGGGATGAAGAGCAGATTATCGATATGGCGGTGCGTTATTGGGAGCCTGCTAAAAAAGCAGGCTTACCTGTAGCCAGTGATTTTAGCGAGTTCTATCGCGATTTTGAATGGATGGGTGCGCAGCGTCACATTAAAGTGCTGGGTATATTTGCAAGGCTTTACCATCGTGACGGCAAAGATGGCTACCTAAAAGACATGCCACTGGTCATGCATTATCTGCGTAAAGTTTGCGAGCGTTATGTGGAATTGCGCCCAATGTTACGACTCTTAGATGCGCTTGAAGGCCGAGTACCGCGTCCTAAATACGTGGTTTAACTTGTTGGAAAATAAGCCATGAAAGCCATGATATTAGCCGCAGGACGTGGCGAACGTATGCGTCCGCTGACCGACCATACCCCTAAGCCATTGCTAAAAGTAGGTGGAAAGCCACTGATTGTTTGGCATTTGGAACGATTAGCGAAAGCTGGTTTCAAAGAGGTGGTGATTAACCATGCGCATTTGGGTGAGCAGATTGAGCAAGCGCTAGGTGATGGCAGTGAGTGGGACTTGCATATTCAATACAGCCCTGAAAAAACAGCGCTAGAAACAGCGGGCGGTATTGCCAATGCTCTGCCTCTGCTAGGATCTGAACCATTCTTAGTAGTCAATGGTGATACGTTTACCGAGATTGACTTTGGTGTTTTAACGCATGCCTTACAGGCCAATAACCATGCGCATCTTGTATTGGTGAATAATCCGCCGCAACATCCAAATGGTGATTTTGCAATTGAAGCTGGTAAGTTAAAAGATACAGGTCCGCAGATGCTGACATTTTCAGGCGTCGGTGTTTATCACCCAGATTTATTTGCCAGTGTGACACGAGGTGAACCAGCAAAACTTGCGCCTTTGTTAAGGCAAGCGATTGCTGGGAATCAGGCGACTGCTGAACATTATCCAGGGGTATGGCATGATATTGGTACGCCTGAACGCTTGAATATGCTTGATGAAGCGTTAAAGCTGCGAGCGAGTTAACGAATGAAAAAGGAACAGACTCAATGAGTCATATAGTTGAATTTCAACAACGTAGATCTAAATTACTGAGTGTAATGGGCGAAGGCATTGCCATTATTCCCACCGCGCCAGAAACCATTCGCAATCGCGATAGTCATTATCCATACCGTTTTGATAGTTATTTTTACTACTTAACAGGTTTCAAAGAGCCTGAATCTGTCGTGGTGCTAGTGGCTGGTGCGATGCCCAAAACAATATTGTTTTGCCGCGATAAAGACATGGAGCGAGAGATTTGGGATGGCTTTCGTTATGGTGCGGAGGCCGCTAAAACTGAATTCAGTTTTGATGAAGCCTACTCAATTAACGAGTTAGATGCAGTTGTTCTGAAGTTGTTGGCGAATCAACCTAAGCTATTTTTTAGTTTAGGTGAAAGCACAAGCTGGGATGTACGTGTAATGGGCTGGATGAACACCTTGCGTACGCAAGCTCGCAGCGGTGTTCATGTGCCTGACGATGTGAGTGATATACGTCAATTAGTGGATGAAATGCGTTTGATTAAATCACCATTCGAGATTGATTTAATGCGTCGTTCAGCCAATATTGCCGCCGCCGCACATAACCGTGCAATGCAGTTTGTCGGGTCTAATTTTACTAGACCTAATATCATGGAATATGAAGTAGAAGCGGAATTTTTGCACGAGTTCTACCGTAATGGCGCGCAAGCGCCAGCTTATACAAGCATCGTCGCAGGCGGCGCCAATGCTTGCACGCTGCATTACAACGCGAATAACGCAAAGTTGAATGATGGTGATTTATTGTTGATTGATGCGGGTTGCGAGTTAGATGGATACGCCTCAGATATTACGCGCACTTTTCCTGTGAACGGTAAGTTTAGCGCTGCGCAAAAAGATGTTTATGAGTTAGTGCTGGCTTCGCAAGCTGCGGCAATTGCAAAGGTTAATACAAGCAACCATTGGAACGCGCCGCATGAAGCGGCATTAGAGGTTTTGGTGCAAGGCTTTATTGATTTGAAACTTTGCAAAGGCAGCAAAGAGGCAGTGCTAGAGAATGGGGATTATCGCCAGTTTTACATGCATCGCACTGGGCACTGGTTGGGTTTGGATGTGCATGATGCAGGTGAATATAAAGATAAAGCTAGCAATTGGCGCATGCTAATGCCAAATATGACGCTGACTGTTGAGCCTGGCTGCTATATTCGCCCTGCGGAAAATGTACCAGAAGCCTTCTGGAATATTGGCATTCGTATTGAGGATGATGTATTGGTGACCAAAGACGGGTGTGAAGTTTTGACTAAAAATGCGCTTAAATCAGTGGCTGATATTGAAGCCTTAATGGCTAATTAAGTAGGCGTGAAGGACTAAATGAGCGATATTTTAAAGAGCATTGTCATCGTTGGTGGCGGCCCAGTAGGTGCAACGTTAGCGTTATTGCTAGCAAAGCAAGGCTTGGCTGTGACGGTGCTTGAGGCGCGCAAACAAGGTGCAGCTTATAGTGAGAGTCGAGCACTGGCTTTGTCATATGGTAGTAAGCGCATTCTGGAAAAGCTAGGTGTTTGGGGTAGTTTAGCTGCAAGCGCTACCGCTATTAATACTATCCATGTGTCACAAAAAGGTAGCCTTGGTCGCTCAAAATTACAAGCGCGTGATTATAAGCAAGAGGCGCTGGGCTATGTACTGTCTTATGGTAAGTTAAGTGAGGCGCTGGATGCGTCACTTGCAAGTCAACCTTTAGTGAATTTTGTATTTGAAGCTTTAGCTGAGAATATCGCTCATACAGGTACTCATGCCAGTGTGAGTTATTCCTATCAAGGTGAGTCACGTGCATTAAATAGTCGCTTAGTAGTATTGGCAGATGGCGGTCGCAGCTTAGACGAAATTGCAGGGCTAGTGAAAGAAACCAAAGAGTATGGCCATGATGCGCTGATTTCTAAGATAAGGGCGGAATTGCCACACAACAATATTGCTTATGAGCGCTTTACTGCTAATGGCCCCATGGCTTTATTGCCTAATGGAGAGCATGACTTCTCATTAGTTTGGACAGGTAAAAAAGAATACGTAAATGCATTGCTGGAACTGAGTGATGAAGAGTTCTTAACGCAATTTCATGAACAGTTTGGTGACAGAGTAGGGCAATTTCTAAGTGTAGAAAAGCGTATGGCATTCCCATTAAAGCTATCGCAATTAAAAACAACAGATACGCCGCACTTGGTGGTGATTGGTAATGCAGCACAAACCATGCACCCAGTGGCAGGGCAGGGCTTTAATGTCGGCTTGCGAGATGCAGAGTCACTTGCGCAATCTCTTGATGTTACAGCTCCCGCAGATTTTGGATGTCAGAAAATGTTAGATGCCTACCGCGCTAGTCGGCAATCTGACACTAAAAACGGTTTGTTGTTTACTGACTTTTTAGTGAGTATTTTTTCTAATGACATTGTCGGTGTTAATGGTTTAAGAGGTGCAGGGTTAGGCCTGTTTGATATGATTAAGCCAATCAAGCAGCATTTAGTCAGCAAAATGAGTTACGGCAAATGAGTGAAATACTACATACCGATGTGACTATTGTCGGCGCTGGTTTAGTAGGCCTTGCGGCAGCTGTTGCCATGCATCAAGCAGGTTTTTCTGTGGTATTGGTTGATAGTCGAAATCCAACAGATACCAATTTTGCAGATGAAACTTGGGACACAAGAGTTTATGCGATTAGCCCAAAGAATGCGCAGTGGCTGAGCGATTTAGGTGTATGGACATCAATCAATCAGTCGCGTATTGGCCAAATGCAATCTATGGAGATATTCGGTGAGGCTGATAGCGCAAAAAGTGAGCAGGTGCCAATAACCCTGTCCTCTAGTGATGTGAATGCCGATTGTTTAGGCTATATCGTTGAGTCTAAGTCCCTTATGGAGGCATTACTAAAGCAGGTTGAAACTTTAGGTATTCAGATGCGATTTAATAGTCCATGTGAAGTAGTGAGTAACACCCCAGATAAGGCTGTATTGCAACTATCGCATCAACAGTCAATTGAAAGCACATTATTGTTAGCCGCTGATGGTAGCCATTCTTGGGTGCGTCAACAATTGAATATGCCCATGCAGCAAAAGTCTTATGAACAAACAGCGATAGTGGCGAACTTCACTGCGACCAAGTCGCATGGCAATATTGCTAGGCAGTGGTTTGTGCAAGATGCAGAAAATCACCTGAGTATTTTGGCCTGGCTGCCGTTGCCAGATAATATAATTTCTATTGTCTGGTCTGTGTCAACCAACTATGCTGATACATTGTTAACGTTAAGTGATGGTGAGTTTACCAGTGCGGTGAAGTTGGCTGGTAATGGTGTGTTAGGCGATTTAACATTGCTTGGTCCTGCTGTTAAGTTTCCATTGAGCTTACAAAAAACGAGTACGTTAGTACAAGATAGCGTGGTTTTGGTCGGCGATGCAGCGCATCAAGTTCATCCGATGGCTGGCCAGGGCGTTAATTTAGGCTTTAGAGATATAGTGGATTTGGTGGATATTCTCAAAACTAAGCATCAATATCAAGCGCTAAATGATCGTAGTTTGCTCAAGCAATACACGCGTACTAGAAAAGTGGATATTTTGAATATGGTGCTGTTAACCGATACTCTTTATCATTTGTTTAACAATCAAAATTCAGTAATAAAAACAGTAAGGAACTGGGGATTGTCCGCGACTAATCATCAAGCAATCAAAAAACTGTTAGTTTCAAACGCAGTATCCCTTTAATATATTGTGATAAAGCACTAAAGCTTTTCATTCATTACGAGTCATATTTAAGTAAATTCAAAATCAAGGAAATTGCATGTTCAAAAAATTAGTCAGCTTTACCTTATTAAGTGCAGCATGTGCTGGAATTTCAACCTCTGCAATAGCCGATGAAGCGAGTGTTAAAAAAGCTGTAGAGGCAGCTTACCCGAAGTTTAAGGTGGAAAGCGTAGCAAAAACACCTTATGCAGGTTTGTATGAGGTATTTATGGGTGGTCAAATTATCTACACCGATGAAAAAATGTCTTTCTTGATCGCAGAAGGACATCTCGTTGATCCTAAAACTAAAAAGGATCTTACGGGCGAGCGTATGGAAGAGTTGACTAGAGTTGATTTCTCTACACTGCCCTTAGACCAAGCGATTAAAGTGGTGAAAGGCAATGGTAGCCGTAAATTAGTCGTGTTTTCGGATGTAGATTGTCCATATTGCAAGCGTTTAGAGCAAAATGAACTCACTAACATCACTGATGTGACGATCTATACATTTCTTTATCCAATTCAGCAGTTACACCCAGATTCAGCGAATAAATCTAAAGCGATTTGGTGCGCAAGCAATCGCGTAAAGGCTTGGCAGGATTGGATTTTGAATGCTAAGTTGCCTAGCTCTGCAGGCAACTGCGAAGTGCCAATAGAACGAATTGGTGAGTTAGCGAGAAAAATCGGAGTTACTAGCACACCGACATTATTCTTTGCTGATGGCAAGCGCATGCTAGGTGCGCAACCTTATAAAGAAATCGAACAAGCCTTGGTTGCTGCTAAGAAATAGGTTTATGGATTTCATTGATAAAAATAGCGCCTAACTTTAGGCGCTATTTTACATCTAAAAGAAAACCTGTTTCTTACACCCTATTTAGCTCTCCATTAAACAACTGAGCCCATTTTAAATATAGGTAAATACATGGCGATAACTAGTCCACCAATTAACACACCAAGTACTACCATGATAACAGGTTCCATTAAGCTAGCTAGCGCATCAACGGCATCGTCAACCTCTGCTTCAAAAAAATCAGCTACTTTACTAAGCATAGCATCTAAGGCGCCCGACTCTTCACCAATAGCTGTCATTTGCAGCACCATATTAGGAAACACATCCGTATTTTGCATAGCAACAGTTAAGCTAGTGCCTGTACTAATTTCACTCTGTATTTTTTTTGTTGCATCATAGTAAACTCGGTTTCCCGCTGCGCCTGCAACGGAATCTAAAGCTTCTACCAGTGGTACACCAGCGGTAAACATTGTGGCTAAAGTTCGCGCCCATCTCGCAATGGTTGCTTTACGAATAAGCGGGCCAAAAACAGGAACTTTAAGAATTAATCGATCCATAGTGGCTTGCATGCTGATTGAACGTTTCCAAGTGTAAAAGAAAAACCATATACCGAATCCAATAGAACTAAAAATGGCCCACCACCATTGTACAAAGAAGTCTGAAATGGCCATGACAATTAAAGTTGGTGCGGGTAACTGAGCGCCGAAACCATCGAATAGTGTCTTAAATGCAGGAATCACAAAAATCATGATAATGGCAACGATTACAAAGGCGACTACAATAATTGATATTGGATAGAATAGAGCTGATTTAATCTTAGACTTAATCGCAAGTATTTTTTCTTTATAAGTAGCAAGGCGATCGAGTAATGTATCTAAAATACCAGCCTGTTCACCAGCGCCGATTAGGTTGCAAAATAAAGCATCAAAGTAAAGGGGATATTTGCGGAATGCAGCACTCATGCTGCTTCCTGTTTCAACGTCAGATTTAATATCCAATAAAAGTTTTGCTACGGCTGGGTTGCTGTGACCTTTACCTACAATATCAAAAGACTGAAGTAGTGGTACGCCAGCCTTCATCATTGTGGCAAGTTGGCGAGTAAATAGCGTAATGTCTTTATCTGAAACGCTACCTTTATTAGTTAAGCTACTTTGCTTCTTCACTTTAGTAACGATAATGCCTTGACGTCGCAAAGTGGCCTTCACAAAAGAGTCACCTGTCGCGCGTATTTCACCTTTAACAGATCTGCCTTTTCTGTCTTTGCCTTCCCAAGCATATGTAACTTCTTTAGTGGCTTTAATATTTGCGGCCATAGTAATTCCCTATATTATTCGTTAGTACAAGCTTCGACTTCTTCGATCGAAGTTAACCCTTGCATTACTTTTATTAAACCAGATTGGCGCAAATCTTTGACGCCTTCAAGTTTTGCTTGATCCGCTATGTCGTGTGCGGTTCCGCTTTTCATGATAATACGGCTAATCGCATCTGTGATAGGCATGACTTGATAAATGCCAACTCGACCTTTGTAGCCATTGTTGCAGAGTTCACAGCCACCCTCTTTGGGGCCATATAGTTGCCACTCTTCTTTAAAGTCATCTTCAGTGAAGCCTACGCCGAACAAAGCTTCTTTTGGTATATCTAAAGGGACTTTACAGTTTTTGCACAATCGTCTTGCTAAGCGTTGTGCGGTAATTAGTGAAACAGCTGATGCAATATTGAATGGTGCAACCCCCATGTTGAGTAAACGGGTTAATGTTGAGGGCGCATCATTGGTATGCAGTGTAGACAATACCATATGGCCTGTAGACGCGGCCTTAATCGCCATGTCCGCAGTTTCTAAGTCGCGAATCTCACCAATCATAATAATGTCTGGATCTTGGCGAAGGAATGATTTCAATGCCGCAGCAAAGGTTAACCCTTGCTTGTCATTCACGTTCACTTGATTGATGCCCGCTAATGGAATCTCACAAGGATCTTCGGCTGTTGCGATGTTCACATCAGGGCGGTTTAAGATATTCAGGCAGGTATATAGCGAAACGGTTTTACCAGAACCCGTGGGCCCCGTGACCAATACAAGACCATAAGGACGACTGACTGCGCTCAGTAAACGCTCTTTCTGAACTGGTTCATACCCAAGCGCTTCAATACCTAATGTCGCGCTGGATGGATCTAAAATACGCATCACAATTTTTTCGCCGTTAATGAGCGGTAATGTACTGACACGAAAATCAATAGTGCGTGTTTTGGATAACACCAGCTTCATGCGACCATCTTGCGGAATGCGTTTTTCAGAGATGTCCATGCTGGAAATAACTTTAATCCGCGAGGCTAACTTTTCTTTAATGGCTAGAGGAGGTTGAGTAATCTCACGCAAAATGCCATCAACGCGATAACGTACGCGGTAGAATTTCTCGTAGGGTTCGAAGTGCAAATCAGACGCCCCCATATTGATGGCATCTATTAGCATTTTATTTAAAAACTTAACGACTGGCGCATCGTCAACTTCTTGAGTCTGCACCTCGTCTTCAGCTGGCGAACCATCTTCACCACCTAAGTCGTAGTCTTCGTCAAGGTTCATTGACTTCATGCTGGTATCGCCAGCTTCTACAATCTTATCTATCCAACGACCAAGTTTGTCATCTTCAACAACGACAGGTGATAAAGCCATGCCCATTTGAAATTGAACACTATCTAGTGCATGTAAGTTGGTCGGGTCTGAAATGGCAACATATAAAATGTTGTTGCGTACTTGCAACGCCAACACGCGGTTGGCTTGCATTAGTTTCGTGTCAATTTTCTTAGTTGGAAGGTAATCGGGGTTAAAGGCATCTAAGTTAAAGTAGGGAAAGCCAAATGCTTTTGCCGAGGTTTCTGCAATGATCTGTGCAGTTAATTTTCTACTTGTAATCAGCTGCGAAATGAATGGATTTTTAACGGAGTTTGCTTGTGCTTGTATTGCATTCGCTTCATCCTCAGAAAGTAACTTTTCTTGGATTAAAGTGCGGGCAAGACCGCTTAGTTTGTTTGGTGTAGGTGCATTGGCCATAAATATTACATTTAAGCAGCGTAAAAGCTTTCCCTATTTATTTTTATCAAACTAATAATGCCCTTTAGTCTTTTTTTTGTAAAGACTTTACGCAAAATTGACTATAAAAACGGCATATAATTTACATTTGAAGTGTCTTTAGAGGTATGAATGTACTTGAAATCATTCAATAAACCTGAAAAACTTGACAATTTAAGACTTCCAAATTATAAATATACATAGGTGTTTGGGTTCGAGTTTTGTAGCGTGCTTGAAATTTTTAGTTTTAAGGTGACTCTATGGTTCTTGAGACAAGCTTTTTGGGGCGCCCCCCGTCGTGTATGTAAGGATGTAGAAATGGCAACAGGTACCGTAAAGTGGTTTAATGACTCAAAAGGTTTTGGCTTTATTACGCCAGATGATGGTGGTGATGATTTATTCGCACACTTCTCTGCGATTGTAGAAGCTGGCTATAAAAGTCTTAAAGAAGGTCAACGTGTAAGTTTTGAAGTGACCGATGGTCCAAAAGGCAAGCAAGCTTCCAATATTCAAAAGGCTTAAGTCTTCTTGACTAAATACTTATTTGTATAAGTATTTTTAATATTACAATTTATGTAAGCGGCTCGTAAGAAATTACGAGCCGTTTTTTTATGCTGGCATTAAAGTAGCATTACATATTGGCGATGATTTCCTCGCCAAACTGAGCCGTGCCCACTTGTGTTGCGCCTTCCATTTCACTTGAGAAGTCGCCAGTCACACGTTTAGCTAGAATCGCCTTGGCAACACCACTAATCACTAGGTCAGCAGCTTCAACCCAACCTAGGTGACGTAACATCATTTCAGCTGAAAGGATAATAGAGCTAGGATTGGCTAGGTCTTTGCCCGCAATTTTTGGTGCCGTGCCGTGCGTGGCTTCAAACATGGCAACGGTATCGCTCAAGTTGGCACCAGGTGCAATGCCAATGCCACCTACTTGCGCGGCAAGCGCATCACTCATGTAATCGCCGTTCAAATTAAGTGTGGCAACAACATCATAATCTTGCGGATGTAACAAGATTTCTTGTAAGAAAGCATCGGCGATACAGTCTTTAATCATCATGCCATTTGGCAGTTTGCACCAAGGTCCACCGTCAATCTCAACTGCGCCGAACTCTTGTTTAGCAACCTCATAGCCCCAATCTCTAAAGCCACCTTCAGTAAACTTCATGATATTGCCTTTGTGGGCAATGGTGACTGATTTGCGATTGTTATCAATGGCGTACTGAATGGCTTTACGTATTAGGCGTTTGCTGCCATCTATTGAAACAGGTTTAATACCAATCGCTGATGATTCTGGGAAGCGAATTTTTTTACGCATGCCCATGTCGCTTAAGAATTTGATTACTTTTTCAACTTCATCAGTGCCAGCCGCCCACTCAATACCCGCGTAAATATCTTCTGTATTCTCGCGGAAAATCACCATATCGGTTTTTTCTGGATGTTTAACTGGGCTAGGCACCCCTGTGAAATACTGTACCGGACGCAAACATACATATAAATCTAGCTCTTGGCGTAGTGATACGTTTAAAGAGCGAATGCCACCGCCCACTGGAGTGGTCAAAGGGCCTTTGATAGAAACTACATAGTCGCGCACTGCATGCATTGTTTCTGCAGGTAGCCAGTCATTAGCACCGTAAACTTTAGTGGCTTTTTCCCCTGCATAAACTTCCATCCATGAAATCTTACGTGTACCACCGTAAGCTTTGTTAACCGCAGCATCCACCACTTTAATCATAGGTGGGGTAATATCAGCACCTATGCCATCCCCCTCAATAAATGGGATAATAGGTTGGTTGGGTACGTTCAAAGAATTATCCGCATTGACTGTGATTTTTTCGCCAGTCGTTGGAACGATAATTTTTCCAGTGATATTATTTTTCGTAGCCATTTTAGATTTCCTAATGTTAAGTTTCTGAAAATTTAAGCTTATTTAATGATTATTCTATTTAATAAACCCTTTAACGTAGTGTGCCAGTTCAGTGCGCATGACCCTAGAAATGGAAAAACGGGACATCCTACGTTAAAAGACTTTATCCCAATATCAGATGTCTATGCCGCAGGGCGATTAGATACTGATAGTGAAGGTTTACTCATTTTAACCGATGATGGCATGTTGCAACACCGTTTAAGTGACCCAAAGCATAAAGAATTTAAAACTTATTGGGTGCAGGTCGAAGGTGCGCCTACTAATGATGATTTAGAGCCGCTAAGGCAAGGTGTAGATTTAACGGATTTCATCACGAAACCAGCGCAGGTGCGGCTTATTTCAGAGCCTGATTCATTATGGCCAAGAAGCCCACCCATCAGAGAAAGAAAAGCGATTCCTACCAGCTGGTTAGAAATTAAAATTAGTGAGGGAAAGAATCGCCAAGTGCGTCGTATGACGGCTAAAATAGGCTTTCCAACATTAAGATTAATTCGCTACGCCATTGGGCAATATACGATTGATGGCATTCAAAATGGGCAGCACAAGGTCATTGACCAAGTTATTAAATAGGATAAGTTAATAATGAGTACAACCAACATAAAGCCAGTCATTGTTTTTAAAAACGTAGAACATGAAGGGCCAGGCTATTTAGGTGACTTTTTAACACAGCAAAATATACCTTGGCAAATCATCAATACCAATGAATTAAGTATGATACCTACCTCTATACTGGGCTATAGTGGTGTTGTGATTATGGGTGGTCCCATGAGTGTGAATGATGACTTGCCTTGGATTGCACCATTGCTCGACTTGATTCGTGAAGCAAAGGCCGCGGACATTCCGCTATTAGGGCATTGCTTGGGTGGGCAGTTGATTAGTAAAGCTTTTGGTGGGGTTGTCAGTGCAAATTCCATTAAAGAAATTGGCTGGGGCGAAGTGAGTGTGACGCCAAATGAGGCGGCTAAACATTGGTTTGGAGAAATTGAAAGCTTCAATAGCTTTCATTGGCATGGCGAAACGTTTAGCATGCCAGAGGGCGCAACACATATATTGGCAAGTATTCACTGCCAAAATCAAGCTTACTCAATAGGTAAACATTTGGCATTTCAAAGTCATATTGAAGTGACTGCAGAAATGGTCAAAAGCTGGTGTGAGTTTGGTGCGGATGAACTGGCGGAAGCTGCCACAAGCCCCGCTGTACAGCAAGCTGAAGCTATGCAGCAAAACTTGCCTGTTCATTGTTTCTTTCTGAACAAAGTCGCTAAGCAAGTCTATGGTCAGTGGATTAAAGGTCTCATGCACTGATAGCCATGCCCGTATGTTAAAATTGAGTAAGCTTACCAAAAAACCTACAAGAGAAAAGTATTATGTCGGGTAACACAATCGGAACTTTATTTACACTTACCTCATTTGGTGAGTCACATGGCGCAGCCATTGGAGGTGTTGTAGATGGCTGTCCTCCTGGGTTGGACTTATGTGCGGAAGATTTACAAATTGATTTAGATAGACGCAAACCTGGCACTTCGCGCCACGTCACACAGCGCCAAGAGGCCGACAGTGTGGAAATCTTATCCGGTGTGTTTGAAGGAAAAACCACAGGCGCGCCAATTGGGCTGTTGATTCGTAATACTGACCAACGTAGCCAAGATTACAGCAAAATTATGGACACATTCCGTCCAGGTCACGCCGATTATACTTACACACAAAAATACGGCGTGCGTGACTATCGTGGCGGAGGACGTTCAAGTGCGCGAGAAACAGCCGTACGTGTTGCCGCTGGTGCCATCGCTAAAAAATGGTTAAAAGAACGTTTCGGTGTAACCGTTCGTGGTTACATGAGTCAGATGGGCGACATTGATATTCCATTTGTGAACTGGGATGCGCTGAATCACCAAGATAATGATTTTTTCTCACCAAATATCGAGGTGCTGCCGCAGTTAGCCAGTTATTTAGACAGCATTCGTGCTGAGCGTGACTCTGTAGGTGCGCGCATTACGGTAGTGGCCGAAGGCGTGCCAGTTGGCTGGGGTGAACCAGTGTTTGACAGGCTAGATGCAGAAATCGCCTATGCCATGATGAGTATTAATGCGGTTAAAGGTGTGGAAATCGGCGCAGGTTTTGATTCAATCTCACAGCGCGGCAGCGTTCATTCTGATGAAATGACGCCGCAAGGCTTCGTAACAAATCATGCGGGCGGTATTTTGGGCGGTATTTCTACAGGCCAAGAGATTCTTGTCAATATTGCATTAAAACCAACCTCTAGTATTCCACAAGAGCGCCGTTCTATTGATAAAAATGGTGAGGCGGTGACCATGCAGACAACAGGTCGCCACGACCCATGTGTTGGTGTACGAGCCACGCCGATTGCAGAGGCAATGATGGCACTAGTATTGATGGATCATGCGCTCAGACATAGAGCGCAAAATGCAGATGTGAGTTGCGCAACACCTAAAATTATTTAAGGGGCTGTCCTAGATAACACATAAAATGTTATAAGGATGGCATGAGAAAGA
>NZ_JAQSDC010000059.1 GCF_029945705.1 Methylotenera sp.
CAAAAGTATCAGCAAAAAACCTTAGCAAGTGTGGCAGTTTGTTAGACCATTACACGCAGGCATCCATGAAACTTTAGAGAAGCTCGCAGAGGGTTACCAAACCCATATTGGTGAACACGGCACAGGTTTAAGTGGTGGGCAGAAGCAACGCATGGCGATTGCACGCGCCTTACTCAGACAACCCAATATCTTAATCTTTGATGAAGCGGTCAGTAATCTAGATCAACACACCGCAGAACAGTTTGCGCAGACCATTAACCAGCTTAAAGGCAAGGTCACTATTCTGTTTATTACGCATCAGATACCGAAAGGCCTAATGGTGGATGAGGCGGTGCTGTTGGGGAAAGATGCATCTGAAACCAACAAGCAGCAGCAAGAAACAAAACTGGATCAAACTGATATTGAAGTGAAGCAACAGGAATGACTCAACTGAACAAAAACAACTGGAGAGTGCTGAAATGAACAAAACTCATAATAGGTATTTCAAAAGCAAACTCAAAGCAATGCTAGCAGCCAGCATTGCACTACTTTGCCTCACTGCAACCACTGCCCATGCAGACTTCCGCAAGGCGTTAGATGCTTTGCAGGCTCAAGATGGTAATAAAATTTTGATGGAAATCAAAGATGCGTTGGATCATAAAAATGATGACGGCATTATCTTATTTCTTGGAATTCTCAAGCAATACCCAAAAACATGGCGACCAAATCTCACTGAGCCTCAACAAAACGAACTATTTGATTACCTAGAAAAAGCCACAACACAAAGTAGCTTACAAGCGCAATATCGTTTAGCTGTTATATCAAGGCTGAATGATTATCCTAAACCAAACTCACCAGAAGCTATTCATGAAGAACAAGCACTCATCCAGAGACTAGAACCAATAGCAAATAAAGGTTATGCGCCAGCTGCTTATCATTTATATGAACATCGATCACCAAAAAGTAAAGATGACCAAGAAAACGCTCTTAAATGGCTCATTAAAGCGGCAGAGCTCGGCAGTACAGAGGCCGCATTCAAATTAGGCATGAAATATTTAAACGTGGTGGATGATTATTACGGTTGCATGAGTAATGAACCTAGCTTATGTCTGCCGAAAGACGAAACCAAAGGCTGGTATTGGATGCAAAAAGCGGCCATGCAAGCGAATGAACGCAATATCAGACTTGGGGATTTTGCATACGAGATGGGAAATTTATATCGTCGAGGTATTGCTGGAAATAAGCCGAATTTAGAGCAAGCTTATTTGTGGTATGTGTTTGGTATAGATAAAGTAAGTCTTATTTCATCAACGAATTTTGGATCTTCTGAAGCATTAAATTACAAAATAAACCTAAAACTTGCTGAAATGCAACAAATGGGCGGGCTGAAAGAAATAAACCAACAACTAGATAGGTTATGGGCTAATGCAACAGAAAGAACCCATATTTTAGCCTTAGAAAATCAAGTGAAGATTCCCAAGTTATTTGGGAAAAAAGATAAGAAAATTAAAGATAAGCCCGTATTTTCGAAATTTGAAGCGAATGGTACTGAGAAGCTTCTAGACGTATATGCGGATGGTCGAGTTAACTTTACACACGACCATCTTCCAACAGACATGGAAAATACCGAAACTTTGCGAAAAATAGACCCTAGAAAAGTTAAAGAGTTTTTAAATAAAATGGTTGGTTTAGGTTTTTATAATGCGCCATTAACTAACTACGAACCTTTCTCTGATGAGGTTAGGTTGCGTTCTATTTATTTATTGACTATTCGGAATAGTAAAAATCAGCGAAGCTTGTTCAGGTACAACCCTGGTACATATTATGATGCAATATTAGATATTTCCTTGGCTGGTTTTCTGGGATTAGCAGAAGCCTATTTCCCAACAGCTAAAATAAATTGTAGCTTGTCGCCAAGTGATTTTCTGCAAAGTAAATGCTTTAAATTTCATGATGAAATCCACAAAAACTCAAAACAGGTGAATCAAAATGACCACTACTTTTAGCCCGCGTAGGATGCAATTCGTAGGGCGCCAATAACTGAAAGGCATTGCGCCGCATGGGAACTCACTTTGGTGCAATGCGCTTCGCTTATTGTCACCCTACAAGGTATTAATGGTGCTAACTTTCCTCATAATCTATCAATAACTCACCGTTACCTGCCCAATCTAATGGATAAACGCCCTGCTTTACTAAACGATGAAATGTTGAGTATGGCCAATCTTTAACCGCATTTACTACGCCATGCTTTAATGGGTTGATGTGCACATAATGCATGTGTGCGGCGTAATCGGCTTCATCTCTAATTAAATGTTCCCAATATCGACGCTGCCATATACCCCGCTCACCCCTTGCATTGCGGACTGCTGTAAGCCGTTCTGTTTTAGGAACCCCTTTAGAAAAGTTGCTTTTAATCAACCTCAAGCGTAAGGCAAAGTTACTATCACCTTACGGTAACTCTATCATGCAATGCATATGATCTGGCAATACCACCCAACTATGAATAATAAACGGGTGAGATTGCCGTACACTTTTAATGACAGCCCGCAAATGCTCAATATTGCTGGTTAACAATGTATTATTTTTACGCTGTAACAAGTTGATGGTAAAGAAATAGGTGCCGCCCAAACACCATGCACGCCGATAATTAGCCATTATTCAATCGTATCTGGCATCTCCGCTCCATAAAACTTAACTCTGAGCTTTTTCAACTGATCTCTAAAATCAGCGGCTTTTTCAAACTCAAGGTTTTTCGCGGCATCATGCATGGCTTTTTCTAAGCGCTTCATTTCTTTGGCGATTTGTTTTTCACTTAGCGATTCATAATTCGCTTGATCTTGTAGCACTTTACGCTCACGTAGCGCTTCGTCTTTATCATAAACGCCGTCGATAATGTCTTTGATGCGTTTTGAAATTCCTCTTGGAACGATGCCATTTGCTTCATTGAACGCGAGCTGTACCCCTCTTCTTCTTTCCGTTTCATCCATGGCAGCTTTCATGCTACGGGTGATTTTATTGGCATAAAAAATTACTTGACCGTTTAGGTTACGGGCTGCGCGACCTGCGGTTTGAATTAGACTGCGCTCTGAGCGTAAGAAGCCTTCTTTATCAGCATCCAATACCGCAACTAAGGATACTTCTGGAATATCTAAACCTTCGCGCAATAAGTTAATGCCAACCAGCACATCAAACTCGCCAAGGCGCAAATCGCGAATAATCTCAACGCGCTCTACCGTATCAATATCGCTATGCAAATAGCGTACTTTTACGCCATGCTCGCTTAAATAGTCGGTTAAGTCTTCAGACATGCGCTTAGTGAGAGTAGTGGCTAGCACGCGCTCGCCAACGGCTACACGAAGTTTAATTTCACCGAGCAAATCATCTACCTGCGTATCGGCCGGTTTAACGGTAATTTGTGGGTCGACTAAACCTGTTGGTCGCGCAATCATTTCAACGACTTGTTGCTGATGATTTGCTTCGTATTCTGAAGGTGTGGCAGATACAAACACGCACTGGCGCATTATTCGCTCAAATTCTTCAAATTTTAGCGGGCGATTATCCAGCGCAGAAGGCAAACGCCAGCCATAATCGACCAAATTTTCTTTGCGCGAGCGGTCACCTTTATACATAGCGCCAATTTGTGGCACCGTGACGTGGCTTTCATCAATAATCATGAGCGCGTTATCGGGCAAATAATCAATTAAGGTGGGTGGCGGATCGCCTGGGTTGCCGCCTGATAAATGACGTGAGTAGTTTTCAATGCCTTTACAGAAACCAATCTCGTTTAACATTTCTAGGTCAAAGCGTGTGCGCTGTTCAATGCGCGCGGCTTCTACCAATTTACCCGTTTTAATGTAAAAATCTACGCGGTCTTTAAGTTCGTGTTTAATTTTTTTCATGGCACGAATCGTTGTTTCGCGCGGTGTCACATAGTGACTTGATGGATAAACTGTGTAACGTGGAATCTTATTAAAAATCTGCCCAGTAAGTGGATCAAACAAAGTAATGGATTCGATTTCATCGTCAAACATTGAGATGCGTACAGCGGTTTCATTATTTTCTGCAGGGAATACATCAATGACATCGCCCCGTACTCTGAACGTACCGCGCGAGAAATCAAATTCGTTACGGTCGTACTGCATGCCCACCAAACGCGCAATCATATCGCGCTGCGGTATTTTCTCGCCCTGCTGCAAGTGCAGCACCATGCCATGGTAATCAGTCGGGTCACCGATACCGTATATCGCTGAAACCGTCGCGACAATAATGCTGTCTTCGCGCTCCAACAACGCCTTAGTGGCTGAAAGCCGCATCTGTTCAATGTGCTCGTTAATACTAGAATCTTTTTCAATGAATAAATCACGCGAAGGCACGTAAGCTTCTGGCTGATAATAATCATAGTAAGAAACGAAATATTCAACCGAGTTATTCGGGAAAAACTCTCTAAACTCACTATATAACTGTGCGGCTAGGGTTTTATTTGGCGCCATCACAATAGCGGGTCGGCCCGTGCGGGCAATCACATTCGCCATGGTGTAAGTTTTACCAGAGCCAGTCACCCCAAGCAAAGTTTGAAACTTCAAACCATCATCGATACCTTGCGTGAGCTTATCGATGGCTTGCGGCTGGTCGCCAGCGGGCGGAAATGGCTGGTTTAACTGATATTTACTATTGGGGAAAGTAACGAACACATTGCTCTTCATTGAATTTAACGTTTTATTCTAACAGTATATTTAATGAAAATTGCGAATAATTAGTTTGTAAGCCATTGAGAACTTTGCAAGATTATTACAGTCATTAAACAAACGGTTGCATCCAGAAAGCTATGTAACTCGTAATAAAGTTAATCGTTCGAAACTAAACTAAAGTCATGATTGGGAATTACTATGCCTAGACTCACTACGCGACTCGTTCTACTTGCAGCTTTATTAGCCTTTGCCCAGAACGTATTCGCAATCGACCAACAAAAAGTACTCAGTGCATTGCAAACCGTTGTAATGGTGCGCGGCTACAACGATACAGGTGGCTTGTCTTACGGCTCTGGCGTAGTCGTTGCTCAAAATAAGGTCATGACCAATTGCCACATATTTCGCAGTACCAAGCAACCTTGGATAGCGCATGGTGAAGATACATACGATGTGTTTTCAGTACAAGCAGACAGATGGCATGACTTATGTTTATTAACTACATCTAACTTACCATTTAAACCAGCCAATATTGTAATGGGGCATGACCTAAAACGTGGTCAAGATATTATATCTATCGGCCATTCAAACGGTGCGCCATCGCCTTTAACTTCAGCTGGCGTCATCAACTCCACTTACACATTTGAAGGTGGACGTGTGATTAGAAGCAATGCCGCGTTCCGTATGGGGGCTAGTGGTAGTGGTATTTTTGATGTGGAAGGCAACTTACTTGGAATCAATACATTTAAAACACCTGGTCGGCATGCATATTTCTATTCACTACCCATCGAATGGTTAGCCGATCTTGAGAAATTACCTGTTGAAACCACTTTCCCTATTAAAGGTAAAGCATTTTGGGAAGAAGATGACGATAAAAAGCCGTTTTTTATGCAAATTGCACTTCCAGAAATCAATCAGGACTGGCCTAAACTCGCCAAAATTGCACAAAATTGGATCAATAGTGATCCTAATAATTCTGATGCTTGGTACGAGTTAGGCAACGCACAAGAAAATATGCAACAAACTGAAGAGGCAAAAGCGGCATACAAAAAATCTGTAATGCTTGATGGCTCTAATACTGATTCCTTGTTTAGACTTGGCGCTATCGCCCAATCGGCTGGAGATAAAGCGGTAGTGCATGATATTAATGTAGCCATTGCCAACATCAGTAAAGATTTAGCACAAGAATACAGCCACATGCTGGGCTGTGACATGGAATGCTAAGTTTTACACGCCAATAAATCACTCAAGTTAAGTGGCTTAAACACAAAGCCACTTAACTTTGAAGTTTTCCTCAGTACATACTTTCTGCAACTACGTGATAACTCACGATAAATCATTCCTAAACCGCATTTTTATGCGTAAAATAGCGCCCATTCAATTAATTGCAAAAATTTGTTTTAAGGAAGCATATTTTGTCATCAGCAGCTCATCAGGCATCCGTTTTATCTAAACGCGTCCAATCAATCAAAGAATCTCCTACGCTAGCGATTACTGCAAAAGCAGGTAAATACAAAGCTGATGGCCGCCCAATTATCGGCTTAGCGGCAGGCGAACCAGACTTTGATACGCCACAACACATTAAAGATGCTGCAAAAACGGCGATTGACAATGGCTTTACAAAATACACACCTGTCGCAGGTATTCCAGGGCTTAAAAAAGCTATCGTCAACAAATTCAAAAATGAAAATGGTTTTGACTATGCATTAAACGAAGTGATTGTTGGCGTTGGCGGTAAACAAACCATATTCAATTTATGTCTTGCAGTGCTGAATAAAGGTGATGAAGTCATCATCCCAGCACCTTACTGGGTGTCTTATGCAGACATTGCATTAGTGGCTGAAGCAACGCCAGTCATTATTGAATGCGGCATTGAGCAAGGTTTTAAATTACTGCCTGCTCAGCTAGAAGCTGCTATCACCCCAAAAACTAAAATTTTTATGATTAACTCCCCTTCCAACCCGACTGGCGCAGTTTACAGCTTAGCTGAGTTACAAGCCTTGGGCGAAGTGTTACTTAAACATCCACATGTATTAGTCGCCACAGATGATATGTACGAGCATGTCAACTTAACTGGGGACAAGTTCTATAACATTCTAAATGCAACACCCGCGCTAAAAGATCGTTGCATTGTACTTAATGGCGTTTCCAAAGCTTACTCAATGACAGGCTGGCGCATCGGTTATGCTGCAGGCCCTGCTTATATCATCAAAGCGATGGAAATTTTACAGTCGCAATCTACCAGCAATGCAACCTCCATCTCTCAAGTCGCCGCGCAAGCTGCACTTGAAGGCTCACAAGACTGCATCACGCCGATGGTCACGGCATTTAAAGAACGTCACACTTACGTGGTTAACCGTTTCAATACAATGCCAGGCTTAAGTTGCTTAATGGCTGGTGGCGCTTTCTATGCATTCCCAGACGCGCGCGGTGCCATTGACAACCTGTACAAAGCTGGAAAAATTAAAGCGGCTACAGACATGGCATTGGCTGAATATCTACTTGAGGAATTTGACGTGGCTGTAGTACCAGGTTCCGCCTTCGGTGCTGAAGGCTATTTCCGCATTTCATTCGCCACTTCTATGGAAAATCTAAGCAATGCGCTAGATAGAATTGAAAAAGCACTCAATATTTAAAAAAAAGCATTTTGACGTTGACCAAGTACCGCTAAGTCATTAATATAGCGGCTTCACAAAATCAACGGTTTGTGAAGAAATAGAAGCGGTAAGAAAAACCGAATATTCCTCGATAGCTCAGTCGGTAGAGCAACGGACTGTTAATCCGTGTGTCCCTGGTTCGAGCCCAGGTCGAGGAGCCAAATACATTAAAAAGCCCTATAGCAATGTGGGGCTTTTTTGCTTTAGGTCTAAATTACTAAGCTACACATACAAATTACTTTGTTAGCTTCTCTAAATTTGGTGGATAAAATTGAAAAATTACTACGAAGTTTTAGGACTTACCGCTAACGCAACCTTAGCTGATATAAAAGCCACCTATCGCAAGATGGCATCTCAATACCATCCTGATAAAAACTCAGCAAGTGACGCCCCTGCAAAGTTTAGGCAAGTGCAAGAAGCCTACGAAATACTTTCCGACACGGACAAAAGAAAAACATACGACGAAAACCGCAGACGTAGCTTATTGGATAGCCCAATAGACACGGCACGTGAACTTTGGCAGTACTACATAGATGGAATATTAAAACAATGAGAATATCGCGCTACTTTACTGACCTAATGGCTACTTATGTAGCTGATATTAACGACTTTAAAACTGACTCTGGCGGTGAAGATGTACTGGCAGATCGTCTTGAAGAAAAACGCACGCAGATACCTGATTTGATGCCGATGATAAAGACCAACCCTGAGATGATGGCGGTTATTTTTCATAAAAGCGTTGTGATTAAACAACCCAAAATCATCATGAGTTATCTTGATAAAGAACCTGCTATGTTTCCAGCATGGGATGATATATCGTCTAGCGTGGAGTTTCAGCCATGGGCAGCAAGTATCATTGAAAAGCTAAAAGTTGAAGCTGGTGGTGAACACTTTTTATTAACTACCGTCATGCTAGAGCATCTTTATGCACTATACGAGATAAGTGAAGATGCGGTTGAAGAAATGGAAACTGAAGAATCTGATGACCTTGCTGAATCTGGCGGCGAATGGCTTTCTGAGCATGGATTCGATAGTCATTAGAAGCTTTCGCAGTATAATTTAGTCAATACAATAGGATAAAAATGACACATTTAGTCGTTGTAGAAGCAACTAACCTTATTCAATCTGGCGACATTGTGAGAGCCGAGGCTATTCTCACCGCCCTAGTGGAAACTGAGGGTGATCATGCGTTGATAGAGGTGCTTGATGATATTCCAGCTAAGGATTTGTTAGCGGTGATTCGTGAGTATGATTCATCTAAACAGTCACTATTGAATTTATTGATTACTCCTGAGCAATTTGCACGCTTAGTTGTTTTAGAGCGCCTTTATAAAGATATGTCGCACGAACAACTTCGTGGAATGATGAACTCAGTCATTTTCCGTGAAGATGCCGATGCAAACGAGTTCATTGAAGCAATCGCCGAGCTTGAGTTTGGTTATGAGACATTCGCCGATTACCTGTCAGATCGCGCAGAAGAGGTTGTAGGAGAGACATTTGCTGCACTCGATACTGAGGATATATCTCGCTCAGAAATTAGCGACCATGACTGGAAGGAACTGACTTGGTTGCTACGTCATGAACATTCAGATATTTATAATATTGTGCTCGTTCTATTAAAAGCCAAATTGCAAGAGAGAATCATCCCTGAAGTTATGCATGCAGGTGAAGATGATGATGAGGTAATTGAGAGCGCTACTCCTGAAGAAAAAACACCTAAAGAGGAAGAAGATGAAGACTCAGCGATTTAGGCACTCTTCAGTCAATACGCAGCTTTTACATCATTAAATAACCACTAATGGCAATCACTCAAAACATTCATTCTGTTACAGCCTATGATAATGCGCCCTTCTTTGAAAAAGCGCTTAAACATGCAGTTCAGAACAACTTCATTGATCAGGTTAGATTAGCTGAATTGATCAATGACGCAGCCACAGGCTCGCTACAAATAGCAGAATATTTTGATGAATCCACTCACCTGAGACAAAATCTAGAAGTCTCTATGAGGCGCATGGTGAGTTTGGTCAGCCTATATCTTGAAGATACAACGGATGGTGAGCTAGATAAAGCCGCACAACTTTTAAAAGATAAACCATTTCGAGCGCTTTCTCGTGGTGGATCACAAATGCTAAAAGCGCTCTACAGCATGCCAGAAGATGAGCATTTTGGTTCATCACGACTCGATACTGAGCGCGAATTCTTAAAAAAATGTTTAAGCAAAGAGTTGTCTACTGCAAAATACAGACAAGAATTTAAAGATTGCGAGCGCTATAAAAGCCAAATCAATTTAGCCACATTGCTGGTTAAGAAACTTGGGGCCACTGTCAGTGAATTAAACGACATGCATGCATCAACTCAACATGTCATTCGTACATCGTTACTATCTTTAGCATTTGGCGCAAAAAAAGCCATCGCAAGCAAAACCAAATTTCCTGACGAAGCTACTTTATACGAGATATTCACCTCAATGCGTAAAGAATGGGCGCTTCTAGGTGATGTAACTTACTCAAGCAAGTTTATAGAGGATGTACCAGCTGAATTTCAGGTCAATATCAAAACCACCCTCCAGAGCATTAAAAATGAAGATATTCCTAAAATAGTGAATCAGTCCGTTAGCCTAGAGTCGGTGTTAAATGACCTTAAACATAGTAAATATTTTTACTTGCACGATCAGTTAAATGAAGTAAGTCGATTCGACAAAGCGCTTGCAGCGGACTGGTTTTCGCTTATAGGCAATACTGATGCAAGTAGTACTAATGAGGATTCATCGCTTCTCACCCTATTTCTTTGCGTAGCGGCTGGGGTAGCTCGTAAAAGCACTTTAAAAGCTTTCGAAGCTAAAAAAGCAGTGTTAAACATACGCGAAAATGGTCTTTTACAAAATGAAGTGCTTAATCTAATTAAGACTGCGCCACACGATGATATAAATCAACTCATGTCTTTATGGGATGACTTTATAGATGAAGCATCACCCTACTTGCTAGACAGCTCAGATGAAAATTTACATGAAGTCATGAGCTATTTAACTGATCGCTGCAATATACAAAAAGCCAAGAAATAACATGACTAAAGCGGCGACTCAGTAAAGACGGATTACAAGATTAAGTAACATTAACAGCCGAGTTAAAATAATATTGAACCGTCTCGCTAACTGCAACATCTACCTTCCCAATTCTCCAACTTTAATTTATAAAACGTTGAGTCACTAGCTTGTATTCGTGGTTATCTAGTACGGTTAATAAATATTTTTATAGCACCCTAAAGTTTCTCAAAAAATTGACGTCATTGATTTAGTGCGGATGATTAATAAATATGGGTGTTTTATTAAGCTGCACTTAAATTTCTGTTATGTTATTTTTATGACTAGTTACACGCATTCTTACTAGCAAAGAAATCAACTCAAAACTAAATGATGCATTGTAGAAAGTTTTACGATACGATTTTTAACCAGCTGGGTTATATTGTTGGACTAACATTAAGATTAATATAGATTTTTAACACTTACTAACTTGGCTTAAAAGCTGGAGAATTATATGTTTATTAGAAAAACCATATTCAAAACAAATTTGATGGCCATTTTACTTGTATCTGTTTATTCGACAGCTAATGCAGCGACTATTTATGGCTGTCAAGATAAAAATGGCAAGATGAGCTTTTCTAATAGCGCATGTAGCTCAAACTACAAAGAGTTGTTTAAAAAGTCTATTCCAGGCTCCGATAAAGCTGCAAATACAGTCAAGCCACCTGCACAAAACAATACAACGACGCCAGTCATTACACCTTCGCAAGCAACTGCCACCTTACCACCAGTACCTTCTGTACTGCCAAAATCTGATATATTTTTTGCAAAAAATAGCTTTTGGTACACACCTTTACCAGTTAATGCCCCTTTAGCAATTAATTCAGCTTTGCTTACACAAGAGTTGATTAGACAAAAGACTACCTATTACGGAACCATAGGATTGAATGTGAGTACCTCGTATTCAAGTCCTGTTTACTATGTTGATGCAAGTGTACCTAAGGTTAAAGTCACACCATTAGACTGCAGCAAAAAAGGATATACAGATTATAGTTTAGGTAAACAATGGGAAGCTGTGCCAATGCCCAATTACGCAAGACAAGCAGACGGAACTGATGCTGAGATGACTGTTTATCAGGCCTCTACAGACACAATATGGGAGTTTTGGAAAGCTAAGAAAGATGCTAACGGTAAGTGGGGGGCTTGCTGGGGGGGGCGTATGCAAAATGCATCTTTAAGTGATGGAGTGTTCCCTACATATTACGGCACCACGGCAACAAGCTTACCTTTCTTAGGTGGTCAAATCACCGCAGAAGAATTAGCTCGGGGAGAAATTAAACATGTGATTGGCATCGCATTAGTTGATACAGCAAATTGGAATGTAGTCTCATGGCCAGCTCATCGTTCAGATGGGGTCAATCCTAAAGGGCTACCTGATCGTATCGCAGAGGGGCAGCGCTTTAGACTAGACCCTAGCATTAATGTAGATACTTTAAAGATGGGTAAGGCTGGGAAGGTGATCGCTAAAGCCGCTCAGAAGTATGGTTTTGTTGTTTGGGATCGAGCTGGCGCAGTAGTATTACGTGCGCAAAACCCACTGAGTTATACGACACAAGGGTTAGCAGATCCATATCCATCTGTGCTTGAGGGTAAAAAATCGTGGGATGTTTTGACTGGCTTTCCGTGGGATAAGCTGCAATTCTTACCGATTAGTTACGGTAAATCATAATTATCAGCTAAAGACACAAATCTGCAACTACTTTAAGTTTATTTAAAACAGTTTATTCTAAACTTAAAGTTAACTTGGAGTTTTGGCTTTGATAAAGTATGCGCGCGTAAATGGCTGGTTATGTCCCGATAAATATAGGGCTAGTTTGATCGACATGTCATGTGCTGGAATATAGTTTGGTACAGTTGAGCAAAATGTAAGCAGTAGACACAATGCTAGTATCTGTAGATAAACTAAGCCCTGACGGTGACTTTTAATGGCGAATATAGCCACGCTACATACCACCAACCCCAAAGCCCAGCCTGCGACTACTTCACTGATGCTGTGCATACCAAGTACGATGCGAGATACACCTACCGCAAAGCCAAGTAACAGGCCAAACCATAAGCCTATATTTCGTAATTTGGTTTGTGCGCCTCCGCCGACTGAAAAAAACAAGATGGGAAGAATGGAAGTGGCTAATAAGGTATGTCCACTAACACCGGTAAAATCTAATGATGCAATGCCTATTCCCCAGCCGAGGAAAAGCAACTTAGTGGTGAGCGTAACAGTGACGGCTAAGGTAAGCGCTGTAAGCCATAAATAAATAGCCGCTTTCTGATTAGATATCCAAAGCGTAGCCACCGATATAGCTAACACAGGAAATAGTAAGCTTGATGAGCCAAGCTGCGTGATTAGCTGCCAGTATGCGCCTGTTGTTTGCATTGATATTTGCGAAATCATAAAATAGCTTTAGTCATGAAAAATATAGCCTACTGCTGAGTTTGGCTTGAAAGGCTACATTGTACGTCATTATAAAATGACTGACTTGTAGCATCTACACTTAATATTTAGTGTAGATATTTTGAAAGTAATTTGTGGAAAAGGTGACTTGTAAATATTGTCAACTCTACCCTCATTCTTAAAGTTAATTAATGGGTGTAAATTCGCGACCTCGGCAACGTCCAATCACAATTTCGTCATTGACCTTTTTAAAGCGCTTGATGACAGATAGAAGTCTATGATCATGAATAAGTGTGCTGAAATTCTCAGAATTCAATTCTGAGGATATGCTGTCTAGGTGCTTATTGGCCTTATCTTGGAATATGTCACTAAAGTATTTTAAGTCTACAATATGGTTATTCATCATTACGCAGATGGCATAACACTCTTGTTCATCGTCTCTAGCGAGCTTAGCAGGAATTTCAAATTGATTCGCCGCAGATGCAAGTTGCGAATATTTGTTTTGAAAGAAACGCCCTAGATGATCGCTGCAATAATCTTTACCTAACTCCAGCAAGTTAGTAAGTTGCATTGTGCTGTCTAAATGAGAGCGTGCCATGATTGCCATATATTTACTACCTTTAGCTTGTCAATAATTTGAAAAACTTAATTTTCATGAGCTCATATTGCATGTCTTTGCTTACAGGAACCTGACACAGGTATAAAAAGTTATTTTTAATTGACTTGTCTGTTGTAAATACCTCAGCACTAAGACCTCTCTTAGAAATACGGTAGTTTTTCTTTTCTGATAAAATGCCGCTGAATTTTACGCTTCAAAATGAAGCAGATTAAACATGTTCAATACCCCTACCATTAGATATATGAAAATGCATATGCAAAAATTAGCTCAAAAAATTGCAGAAGTCACTGACATATCATTGTCGCAAGTATGCTAAGCACCCTACTTCCTCAAGGCATCACAAAAGCACTTTCGCTCAAGCAGCCTTATGCATGGCTGATTGCAAATGGCTATCTGCTAGTGGATGATCGTACTTGGGGAACACAGTATCGCGGACCTGTGCTAATTCATGCAAGTAAAGGTCTCTACGAGGTGTATTACGACTACCTTAAGTTACATACGGATATCCCATTACCCGATAAAGACAAACTTGAGTTCGGTGGTGTGGTCGGCATCGCTAATTTAGTGCTTTGCTGTCGGCCAGGAGAGCTGCCTAAAGGTATTAGTCGTCAGCAACGTGCGCATTTTGGTGGCGTTCATCAGGAGTACTTCGGCTTTCTGTTTGAACAAGCACGACCTTTAGCACTGTTGCCATGTCGTGGCAAGCTTGGCATTTTTGAGCTTGATGTAGACGAGCTTTTAGCCGCGCCGCCCGCAGCACAAGCTGAATTATTTTAAGCTCGGCGCAGTCATATTTGATATAAACGCTTCTAATCTTTGAAGTGAGTGGTTATTATCAAAGCTAATAAATATCCCAGTAATTTAGTAAGGATTAAACCAATTGAAAGCGACAGAAAAAGACTTAAATGAAAGCCCTGCAATATCATCTGGCTGGAATTTTGATAATAGCTACACGCGTCTAGTCAACACTTTTTTTGTGAAGCAGAAGCCAACCACTGTTAAAGCGCCCAATATCGTAGTATTTAATCAGCCATTAGCCATCTCACTTGGGTTAAATATGGAGGCTTTATTAAAAAATGATGCTAACTTTATTTTCTCGGGCAACACAATACCTGTAGGTGCAGAGCCTATCGCACAGGCATATGCGGGGCATCAGTTTGGCCATTTGAACATGCTTGGCGATGGTAGAGCCATACTGCTCGGGGAGCATATTACGCCAGAGGGCAGTCGCTATGATATTCAGCTGAAAGGTGCAGGCGTTACCGCGTTTTCACGCCGTGGTGACGGTCGTGCAGCGCTTGGCCCAATGCTTAGGGAATATATCATCAGTGAAGCGATGCATGCGCTGGGTATACCCACTACACGCAGCTTGGCTGTGGTCACAACAGGCGAACTCGTTTATCGTGATAGCGCACTGCCTGGCGCCATTTTAACGCGAGTAGCTGCTAGTCATATTCGAGTTGGTACATTCCAATTTGCCGCATCACATGACAATACAGAGCTTGTAAGGTCTTTGGCTGATTACACTTTAAATCGACACTTTCCAACTCTTGTAAACTCTGAAAATAAGTATTTATCGTTACTAAATGCCGTGATTGAAAATCAGGCCAAACTCATTGCACAGTGGATGCAAGTTGGATTTATCCATGGCGTGATGAATACAGACAATATGTCAATTTGTGGCGAAAGCATTGATTTTGGTCCTTGTGCGTTTATGGATAACTTTGACTCTGCGACCGTATTTAGTTCTATTGACCAGCAGGGTCGATACGCTTTTGGTAACCAGCCGCAAATCGCGCAATGGAATTTAACGCGATTTGCTGAAACATTATTGCCGCTATTACATCAGGATTTAGATGAATCTATACGAATTGCACAATCTGCGCTTAGCGTATTTGCAGATAAATATCAGCAGTATTGGCTAACTGGCATGCGGAAAAAGTTAGGCTTATTCACAGCAGAGCCTGATGATCTTGCATTGGTGGAAGAGCTGTTGAGTTGTATGAAAAAATACCGTATGGACTATACCAACACCTTTCGCGACTTATCTTCAGGTTTAGCTATAGGCTTTAATGAAGAAGAAAATAGTGACACGCCCGATTTCATCACCTGGCATCATCAATGGCGTCAACGATTATCAAGCCAGACTGAAAGTCTAGATGATGCGGTTGCATTAATGTCAAAGACTAATCCTGTAGTGATTCCACGCAACCATCAAGTAGAAGCTGCATTAAGCGCTGCAGAATCAGGTGATTTCACAGTGCTAGAAAACTTGCTTAAAGTACTGTCGCAGCCGTTCAAAGAGGATGCTAACTACATGAGTTATCGTGCGCCGCCGATACCATCAGCAATGCCTTACAAAACATTCTGCGGTACTTAGTTAGAATACCTAACTTGCAACAATAACCCGCCCTAAATCATTCTAGAGCAGATGCCGCTGGTATGACCTTATTTTGGAATTAGCTATAATGCTATCTTTCACTAAACTAATTATCTAAAAGCATTAATGCAAAAACCTTAGGAAGAAAATGACCGCAACAACCAATATTGCACTAAAAGTACCATTCAATGAGAAAGACCAAGCCAAATCGCTAGGCGCACGCTGGAATGCAGAATCAAAACACTGGTATGTACCACAAGGCGTTGATGCTGCACCTTTTGAAAAGTGGTTCACAAACTCGCCCACTCCCGCCCAGACCCAATCAGCATCAAAACCAACTGTAAAATCTGATAAAACAGTGCCGAATCAGTCTTCTGATGATGACATAGATGCTATTAACGCAAGATTACGTGATGCCTATGAAGCTCATGATGGTGATGCATTTTAATCATCTATATTATTAATCACCTATATTAATCAAATATGTCTCGCCGTTCACATCACAACGTTTATGTTATTGAGTTATCCAAAGACGTACTGTTTGAGGCAAAGTTCATCAAATGCAATCCCAACTACATCAGCGGAAAGCCATGCGTCTATGTTGGAATGACAGGTTTAGACCCTGATGTACGTTTTGATAAACATAAAGCTGGCATTCAATCTAACCGATATGCAAAACAATATGGCTTACGTTTACTGCCAGACTTGTATGAAGGTTTTAATCCTATGACTTATGATGAAGCTAGTCGCATGGAGGTTGAGATTGGCATCGATTTACGCAGTGCTGGTTTTGGTGTTTGGCAGGCATAATTTAAAATATCTAAATAGTAGCTTCATAAGCGATAGCGCCAATATATCCATCACCTAAAGCTAACCTACAAACAGGTATGCTTTTGAGCTTTTCATCTCGTGCAGCACTCCACTCAACTAAAGCTTCACCTCTCACCTTCAAACCTGCTTCAAATTTCGTCCAAGCCATTGCAAAAGCTTCTTTATGCTCTCGTGTCGGCTTGCTAAGAATAAGCTCCGCAGCCTTTACGCCAAAATATTCAATAGCTAGTGTACGCAACTCAGCATCTTCAGGAACACTACTTATTGCCATCACATCAACACCAACAGCACCATACATATTGATTGCGACTAGCGACAACCCAACTTCATGACTAATAGAAAGTCCAATATTATGCTGTGCATTTAACAACTTAACTGCCTGACCCGCTTGAGAAAGCAAGTCAATTTCACTGACGTCGCAATAAAGCAACAAAGCTAATACTTCTTGGATAGCCAACCTAATAAGCTGCCTAGCTTCTTGGCGTTGCATGGTTGGCGGTGTTTTTAATGCAATAACGAGCAAGCCATTTTCTAGGCTTAACTTGCCTGCATCGTTCGGCCACTCAAATACAGAAAGCCGCTGCTGTAGCATTATGTTCTATCTGGAATCGCTGGACAGCCCCACCAACGCGAATTAGCTGGAATACTTTCGCCTTTCATCACCAATGTGAGCGGTCCTAATTTAACATTATCTGCCACGTAAGCGCTGTAAAGAACGGTGCTACGCGCGCCGATACTCACTCGCTTGCCGATATTCACATGATCAATTTTCATAATACGATCTTCAAACAGATGGGTTTGTGGACATACCAGCGCGTTGAGTTCGCTGAATTCGCCTATCGTTACACAGTCAAACTCGGTCAAGTCAGTGGTATCTAAATACACGCCTCGCCCGATATGACAGCCTAATAAATTAAACGCCATTGGCAACCATGGAGTGCCGCGTAAGTAACGCATAAAATTAGGTACTACAAGGCCTTCATAAAGATTAGTAATGCCTTCAGACATCCATACAAATGATGTCCACATTGGTTGAGAGCGCTTGTCGTAACGGAATATTAATGTCCATTTAAGAATGGCAATAAAAATAAAACCACCTAGGCCATATAACAGACCTGCTGCAATTAAATGTAAAGCCACAATGCCCCATTGCTCTGCAGCTGCATATGGCATGGCATTAAGCACCACAGTATAACCAACGGCTATCACCACTGCGTGTGGCGTCACAATACGGTAAGCTTCTACTAATGCGCGCCCTATTCTGCGTAAAATTGAAGGGTGGAATGTAAGTGATTCGGGAAACAAACCGACAGTTTCTTCTCGCGCAGATAGATTAATGGCTGGCGAACCAAGCCACGTATCACCCTTGCTCATCGCTTCATTACTTGGCGCACGTGAATGAACTCCTATCAAGACATTTTCAGGAATGATTGTTCCATCAGGAATGTATGCACCATTACCAACAAAGCTGCGTTTTGAAATTACGGTGGGTCGGGTTTGCATCCAACCGCCTTGTATAGACTCATCACCAAGCATCACACCATCGGCAATAAACGACTCATCACCCAAAGTGAGTAAATCTGGCACCACACCTTGTGCTGTAGAGATTTCAGCATCTCGTCCGACTTTTGCACCTAATAAACGGTACCAAAATGGCGCATATACAGTCGCATAAACACCATGCAGAATGTTTAAACTTGACTCTTGAATTTGATTCACCAACCAGCGACGGCAATATACATTGCTATGTACAGGCCATCGACCAGCCTTTACACGCATCAAGACAATCCAACGCAATGCGGCTGAAATCAAAGCCGTACAGATAATAAGCACCGCAATAGCAGGAAATGCTAAGAAGAAATATTTAACCAATTGAAACGACGTGCTGCCATGCTCAAGCCATGGATAACTTTCATCCATACGATCAACCAACATCATGCTTGGGAAAATAGGGATGAAAAACAATACTGCTGTAACTAGTACGCCAAATATAAAAAATAGTGCTTCTAAAATTAAACGGATTTTAGAAACCGCAGGACGAGGCACATGCAAACTTTCATCAAAAGTGCCTAACTCTTTTGCTGGCGAACCACCCCAAATACGTTTTGCTGGCACGTGCATGCCATCACTAAGGGCAGATAGCCCTTCAACACGAGCGTATTCGCCTACACTGGTATTACCTTCTAATATGGCATAAGAGTCCACACAGGCTTCTTTTGCTATAAAAATGTTACCTAAAACTAACTCACCATGCTCCACCCTAGCATTTTCTAAATTGACTGCATTGCCAATACTGACGCCATCTGAAATCTTTAATAAATCATGAGCACGTAAGCTCAATGAGCCAATATTAACCTCGCTTCCAACTTTTGCTCCAAGCGCTCGCAGCCACCACACATATAACGAAGAACCGCCCAACATATATAGCGGAGCACCTTCAATTAGGCGGTCAGAAAGCCACCAGCGGAAATATGTAGCGCCCCACAGCGGATAGCGTCCTGCTTTAAGTTTGCCTGCTACCAACCATTTACCAACGATTGCGATGACAAAACTAAGCACTGTGACCAGTAAAAAAACACCTATAGAGGCCGCAACGGCTTTAGCAATAGAGTCACCTGGGTCGCCAGTAAAGAAATGATAAGTAAAAAATGAAGCCAGCCACTGTGACATGCGCAGCAACACCAACATAGGCACCACTAAAGCTTGCGCCGCACCACATAGCCATCGCTTAGTCGTGGATGGCGGTACCCAAGTTGACTCTACAACAGGCAAATTAACAGGCGTTTCATTTAAAATTTCAGCGATACGTCCAATTTGGCGATATTGATAAATATCTCGCACAGTAAAACTAGAAAACGTTTCACTAGCTCGTATTGCCGAAGCTAATCTCGCCGCCAATAAAGAGTGTCCACCTAAATCGGTAAAAAAATCTGCTTCACGCCGTATCGGTTGACCAGGAAAAAGTCTATTTAGGGCGGTAAACAACACTTCTTCAGCTTGATTATCTGGGCTATCTGAATCACTATTTTCGTTAGTTGAGATGCTTAAAGGTAAAGCACGTAGCGCTTTACGATCAATCTTACCTGAAGTGAGTCGCGGCATTTCTGTAAGTATCACAAAATAAGCAGGCACCATATAAGGCGGTAAAGTTTCGGCTAAAGCTGCACGTAATTGAGATGTAGCAATATCATCACCATTTTCGCTTACGATATATGCAACCAAACGCTCTAGGCCATCATCTTGCCGTAAAATGACTGCGGCTGTTCCTATGTGATTTTGGGCAGAAAGTGCCGCTTCAATCTCACCTAGTTCTACACGAAAACCTCTAATTTTGACTTGATCATCAGTTCTTCCTAAACATTGAACTCGACCAGCCTCGTCAATTCTCGCAAGATCACCCGTACGATAAAGCCTTTGGTCATGCAGCCCAGTTGCAAATGGATTGGTTAAAAATTTTTCAGCGGTAAGTTCTGGTCGTCCAAGATAGCCAATCGCCACACCTGGGCCACTGATGCATAGTTCCCCTGTTTCGCCAAGATCAAGTAAACGCAAGCTAACTGTTGGATCAGGATCCACCACAAGCAGTATGTAGTTTGGCAGTGGCAAGCCGATAATCACAGGCTCGTTCGCTTGTAATTGAGCCAATGAAGCAGAGACCGTCGCCTCTGTTGGCCCGTAAGTATTGAACATTTTGCGTTCAGGAGTAGCCCATTTATTGGCCAGCGATTCAGGACAAGCCTCTCCACCAAGATTAATAATACGTAGATTTGGCAGCTCTCGATTGAACAATGCAAGCAAAGTTGGCACTGCATGCAGTACAGTCACCTTTTGCTCAAATAAAGCTTGTGGTAACGCCTCAGGGTCGGTTGCTAACTCTTTGGGTGCAATCCACAACGTAGCACCCACTAGATAGCTAATCCATATTTCTTCAAAAGACATATCGAATGCTACGGAGAAACCCTGATAGACAAGGTCTGAGGCGATAACGCCTAATCGACTGTTTTCACTACGCAAAAAATGGCAAATTGAGCCTTGGTTCACCAGAATGCCTTTAGGCTTACCTGTAGAACCAGAGGTGTAAATCACATAAGCAGGATGTTCTGGCAAGGCGCCAACACGTCTTTTTATTGTGCCCTTAGTTGGAGTAAGTAAGCTATCTGAACTCCATAACGCACTAGATAAAGCTGCAGAAGTTAAATCAGCTAACTGCTTGATATTCGTATCACAACTAATTAAGCCAAAAGCACTCGCATCACCCAAGCAAACTGCAACACGCTCGGCTGGCGTATCTGCATCAAAGGGTAACCAAGCAGCACCTGTCTTGGCTATTGCCAACTGCATCACTAGTAACTCTATGCCCCGTGGTAGCCAGAGACCAATAATCTGCCCTGTAATAACACCATGGTCGATCAAATTTGAAGCTACTAGATCTGCTCGATCATTCAGTTCAGAATAGCTAAGCTTGTGTTCGCCAAAAATCAAAGCCGTTTGATTAGGTAAACGCTCTGCAGTTGCTTCAAAAATATCAGCAAGAATCTCAGTTGCTATTAACTCAGGTTGGTTATGTCCAAATAAAATACTGGGCATAGTGTGTTGACCTCTAGTGGAGTTCGTAAAATCTCGGGGCCTGATTGTAACAAGTTTAGTTGAATTAAGCTTGTGAGATTTGCTGTGCTATATAAGCCAGCGCCTCATCAACCTGATCAATTAGGATGAGGCATAAATCGCCCTTTTCCAAACGTGACAATGCCGCATCAATCGCCACAAACTCTCCACGTATTTCATCTACTCTTTTAGTGCGTCTAGCATTTGACAGGCCGCTTCTTAATAGCGCAAGCACCTCACCATCTGCGCGACCGCGTTGGCATTGGTCTTCATAGAGTATCACTTCGTCAAAAGCATCACCTAAAATTTCTGATTGACGGCTGATGTCTACGTCTCTGCGGTCTCCAGCGCCACTAATCACTACCATACGTTTATTTGCTGGGATATTTTCAATCGCACTGACTAGCGCTACAATCGCATCTGGATTATGTCCGTAATCAGCAATGACGCTGGCGCCACGATATTCAAAAAAGTTAAAGCGGCCTGGTGCGGTTTGCGCATCGTTAACAAAAGTTGAGACGCCTTGAAGAATAATATCCCACTTAACGTTTAACGCCCATGCAGACGCAATTGCAGCCATGGCATTCTCAACTTGAAAGCCTATCGTACCGTTCCGAGTCAATGGAATTTTCGCTAGATCAATACGATATTCATTGTGCTGTTGTGCGGCAACTATCTGCCCACCTTCAACATACACCACACGATGCCCATGGGCGCGGTGGGTAGCAATCACAGGTAGCTGACCATTTTGTGCAAAGAAAGTCACAGCGCCAGGACATGCTGCAGCCATATTCACAGTCATTGGATCAGCAGCATTTAATACAGCCATGCCGTTAGGCGCAACATTTTGCACAACGACTCTTTTAACGACGGCTAAATCTTCCACGGTGGTGATATAGCTTAATCCTAAGTGGTCGCCCATACCAATATTCGTCACCACCGCGACATTGCAACGGTCAAACGCTAAACCTTCACGTAACACGCCGCCTCTGGCCGTTTCTAACACAGCAGCATCTACATCTGGATGCATTAATACATTACGGGCGCTTTTTGGACCACTGCAATCACCAGTATCAATTCGTCGGCCTTCAATATAAACGCCATCTGAGTTAGTCATGCCAACTCTCAATCCTTGGCAAGTGAGGATATGCGAAATTAAACGTACCGTTGTTGTTTTACCATTGGTACCTGCAACAGTCACCAGTGGAATTCTGCCATCTTCATCAGCGGCAAACATAGTAGATAAAATAGCGCCCCCTACTTTGCGACTTTTGCCATAAGAAGGCTGCAGATGCATGCGCAAACCTGGCGCGGCATTCACTTCTACAATGCCACCACCTTGCGCTTCAAGTGGATGCAATACGCTATCGCACATCACATCTACACCGCAAATATCTAAACCTATCATTTGCGCAGCGGCCACTGCGGTAGCGGCTAGTTCAGGGTGTACGTCATCTGTAACATCGGTTGCTGAGCCGCCTGTACTCAAATTAGCGTTACTGCGCATCACCACGCGCTGACCTTTGCTAGGCACTGAGTCTGCATTTAAGTTTTGTTCGGCTAAGCAGCCTAATGCAATATCGTCTATGCGAATTTTAGTGAGCGAAGTCGCATGACCAGAACCACGACGTGGGTCGCTATTTACCTGCTCGACCAAAGCGCGAACAGTGCGCACACCGTCTCCCAACACAATCGGCGGGTCGCGTCTTGCTGCCGCAACCATTTGATTGCCAACAACCAGCAATCGGAAGTCACTACCTGTGATAAAACGCTCAACCAATACTTCTGAACTAATTTTAGATGCCGCAATAAAAGCATCATTAAGCTGTTCACGTGTGACTATATTCACCGTCACACCTTTGCCCTGATTTCCATCTTTCGGCTTAACAACAACAGGCCCCGCAATTTCAAGCATGGCGGCCCATGCTTCTTCTATCGTGGAAACTTCCCGACCAAATGGTACTGCTACTCCAGCCGCATCGAGTAATTTTTTTGTTAAATGTTTATCTTGCGCAATCGCTTCGGCAATCGCACTACTGCGATCTGTTTCAGCGGCTTGAATGCGACGCTGACGACTACCCCAGCCAAACTGTACCAAACTACCTTCAGTTAATCGTCTGTATGGTATTCCTCTAGCTACTGCAGCTTGCACAATAGAATCGGTACTAGGTCCTAGACGGACATCTTCATCGAGGTCTTTCAACGCTGTGAGTGCAGCATCCAAATCAAATGGCGTATCTGCCACTGCAGCTTGGCAAAGACTTTCCGCTAACTCAAGCGCCCTACGACCAACTTCTTCTTCGCTATATTCAAACACGACTTGAAACACGCCAGGTTCCGGTGTTGCCGTGGTACGACTAAAAGTCACTAGGCTTCCCGATTGAGCTTGTAGCGCCAAGGCGGTAAGTTCTAACACATGCGCCATCGTCACAGCTTCAGTATGACCGCCTAGTTGCAACATACCAATCTCAGGAAAGCGCTCACGAAGTCGCACTTCAAAACCGCTGATATTGGCGATGCAGCGCTCTAGCTCGTCACAAGACACAACCGCTTCAATAGAGGTATGTCGGCTCCATAAATTAGGACCGCGAAGTGCTCGAACACGATTGACTTGCATTAAACAGTTTTCCTTATTGTATTGATTTTATGATGTTAATGATGATTGTTTTAGTTGTTAGATTTTAGCAAGGTTGGCAGGTTTAATTATGAACGTGTTGATACCTGTAACAATAAGATCGGGTGAAATACCAAGCGCCCATGCAGCGCCTGCGGCAGCCAAGAAACTTGTAATCTCTACTGTTGCGGGTTGATTATTCAATGCTGGAATAACCGCCAAACTCACCAAAGGCGTTTGCACTCCCCCATGGGCAAGTACGATATATCCATCCTTTAATATCACCGCCCGCCCAGCATTGGCTAAATGCTCACTTACTATTTCACATTCAGCATTTTGCGCAAAAAATATCACTTCGCCATCACACAACTCCGCCATCATGGCCACTAGTGGATCTTCAGCATTCAATACAGCCGCGCCGTTATCCAATACTACATCAACTTGTGTGCGCATCACATTGTAAACTTGCTCAATCGTTTCTATGTAATATTCTCCAAAGTGTTTCTCTGGTTCAATATTAGTAATAATACCTACCTGGCAACGGTCGTAGCCCAAGCCTTCACCCAAAATGGTAGCGGCGCTACTCTCAATCACCGCCGCTTGCACTTTGCGATTCATGAGTAACTTTTGGGCAGCAGTCCAATTAGCACAATCTTTTTTATCTAATTGACGCTCATCTACATACAAACCATCCGCGCAAGCTAGTCCCGTATGTAAACCACTGAGCTGAATTAAGCTTGCCACTATTTGGGCAACTTGAGATTTTCCATGAGTACCTGCAATGCCTACCAGTGGAATTCGACCAGAGTCTTCACTACTAAATAAGCTTTCAACAATCGCTTTACCTACTGGGCGTGCCTCGCCTTGCGCAGGTTTAAGATGCATTAACAAACCTGGCCCTGCATTCACTTCAACAATCGCTGCACCTTGCTCGGCTAGCGGGCGAGAAATATCTTCCGCAACCATATCAATACCGGCGATATCAAGGCCGACAATGCGTGCGGCCAAGGCAGCTACGGCAGCAACTTCTGGGTGAACTAAATCAGTCACGTCAATAGCCACATTGCCATTACGTTGCACAATAATAGAAACATTTTTTGACAAAATTGAATCAGGCGTATGCCCTTGCCGGTTAATCTCGAAAATAACAGATGGCGTTTTATCAATCAGTAGCGGCTCCAATGGAAATTCTTCAGCCTCACCCCTTCTAGGATCTGTATTGACTTGCAGGTCAATTAACTGGCGAACCGTAGACACGCCATCGCCAATCACCGAAACGGATTCTCCACGCGCGGCGGCGGCTAATTTTCCACCTACAACTAACAGGCGATGCTCATTACCACGTATAAATCGCTCGACAATGACCTCACTACCCTCTTCGTCAGCAAGTTTGAATGCTGCCTCAACGTCAACGCGCGTCATCAGTTCGGTAGAAACGCCACGGCCATGGTTACCATCACTTGGCTTGACGACAACAGGTAAGCCTATATCTTCAGCCGCTTCCCAAGCATCTTCTGGGCTTTCTACAATACGGCCTTCAGGTACTGGCACGCCGCAATTTTGTAACAGTTGCTTAGTTAAATCTTTATCACGTGAAATGCCTTCAGCAATCGCGCTAGTCATATCCGTTTCGGCGGTCCAAACACGATGTTGAGCTGAGCCATAACCAAGCTGCACTAAATTGCCTTCAGTCAAACGGATAGAGGGAATGCGTAACTCTGTAGCGGCATCTACAATGCAAGCGGTGCTGGGGCCTAAGCAATAGTCATCCACCAGTTCGCGCAGGGTTGCAACGGTGCCAGCGACATCAAATGGCTTGTTTTCTATCGCAGCCATAATCAAGTCGCGCCCTGCATTTAGTGCTGCTCGACTGACTTTTTCATTACGTGAACGTACAACAACTTTGTAGATACCTCGCACAGAGGTGCTGCGCGCTTTACCAAAGCCGCCCTGCATACCTGCTAAGGTTTGCAACTCAAGCGTAACGTGTTCTAGTATGTGACCAGCCCAAGTGCCCTCTTTTACGCGCAACAAAAATCCACCGCGCTCACCTATGCCACAACGATGCTCAATGAGCGAAGGAAGCCATGAACTGAGACGTTCATAAAAACCTGGGATGGTATTGGATGGTGAGTCTTCTAACGCACCAATATCTAGCCATACCTCTAACACTGGACGATACGTCCATATATTTGGGCCATGCAGAGGTAATATTTTGAGAAATTGCATCAATCTATCCAGATTAATATTATTGAAATAATGTCATTCGATTTTATCGTATTTAGCTGACATAAAGCTGACAGACTGCCACACAGTAACAGATTTATATTTATTTGTAAGGCTCGGTGATTGTAGTAAACTCAGCAGCCGTGAACAAGCAAATACAACATTTAAACTCCGCCCTAAAGCCACTACCTGATGATTGGCAAGCAAACGTGTCTGCACGATTAATGAGTGCTGAAACGATGCATGGCTGGCTGGAAATCAACTTGGATAACAAGCTTTATTTTAAAAAAAGTTTGTTGGTCATTACCAATCAACGTTTACTTCATATTGAGCCGCAAACGCTGGAAACCAAAGCGCAAACAGCAGAGTTTCAATATGACGTAAATTTAAAGCTCGAGTATCGCGACCATGCTGGCGTAGGAAAAATCGAGCTATTTGAGCAAGGAAAAAGAACCGCCTACTGGTTTTTGACTTTAGAAAATAATACCGCAACTTTACGTTTTGTTAAGCAGTTTGTGCAACAAATCAACAAGCTTGTGACTGGGCAGGCTATCAGCATAGAGCCAACAGAACCGTGCCCAAAGTGTCAGTTTGCCATGACAGCTGATCAGGATGAGTGCCCACAATGTAGCCGCACCTTAGATGCGCCGCCTTCGACTTGGACATTATTTAGGTTGTGGCGCTTTGCAAAGCCTTACCAATGGCAACTGCTTGCGGGATTTTTGCTGATGCTAGCGTCAACCGCTGCGACTTTGGTGCCGCCTTATTTAACCATTCCACTGATGGATAAGGTATTAATTCCTTATCAAAATGGCGTGCCTATTGATAAAAACATGGTTTCTTTGCTACTTGTCGGCTTACTAGGCTCGGCACTATTGGCTTGGAGCTTAGGCTGGGCGCGCACTTACATTCTGGCTCTAGTGAGCGAACGTATCGGTGCCGACCTCAGAACCATCACCTACGAACATCTACTTCGACTTTCCTTAGAGTATTTTGGCGGAAAGCGTACAGGTGATTTAATGGCGCGAATCGGCTCTGAATCTGACCGAATCTGTGTATTTTTATCCTTACATTTACTCGACTTTGCTACCGATGTCCTGATGATCATCATGACAGCAGCGATTTTAATTTCCATCAATGCCAAGCTAGCGCTCATCACCCTGCTACCACTACCCATCATTGCCTGGATGATTCACCTAGTGCGCGACCGCCTACGCACCGGCTTTGAAAAAATTGACAGGGTATGGTCACAAGTAAGCAATGTGTTGGCAGATACCATACCGGGCATTCGCGTGGTGAAGGCTTTTGCACAAGAAAATCGTGAAGCCACCCGCTTCCGTGAAGCCAATCAACAAAACTTGATAGTGAATGACCGTATTAATAAAATCTGGTCGCTATTCTCGCCCAGCGTAACTTTACTAACGGAAATTGGCTTGTTATTAGTCTGGGCATTTGGCATTTGGCAAGTATCCCGTAACGAAATCAGCGTGGGCGTATTAACCGCTTTTCTCGCCTATATTAGCCGCTTTTATACCCGCTTAGATTCTATGAGCCGTATTGTTTCAGTGACGCAAAAAGCTGCCTCTGGTGCCAAGCGTATTTTTGATATTCTTGATCATGTTTCTAGTGTTCCAGAAGCCACTAATCCAGTGCATTTGAACAATGTTACAGGAAAAATTGAAATTACTAATGCAGGCTTTCGATACGGCAATCGCACTGTGATTAAAAACATCAACCTAACTATACAACCAGGCGAAATGATAGGCTTGGTTGGTCATAGTGGTTCTGGCAAAAGTACGCTGGTCAATCTCATGTGCCGTTTTTATGATGTTTCTAGTGGCTCAATCAGCCTAGATGGTGTCAATATTCGCTCTCTGCCTATTTCAGAATATAGGCGTAATATTGGGCTGGTATTACAAGATCCATTCTTATTCTTTGGCAGCATTGCAGACAATATTGCTTACGGAAAACCTGATGCAAGTCGCGCCGAAATTGTCGCTGCGGCACGAGCTGCGCATGCACATGAGTTTATTTTACGGCTGCCGCATGGTTATGACTCCTTAGTTGGAGAACGTGGTCATGGCTTATCTGGTGGTGAACGCCAACGCATTTCAATTGCACGAGCATTGCTCATAGATCCGCATATTTTGATATTGGACGAAGCAACCGCTTCAGTCGATACAGAAACTGAAAAAGAAATTCAAAAAGCACTCGATAATTTGGTTCAGGGTCGTACAACTATCGCCATTGCGCATCGCCTTTCTACCTTGCATAAAGCCAATCGCCTAGTAGTGTTAGACCAAGGCGAAGTGGTTGAAATTGGCAGCCATGATGAATTAATGGCAAAAGAAGGCGCTTATTACCGACTTTACCAAGCACAGGCTAGAAATGTGGATACGGATCTAGATGACTTAAGTGCTGATGATAAGATTGCCAGCAAAGAAATGAACACATCATCATGAATCAAACTTTCGAAGACTTCAAACTAATACGCAATCCCGCAGGACAATTGCAACTCACCACGCGTAACAATGAGGTTCACAACGGCGTGTATCCAGTCCGCGCTTTCCCAATCTCAGCCGCGAATGAAGGACTGTCATTACTCAATCGTGAAGGTCATGAACTGGCTTGGATTAATCAACTTTCAGACTTGCCAGAAGATATACGCATACTTATCGCAGAGGAATTGGCGCAAAGAGAATTCATGCCAGAAATTCATCGCATCATACACGTCACTAGCTTTGCCACGCCTAGCACTTGGCAGCTGATGACGAATCGCGGCGAAGCAACACTCACCTTGAAATCTGAAGATCATATTCGCCGATTAACTCCTACCAGCCTGCTTATTTCTGATAGTCATGGCATTGATTTCTTGATTCCTGAAATAGACCAATTAGACAAAGCCAGTAGAAAACTTCTGGATCGTTTTTTATAACATGACTACCACTACACCTACTCAACACAACAACCCGTTACATGGTATTAAACTAGAGCAAATAGTGACGGACTTAGTAAACCATTATGGCTGGAATGGCTTAGCAGATCGCATTCCTGTCAACTGTTTCAGCAATGATCCTAGCATACAATCCAGCTTAAAATTCTTACGCAGAACGCCATGGGCACGCGATAAAGTTGAAGCGCTTTATCTGGCTATGCTGACTAAGAATAGTTGAAAATAATAAGTTCAAATATGAGATTTTGATTTAATCAGTATAATATTCATACAATGCTCAAGCTTAGTAAAAACTGTTTAATGCTGTGTTTAGTCATGTTGCAATTTTTTGCACCGTTTATACACGCGCATGCCTATGGTTTGGACGACTCTAAAGTGCATGGCTTTCACATACATTCCAATGAAGTTAGTCCTACAAGTAATAATCAAGTGATTGCCAATACACAGTTAAGCGATCAACCTAGCATTGGTGCAATTGTAACTGTTGCAAATGGCATTAAAGTATCAAAAGCCGATGATATTGATGACAACCTTGCAATGTTGGCTGTTTTGTTCACAATTATTTCAATCGTATTTAATAAAGCCAGCCCATTAAAACCTAGCTTTCTGCAAACTTCTAAGTACCGTCACACCCCCTACTCACTTCAAAGTCCCCGTGCGCCGCCTTACTAATTAAATCACTTAAGCTGGGCTTAATAATAGCTAACTATTATTTGGTTGTTTTAATCAGTCGATTTAATTAGGAGTTTTTATGTTTAAACCACATTACTTGGTGTGGGCACTATTTTTATCCTGTCTCTTTAATAGCGCTTTATCACGCGCTGAAGAAATGCAGCATGAAGATACATTGACCTCAGACAGCACCCTTACCCTACATAATTTGGTAGAAAAATCTCTACCAAATTATCCCAATAGCCAATTACTCAACGCTAAAAAGCTAGAGCTTGAAGCGCGTCAAATTCATGCTAAAGGCTTATTACCTGCTGCGCCTAGCATAATGCTGCGCAATCAAAATGACCAATTATTGAGCCGCAATGGTGAAAGCGAATGGGAGCTTGGCGTTGAGTTACCAATTTGGTTAAGTGGTCAGCGAAAAGCGCGCGAGGCGATTGCAAATGCGTCATTACAAAACCTAAATAGCCATACACAAAATATACGATTGCAATTAGCTGGCATGGTGCGAGACGCGCTGTGGGAAATTAAGCTAATGCAAGGTTTAGCTGATATTGCCAACAATAAATATGACGCTGCAAGCCAATTACAGCGAGATATTGAAAAACGCGTAACACTTGGTGATATGGCGCAAAAGGATTTACTAGTCTCTCAGACTGAAACCTTACAAGCTGAATCTGAAAAAATTTATGCAGAAGCCGAAGTTCAGCATGCTAAGTTCCGCTATATCAATTTAACGGGTTTGAAAGTGATTCCTGCTGAGTTTACGGAAATGAAATCCGACAAAAATGACTTAGACCAAACACACCCAGCCTTGGTTGAGGCTAACGATAAAATCGCGCTTAGTGAACAGCGTAGCAATTTAACCAAAATTGAGTCCCGCGACAACCCAACTGTGATCATCGGAACGCGTAGTTTACGCGGTGCCTCTGATGCGCAATTTAATAACAGTCTAGGCATCACTTTGCGTATTCCATTACAGACTGAATCGCGCAACGCGCCTTTATTGGCTGCTGCCGAAATGCAACATGCGGAGCAACAGGTTAATCTAAGTCAATTAAAACAATTACTTGCAGCAGCCATGCACGAAGCTGAACACAACTATGAGATTGGCATCATTCAATTAGATGTCCTTTTGAAACAAAATAGCATCGCACATCAAAGTTTAAATGTTACTCGTAAAGCCTTTCAATTAGGTGAGCTAGATTTAAGCGACTTAATGCGCGTTCAGGCACAAGCATTCAATGCAGACAGAAGCCTAAAAAACCAGCAAATTCAACAACTTTGGAATACTGCGCGCTTTAATCAAGCAGTAGGAGAACTACCATGAGATTCACGCTATATTTCACTTTATTAGTACTTTATTGCGGCCAAGCGATCGCTGCAGATGTTATGAAAATGACAGCAATACAACAAAAGAACTTGAACGTTAAAACCGTAAAATTACAAGCGGAAACCAAGGCTTCAGGTCAAGTTTACCCTGCGGAAGTCGTCGTGCCAGTCAACCAAATTCGTGTAGTAAGCAGTGCTTATGCAGGGTTGGTTGATCAGTTACAGGTAACGGCAGGTCAAACGGTTAAAAAAGGCCAAGTACTGGCACATATTGTTAGCCCAGAACTCATTAGTATGCAGCGAGAATATCTACAAAGTAATGCGCAAAGACGTTTGGCTAGGCAGTCGCTAGACCGAGATGAAGCATTATTTAAAGATGGCATCATTGCCGAAAAGCGCTTGCAAACATCACAAAATAGTCACTTTGAAACAGCAGCGCAGATGAATGAGCGCCGTCAATTACTTAAGCTCTCTGGCATGGGTGATGGAGCAATTAATCAACTTGAAAAAGGTGGACACTATCAGAATGGCATTGCGTTAATTGCGCCAATTTCTGGCGTAGTGCTAGAGCAAATGGTTACACAGGGGCAGCGCATCGAGGCAGTAACGCCATTGTTGAGAATTGCACAATTAAACCCACTTTGGATTGAGGCGCATGTGCCGTTGACTGATCTTAAAAATAACCCTATTCAAAAAGGGGCGTTAATTACCATTAAAGACCTAGATGCATCAGGCACAGTGATGACAGTGCTGCCTAGCATGCGTGCACAAGACCAAACTGCAATCGTTCGTGCTGAAGTACGTCATGGCGTTAATCAGTTATTTCCCAGCCAAATGGTGGATGTCATCATTTCATCCGTTTCGGGTGCAAACGTGAATAGCTTTAAAGTACCAACAAGCGCGTTGGTGAATCATCAATCACGCGTAGTGGTGTTCGTGCAAACAGGCACTGGCTTTGAAGTGCGTGAGGTAAAGGTGCTGAATACTCAAGGTGAGGTTACTAGCATTACTGGTGAATTTAACGGCACTGAAGAAATTGTGATCAGTGGTACGGCTGGCATTAAAGCTAGTTGGCAAGGCTTGGGTGGAGAATAACCATGAATAAACTGATTGAAATTTCGCTTAAAAATCCACTACTTACTTTAATATTCACCGCCTGTATTTTATTCGGTGGGCTATATGCAGCAAAAGAACTGCCGATCGATGCATTTCCTGACGTCTCAAGTACGCAGGTAAAAATCATTATGAAATCACCTGGTTTAACGCCGGAGGAAGTCGAAGCACGTATTACTGCACCGCTTGAAATTGAAATGTTAGGCTTGCCGAATCAAACCATGTTGCGCTCAGTAGCTAAATATGGGCTTACCGATATTACAATCGATTTTGCTGATGGCACTGATATATATTGGGCGCGCAACCAAGTAGCAGAACGCATTAATGCTGTGCGTGGCGACCTACCGAGCGATGCCACCGGTGGAATTGCGCCTATGACTACGCCGCTGGGTGAAATGTTGATGTTTACTGTAGAAGGTGGTGGCTTAAGCCTAACCGAGCATCGCAGCCTATTAGACTGGGTGATTAGACCTCAACTGAGAGGCTTAGAGGGTGTAGCAGATGTAAATTCACTGGGTGGAAAAGTTAAAACCTTTGAAATAGTACCTGATTTAAACGCCATGCAAGCACGTGGCATTACTTTAGATAGCTTACAAACGGCACTAGTGCGTAATAACCGCAACGATGGTGCAGGACGACTCAGTCAAGGTGAGGAAGCTATTATTGTACGCAGTGAAGGCCGTATCAATGCACTGAGTGATATTTTAAATACTGTAGTGAAAGCAGATGCTAACCTTGTGGTTAGAGTTAAAGATATTGCTAGCGTGAATATTAGCAACCTAACACGTAATGGCTCTGTCAGCCACAATGGACAAGGTGAAGTAGTCGAAGGCTTGGTGCTGGGTTTGCGTGGTGCAAATGCACAAAAATTAGTCGAAAGTGTAAAAACTAAATTAGCTGAAATTGAACCTACTTTGCCCAAAGGCATAAAACTGAATGTCTTTTACAACCGTGGTAATTTAGTCGATAAAGCAATTCATGGCGTTTCTAAAGCCATGCTTGAAGCCATTGTGCTTGTGATGATTTTACTCATGTTATTTTTGGGTAATATTCGCGCGGCGATTACCGTAGCTTTAGTATTGCCTCTTTCTGCATTAGTGACGTTTATGTTGATGCGCTATTTTGGCGTAAGCGCTAATTTAATGAGTCTAGGTGGGCTGACGATTGCTATTGGTATGCTGGTAGATGCAGCCGTTGTCGTGGTTGAAAATATAGAATCTAAACTTGCTCATTACGATGGAAAGAGCAATAAGGTTGCCTTGATTTTACAAGCAGTCAAAGAAGTTAGTACGCCTGTCATCTCAGGCATTGTGATTATTATTGTCGTATTTTTGCCATTGCTCACCTTACAAGGCTTAGAAGGCAAGCTATTTGCGCCTGTAGCACTCACTATTGTATTTGCCTTGGCTGCATCGTTACTATTGTCGCTCACAGTTATTCCTGTATTTGCTGCGATGTTGATTACCAAAAAGCATCATGCAGAGCCTTGGCTAGTGCGCCAAGCTTTACGAGCTTACACGCCAGTTTTAAAGATGGCGTTGAAGCGAAGTAAACTTGTGATGATAATTGCAATCATATTTTTGATTTTGACTGCGCTCATTTATACGCAAATTGGTAAAACCTTTATGCCAACCATGGATGAAGGTGACATTATTATGGGAACAGAAAAACTGCCTTCCATTACCTTAAACCAAAGCGTTGCGATTGATGACGCCATACAAAAAGCCATTCTAAAAGAGGTGCCAGAAGTTGCTCAAGTAGTATCACGAGTAGGTTCTGATGAACTGGGTTTAGATCCAATGGGCTTAAATCAAACCGATAACTTTTTGATTTTAAAGCCGCGTGACCAATGGCGAACACAAAATAAAGACGACATTATCGATAGTTTGCGTAAAGTCATGGCAAATTTTGCAGGCATAGATTACAGTTTTACACAGCCCATTGATATGCGTGTGAATGAGATGATTTTAGGCGTTCGAGGCGACTTAGCCATTAAGTTATATGGTGCAGACTTAAAAATACTGGGAGAAAAAGCCGAAAAAATAAAATCGATATTAGAAGGTATTCAAGGTGCGCAAGATGTCTACACGCCAGAAAATAATGGTGTGCAATACTTATCTGTCAATATCGACCGCGAAAAAGCGGGTAGATTAGGTTTTGATATTGCACATATTCAAGATGCCCTTCGAGTTCAAGTTGAAGGCTTGCAAATGGGAATTGTGCAAGAAGCTGAGCGCCGCACACCGCTGATTATTAAAGGCGCAGAGGGCTTACGTCTCTCCCCTGCCGACTTTGCTAACATTCGTATCACCTCAAGTGAAGGCGTCAGCGTGCCACTTGCCACTTTGGCTAATCTACAGCGTGTAGAAGGACCCGTGAAAATTGATCGAGAACGCGCAAGCCGTATGATAGTAGTCACAAGTAATGTGAAAGGCCGTGATCTAGTAAGCTTTGTTGAGGAGGCTAAACAAAAAATTACTAGCCAAGTCAAGTTAGAGTCTGGCTACCGTATTCAATTTGGCGGTCAGTTTGAAAATCAACAACGCGCGGCACAACGGCTTTCTATTGTTATTCCTATTGCCATCTTGATGATCTTTATTTTGCTATTCTCAACTTTTCACTCTATTCGCCAAACGGTGCTCATTTTAGCCAACATTCCATTTGCCATGATTGGTGGTGTATTCGCACTATGGGTTTCAGGTGAGTATTTATCTGTGCCAGCTTCAGTGGGATTTATTGCATTGCTAGGCATTGCCGTACTGAATGGTGTAGTGATGATGACCTACTTCAATCAACTAGAAGACGAAGGTTTACCGTTAATTGATGTGGTAATGGAAGGTGCAAAACGTAGATTACGACCCGTGCTAATGACTGCGACTATCGCAGCTTTTGGTTTGGTGCCATTATTATTTGCCAGTGGGCCGGGGTCGGAAATTCAGAAACCCTTAGCCATAGTAGTCATTGGCGGCTTATTCACTAGCACTATTTTAACGTTGATTCTGTTGCCGATGCTATATCAGCGATTTGGCAGTCGCAGATAAACTAATTATAAGTAGATTTATATTTAAGATGAAAACAATTAACTGTTAGAAAACTCTCTTAAAAAAACATATATAAGTTATTGTTTTTATTTTTAGCAGTTAATCTTCATCTTAAATTTATTTTTTGTTAATTAGTATTTCACATCAATTTTATCTGAGCTTCAAACTGCTCGATTGGCATAGGCTGTCCAAATAGAAATCCTTGAAAGCAAGTGCAACCACTATTGATTAGTACGTTGTACTGTTCACTGGTCTCAACACCTTCAGCCATCACCTCTAAGTTTAATGTTTGTGCCATCACGATGGTTGTACGCACTATTGCTTGATCGCTACTATCTTCAGCAATGTCGTGTACAAAAGATTTATCAATTTTCAATTGGGTAAGCGGCAATTGCTTTAGATACTGTAATGATGAGTAGCCAGTTCCAAAGTCATCAAGTGAAAATTGTATGCCCATTTCTTTTAGAATATTCATGGTTTTAATCGTGTCTTCGATATTGTCTAACAACATACTTTCGGTCAACTCTAACTTTAGCATTGCTGGGTTGATTGCGTGATATGTTATGGCCGTCTTAACTTGTTTAATGAAATCTGCTTGATGAAACTGTTTCGCGCTTACATTAAGCGAAAGCTTGAGGTTACAAGTGCTAGCATTTAACGCCCAAGCTTTAAGCTGAGCACAAGCTTTATCCAGAACCCATTTCCCAATAGTAAAAATCAGACCATTGTCTTCGGCTAATGGAATAAATATGGGGGGCAATATTGCCCCATGTTCAGGATGAATCCAACGAATCAGCACCTCAGCACCCAATGCTTGACCTGTAATATCAACTTGAACTTGAAAATACAATTGAAACTGTTGCTGCTCAATCGCTACGCGCAATTCACGGTCTAAACTCACGAGTTGGTTAATCGCATCTTGCATCTTGGGGTCAAAAAATCGGATTGCATTACGCCCCGCTTTTTTTGCTTGATACATAGCGATATCAGCCTGTTTTAACAACTCTTCTATACCCGACTGATGATCAGTAAACAACGTAACGCCAATGCTTGGTGAGCTAAGGCACACATACGTAGAAAGCATATAAGATTCATTAAGTATGCTTAAATACTTATCACATATCACTTTCGCATGTTCAGCAGCTTCAATGGACTTATCGCTTAAATTTTCTAAAATTACGACAAATTCATCGCCCCCTATGCGCGCAATCGTATCCTCTTCACGAGAGGTATCAGATAAACGCTTAGCAACTTGTTGCAAGAGCAAATCACCGACATCATGACCAAGCGTGTCGTTAAGTGTCTTAAAGTTATCTAAATCAAGAAATAAAACTGCGCCGAACATTTTACTGCGAGCACTGGCTGCCAAGGCATGTTTAAGCCTATCAATCAGCAATCTCCGGTTAGGTAAACCTGTAAGCGAATCATAAAATGCAAGGTTTCTGATTTCTTCTTCAGCAGCTTTGCGCTGAGTAATATCTATTCCAGAACCGACATAATGACTGACTACCCCGTCCTTTCCGCTGACCGCAGAAATAGTGAGCCATTTGGGATAAACCTCACCATTCTTACGCCGAGCCCAAACCTCCCCTTGCCATATACCAGTTTTATGAATGGAATCCCACATCTCTACATAAAAATTCGCAGGATTCAGATTTGATTTAAACATATAAGCACTTTTACCAATGACCTCATCGGCTGCATAGCCTGTAGATTTGGTAAATGCCTGATTAACTCGTAATACTATGCAATTAGCGTCTGTAATTAATAAACTCTCTTGCGATTGAAATGCTGTCGCTGCAATTTTGAGTTCAGATTCAGCCCTATCACGCTCAATAGCAATACTAGCCAAATCTGCATATTGCTCCATGATGGCAATATCCGCGCCTTTAGGGCTCATGGGCTCATTGAAATAGACAGAAAATACGCCCTGAACTTTTCCTGTCGAAGAAATTACTGGATGTGTCCAACATGTAGTTAACCCTACTTTATTGGCAAGGTCTTTATAGCTATTATCATAAGGATGTAACTGAATATCTTTAACAATGACACGCTTGCCAGTAGCTACGGCCAACGCACATGGACTCATACTATTGCTAAGCTTCATCTCTTTTATAAAATCTACATAAAAATCAGGTAGCTTAAGAGATATGTTTCGATAAAACTGCGTACTATCATTGTTGAGCAACCAGAAACAACAAATTGCACCTTTATTAGAATACTCAGTGTTTTCAGAAAACCCGCTACTGACAATAGCTTCAAGCACATCAGTTAATGGCTTGTCATTAGCCAACATGCGCATAATGTTACTTTGTGACGCTTCTCGAATTTCAGCAAGTTGCATCTGCTCTAACATTTCATTAAAACCAGTCGCCAGCTCTCCTACTTCATCGCTAGAAATATGATCCATACGCCCTGAATAGTCTATATTCTTGGTGATGTGGCGCATCATATAATTCATATTCAGAATTGGCTGTGTAATTGAGCGTATCAGTGGGCGAAGCATAAGCATTGCAAAAGAAAGCGCTACAACAACGGCAAGTAAGGCAATTCCGCCATACAAAAATATATGTTGATAAAGCAGATTGAAGTTAGCTTCAAGTACAAGCTGCCCAACAGAACTACCTTTAAACTTAATATCTTCCGACAATATCATCTTAGTCCACGTGTATTGAGCGCCATACCAAGTTGGTCTCACTAACGTTTCTGACTGCTTTAGGTTTGGCTTACTGTATTCCGCAAAAAGAGTGCCATCATGTAAAAAGATTATCGCCCTATCTAGGCTAGGTGAGGTATGCAAAGCAGAAAGCACTTCATTTGTTGCAACTGGGTCGCTAAAGGCTAAAGCCGTAGCACTATTATCAGCAATGATGTTTGATTGAACCGATAAATCAACGGACTGATTTTGCCTAAAAAAATAAAACTCGTATGACATCATCACGATAAGCATAATAAGCATCGCGGATATAATTGAAACCAGACTAATCGTAGTTAATTTGGTTTTAATCGATAAAAAATGTTTTTGTCTATTCATCATATCAATCTACTTTGCTAGCCTCACCAGCCTAGAACTTAAAGTTAAATGAGCATGCTTTGCAGAATCGATATTGACGCTAAAAACCAATCGCCGATTTTCGGGAAACATATTGATCATGACACCTGACTTAACCAAATCTAAGTTATCACTAATCGTCAGGACAGGTGAATCTCCGAGCTTGTTAAGAATATTTGGAATATCTATTGAATCAGCTTCACCTATGTAAAGCACATCACAGCCATCTACGTTAGAAAAGCTCGACAAATGCATTATTTTAATATGCCGCTTATTGGCCTCGGCGCCATCGATATCATTAATTGCATCATCTATGCCGCTTTTCCCAATAACACAAACACGTAAGGCTTCATTCACTGTATTAGGCCATTCTGTTAATAGAATAAAGTTATAAAGGAACGCTGCTTTTAATTTGTATTCTGGAGCGGGATTGGCTTGACAGCTTTGACCCCAAGGTAAACCCAGCAAGCTTGCAATAAAACACTTATAAATTAAAGGTTTTATTTTCATTTGAAGGAATAATCAACTTGTAGCCAAAAATTACGGCCATCCATCTGGAGCGTATCCTGCACTAAACCGACTGGCGCCACTGAAACGTAATGGCGATCGAACAGATTTTTAATACTAAAAGAGGCATTCAAGCCATTAACTGGATGTTCAGAACTGAACGTTAAATTTGCTACTGTGTAACCTGCTGCCAACATTCTTTTTTCTGTGTAGCGAGAGCTGGTAGTTTGCACCTCAACCCCAGTTCGAACAGAGTTTTGCAACATAGGGAAAGTTAAATTGATTTTTGCAAGATCTTTTGGAGAGTTCACCATGCGCAATCCATCTGAATCTGTTGAAAATTGCTTCGCATAACTACCGTGTAGTCGCACACCATTATCCCAGAGTCTCTGCACTTCAAGCTCTAAGCCATTAGCATGTCCACCTCCCGAGTTAACATTTTGACTCAGTCCAGAAGGTAAAGCCATACTAGTAATAATATCGCTTGTTTGGTAATGATAAAGAGATGCGATTGCCCGCATATTCCTAGAAAACTGCTGCTGAACTGTGAGTTCAGTTGATTTAACGAACTCTGGACCTAGCGTTGGATTAATTGCCTGTGTGCCATCATGATAAAACTGTTCGTATGCAGATGGCCTTCTGAAAGCAGAGCTATATGAAAACTTAATTGTGGTAGGGTTAAATGGCGTATAGATTAGAGCCGCTCTAGGGCTAATATTTGTGCCTAACCCAGTGCTGTTCTCAATTCGACCACCAAGGTTAAACTTCAAATTGTCAGTGACAATCATTTCATCTTGAGCATAAAGACTTAGTGTTTCTCGGCTGTAGTCTGAAGTGCCAAAGTGATTTTCAAAGCTTATTTCAAAGTCATTACGATATTCCGCACCAAACACTAATTTGTGATGATCAAACCAATTGCCAACAAACTTAACATCACCGCCAACCCATTGACCACGGTTATGTTCATGTATAAAACCTAGTGTTGGGTCAGTTAACGCAGTTCGATCTAAATAATATCCGTAATACACATGGCTAGAAGCTTTTACGTGAGAACTAATATCGTTATCTGATTTTAGGCTAACAAATCCATTGGTGTCCCAATCCCATGTTAAAGCATTAAATACCGTACCATATGCCCCTGTTGGATTAGCGTGTCTTCTGGAGACGTATCCGCCTTCAACACTTATGCCTTCAAACTGTAATTTGCCAAATACGCGTTGACTACGTTCAAAGTCAAGACTAGCTGCTACGCCGTAATTACTTGTTGGGTTATTGAACTCAGGATAGTAAAAGTCTTGTCCATCGCTGTGTAATGCAGACGCAGACAGCAAAATATCCGCACCATTATCAAACCGTTTGCCGTAGGTAACTCGGCCTTTTTTCCCACCAAAACTGGCGATCTCGCCTGACACCTGGGTACCGTCAAAATCATGTCCTTTTTTTGTAATGATATTAATGATGCCAAAGAAAGCGTTATTTCCGTAGATGGCCGAACCAGAGCCAGGCACATACTCTACTCGATCAATAAGCTCCGTATCCAGCAAGCCATCATTGCCAATATAGGCCTCATCATAAATATTATCATTTGTGGCATAGCCATCAATCATCAACAATATACGACCAACATAATCGCCTGAGCGACCAAAACCACGTCCACCAAGATAATAGATACTGCCGTCATACGGCGTATAAAGCCCGCGCATGCTGTTAACTATTTCAGCCATACTACGATAGCCGTAAGCACGAATATCATCGGCGGTGACAATTGAGATAGCAGTATTTGCATCGCTAATTTGATTAGCAATTTTAGCTGCCGAAACATACTCCACATCAAGAAGCTGCTCTAACTCCATACGAGTTAAATCTACTTGATTATTAGTACTTTTTTCTGCGCCAACTGCCTGACCTGCTGAAGAGAACAGGATTGTTGTTAACAAAACTATATAGCGCATTAATACTTTCCTCAAACTATGCCTATAAGTTTTTATAGTAATAATGATGTTGAAAAAACTCGTCTTTGAGCTTAATTATATCTAACAATAAACGTGGTTAAATATTTTATCTACCATGGTAGTATGTTTGATTGCTCATATTCTGTTAAATATTAATGGCTTTATCTTTGTAAAGTGAAGCCCATAAATATGTAATAAAATGTAACATAAAACCTACATTTAGTCGCCCAATATCTTTAGGTAAGTGGCTCTGTTGCAAAATTAACTACATAACTTATAGTATCAAAAACTCGCTCCCATATTCATGCCGTATACTAAGTTAACTAAAATTATTTAGAACGAAGTAAATATGAATGAGCGCGTCCAACAGTTACTTAATCAGATGAATGTACTAGAGGACGAGCTACGTACAGCCTTAAGTGAACAACAATCAACGATGTTTTTTCAAATAAAAGGTAAGCGCGTTGAGTTTGAACAATCCATTAAAGCAACACACCGCAAACTAAAAATAAATTTCTTTCGCTGGTTGGTTACAGACCGCCCACAAAACCTGATTACAGGGCCTATTATTTACTCGATGATTGTTCCCCTGCTCGTCACCGACCTTTTTGTTAGTTTTTACCAATTTACTTGCTTTCCAATTTACGGCATTAAGAAAGTAAAACGTGCCGATTACATCATTTTCGACCGCCAGCATTTAAGTTATTTAAATTTCATCGAAAAATTTCATTGCACGTACTGCGCTTACGGCACTGGCATGGTGGCCTATATCAGCGAAATTATCGCTAGAACTGAACAATACTTTTGCCCAATTAAACATGCAAGAAAGGTATTGAGCACGCATGCCCGTTACTCTAGGTTTTTAGACTTTGGGGACGCAGAAAACTACGAAGCTAAACTCGAAGAATATAGGCGTGCATTATCGCCAGATAGAATCGATAAAAAGTAGTCATTTTATCGGCTTACTTTCGCTGTTTTAGCTCCGCATGATATTCTGTAGGTTTTTAGCCAAGAGCCTGCAAAATGACTGCCAACTCCACTACCACAGAAACCTTTATCCCTAGCAAGGATGCCTCACTAGAGTCATCCATCCGCACACTACAAGGCAAGCTAGAAGCGCTAGGCATACAAGTAGAAGAAAAGTCATGGTTGAATGAGATTGAAGGCATTTGGTCTGTGCATGTGATTGACCGCGACTGCACTCGCTTATTTACTAACGGTAAAGGCGCTTCTCAATTAGCAGCGCGCGCCAGCGCCTTGGGCGAATATTTCGAGCGCTTAAGCACCAACTATTTTTGGACACATTTTTACCTAGGCGAAAACATCGCTAATAAAGACTTTGTTCACTATCCAAATGAGCAATGGTTTCATCTCAAGGGTGATAAATGGCCAGCTGGCTTGCTTACACCTGAATTGCAAAAATTCTACAACCCAGAAAACACAGCAGTCGCCAGTCAATTGATTGATTTGAACTCAGGCAATAAAGAGCGTGGCATTTGCGCAATTCCATACAAGCGTCTGCGTGACGACAAAACCGTATACTTTCCAGTCAACCTAATCGGCAATCTATATGTAAGTAACGGTATGAGCGCTGGCAACACCTTAATGGAAGCTCGCACACAAGCACTTGCAGAGATTTTTGAACGCGATATTAAATACAAAATCATTCGTGAAGGCATTTGCTTGCCAGATGTACCAGAGGCCGTGATTAACCGTTACCCACGTATCGCTGCAGGCATTAAAGGGTTACGTGACGCTGGTTATGGCATTTTAGTAAAAGACGCTTCATTGGGTGGACAATACCCAGTCATGAACGTCACCTTGCTACACCCAGAAGACCAAGGTTGCTTCGCCAGTTTTGGAGCACACCCACGCTTTGAAGTGGCGCTTGAACGCGCACTGACCGAGCTATTACAAGGCCGCGCGCTGGGTAGCTTAAAAGGCTTTGTTGCACCAGGTTTTGATATGGAAGAAATTGCTGACTCGCAAAACTTAGAAATCCATTTTGTGGATTCTAGTGGTGTAATTAGCTGGGATTTCTTACGTAGTACCCCAGACTACGAATTTGTCGCTTGGAACTTCGGTACAACCACAGAAGAAGACTACAACTGGTGCGTTAACACCATTCACAATAGCGGACATGATATGTACATTGCCGACTTTATGCATTTAGGCGTCTATGCTTGCCGCATTTTCATACCAGGTATGAGTGAAATCTACCCTGTTGAAGAATTGGAATGGGAAAACAATACGGTAGGTAATTTAGTGCGCCCTTTCGCATTGCGACTACAAGAATTACAGCAAGAAGAGTCAGCAGCATTACTAGAAACGCTACTTGATTTAGATTTAGCTGATGAATTACCAGTGACCACGCTCATTGGCCTGTGCGCCGATGCTGGTACAACATGGGTGGATTTGCGCGCAGGTGAACTTAAAACTTTAGCCGCGCTTGCCGCAGGTGATACCGACAATATCTTAGACGGTTGCGCTTGGATTGCGCAATTTAATGAGTTGCCGCCTGCACGCGCCAAAGTTTACCGCTGCATTGCCAACTTAGTACAGATTGAAGAAGAGTTAGAGAATGGCGACACGGCTTTATTTGAAGAAAATTTAGCGCTTATGTATGGCAAAGAAACCTTGGCACAAGCACGGCGCTTAGTGAATCAAGAAGAACAATACTTTGGTTTAGAAAATTTAGGCGCCAATATGGAAGCTAGCAAAATGCATCAACAATTGCTAGCTGCTTATCGTAAAGTATGGAAACAACTTAACTAGTCTTAAAACCAGCCTTAAAAAACAGTCTTAAAAAAATAGATGCAATTTTATTAAAAGTTGCATCTAAAAACTACTGTGTTGCGTAATGCTTCATATGATAGTTAATTTGATTAAAAATACTATGGTTGAACTTATGTACGCTACACCTACGCATCTGCACGACCTCTCGCCGCCATCGGATTTGCTCGCGCTCATTGGCAGAATGGCGAAAAGAGATGAATCATCTCTTGAAGATTTTTATGATATGACCCTATCAAAAGTTTATGGCCTAGCGCTTAAAATCACTCGCCGCCATGACCTAGCTGAAGATGTTGTGTGCGACACTTACTGGCAGGTTTGGCATCAAGCAGTGAGGTTTGATATTAATAGAGGCGTGCCCATGGCGTGGCTAATGCTCATTTGTCGATCACGTGCATTAGATGCATTACGTAAGTTAGACGAAGCTGAATCACACCCTGAACCTAGTGAATTAATTGTTGAGTCTGAATTTTCATGCCCTACACTTGAAAAAATGCTGACCCTAGAAAGAGATTCTGCGTTACATGTTGCTATGGCAAAGCTTACCGCCATTCAAAGGCAATTAATTGCCCTCGCTTTTTTTAAAGGTTATACACATCAAGAAATTTCTGAACAGACTAACTTACCCTTAGGTTCTGTTAAATCTCATATTAAACGTGCGCAGGCGTCGCTAAAAGACGCGCTATCGCATCAGGAGGCCTAATCATGGCTAAAGATAAAGACTTAAATGTTTTAGAAGGACTAGATATAACCGTAGCTGGCGCAGTGGCATCAAGCCTACTACCAACCATTCCTGCGCCTGAAGTAGCGCATAGAATGAAAGAAACCTTACTTAATAGAATTAAGACTTCTGAAACTAGTCATCGCTTTATGTTTGCCGACCAAGGCGACTGGCGAACCATTGCAGAAGGTGTGCAAGTTAAGATACTAAGACAAGATTCTGACAGTCGCTCAGCTTTAGTTAAAATGGCCGCAAATAGCTGCTTGCCAGCACATGATCACCATTTTGATGAAGAGGCTATCGTGCTCGAAGGTGAGGTTTGGCTCGAGGACATTCTGTGCGGCATTGGTGACTATCATCTCGCCCATGCAGGCAGCGCGCATCGCGAGATTCGTTCTGACCATGGTTGCTTACTATTTATCAGAAATGCTTAGTTCTTAAGTCACATATAGAACACCTCTGATAAATACCTTGAACAAATATAACTTAGTTTTTATGATGATATTTGGGTTTATGGCAACGCCAAGTGTGGCTGAGGAGGCATATTCAGCACCGTTTTGGTTGCCTAGCGGACACCTGCAAACTATTTATCCAGCAGTATTCACGGCTAAACAACAAGTTAAGTATCGTCGTGAGCGCTGGGAATTAGATGACGGTGACTTTATGGATGTCGATTGGATAGATAACGAGAGTAACGTTGTAAAAACTAGCGATAGTGAAAGCACTCCAACTGTTGTGCTATTCCACGGCTTAGAAGGCAGTTCAAAGAGCCACTATGCTTTAGCGTTAATGGCTAATTTGCAAGCCAAAGGTTGGCATGGCTTGGTAGTTCACTTCCGTGGCTGCTCAGGTGAAAACAATCGTTTACCACGTGCATATTTTGCTGGAGATAGCGCTGATATAGAAATGGCATTATCTCGCGTTAAAAAAACTGTGGGCAATGCACCCGTCTATGCAGTTGGCGTTTCATTAGGTGGCAATGCACTGCTGAAGTGGTTGGGTGAATCAGGTGAACATGCAGCTGAAATCATTCAATCGGCAGCGGCTATTTCAGCCCCAACAGACTTGGCCGCCTGCGGAGAAGCATTAGATAAAGGGCTTAATCGCCTGCTTTATACTCCTATGTTTGTTAACAGTATGCGTCCCAAAGCCATTGAAAAAGCACGCCAATTTCCAGGTTTGTTAGATGAAGAAAAGATTAAATCAGCAAGGACTATTCGCGAATTTGACACTTATGTCACTGCCAAGCTACATGGGTTCAAAGATGCTGACGATTACTGGGCTAAAAATGCCGCAAAACCATGGTTACCTTACATTAAAATCCCAACGCTGATGCTTAACGCAAAAAACGACCCCTTTATTCCTGCTGAATCTTTACCTGATCAATCATCCGTATCAGATGCAGTGACATTAGAAGTGACTGAAGAAGGCGGACATGTTGGGTTTATAAGCCTCCCCTTCCCTGGCAATAACAATTGGCTACCGCAACATATCATTCATTACTTTGAATCCTTACAGTTAAAAAGTACGCTTACTGGTCAAACAACAGATAACCAGTAAGCGTACTTCAAATCTAATGCTTATATTGACTATTGAGCCGATAAAGTGGTTGGAGGAACTGCCACACCATTAGTCGTCTCAACTTCACGGTACATAGGTGCTAACTTAGCTAACAACTTGTTTTGCGCGGAAAATGGCACGTTATGCTTATCCATAGCAAATTGAAACTGCTCCACAAGTGCATTAAAAGCCTCACGATTTACTTTCATATTTGCGTGTGCCGTGGTCATATCGCGACCTGGATATTTACAGCCCCCATTCATTAGCTCGCACATTTGTTCAACTAACATTGCCTTAATAAAGTCTTTTTTAGGATTATCAAAAAATGGTTTTGTGCGCGGATCTGCAATTAAACCAATCATAAAATCATCCATTATTTTAATTAAACCTTCTTTACCACCAAAGGCTTTAAAGGTTTCTGTGCCTTCCATAGGCGTATTACCCAAATTTGGACTGCCAACAGGCGCCATCGCTTTTTCTGCACTCATTGCGGGTATTGCTTGCATGAGCGATGCACTAGTAAATAGTGCAACTAGTAATATTTTTACTTTAAAATTCATCATCATTCCTTGTTCAATCGTTAATTTAGAAGCCAATCTGAGCGGATAAGTACACTGAGTCTTGTTTGCCGTAATTTGCGCCCACCGCGTTAACTGTCGCGATATTGCCTAAATTGACATAAGCCACTGTGAGTGAAATGTTTTTAGATGGCGCATAAGCTACAAAAACATCAAATGCATCATCTTCTTTGAGGTCAACAGCACCACCAACGGTGTTGTCTAAATTGTGAGGTTTCGTGCGATACTCAGCACCAACAGCAAGGTTTTTAGCTAACAAATAAGCAGCTGATAGTTCAAGTTCAGGGCTGTAACTATCATGCCTATCCCCACCAAAGCCTAAAAGACCAAACTGGTTAGCTTTAGTCATGCGTACAGTACCGTTTAACAATAAATTTTTGTCTAATAACAATTTAGTAGCTGCTACGTAGAAATCCACACCATGATCTTTTTTAGCGCCTATCACGCCGCCAGTTACAAAATCACCATCATGATTTTTTTTGTATTGCATTCCCACTGCTACTTGAGGAATCCAGCTGTTGGCATCTAATACTGCCTCACCTAAAACACGAACTTTTGCACCAATAATAGTTTGTTCAACCTCATCACGACCAATCGCATCAGCCCCAAGTCCTGCTTTCACCTTGCCTCTTAAGTCACGCACATCGAATGATTGCTGCGCAACTGAAAGCTCAAACCGATCATAAAAGCCTAGGGTTACACCGTAGGTATCTAATTGAAAGTCGTTTGTTTTAGCATAGGTATAATGTACATTGCCGCCAATTTCGTTGTTTGTACCATAGCCGCCGATAACAGCCCACGGCGTCAATCCGCCACCTGCCGCACCTTCAACCTGAGAAACACCGCCAGTTAAAAGTAGTTTGTTGCTATAAGTTTCCGCTTGAGTAGTGGATGAACTAAAGCTCACCCCCAGCGTAATGGTCGAAACTACTGTTGCTAGTAGTCGCTTTTTGAAGCGAGTTTGCTTGTTCATATATTCTCCAAAAGTAAAAGATCGTGACGAACAATCCTTTCCTTAGGAATTGAATTGATCACTCAGGAGATATACGCTGCATCGATATATTTAGATGCAGAAAAGACTAGTTATATGCCAATAACACCAAGTACCTTAAATTCATCTAAATTATTGCATCCATCAGCGTAAACACCACGTATAAGAGATGAATTTGTTTTAAACAAAGGAACCTAGTCTAGCCAGTTACGTCTATTTATTGGTAGATAATATTCAATTTAAAAATAACAAGGGTAATAATGCAATTAACAAGTTTAGCTATAAAGTTGGCTGAAAAAGGTTTAGTTCCTGATAGCGCAATCAGGGCTGGCATTAGGCAGCTATCAGAAACACGGCTTAAAGAAATACGTGCGGATAATTGCGAAGCTGGTTCGAAAATTGAAGCTGATTTCGTAGCTGCTATGAACCTAGCGCCTATTGCCTTAGTGCCAGAATTGGCAAATGCACAACATTACGAACTGCCTACAAAATTCTTTGAATTATGTTTAGGAAACCATCGCAAATACAGTAGCTGTTTTTGGTTACCTCAAACATCATCATTAGATGAAGCGGAAGCTAATGCATTGCAGATGAGTTGTGAGCACGCAGACTTAAAAGATGGTCAACATATTTTAGAGCTAGGCTGCGGCTGGGGCTCACTGACATTATGGATGGCTGCGCATTACCCGAATAGCCAAATCACAGCGGTTTCTAATTCAAACTCACAGCGCGAGCATATTACTACTACAGCCGCACAGCGCGGACTTAAAAATATTTCCGTGATTACTTGTGATATGAATAATTTTTCGCCGAGTGCATTTTCGATAAACAAAGCATTTGACCGCGTAGTCTCGGTTGAGATGTTTGAACACATGCGTAACCACAAACTTTTATATGGTAAGGTGCATGATTGGCTAGTGCCAGGCGGTAAGTTTTTTATGCACATATTTGTGCATCGCTCAACGCCCTACGCGTTTGAAGTACAAGGTGACGACGACTGGATGAGTCAGTTTTTCTTCTCTGGCGGCATGATGCCTAGCGATGATTTGCCTTTACATTTTCAACAGAAGTTAAAGCTGAACAAGCGCTGGCGCTGGGATGGCACACATTATGAAAAAACTGCCAATGCTTGGCTGGAGAATATGGATAAACATGAAAGCACCATCACACCAATTTTAAAAGATACCTACGGCGTTGATGAGGCCGTTAAGTGGCGTAATCGCTGGCGCATATTCTATATGGCATGTGCAGAGTTATTTGGTTATAAAAACGGTCAAGAATGGTGGGTTTCACATTATCAATTTGAGCGCCCTGCTTAGGGAAAATCACTCATGATAATGATTAACTTCATTTTGTTTCAACTAGCCTGGTTTGCTTGCGTGATAGGCGCTGCAAAAGGTATGCCTTGGCTAGGTGTCATAGTCACCTTACTTGCGTTGAGTTGGCATCTATATCAAGCAAAAAATGTAAAGTATGAAGTGATTTTGATGTTGTATGCTCTGCTCATTGGCGCCGCATATGACCAATCTATGCTTTCTTTAGGTTATATTAGCTATCTCAATAATGGTTGGAGTAATGCCATTGTGCCAGTCTGGATTCTCGCGCTTTGGCTAGGTTTCACCAGCACGCTAAATGTAAGTTTGCGCTGGATGCGCGGTAAATATGTAATCGGTATTATATTTGGCGCGATTGGTGCCCCGCTAGCTTACTTAAGTGCGGAAAAGTTGGGTGCAGTAGTGCTTCACGGCGCAACTAGTTATATAGCCTTGTCGATTGGCTGGGCAATCATCACGCCATTATTACTCTTACTTTCCAGTCGCTATGATGGATTCGCTCATTCTCCTATGAAATCATTTAAAGGCTTATCGAATTGAACCATTGGCAACTATACTTCAGTGGTCTACTCAGCATCAGTTTACTGGCATTTGTTGGCTGGTTAATTAGCTTGGTTAGGAAAAATGTGACGCATGTAGACAGCATGTGGAGTTTATTCTTAATGATATCTGCCTACAGCTATGCGTTACTATTAAATGAACTCACGCCTCGCATGTTTTTAGTGCTATTTCTGGTGAGTTTATGGGCCATTAGACTGTGCGTATATTTAACTTGGCGTAATTGGGGGCCGCATGAAGATCATCGCTATGTAGCCATTCGTCAAAACAATGAAGCGCACTTTAGGTTTAAAAGTATTTATATTATATTTGGCCTACAGGCAGTACTTGCTTGGATTATTTCCATGCCTTTATTCGGTGCCATTGAATCAAAAGCGTTGTTAACAAGATTAGATGTTTTGGGTGGCATCTTATTTACCTTTGGTTTTGTATGGGAAACCATTGCAGATTGGCAATTAAGTATATTCAAGGCCAATGCTAACAATCAAGGCAAAGTACTTGATACGGGGGTTTGGCGCTACAGCAGGCATCCAAATTACTTTGGTGAGTGCTGTGTTTGGTGGGGATTTTATCTCATCGCTTTTGCGGGTGGCGCATGGTGGACGATTACTGGGCCAATATTAATGACGCTTTTACTACTTAAAGTGAGTGGCGTTGCGCTGCTAGAAAAAGATATTTCAGAACGCCGTCCAGCTTATATAAGCTACATTAAAAATACGAATGCATTCTTTCCATGGTTTCCCAGAAGGTCTTCATCTTTATGAATAAAGCTATATGTATTAGTAGAATATTATTGACAAGCCTCTTTTCATCTGGTGTCAGTGCCAAAGAGTGGTCTTTTGATGTGTACTTAGACAAAAATAAAATTGGACAGCATGAATTTAAACTGAGCGATTCTAACGAGCTAACCAGTACGGCAAAATTCAACGTCAAAGTGTTATTTATTAACGCTTATCAATATGATCATCAAGCTGTGGAGCAATGGCAAGGCGACTGTTTAAGTAGTTTAGAGTCACATACTGTAGAAAACAAAGTTGAAACCAATATTAAAGCAAAGCTATCAGGGCAAGACTTTACGGTAGACGATGGCAAAGTGAAACAAAAGCTTCCTGCTTGTAGCATGACTTTTGCTTATTGGAACCCTAAAATAATTCAGCAAACTAAACTGTTGAACCCACAAAATGGGGAGTGGTTAGATACAAAATTCACTCACCTAGGCACTGAAACAATAGAGGTAAAAAATAAAAAGGTAGAAGCCAATCACTACAAATTAGACGGTAGCCTCAAAGGTAAGAGCAAGTTAAAAATTGAGCTATGGTATTCATCTAATAACGAATGGCTAGCACTTAAATCCATTACGCCAGAAGGCTACACTATTAATTATAAATTACGTTAAGTTCATATAATAACTAATTGAAAGTTAAATTAAAATGATTCTAGTAAACATTAAAAGAGTATTCATCATGTCAATACTTGCAAGTATTTTAACCGCCTGCGCAACCACTAAATTACCGTCCATTGCGACAGTGCCCCAAGTAGATTTACCAAGGTTTATGGGTGACTGGTATGTGATCGCGGCTATTCCAACCATGATAGAAACCCAGTCTTACAACGCCATTGAAAATTATAAACTCAATGCAGATGGCACTATAGCCACTACCTTTACTTTTAATAAGGGTAGTTTAAACGGCGAGTTCAAAACTTATCAGCCACATGGTTTCGTGATTGAAAATACTGGTAATGCCTTGTGGGGCATGCAGTTTATTTGGCCGATTAAAGCTGAATACCGTATTGCCTATTTAAACGATGACTACACACAAACTGTGATTGCAAGAAATGCACGTGATTACGTTTGGATTATGGCAAGAACACCCACAATCACTGATACAGAATATGTAAAATTAACCAGTTTCATCTCTAACCTTGGTTACGATTTAATTAAATTACGTAAAGTGCCTCACAACACAAGTAAAGCTACAAATCCATAATATTGGAACGCTTAAACACCATGCTTAAAAAGATTATTAAATGGTTTGATAATGAAGCCGTGACCATCCCTGATGATGGTCTGAACTATCGTGCCAACTGGCGCCAAATTGATTTGTGGCGTGTTATTCCATTTGTGCTGCTTCACCTAGCTTGCTTCGCCGTATTTTGGGTTGAGTTTAGTTGGTTTGCACTGGTTTTTGCCATAGCACTGTATGCCATAAGAATGTTTGCAATTACTGGCTTTTATCATCGCTACTTTTCACATAAGGCGTTTAGAACGACCCGTGTATTTCAGTTTGTTTTAGCTGTATTTGGTGCCACCGCGGTACAACGTGGTCCTTTGTGGTGGGCTTCACATCATCGACATCACCATATTAAGTCAGACGAGATTGATGATGCACACTCCCCCGTACAACATGGTTTTTTATGGAGTCACTTGGGCTGGTTTCTTTCCAACAAACACTTCGCCACACAAACTGACCGCGTAAAAGAGCTGGCTAAGTTTGTAGAGTTACGCTTACTTGACCGTTTTGATATTGTTATACCGATACTTTTTGGCCTAAGTATTTATCTATTAGGCGTGTGGCTTGAGAGCTATTACCCTAACTTAAATACCAATGGCATGCAGCTATTGGTTTGGGGGTTTGCAATCTCCACCGTGGTGTTATATCACGCCACATTTACCGTCAACTCACTTGCTCACGTGTGGGGAAAAAGACGCTATGCCACTAGTGATCAAAGCCGTAATAACTTATGGATTGCACTTTTAACTTTAGGTGAAGGCTGGCACAACAATCATCATCACTATCCAGGCTCAGCTCGACAAGGCTTTTACTGGTGGGAAATCGACTTGACCTATTACGGTTTAAAGCTACTCGCCGCCTGTGGCTTGATATGGGACATCAGAACTGTGCCAAAAACTATTCGCGAATCAAGAAAAATTAACAATAAAGCTTAGGAAAGTAGTCTTTTGAAAATAGCCATTATAGGTAGCGGTATTGCAGGCAACACCATTGCATACCACTTAAACAAGCAACACGATGTGACTGTATTTGAGGCAGAAAGCCACACTGGTGGCCACACGCACACGCATCACATCACGCATGAGGGCAATCCATACAATGTGGACACTGGCTTTATCGTATTTAACGATCGTACTTACCCTAACTTCATTGCACTGCTTGATGAGTTAAAAGTAGCTTGGCAACCGAGTGAAATGAGTTTTAGTGTGCAATGTGAAAAAACGGGTTTGGAATATAACGGCACTAATTTAAACAGCTTATTTGCGCAACGCCGCAATTTATTTAAGCCATCGTTTCACCAAATGATTCGAGATATTTTACGCTTTAATAAAACTTCACTTGAGTTACTGGCTGATGGCAATGAAATTAAATTGGGTGATTATTTAAAACAAGGAAATTACAGCCAGCAGTTTATTGACCAATACATCATTCCTATGGGGTCTGCAATTTGGTCGACAGAAGCGCGTCAAATGCTAGATTTTCCAGCACGTTTTTTTGTACGCTTTTTCCATCACCACGGCATGCTCACAGTGAATAACAGGCCGCAATGGCGCACCATTACGAATGGTTCAGCAAGCTACGTAAGCGCATTGACTGAAAGCTTTAAAAATAAAATTCGTCTCAATACACCTGTAGAAAGTGTGCGCCGATTAGCCGCATCTGTGCGTGTTAAGCCGCTATATGGCGAAGAGGAAAAGTTTGATTATGTATTTTTCGCATGCCATAGCGACCAAGCATTAAAACTACTTAGCGATAAAAAACCGAATGAAATAGAAATATTAAGCGCGATTCCATATCAACAAAATACCATATTTTTGCACCATGATGTTTCTATGATGCCTAAGCGGAAGCTTGCATGGGCTGCTTGGAACTACCATGTGACTAATCCACATGCTGAGCAAGTGGCCGTGACTTACAACATGAATATTTTGCAGAGCCTAAAATCAAAAGAACCGCTACTTGTGACTTTAAATCACACCAAATTCATTAACCCTGCCAAAGTAATTAAACGACTGAAATACATGCACCCTGTTTATACATTGGCTGGTGCAGCGGCACAAGCTAGGCATGCTGAAATTAGTGGTAAGAACAGAACTGGCTTTGCAGGGGCATACTGGCGCAACGGTTTTCATGAAGATGGTGTGGTCAGTGCTTTAGAGGCTATTAAGCATTTTGAACAAGCCAATATTGGTAAAACTTAAATGTCCAATAGCGCTATTTATCAAGGTTTTGTTACACATCATAGATTCCAGCCTAAGCCACATGGTTTTCGCTATAAAGTATTTATGATGTATTTAGATTTAGATGAATTGCCAAACTTATTCAGTGGTTTTAAAAACTGGTCTTATGCAGTTAAAAATTGGGCATGGTTTAAGCGCTGTGATTACTACGGCGACCCCCAAATACCACTTAAACAAGAGATTAGTAAGCTAGTTTTACAAACCACTGGCTCTGCACCACGTGGTGCAATCCGACTACTCACCAATATGCGCTACTTTGGTCATTGTTTTAATCCAGTGAGTTTTTATTATTGTTATGAAGCCAATGGCACGACCTTGCAAGCAATCGTCAGTCATATCACCAACACCCCTTGGGGCGAAGATTACGCTTATGTACATGACTTTAAAGCAGATAAAACAGTAAAAAATACTAAAAATGGTGAAATATCCGTCTTCAAGTTTGATAAACAGTTTCATGTATCACCCTTTATGCCTATGGACATTCAATACGATTGGGCATTTAAGCATGAAGCCAATCAATTACTTATTCACATGAAAAACTTTAAAGGTGGCGAACAAGTGTTCAACGCCACATTAGCCCTAGAACGCCAAGAAATAACGCAAAGTAACCTCAATTGGATTTTAATGACCTATCCATTGATGACCATTAAAGTAGTTGCGGCCATCTATTGGAACGCGCTTTGGCTTTGGATTAAACGTGTGCCCTTCTATTCAAACCCAATACAAGTTAACAAATAATAATGATCAATCAAACACTTCAACAAGAAACATTAACTGCTAGCCTAAAGCAAAAAAGTCGCTCCAAATGGGTGGCTGATTTTGCAAAGTCAAAAATACTTAAACGCTTGCAGCAGCTACAAAAAGGTAGCCTAACCCTTGTTGATGGTGCTGAGCAGCACACGTTTGGCAATCCTGACGGGCTAAGCGCTAGCATTTACGTACATGACTCACGTTTTTATGGCGAAATCGCTTTTGGAGGCAGCATAGGTGCTGGCGAAGCTTATATGCTGGGTTATTGGACAGCGGATAATCTTACCGATGTGATTCGCATGATGTGTCTCAATCAATCTGTCATGGATACGCTTGAAGGTGGTTATCAATGGCTAACCAAACCTTTTTTACAAATACTGCATTGGTTAAATAGCAATACCACGGAAGGCAGTCGCAAAAACATTGCTGCCCATTACGATTTAGGTAATGACATGTTTGCCTTGTTTTTAGATGCCACCATGATGTATTCCAGCGCTATTTTTAACGAGAGCACACCGAATCTACAAGCGGCTTCAGAACTTAAACTTAAAACCATTTGCGATAAGCTGGATTTAAAATCGACAGATCATGTAGTTGAAATCGGCACTGGCTGGGGTGGCTTTGCCATTTATGCAGCAACACACTATGGCTGCCACGTGACCACTACAACCATTTCTAAACAGCAATATGAACTTGCAAAAGCCAGAGTTAAAGCGGCAGGTTTAGATAGTAAAGTCACGCTATTACTTGAAGATTATCGCCATTTAACAGGCACTTTTGATAAGCTTGTTTCTATTGAAATGATTGAAGCGGTCGGGCATCAGTTTTATGACACCTACTTTGCTAAAGTGAGTTCACTGCTTAAAGCCGACGGATTAGCTTTGATTCAAGCTATCACCATTGCCGATCAGCGTTATGAAAATGCAAAAGAATCAGTGGATTTTATCCAACGTTATATATTTCCAGGTTCTTGCATTCCATCAAACACGGCCATGCTCAATAGCGTGACTAAAGTGAGCGATTTGCGACTATTCGATTTAGAAGATATTGGCCCACACTACGCGACTACATTGAAGATTTGGCGTGATAACTTTTTTGCCAATATCCAAGAAGTGCGCAAACTCGGTTATTCAGAAGAGTTCATTAAAATGTGGGACTTTTACTTAAGCTATTGCGAAGGCGGCTTTATGGAGCGTGCGTTAGGTGATGTGCATTTACTTTTAGCAAAACCAGAAAATCGAAGAGATGCGTTAATATAATTTATAATAATGTCGAAGTAATACTTAAAACAGACATGAGTAAATGCCATGATTATCGACACGATTGACCAAATACAACGCTATGCAGCCGTTCACCCCTTATTTCCACAAGTGTTCGATTTCATTAAAACCACCAATTTATTAACGCTACCAAACGGCAAACATGCCATCTTAAACGATGATATTTTTGTGCTTATTCAACGCGGTGTTGGGCAAAGCAAAACTGAAGCTAAACTTGAATGCCACCGCAAGTATATCGATATTCAATTAGTGCTTGATGGTACAGATAATATGGGCTGGAAACCGCTTGCAGACTGCCAACAAGCCATCGATAGCTTTAACACCACCAATGATGTGCAGTTCTTTGAAGATTTACCTCTTAATTGGCTTAACACGCAGCCAAATAAATTCTGTATCTTCTTCCCAGAAGACGCGCACTCAGGCATGGTCTCTGAGCATCATCTCCATAAAGCGGTGTTTAAAATTGCGGTTAAGCCTTAAAATTTAACCTTAAAATTAAACTTCAGCTTATATGCAATCTCCTAGCAATACTGCCAATATCGAATGGCGCGACGGGCAACCCTACGCCAGTGAATTTCAAGATGTTTACTTTTCTACAGACAATGGTTTGCTAGAAACTGACTATGTGTTTTTGCAAGGCAATGACTTAATGAAGCGCTGGCTTGATGCTGAAATGCAAACTTTCATTATTGCCGAAACTGGCTTTGGTACTGGCTTAAACTTTTTATGCGCTGTCAACGCATGGCTTGCTACAAGCCCTGAGAATGCAACGTTGCATTTTATTAGCACAGAAAAATATCCACTGAGCTTGCAAGATATGCGCACAGCATTAAGTTTTTGGCCGCAACTCAAAGCGGTGAGCGAACCGTTTCTAGCTCAGTATGAAAGCCTGATTAACGGCGCTAATACCATTGCTCTTTATGATAACCGCGTGCAACTGAGCCTTTTAATTGGCGATGCCACAACAAGTTTAAGCAAAATCACCAGCCAAGTTGATGCTTGGTTTCTCGATGGTTTTGCGCCCGCTAAAAACCGTGATATGTGGCAAACCGAACTGTTTCAACAAATGGCTAGGCTGTCAAAAACCTCTACCACATTTGCAACTTTCACCAGTGCAGGCGACGTGCGCCGAGGTTTAATCAATGCTGGTTTTAATGTGACTAAGCGCACTGGCTTTGGCAAAAAACGTGAAATGCTCATTGGAAATTTTATCCCCTAATAAAAATCGCATAACAAATCATGAATTTAACTCCTAAAACAGCAATCATCATTGGTGGCGGCATCGCAGGCTGTAGCACTGCCTATGCCCTAGCCAGCCGTGGCATTAAAGTTACCCTATTTGAGCGTAACACCCAAATAGCCAGCGAAGCTTCAGGCAACCCACAAGCCATGCTTTATCCACGTTTAAGTGGCGATGATGATGCCAGCAGATTTGCACTTGAAAGCTATTTGTATAGCTTAGAATTTTTTAAGAATTTAAACCTAAACTCTGAAGATTTTAACGTTTGCGGCATGCTGCAACTCGGCTTTAACCCCAGAGAATTAGCGCGCATTCAAAAAGTTGCCGCGCAAAATCATGCTGACGATATTCTGAAATATGTCAATGCTGATGAAGCAAGCAGCCTTGCAGGCGCAACGTTGCCACATGATGCACTGTATTTTCCAAAAGCTGCTTGGGTTAACCCTCAACAACTCTGCAAGCGTTTAGTTGCTCATGAAAATATTTCAATTAAAACATTAACTAATATCGATAGCTTATTGAAAAATAATGATTTATTTGAAATTTACTCAAATGGTCAACTCATAGAAAAAGCGGATATTGCCATTATCGCAAATGCAAATGAAGCACAACATTTAGGCATTAACTTACACCTAAAAACGCAAGCCGTTCGCGGTCAAGTCAGCATGCTTGAAGCGACAAGTATCAGCCAAAATATAAAATCCATTATCTGTAGTGATGGCTACTTAAGCCCCGCAGAAAATGGTCAACATTGCTTGGGGGCTACCTTTTCTGTAGATAATTTAGACACGGCATTAGATGAAGAAGACCACCAAGCCAACCTTTTCAAACTAAAAAGCTTTTCATCAGCGCTGCATGAAAACCTTAAAAACAATATCAAAGGCGGCCGCGTGTCATTCAGATGCACCTCCTTCGACTACTTTCCATTAGTTGGCAAATTGCTCGACAACAAGCTATTACAAGCCAAGCCGCCCCGTCCAAACGCCAAACCAGAGTCATTGCCTTGGGTTAACGGTCTTTACATCAATGTAGCGCATGGTAGTCGCGGCTTTACCAGCGCCCCATTTTGCGCAGAATTACTGGCGCAAATGATTTGCAATGAACCGATTACCATGAATATTGAATTTGCTGAGTTAATGAACCCCAATCGTTTTGCGTTGCGTAAGCTTGGTTTAAAGCGTTTAGCAAAAATGATTTGTAGCACTTGAATAAATGGTGGTATGTTAAGCAATATCATCAAAAAATTTGAAGGCTAAAAATAATGACAAAAAAATTAAGCTTCGTCACTCTACTCGCATTTAGCTTCCCTACCCTCACCCAAGCCGCACCCGACCTAGACCGCGCGATGAAAAATCCCAACAACTGGGCATATCCACGCGGTCAATACAATAACCAAGGCTATAGCGAACTTAATCAAATCAACACCCGTAATGTGAAAGATTTAAAACTGGCTTGGACGTTTAGCACGGGTGTTAATCGTGGTCACGAAGGCGCGCCTTTAGTGATTGATGGCGTGATGTATCTACACACTGCCTTTCCTAATAACGTCTATGCACTCGATTTAAACAATGACCAAAAAATACTCTGGTCTTACTTTCCTAAACAAGAACCTAACACCCAAGCCGTATTGTGTTGTGATAACGTTAATCGCGGCTTAGGCTTTGGTGATGGCAAAATCTATCTACAACAAAACAACGGCATGCTCGTTGCGCTGAATGCCAGAACAGGCAAGCTAGAATGGCAAGTACAAGTCAATGACCCGAAAACAGGCGCGACCAACACCAATGCCCCGCAAGTGATTAAGGATAAAGTGCTCACGGGCTGTGCAGGTGGTGAGTTTGGCGTGCGTTGCTTTATGGCAGCCTATTACTTAAAAGATGGCGCACTCGCTTGGAAAGCCTATTCCACAGGCAGTGATGCCGATGTACTGATAGGCAATGACTTTAACCAAGCTAACCCACAATACAGTGCGTTAAGTGTCTATCAAGACGTGAATGGTGGTAACAAACAAGGCGGTTCATTTAAGCCTTTAGCCAATGAACAATTAAAAATTGGTGAGAAGGAGTTAGGCATACGCACTTGGTTAAAACCACAACAAGAGAAAGACGGCTGGCAAAACGGCGGTGGCGCAGTCACAGGTTATTTCTCTTTTGATGCTAAAACCAATTTAGTCTATTACGGCACTGGCAACCCAGGGGTTTGGAACCCAGATGTACGGCCAGGGGATAACAAATGGGCAAGCAGTGTATTTGCACGAGATGTGGATACTGGTCAAGCCAAGTGGGCGATGCAAACCACCCCGCATGATGAGTGGGATTATGACGCGACCAATGAAGTGATTTTATTTGAAAACAAGGGTAAAACTTACGCCACACAGGTGAACAAGAATGGCTTTATTTATACTTGGCAGGCGAATAATGGTAGCTTGATTGCGGCGGAAAAAGTGCATCCGTTTGTGAATTGGGCGACGGGGGTGGATTTGAGGACGGGGGTGCCTGCGAAGGATGGAAAGTATAGTACCCACCATAATCTTGATACACAAGGCATTTGCCCGTCACATATGGGTGCGAAAGGTATCAGTCCTGCTGCATATTCGCCTAAAACTGGCTTAACTTATATTCCATTAAACTTAGCCTGTATGTCTTATATGCCAGTTGAATCAAAATTTAATGCCGGGCAACCTTGGGCTGGAGCATCTAGTTGGTTTTATACAGAAGCATATGCAAAAATTGATAAAACGTGGACTTCATCTGGGGCATGGACTAATGAAGTTAGAAATGCGTATTTTGAAAATATGGGCGGTATCATAGCAATTAATCCTTTATCTAAAAAAACCTCTTGGATAAATCAAGAGCAATTACCCATATACAGTGGTCTATTAGCAACTAAATCTAATTTGTTATTTTATGGAACATTAAATCGCTGGATTAAAGCAGTAAATTCTTCAAGCGGTCATGAACTATGGAAGTTTCAAGTTAGCTCTGGAGTAGTTAGTAATATTTTTACCTATAGCAATCACGGGAAACAATACGTGGGCTTGCTAACCGGCATTGGTGGTTGGCCAGGTACATGGTGGTCGCTCTCTAAATGTAATGACTGTTTTGGTTCAAATAAAGCGAATGAAATTGATGAAACTAACGCATTCCCTGGCGGTGGTTCTATCAACGTCTTCAGCCTATAACCCCAACCCGTCATTCCGTCGCAGCCCGCGTAGCCCGCGTAGGGCGCAATAACTGAAAGGCATTGCGCCGCATGGGAACTTACTTTGGTGCAATGCGCTTTGCTTATTGTCAACCTACAAGGCATTGCGCCGTATGGGAACTCACGTTGGTGCAATGCGCTTCGCTTATTGTCACCCTACAAGGCAATGCGCCGTATGAGTGGCTGGTGGGCAGATTCTGCCCACGCATGCAGTCGTTCAAATTCACACAAGGTGGGTAAACAAGTTACCCACCCTACATCTCATAAAAAGCTACATTCGGCACAATACGCAATATTAATAACTCCATTCAATCCACTCCTAACTAATCTTGGGAAAATAACGAAGTTTTTAGTTTATTGGTCAACCGCCTATGTTTTCAATTAAAATTACAGCATGCAAACTTCAAACGAAATCGCGCTTAAACATTACCAGCAAGCTTTATTGCACAACCCCAAAGATACCGTTGCGCAAATCAATTGCGGCAACTTGTGTGTTGAGCTGAAACGCTTTGAAGAGGCGGCTGGCTATTTTAGGCGGCTGCTGCGGATATTCAAAAACAATGAGAATATCCGCAATGCCTTAAGCTACGCCTTGCAAGAGCTTGGTAACGAATCTCATGCGCAGGGTCGGTATGGGACAGCGGAGGCTTGTTTTCAAGAGGCTTTGCAGAATCAACCTAGGAATGCGGCTTATTTGTATAACTTAGGTAATGCCCAACGTGAGCTTGGTAAAGCTAAAGAAGCGGCTTTGCAGTATCAAAAAGCCATTCAGCTTAGCCCTGATGATGCAGATATTTACAACAATTTAGGCAATGTACAACGCGAATTAGGTCAGCTAGATTTAGCAATTGCAAGTTACCTAAAGGCCTTAGATTTAAACCCCAAGCTTTACCATGCCAAAGTACATTTAGTGCATCAAAAACAGCATATATGCGACTGGGAAGGCTTAGAAGCTGATATTTCAAGCATTCGCGATTGGTTGAAAAACGTGCCAGAAGCGCAAATCTCGCCTTTTGCTTTTCTAGCCATGCCAACGACGACAGCGGAAGAACAAAAGTTGTGTGCTAACAATTGGGTGAATAATCGTTATGCTGGTTTGATTAAACAAGCTGAAACGCTCAATTTCCAAAGACCACTTATAGAAGCTTGTCACCCCGTGTCTGACACGGAATCCAGTGACTTAAAGGCTCTGGATTCCGACTTTCGTCGGTATGACGGTGCTGGAAAAATAAGGATTGGTTATCTATCTGCGGATTTTAGGTTGCATCCGCTCGCATTCTTAATCAGTGAACTCATTGAATTACATGACCGTTCAACATTCGAGATTGTCGCTTTTTCATACGGCGTGAATGACAAAAGCCGTGCCCGAGTTCGGCTAGAAAAGGCTTTTGACGAGTTTCATGATATTCGCCAGCTATCTGAAGTTGATGCGGCGAAGAAAATCAACGCACTCCAAATCGACATTTTGGTGGATTTAACAGGTTTTACTCAAACCAGCCGCAGCGGCATTGCCGCTTTGCGTCCTGCGCCTATCAATGTGAACTGGCTTGGCTTTCCGGGCACCATGGGAATGATGAGTGATAACAAACCTTTGTTCGATTACATATTGAGTGACAGCTTTATCACCCCCGCTGAAACAGCAAACCACTACGCTGAGCAACTCGCGCTATTACCGCATTGCTATCAGCCCAACGACCGTAAACGCCCCATTGGCAAGCCACCTACCCGTGAAAGCTGTCATTTGCCAGAGGGTGCTTTTGTGTTTTGCTGTTTTAACCAAACTTTCAAAATCACGTCTGAGTTTTTTAGCGTGTGGATGCGTTTGTTAAAAGCCGTACCAAACAGCGTGCTTTGGCTGTTAGACAGCAATCAATGGGCTAAGCAAAACTTAATCAACCAAGCTACAAAAAACAATATTGCGGCTGAACGTTTGATTTTTGCGCCTCGCATGAGCATTGCAGACCATTTGGCACGTCACGCTCATGCTGACTTGTTTTTAGATACATCGCCCTACAACGCCCACACCACTTGCAGCGATGCTTTATGGATGGGTTTGCCAGTATTAACCTGCGTTGGTGATACATTTGCAGCGCGGGTGGCGGGCAGTTTATTAAGCGCGGCAGATATGGCAGAGTTAATCACCTATTCACTGGAAGAATATGAAAATAAAGCAGTTCATTTGGCTAATAAACCTACAGAACTTGAAGCCATTAAACAGAAGTTGCTTGCTACTAAGCTTACTTCGGCTTTATTTAATACCAATCAATTTGCGCGGTCATTAGAGAATGTTTACCAATCGATGTGGCAGCAATATTTAATCACATCAGAATCTAATGATAAAGCTGCTAAATAGTGTAAAAAATTATGCTAAAGTCACGCTGATAAGATTTTTACTTACGATTATAAAAATAAATAGGGTTAAATTATGGCAGCAATCGACATCAGTCCAATCTTAAAATTCATGCTGGATAAAGGCGGCTCAGACCTCTTTTTTAGCACAGGTGCAATCATTCATATTGAAGTTGAAGGCGATACATTGCCTATCAATAACCAAATAATGACGCCTGGCATGATTAAAGAAATTGCTTACTCAATGATGACGGCAGACCAAATCACAGAGTTTGAATCAACGCTAGAGTGTAATTTTGCCATTAGTAAGAAAGATGTCGGTCGGTTCCGCGTAAATGTATTCAAGCAACGCGGTGAAGTGGGTATGGTGGTACGTCATATTAAAACGGACATTCCATCCATAGACTCATTAGGCCTTCCTGCAGTATTAAAAGATTTGATTTTACGCAAGCGCGGTTTAATTCTTATTGTTGGTGCAACGGGTTCTGGTAAAACCACTACCCTCGCCTCTATGATTGATCATCGAAATGCAACGACAAATGGCCACATACTTACACTTGAAGACCCTATTGAATTTATTCACCCACATAAAAAATCAATAGTTGACCAACGCGAAGTTGGCATTGATACATTATCTTTTGAAAATGGCCTTAAAAATGCCATGCGCCAAGCGCCAGATGTGATTCTAATTGGTGAGGTGCGTGATATGGAAGGCATGAAAAACGCCATGGCTTATGCTGAAACTGGCCATTTGTGCCTGGCTACATTGCATGCTAATAATGCCAACCAAGCACTTGAACGGATCATTTCATTCTTTCCAGAAGACGCCAGAGCGGGACTACTACTTGGCTTGTCAATGAACCTAGTGTCTATTGTTTCGCAACGACTTATTACTGGCAAACTCAGCAAGCGTGTTGCAGCAATTGAGGTGATGATTAATACGCCCTACATTTCAGAGCTTATTCAAAAGCAAAAAATGAGCGACATGAAAGATACCATGGCTGATAGTAATGACATTGGCATGAATACTTTCGATCAATCTTTATTCAGACTATTTAGCAACGGTAAAATTGATGAGGAAAATGCGTTGTCAAATGCCGACTCACGCAATGACTTATCATTAAAAATTCGCTTTGCGGCTGAAGGTACTCGTAACTCTAGCTTTGGTTAAGCTGCGCTTTGGTCAATCAACATATTTAATCATGATGATTCAATGCGGCAAATATGGAGGCAGCTACAATTAAGCTGCCGCCTATCCATTCGTTTATTTCCATTGTTTCGTGTGCTAGAAAATAAGAAGTAATAGCGGCAACCACCAACTCAAACAAAAATAACACTGAGGCGCGTGTCGCTGGCATTTGCGTAATGCCGTATTGTGTTAGTAAGGTAGCCGCAATGAGTGAAAGTGCGATGACCAAAATTACCAAGCCATCATTAAGGCTAAAGAAGCTAGGTGTGGGAATAGTTTCGTTCACAAATGGCATGGCTAGAATCGCCATTAAAAACACCCCTGCCCATACTGCAAAGGATTTACTGCGTATGGTTAAGTGAGTAGATTTTCTAGTAATCACATTGCTTATGGCAAACGTAATACCAGATGTTAGTGCAAACCACTCTGCAGTATTTCTAGGTAACGGCCAAGCGCTGGCTTTGCCTGTTAAGTCAGTCAGCATAATAAACGCCCCCAACAGGGATAGCGCCATAATCATTAAACCGCGTTTATCTATGCGCTCTTTCAGCCAAAAATGGGCAAGTATCAAGGTCCACAATGGCGATAGATAAAATAGCAACATCACACGCATGACCTCGCCATCTATCACAGCCAATACATAAGCAAGGTTAGTCCAGCCAGCAGTTAGACTCAGCCAGAAAATGCTCAAGGGCAACTTAAAAATGCCGCGCCAATGCTTTATAGATGCAATACCAGCCAAAATCAGTACTGTTGAATAACAATAAAAGCTTGATGCCACTGCCGCTACGCCAGCATTCGCCAAAATTCGATATGGATACCAAACAACACCCCAGCATACCGCGGCTAATAACAGGCTAGTGCTATTTAGCAATGCGCTCTTGGCTACTGACTTTGGGTTATTTACATGCATTTTATTCTCAACTTTATTCACTTTTCTTTATATGACAGCAACAATTTTTGCGACTTAAAATTACCCGTCCTAGGGCGGCTAGTTTACAATATTGCCTATGAATCCAAACTTAAATTTACTCCAGCCCTACCCTTTTCAACGCTTGCGCGATTTATTTAAAGGCGTAACACCCAACCCAAGCTATTCTGCCATCAATCTATCTATCGGCGAGCCTAAACACGCCACGCCACAGCTCATTAAAGACGCACTTGTGAGTAATTTAGCAGGTTTAGCTAGCTATCCAACAACCGTTGGCTCTTTAGCGTTGCGTGAAGCGATTTCTAATTGGATTACACGTCGTTATGGTTTGCCAGCACTTAATCCTGAAGCTGCGATTTTACCAGTGACAGGTAGCCGCGAGGCGTTATTTGCGTTCGCTCAGGTGATTATTGATAACACCAAAACAAAACCAATAGTCATTTCCCCCAACCCGTTTTATCAAATTTACGAGGGTGCGGCATTTTTAGCTAGCGCCGAACCTTATTTTCTTAATACCTTGCCTGAAAATAACCATGCGATGGATTTTGAAAATGTGCCAGCCGATGTGCTAAAACGTACACAATTGGTATTTGTATGCAGCCCAGGCAACCCTTCTGGCAAGGTGATGTCGTTAGCGCAATGGAAAACCTTGTTTGAATTGTCAGACAAATACGGCTTTGTCATTGCGGCTGATGAGTGCTATTCAGAAATCTATTTTGATGAAGCTAATCCGCCGCTAGGTGCGCTGCAAGCTGCTCACAAGCTTGGTCGAGGTTATAAAAACTTAGTGATTTTTAGTTCACTCTCTAAACGCTCAAACGTGCCAGGCATGCGTTCTGGCTTTGTGGCAGGCGATGAAAGCATCATTGAAAAATTTACGCTCTACCGCACCTATCATGGCTGCGCGATGAACCCTGCGGTGCAAGCGGCTTCTATCGCGGCTTGGAATGATGAAGCGCACGTGATTGAAAACCGTACACTTTATGCGGCTAAATTTAACTTAGTGACGCCATTACTGAAAAATGTTTTAGACGTTGAATTGCCTGATGCCGCATTTTACTTATGGGCGAGAAGCAAACAAAGCGACACAGAGCTTGCGGTAAAACTCTATCGTGATTTAAATATCACCGTATTACCAGGTAGCTATTTAGCACGTGAAGCGCATGGATTAAACCCAGGTGAAAACTTCATTCGCATGGCCTTGGTAGCATCGCATGACGAGTGTGTTGAAGCCGCAAAACGTATGGCTGAACACTTAAAATAAAGGGGCTGTCCTAGATAACACATAAAATGTTATAAGGATGGCATGAGAAAGAGC
>NZ_JAQSDC010000060.1 GCF_029945705.1 Methylotenera sp.
GTTAAGTAATTATAATCTCTTAACTTGTGTCGCATTTTATTAGACCATTACATACGAGCTGACAGGCTTGAATGATTTGTTCAAAGCTGGCGTGTGGGTTAGCTAAGGTGAGGTTGTCGTAAATACTGCCAGAGATCAATAAGGTTTCTTGCGGAACTACACCAAAGGTGTTTCTCAGTTCATTGGCTGATAGATAGCGGATGTCTTTACCGTTGGTTTCGTTATTACTATCACCGCCATTATTACCCTCACCCCAGCCCTCTCCCTTAAAGGGTGAGGGAGTATTGGCTCTTGTTGGGATGGGTGAGTAGGGTTCTGGTGGTGCATCCATTAAATCGCCTAGGCGTTTCACAGCAATATCGGCTTGTTGAAACTCCTGCATTAAACCCATTGAACACCTTTTATATTTGTTCTAGTTATTGTTTGCATTATCAGATTAAAATGATTTTTAAGTAAACTAGTTTAAGTTATTTTTATAGCAATAAACTGTAAATTACTAATTGGCGCTTTTCACCTTTACGTTTGTTGCACCACTAACAAGCTAAGATAGTATATTAGACGTTTGAAACTAAAGGATGGTTTATGCAAAGTTCTATTCATGGCGTTACAGTAGCTTCAGAGGTGATACAGCTTGCCATTGCGCCTGTGTTTCTATTAATGGGTGTTAGTGCATTATTGGGTGTGCTAACTAGCCGTCTGGGGCGCGTGGTGGATAGGTTTCGAGTGTTAAACGAAAGCCTTGCTACCATGCAAGCTGACGATGCTAGGCATGGTTATTATATTCAAGAGCTTGATATATTGTCATGCCGTGCTAATTGGGTGCATTGGTCTATCACGCTATGCACATTCACACTGTTATTGGTGGCGGTGGTGATTGGTTTGCTATTTTTAGGATCCGCCATCAATTGGGATTCGTCTTTGCTGGTGTCAATACTATTTATTGTGGCGATGGCGAGTTTGATTTCAGGCTTGGCTTGTTTTATCCGTGAAATTTCTCTTTCTAAGCATGTTTTTCAACAGATAAAGCATAAGATAGTGTCTTAAATACGCTTAATACGCTTAATATGCTGATTTAGTTGATTGTCGTTGGACTTTTGTCTATAATCGCGCGCTTGCTTGGTAGTCTTATCAGGCAAATACAATTTAACCTTGTCACACTGCATCAGTTTTAACCGTTTGTTGAAGTGTTTTTAACAAACACATTGGTAATGTTTTATGAAAATAAAGCATTTTGCAGGTGGCTATAATCCATAAGGAGTACTAATGAGACATTATGAACTAGTGTTTATCGTCCATCCGGACCAAAGCGAACAAGTACCAGCGATGATTGAGCGTTACCGTACGCTTATCACAGCTAGCGGCGGTGCAGTTCACCGCTTAGAAGACTGGGGTCGCCGTCAACTTGCTTACCCAATCCAAAAAATCCACAAAGCACACTATGTGTTAATGAACATTGAGTGCAATCTTGAAGTTTTAGCTGAGCTTGAGCATGGCTTTAAATTCAATGATGCTGTTTTACGTCATTTGTTAATGTCTAAGAAAACTGCTGTTACAGCACCATCACCAATGATGAAAGAAGAAAAATCTAGATCAGTATTAAGCCGTGATGCAGCTCCAATAGCCGCGCCAGCTGAAGCTGCAACAGAGGCTTCTGCAGCTTAATTAGTAAAACAAGTGAATAAACTGGTGTTGCAAGCAGAAGTTGTGCAAATTGAGCCGCTTCGTTACACGCCAGCAGGCATACCGTTGTTAAGTGTTGTATTGCGTCATGTTTCAGAGCAAATTGAAGCTGGCATGAAGCGTAAGGTGGAATGTGAAGTGAATGCGGTTACCTTGGGTGACTTAGCATTGAAAGGCTTAGCAATAGGCTCACACATTCAAGCGAGTGGTTTTTTAGCCAAACGCAGCCTTAAAAGCACACAGCTGGTGATGCACATTAACCATATAGTAAGTATTTAGGAGTATTCAAATGGCAAGAGAAATGTACAAACGCCGCCGTTACTGCCGTTTTTCAGCAGAAGGCATCAAAGAAGTTGATTACAAAGATGTAGATCTATTGAAAGATTTCATCTCTGAAAACGCAAAAATCATTCCAGCACGTATGACGGGCACTAAAGCACGTTATCAACGTCAACTAACGACAGCTGTTAAGCTTGCTCGTTTCTTGGCTTTGCTTCCATACACAGATAAACATCAATAATCGGAGGCTACCATGCAAATTATTTTATTAGAAAAAGTAGGTAACCTAGGTAATTTAGGTGATATCGTTAAAGTTAAAGATGGTTACGGTCGTAACTTTTTAATTCCACAAGGTAAAGCAAAACGCGCTACAGAAGCTAACAAAGCTGAAATCGCTGCTCGCCGTGTTGAGTTAGAAAAACAACAAGCTGAAATCTTAGCTGCTGCGCAAGCACGTGGTGAAAAATTAGCTTCATTCACAATGACAGTGGCTCAAAAAGCTGGTGTTGATGGTCGTTTATTTGGTTCTGTGACTAACGGCGACATCGCTGAAAGTTTAATTGCTCAAGGCTTTGAAGTAACTAAAGCTTTGGTACGCATGCCAAATGGCCCATTGAAAACAATCGGTGACCACGTGGTTACAGTGGCATTGCACCATGATGTTGTTGTAGATATCACAGTAACAGTAGTTGGTGAAGCGTAATTAACATTCACTTGAAAACTTCAAGTGTTTGAATTAAAAAAGGCTACCTCGGTAGCCTTTTTTATTGCGATTTTCTAAAGTTTGTCTGCTAGCCATACAGTGTTATTGAGTATAATCACTGCATGGCTGACCAACAATTAGATGCATTAAAAATCCCCCCACATTCTGTCGAAGCTGAGCAATCAGTGATTGGCTCTTTATTGCTTGAGAATGAAGCTTTAGATAAAGTCGCGGACATACTCTCGCCCAATGACTTTTATCGACACGACCATAAGGCGATATTTATGCATATTGCCAAACTGGTTGAGCATAATAGACCCGCTGATATTGTCACAGTGGCTGAGTCCTTAGAAAGTACGGCCGAATTATCAGGTGTTGGTGGCATTGCATATTTAGGCGCACTGGCTCAAAGCACGCCGACGGCAGCTAATATCAGACGCTATGCCGAAATCGTTCATGAACGCGCTGTGATGCGCCAGTTAGTCGTAGTTGGTTCTGGCATTGCTGAAAGTGCTTATTTACCTAATGGCCGTAATGCTGAGCAACTTTTAGATGAAGCTGAAGCTAAAATATTTCAGATTGCTGAAGGTGGTAAAAAGAGTACACAAGGTTTCGTGGATATTAAAATTCTACTTCCACAAGTAGCTGACCGCATTGACTATCTTTATTCAAGAGATAACCCATCAGACGTGACTGGCGTTCCTACAGGCTTTGCTGACCTTGATGCGATGACTTCAGGCATGCAAGGTGGCGACTTAATTATTGTCGCGGGTCGACCTTCGATGGGTAAAACTGCATTCTCATTGAATATTGCAGAAAATGTGGCGCTGGATACAAAATTACCAGTCGCGGTTTTCTCTATGGAGATGGGCGGCACGCAACTCGCGATGCGTATGATTGGTTCAGTAGGGCGCTTAGATCAACATCGCATGCGTAATGGTAACCTCGAAGATGAAGATTGGGAAAAGCTTACAACCGCATTAGGTAAGTTAAACGAAGCACCGATTTTTATTGATGAAGGCGCAGGTTTAAGCAGTTTTGATGTGCGTGCAAGAGCGCGTAGATTACACCGCCAAACTGGCAAGTTAGGCCTAATCGTAATCGATTATTTACAACTAATGGCTGCGCCAGCAGGTAGGCAAGGCGAGAATCGTGCGACTGAGATTTCTGAAATCTCACGTTCGCTAAAAGCCTTAGCTAAAGAGTTAGATTGTCCTGTAGTAGCCCTTTCACAGCTTAATCGAAGTGTTGAGCAGCGCCCTGATAAGCGCCCTGTGATGAGTGACTTGCGTGAATCTGGCGCGATTGAGCAAGATGCGGATGTCATCTTATTCATCTATCGCGATGAAGTATATAACCCCGATAGTCCTGATAAAGGCACGGCTGAAATCATTATTGGTAAGCAGCGTAATGGCCCGATTGGGCGTGTTCGTCTGACGTTTATGGGTCAACATACACGCTTTGAAAACTATGCTGGCAGTGGTCATATGGCTGATGAATACTAAAGGCTAGCGTGGCAAAAGCTAAAACCATTTATAGCTGCACAGAGTGTGGCGCCAGCGAGCCTAAGTGGCAAGGCCAATGCCCAAGCTGCATGGCTTGGAATACTCTGGTTGAGAGCGTCGAAGAAAGCAGCACTTCGACCAATCGCTATGCCAACAAGTTTGAAGGTTTAGCACAAAGCAGCACATTGCAAAAAATTAGCAGTATTAAAGCCGCAGATATCGCGCGTAAGCCGACTGGTATCAGTGAGTTTGACCGAGTACTAGGGGGTGGCTTGGTAGAGGGTGGGGTGGTATTAATAGGTGGTGACCCTGGTATCGGTAAATCGACTTTACTATTGCAGGTTTTATGTCATTTAGGAAAATCTAGCCAAGCCATTTACGTGAGCGGTGAGGAATCTCCGCAACAAATTGCTATGCGCGCTAAACGTTTAGGGCTTGACGCAAGCGAGGTCGAGCTTTTAGCAGAGATCAATCTTGAGAAAATTCTAGCGACGTTACAAACGCACAAGCCAAATATTGCGGTCATTGATTCTATTCAAACCGTATATTCTGAAGCCTTGCAATCAGCACCTGGCTCTGTGGCGCAGGTGCGCGAATGCTCTGCGCAATTAACTCGTTTGGCTAAGCAATTAGGCATCACTGTCATTTTAGTCGGTCATGTAACTAAAGAGGGCTCTTTAGCTGGGCCGCGCGTGTTAGAGCACATTGTGGATACGGTGTTGTATTTCGAGGGCGATCAAAACTCTAGCTTTAGGTTAATTCGCGCCTTCAAAAATCGTTTTGGCGCGGTGAATGAGTTAGGTGTATTTGCCATGACTGAGCATGGTTTACGTGAGGTTTCTAATCCATCCGCTTTGTTTTTATCGCATCATGAAGGTGAAGTGGCTGGCAGTTGCATTACTGTGACAATGGAAGGTACACGTCCACTATTAATTGAAATTCAAGCTTTGGTCGATGAAAGCCATGCACCTAGCCCAAAAAGATTGTGTGTTGGTTTAGAGCAAAATCGTTTAGCGATGTTGTTGGCCGTTTTACATCGCCATGCCGGCATCCCATGTTTTGACCAAGATGTATTTATAAACGCAGTAGGTGGCGTTAAAATTGCTGAGCCAGCAGTCGATTTAGCTGTGTTACTTTCAATCGTTTCTTCATTAAAAAACAAGCCATTAGATAACAAACTTATAGTGTTTGGTGAGGTTGGTTTGGCAGGGGAAGTGCGGCCTGTGCAAGGCGGTCAGGTGCGTTTAAAAGAAGCTGCTAAATTAGGTTTTACGAAGGCAATCGTCCCTAAGGCGAATGCACCAAAAAGCAAAATCGCTGGGCTGGAAGTGATTGCTGTAGAACGTTTAGAACAGGCTTTAAATCAATTAAGAAATGGCTAAAGCTATTTATTCTGCGTGACTTTAGTCATTCGCAATTAAGTTGGCACAAGCCAATCCACTTCTTACCGCACCTTCAATGGTCGCTGGGTAGTCAGCATAAGTATAATCCCCCGCTAAATACAGTCTAGGTTGTAGCGTTTTATTGGTTGGTCTAGCTAAGTTTGGCCCGCATGAAAAAGTTGCACGTTTTTCAGCAATCACTTTGTGCCATAAGGGTTTTGGCATATCGGGGAATACATGATGAAGCTCTTTAGCAATATGCAATGCAAGATCGTCTTGGCTAAGTTTTTGATGCTTGCCAGTGGCGCTTATAATCACCGCCAGCAAACCTTTTTGGTTGCAAAGTTGACCTCTATCAAACACCCATTGCCCTAATGTGCCGGACAAACCATGCATCACATTTTCTAGTTTGAAATCTGGTGGATATTGTAAATAAACAGTATAGATGGGTTGGTAACTATAGTTTTGTGTTTGTTTGTACACATTTTGTAGCTTGGGGATAGACTCTATAAGTGTATCTAATCTGGCCGCTGGTGCAGCAATGACTACATGACTAAAATATGCTTTGCCGTCACGTGTTGTTAAGCTAAAGCCATCACCATCAATTTCTAGTTGGCGAATGCGTCTATTAAGCTTTATTTCAGCGCCATTGACTTGTAGGTAGTGCGCGATTGGATTTGCAATGATTTTTGATAAATCGGAGCGAGGTAACAAAAAGTCACTATTTTTTTTTCGTGTTGTTAATGAGTCGTTCGAGAAACTGTCTTTTAACACATTCAAGAAAATTTGCGTACTCGCAATGGCGATTGGTGTGTTAAGTGCGGCTAAACATAAGGGCTCCCATAACATCTCTATGAGTTTTATGGGCTGATTTTGTTCGAGGAGGTAGTTTTCTAATACTTTGTCACCAGTAATTTGAAAGCGCGTGCGTCTCAAATGCACCATAAACTTAATCGCAGTGATTAGCTCAGAAATGCTAATCCCTTTACAGGCGATTAGCCCAACAAGCATGTTTAATGGGCTTGGTAAGTAGTTGGCGGACTTTAAAGAAAATACAGACTTAAATGGCACTGCATGCATATTGATTCGCAAGGGTACTCGCATGAATGCTTTTTCTTCATCCACGCCAACTTTATTTAATAATTTTAAAGTTTCGTGGTATGCACCTAATAAGATGTGTTGGCCATTATCTAATACATGCATCAGGCTATTATTTTCTACCAGTACTGTGCGAGCACGGCCCCCAAGCTGAGAGCTAGATTCAAATAGTGTGACTTGAAAGCCTTTTTCAAGTAAAGCCGCTGCGGCGCTTAAACCAGCGCATCCACCGCCAATAACTGCCACATGCGTATTTGATATATTCATTTAAGTTTTTATCCAAACATTAAAGGCCAGAAAAATCTTGCGTAATGCACCTAGCGAAGTGCGCGAATTTAATACTTTTTGCGCACCATCCACCTTAATTTCACGTAATAAAGTACGGTAGATTGCCGCCATCATTAACCCGACACGCTGATTTTTACGGTCTTCTGTAGGTAATTCACGTAGAGCACGGTCGTAATAAGTCTCAGCACGTTCAATTTGGTGATCTAACAGGTTTTTAACGGCATCTGATTCACGGCTATGCAAAATGTCGTCTTCTGTGACTTTGAATTGGGCTAACTCATCTAACGGTAAGTAAATGCGGTTACGGCGCGCATCTTCACCTACATCACGAATGATGTTCGTCAATTGAAATGCCATGCCTAAATCATGTGCATATTTGAGCGTTTTACGATTATTAAAACCTAATATTTGTGCTGTAAGTAGGCCAACGACACTGGCAACGCGATAACAGTAAAGCTGTAATTGCTTGAAATCTTCATAGCGATTGAATTTTAAATCCATCTCCATGCCATCGATGACTTCTATAAAGTGTTCAGAATCAAGCTGATAAGTTTTAATGGGATTTACTAAGGCCTTGGAAACTGGATGTTGTGGTTTTCCGTCATATAGACTTTCAATTTCCGTACGCCACCAGTTAAGTTTAGTCTGTGCGATATTAAAGTCTGTGCATTCGTCTGCAATGTCGTCTACTTCACGGCAGAAAGCGTAAAGTGCAGTAATTGCCTCGCGTCTGTCTTTAGGCAAAAACATAAAGCTGTAGTAGAAACTTGAGCCACTTTTAGCGGTTTTTTCTTCACAATATTGCTGTGGCGTCATTATCTTTTTTATACTTTCATCAACGCTTTAAAAAATACGATTAACCAATCACCATAATTGAGGGTCGGTCTAAAGTTAAATATATCACCATTCACTTTATTTATTTTGGCAATGATGCATTCGCCCCCTGCAATAATCATGCGCATCTCAAAGCCAATGCGGCCAGTTAGGATGCGTCCAAGCGGTTTTCCTGAGTAAAGTAGGGCATTTACTCGGTGTAGGTTAAAAAGAACAAATTGTTGCCAATTTTCATCTATCTCTTGCGTACCATCTACAAAATCTTGAATTTGTGCCTCAGTGATATTAAACGCAGCCATTTCATCTTGGCATAAATAAATACGTTGTTTGCCGTCATTTTTCTTAAAATCAATCGCAATATCTTGTATGAAATTGATGATTTGCAATGCCGTGCAAATGTTGTCTGAGAGTTTGATGTTATTAGGATTGGATTGACCGTAAAGATGTAACAATAATCTGCCAATCGGGTTGGCTGAACGCGTGCAGTAATCTAGTACTTCGTCATAATCCGCATACCGCGTTTTAGTTACATCTTGGCTAAAAGCATTTAGCAAATCATAAAATGGCTCAAAAGGCAGTTTTTTAGCCTTAATCATTGTACCTAATGCATTGAAAAAGCTAGATTTTGGTTTTATGTACGCCTGTAACAACTCTAATTCATTTCGAAAGCCGTTAAGCAAACCTAAACGTTGCTCAATGTTTAAATCACCTTCATCCGCAAAATCATCGGCTTGGCGAGCAAAGCTGTAAATTAAACTTATAGGCTCACGCAAATATTGCGGTAAAAATACGGAGGCGACTGGAAAGTTTTCATAATGGCTGTTTGCCACTTCCAAACTATTATTGACGATACCCTTATTGGTATGGATGTTGGGGGAATGCATGTCTGTCATGGTGTGAGTATGCCATAAACTTGATATTTTTTTGTGACGAAATGAACTTTATAAGTTGATTTTTAGAGATTTAAATGCCTGACATAAGAAAGTTATTTAGCTACTTTTTTATCCTTCTTAGTGAGTACCTCTTAGGTGTAATTGTGAGATTAGAGGCGTTGAGATTAAATACAACACAGTTAATCAACCATAAGGAGAAGTGCAATGAGTTCGAAACCGTTTCAATACAAAAAACAGGCTATTAAAGATTCTCAGCCGTCGATGAATGTAGCTGGCGTTCCTGCTTGGCTTGGAGACACATTTATATCTGCAGATGCTGATAAACGAATTTGTGCAGGCTTCTTTCGTTTAGAGAAAGGTAACGCTCTGAATTACAGCTACGATTATGAAGAGATGAAAATTGTTGTAGAAGGTACATTTATTATTTCTGATGATACTGGTCAACAAGTGACTGCAACCGTGGGTGATGTACTTTATTTCCCATCTGGAAGTAACATTAAGTTTGAAACGCCTGACTATGCAATTGGCTTCTTCTGTGGTCAACGCGTACCGTTATAGTTTTCTGTAAAAAATACGTCTGCAATGCTGTCAAATGTATTGCAGATGCTATTTTCTTTATGGCTTATAGAAAAACTCTACGTGCCTGTAATTGGGTAGATTCCCACTTTAAGTGTTCGTAATAACCTAAAGCTTCTTTATTCTCAATATCTACCAAAAGTTGAGCGCGTGTGGCGCCATTTTCTTTGGCCCAATCTAATGTCCGCTGAAGCAGTTTTTTGCCTATACCATGTCCGCGATAGGATGAGTGGATGACCATGTCTTCAATCCACGCTGAAGCTGCGCCTTGTGCGGTTGAGATGACTAGCTGAGCGGTCACCATTCCAATTACTTTGCCTGCGTTATTTTTAGCCACTTGCACGGTTGCTGTGTCGAGATTTTTAACGATTAACTCAAGTCCTTTTCTTTGTTTAGATAAATCTGGGTTAAAGTCTTTTTCAATCGTAAATAAATCTGATAACAAACTCACCAAGTCATCAATATCAGACTCATTGGCTACTTGATAGTTAATATTTTCCATAAGTTGAGTCTTACTTATTCTTCAAAATTTTCTTTATCCGGTGCATCGTAATGAATAATGGCTAAAAACTTAATCGGGGTTTCAATCAAGTTTTCAGGCCTATGTGGAATTTCGCCCTGAAAGGTAAGAGAGTCGCCTTTGTTTAATACAAAGGTATCTTTACCTACTCTATACTCGAGTGTACCTTCAAGCATATGGATAAACTCTGTGCCTGGGTGTTCAAACGCAGGAAACTCTTCGCATGAGTCTTCTAGGGAGATTAAGAATGGTTCAAAGGTCTTGTGCGGGCCTTGGTCATAAGCCAGTAATTGGTAGGTGTGGCCCACTCGCGTGCCTCTCCTAACGACTTCCATGCCTTCACCTTTTTTAACAAGCTGCGCGGCACCGCGCGGTAAGTTATAGTTTTGAAAGAGTTTGGAGAGGGTAACGCCTAAAGCATTGGCTAACTGTTCTAAAGTTTCTAAACTGGTGGCTGCAAGGCTATTTTCAATCTTACTTAGCATGCCACGGCTTATTCCTGCGCGTTCGGATACATCTGCAATAGTTAGATTATGCTCTAACCTAAGTTGGCGTATGGTCGTGCCCAAATGCCGCCCGAGCGATTTATTGCGCTCATCTACTTTTACATCTTCAGTTTCTTTTTTTGCAGCCATTTTGAGTGTCCGAAGCTATTAACAACCCGAATATTACAAGAGACTTTAGCATTACTTGTAAATAAATTCTTTTTATTCACTAAAGTTGCAGAAATTATAACAAACATTCACAAAAGTTTCACTCAGGTAATAATAGTTGATGTAAAATTAAAAAATTGTATTTTATAGATGTTTCTTTAATGTCTGCATTGAATGCTTATTAGCAAGTGACTTAATTATTAGGAGAGTATTGTGAGTGAACGTATTGTAATGAGAACTGGTGAAGCTTTAGTAGCAGGCGGCCCTCCAGGTACGGCTGCGGAACCAGAAGTTATTATTGGCGAATTAGATGGGCCAGTTGGAACTGCAATTGCTACTTTGACTGGTGATCAGGTCGCTGGACACACGCGTGTTTTTGCTTTGTTGAATACAGATATTCAAGTAAGGCCAGTGACATTGATGGTGAGTAAAGTGACTGTTAAAGAAACTAAATATACTAATATTTTGATGGGCACGGTGCAGGCTGCTATCGCTAATGGCGTGCTTGATGCCGTTCGCGCAGGTGATATTCCTAAAGAGCGTGCAAATGATTTAGGTATTATTGTTTCGGTTTGGTTAAATCCGATGGTGACAAAAGACGATAAGTTAGACCATAAGATTTTGTTTGATATTCATCGCAAGGCCACGGCGATGGCTATTCATAAAGCAATGAATAATAAACCTGATATTGATTGGTTACTTGATAACCAAGATAAGATTACTCATAAGTACTATCAAATGGGTTTAGACGGTAAGCTTTAAGCTTTATCATTCATCGTTTATTTTTGAGTCTCAGCCCAATTTAAGCAGGTTTTAAGTAGGTCGCTTAACAAGGGCTTAACTTTCATCGCTAATTTAGCATTGTATTTATATGGAGAATTTTCATCCATATAAATGCATTGACTCATTTCCAGCTGTATTGCATGTATGTTCATATTAGGCATTCCATAATGTCTAGTGATATAGCCACCTTTAAAGCGTCCATTGAATACATGGCTATAGTTTTTAGCATGCATTAATTCTTGCATGGTTGCTGCTAGCGCATTTTGCAATGAAATGTTGCAAGAGCTTGAGTCAGCGGTACCAAAATTTAGGTCGGGTAATTGTCCAATAAAGAATCTTGGTACATGAGATGCAATCGAATGCGCGTCCCACAGTATTGCCACGCCGTGAATAGCATGTATTCTTTGAAGCTCAGTGGCTAATTTTTGGTGATAAGGCTGCCAATATTTTTCAATGCGATCTTTTATCTCATTGTCATCTGGCTCCTTCCCATCTTGATAGATTGCACTTTTAGCAAAAGTGTCAATTGGGCACAGTCCTGTCACATCTTGCCCAGGATAGAGCGAAGTATTCTCGGGTGATCGGTTTAGATCTATCACGTAACGTGCATATTCTGCTGATATAACAGAAACATCATAGTCTTTCGCCATGTCATATAGGATTGGTAAGTGCCAATCAACGTCTGGTAGCAGTAGCGCTTCGGGTGTAAGCCTGTATCTCATATCTTCAGGTATGCCAGTTCCAGCGTGCGGCATAGAGATAAGCAGGGGAGAGTTTCCACTGTAAAAATTATATGTTTTATCCATCGCTAACAAGTCCTTTATACACTCACCAACCTACCACTTTAGTAGTACTGCTAAGTTCCTAATCTACCTAAGTAGCTAATATATATAGTAATCATACTATGCCTTAAGGTAAAGTTTCATTATGATTAAAAAAGTTTCATTTATGTATTGACATGCGATATTAGGATATGGCTTAATACGTCAACAAAGTTTCATACAGATTAAAAAAGTTAATGAAACTTAATGAGTAGCTACGAAGTCGTTAGTATCTTTAAAGATTAATAATTAGGTTTCATGGAGTTAAGAAATGCCCTTAAGATTACTTAAATTCGCACTATCAAAAGAGCATCCAGCACCGCGCTTTTTTAAGTCACACGAGACCCCAAAGAAATCCTATGATGTAGTGATTATTGGCGGTGGCGGACATGGTTTGGCGGCGGCCTATTATTTGGCTAAAGATCATGGTATTACTAATGTATGTGTGCTTGAAAAAGGCTACATTGGGGGCGGCAATACAGGCCGTAACACGACTATTGTTCGTTCCAACTACCTCACACCAGAAGGCGTTAATTTTTACGATGCCAGCGTCAAGATCTACGAAGGTCTTTCTGAAGAGTTAGATTTAAACCTTTTCTATTCAACACGTGGTCACTTCACGCTAGCTCATACTGAATCTGCGATGCGTACCATGAGATGGCGTGCTGAAGTGAATAAACATGTAGGCGTTGAAAGCCGTGTAGTTGGCCCTGATGAAATTGCTAAGGCTTGTCCACAGTTAGATTTGAGCTGTAGTGGTCAAGCGCCAATTTTAGGCGCTTTGTTTCATGCGCCTGGATCAGTAGCTCGTCATGATGGTGTAGCTTGGGGTTATGCCCGCGGTGCAGACCGTTTGGGCGCCGAAATTTATCAAAATACTGAAGTGCTTGGTATTGATGTTAAAAATGGCAAAGTTTGTGGCGTTAAGACTAATAAAGGCTATATCGAAACTAAGCAAGTGCTTTCAGCAGTTGCAGGTTTCACACCACGTATTACAGAAATGGTTGATCTAGAAACGCCGATTGTGATTCATCCATTGCAAGCTTGTGTAACGGAGCCTATGAAACCTTGGCTAAACACCATCTTGGTTTCAGGTAGCTTACATGTGTATGTCAGTCAATCTTCTCGTGGAGAGTTGGTGATGGGTTCATCATTAGATCCATACGAAGTGCATTCAACACGCTCTACGTTAGATTTCGTGGAGGGACTTACCTCTCATATGTTAGATATGTTCCCATTCCTATCAAATGTAAAAGTGGTCCGTCAATGGGCTGGTATGGCTGATATGACGCCAGACTTTGCGCCGATTATGGGTAAAACACCGATTGAAGGTTTTTATTTAGATGCTGGTTGGGGTACTTGGGGCTTCAAAGCTACGCCTATTAGTGGCAAAACCATGGCACAAACCATTGCAAATGATAGTGCGCCAGATTTAATTCACTCATTCCGCTTGTCACGTTTTGAAGATTACGAACTGACTGGGGAAAAGGGTGCTGCGTCAGTAGGCCATTAGTGGCTTATTCATGCAAGTTAGATAACTAGAGGAATATGAAATGAAATTACTCACCTGTCCAATGAATGGAACAAGACCGCTAAGCGAGTTTGTTTTCGGAGGCGAATATCGCCAAGCGCCAGATCAAGATACATGTACTGATGCCCAATGGGCGGCTTTTGTGCACAACCGTAGCGGCGCACCTGGCGACAAAAAAGAGTGGTGGTATCACTCACCAAGCGGTACATGGTTTATTGCAGAGCGTAATACGCTGACAGATAAGGTCACTAGCACCTATCTTCTCGGTCAAAAAGATACAACGCAGGAGGCAGGTAAATGATTTTTCGTACACCCAAGCAAGTCGGGGAATGGGTTAACCGAACTAAAAAAATCAACTTTACTTTTGAAGGTGAAGAGTTCTCAGCATTCGAGGGCGATACCATTAGTAGTGCATTATGGGCTGCAGGTCAAAAGGTTTTGGGTCGTAGTTTTAAATATCACCGTGCCCGTGGAGTATTGAGCTTAGCAAACCATGACGTGAATGTTTTGGTGACTGACGGCATCGATACTAATATTCGTGCAGATGTCGTTGAAGTGAAACAGGGCATGGTATTGACCGCCGTGAACACAAGCGGTGGTGTAAAAAAAGATAAGAATAGCTATATTGATTCAATTTCACCGCTCTTACCTGTTGGTTTTTACTACAAAGCATTTCATACACCACGCCGCTTGTTTCCCTTTTGGGAAAGCGTCATCCGTAAGGCTGCGGGTTTAGGTATTGTCAATTTTGACTATCCTCGTATCTTAAAACGTAAAACACACTCACATTGCGATGTGTTGGTGGTTGGTGCTGGTCCAACTGGTTTGACCGCAGCTTGTACTGCTGCTGAAGCGGGTCTTGAAGTAACGATTGTGGATGAAAACCGTCAGCTTGGCGGAAGCTTAGGCTATAACCGTGCGGGTGATTCAAGCGTAGTGACAGAGTTGGATAGCTTAATGAGCAAAGTCGCTAGTCTGCCAAACATTAAAGTGATGACTGGTGCTTATGCAGCTGGCTACTATCCAGATCATCTAATTCCAATTGTAAGTGAAGCCGGGATCAATAAAGTACGCGCTAAATCTGTCATTGTTGCAAGCGGTGCTTTTGAGCAGCCACCAGTATTCAGATATAACGACTTACCTGGCGTGATGCTTGGCTCAGCAGCGCAGCGTTTGTTATACCGCTATGCAGTAAAGCCATTTAACAATGGCATCGTAGTGACAGCCAATGATTATGGTTATCGTGTTGCATTAGATTTATTTCAAGCGGGTACCAAGATTGTGGCTTTGGTAGATATGCGCCCAACAGGAAGTACTGCCTATGCCGCAGCACTTGCAAAACGTGGCGTGAAAGTCTATACCGGTCATTGTGTTTATGAAGCGATTGCCTCTTCAGATAAATCTGGTGTACGCGGCGCAATCATTTGCGCATATGACGAAAAACAAAGCATTGCTTTAACTGATACCAAATTTACGCTTGAGTGTGATGGTATCGCTATGAGCGCAGGCTGGGCGCCAGCAGGGGCTTTGCTGTATCAAGCAGGTACGGGTATGCAGTTTGATTATGGCGTAGAGCAATTTGTACCAAGCCGTTTACCCAACGGCATGTTTGCCGCAGGTAAAGTGAACGGTATTTTTGAGCTTGAGCAACGCTTGCGTGACGGTGTACGGGCCGCTAATGATGTGATTCGTCATTTAGGTGGGCAAGCTCCACAAAATGATGTTGAGAAGCATGTGGGCATTTCTCCAAGTCACGCTTACCCAATGGTGCCTCATCCCAAAGGCAAAAACTTTGTCGACTTTGATGAAGACATTCAAATAAAAGATTTTGTGAATGCAGCTAAAGAGGGCTTTGACAATATTGAATTAATGAAGCGTTTTACTACGGTGGGCATGGGTCCTAGCCAAGGTAAGCATTCTAATATGAATGCAATTCGAATCTTAGCTAGAATTCGTGGTTTGCCAGTTGAAAAAATTGGTACAACGACATCAAGACCCTTCTTCCACCCCACGCCAATCGGACATTTAGGAGGACGCGGTTTCCATTCACATCGTTTAACATCCTTGCATGATTGGCATCAGGCAAACGGCGCAGTATTTACCGATATTGGCGCTTGGAAACGTGCGGCTTATTATCCTGCAGCTGGTCAATCTAAAGAAGATGCAATCCAAACAGAAGCGCTCGCAGTACGCAAAACAGCAGGCATCATTGATGGTAGCTCATTCGGTAAGATTGAGATTCATGGCCCAGATGCAGCCTTATTCTTAGAGCGTTTTTTTACTGGTGTATACACAGATCAAAAAGTGGGTTCTTGCCGCTATGTGATGCTGCTTGATGAGACAGGCGTGGTGGTTGATGATGGTATTGCAAGCCGCCTTGCGGATGATTTGTTCTATCTTTCTATTGGAACATCCAACGCAGCCGCTGTTTACCGTGAAATGCAGCGCTCACAACAAATGTGGCAACTCAATATTGGTTTGGTGAACGTAACGGGTGCCTTTGGTGCTATCAATATAGCTGGGCCGGCTGCTCGTGAAATCCTTTCAACCCTTACTGATTTAGATCTTTCTTACGAGTCATTTCCGATGAGTAGTGTGCGTGAAAGCCATGTGGCAGGCGTAGAAACACGCATGATTAGAGTGGCTTTCGTGGCAGACAATGGCTATGAGTTACATGCACCGATGGGACAAATTCCACACCTTTGGAATGCCTTAATTGAAGCAGGTAAAAAACATGCTTTGCGTCCTTTTGGTAGTGATACGCAACGCTTGTTACGCCTTGAAATGGGTCACGCAATGCCTGGTGTTGATACAGATGGTTTAACAAATCCATTTGAAATTGGCGCTGACTGGGCAATCAAAATGGATAAACCTTACTTCATTGGACAAAGAAGCTTAACAATTTTAGCTAAACGCCCATTAAGAAAACAACTAGTGCCTTTTGTATTGGCGGAAAACTACAAAGGCGAAATGCCTATGGATTGCAACTTGGTAGTGGATGGACGCGATATTTTAGGCCGTGTTACGAGTATCAGTTACAGCAAATATTTAGACCGTTGCATAGGTTTTGCCTACGTGACACCCGCTAGAAAAGAAGTAGGTAGTGTATTTCAAATTCGTGCAGATAGTGGCGCGTTGGTAGCTGCAACAGTGGTTAAAAGCCCATTTATCAAGACTTTAAAGGGAGCATGATATGCAACAGTTTGACGTCAAAAGTATCATCCAAACATCACCTGTAGCCCATGCTCAGCCAAGAGATTCTGCTAAATGGGAAGTGATTAATAGCATGGATACCGCAGTGCAATTTGCTAGTGCTGCAATTGAAGATGCTAGAAAAAAAGTGCTAGGTGTTGCTGATGTAAGTTGTTTAGCAAGATATGGCGTAAAAGGCCCGAATGCAACGCAATGGTTGCTTGAGCGCGGGATTGCGATTCCAACTACCCCAAACTCATGGACGATGTGTGAACAAAAAACATTGGTGTTACGTCTCGGTTCTAGCGAGTTTTTAATTGAAGATCAATTAGGTGGTTCTGCTTGTAGCAGATTAGCCAGCGATACAAATCGTGTGGCGAGTGTTTATAAAGTACCACGTGCAGATGCTGCTTTTATTGTGAGTGGTAGCGAAGCTCTAAACTTGCTTTCAGAACTTTGCTCGCTCGATTTACGTGAAAAATCATTAGCAGCAAAAGATCTCATTATGACTCAGGTAGCTGGGATATCAGCAACAGTGATACGCCAAACACTCAATGGTGAGCCAGTTTACCGCATTTGGTGTGATGGTACTTACGGACCTTATATGTGGGAAGTTCTAATAGAAATTGCTACTGAGTTAGGTGGTGGCGCAGTTGGGCTTGTTCAGTATCAAAGCTCTTAGTATCAAAAATGAAATTTATAAACAGAACAAGAGCTTGCGATTAAAAATAAAGCTAGTGCTGAGAAAACCGTTGGAGATGACTTAATTTAAGGTTGATGTATCTATAGTTTAGATGCATTGAATTTTCAGGGAGAAATGAATGAAAACGTTTGATGAAGCAAAAAAGTTTCTAAAAGATAATGATGTTAAGTACATCTTAGCTCAGTTTGTTGATATACATGGTGTTGCTAAGGTTAAGTCAGTGCCTGCCGAACATCTCGGCAGTATTCTTAAAGGCGGCGCTGGTTTTGCTGGCGGCGCAATTTGGGGCATGGGCATCGCGCCAAATGGTCCAGATTATATGGCGGTTGGTGATTTATCAACCTTGACTTTAATACCTTGGCAACCAGGGTATGCGCGCATTGTTTGTGATGGGCACGTTAATGAAAAGCCTTATGGCCACGACTCGCGTGTGGTACTCAAGGCTCAAACTGATCGTCTTGCTAAAAATGGCTGGATTCTTTACACAGGATTAGAGCCTGAATTTTCTTTACTACGTAAAGATGAAAAGGGCGGTATTCATCCTTATGATGAAACTGATACCTTACAAAAGCCTTGTTATGACTATAAAAGCATGTCAAAACAATCTGCGTTTTTAGAGCGATTAACTGAAACACTCATTGCGGCGGGGCTAGATATTTACCAAATCGACCATGAAGATGCAAATGGTCAATTTGAAATCAATTACACCTACGCAGACTGCCTAAAAAGTGCAGATGATTACTTGATGTTCAAAATGGCAGCTAGCCATATTGCCAATGAGTTAGGAATGATTTGTTCATTCATGCCTAAACCATTTGGTAATCGTCCAGGCAATGGTATGCATATGCATATGTCGATTGGTGATGGTAAAAAAAGCTTGTTCCATGACGACAGCGATACCACTGGTCATGGTTTATCAAAATTAGCCTATCATTTTATGGGCGGTATTCTTGCTCACGCGCCTGCAATTACGGCGCTAGCTTGCCCAACTGTTAACTCATATAAGCGTCTAGTGGTGAGTCAATCACTCACAGGTTCTACATGGGCGCCCGCGTATATTTCATATGGCAATAACAATCGTTCAACCATGGTACGTATTCCGTATGGTCGTTTAGAACTGCGCTTACCAGATGGTAGTTGCAACCCTTATTTAGCCACAGCGGCAGTGATTGCCGCAGGTCTAGATGGTGTTAAACGCGAACTACATCCAGGCGCTGGTCATGCTAACAATTTATATGATTTATCACCTGCACAAATGCGTGAACAAGGTATCGGAATATTGCCACAAAGTTTAAGTGAAGCTATAGATGAATTTGAAGGCGATCAAGTCATTCGTGATGCATTGGGTAATTCACTATCAGAAGAGTTTATCAAAATTAAACGTGCGGAATCGATGGAATATCAGCGCCATGTTTCTGATTGGGAAATCAATCGCTATGTAGAGTTTTTCTAGGCTTTAGTTACAGGCTTTATTGTAAAAGTAAAATTTAACTATATTTGTAAGGAGAAAAGTATGTGTGGAATTGTCGGATTATTAGTTAGAAATCCCAAATTGCGTGACTCAATTGGTGAACTCATGATGCCTATGTTAATCGGCATGACTGAGCGTGGACCTGACTCAGCTGGTATGGCGATGTTTACGGCGCCAGTAGCGGCGGATGCTAGAAAGTTCAGCTTGTTTTCTGGCGCACCAGATTTCAACTGGGCTAAATTAGGCCATCATTTTGAAACACATTTAAGCATCAAGGCTACGGTCGAGTCAAAAGCCAATCATGCTGTGTTAACAACAACCCTTGAGCCAGCAACAGTAAAAGCGTGGGTGAATGAACATTACCCTCAATTGCATTTATTGTCTGTTGGTCAGTCAATGGACATCTATAAAGACATTGGAACACCGCAACAAGTGGCAGATCGTTATGACTTTAAAAATTTCAAAGGTACGCACTTGGTTGGTCATACACGTATGGCTACTGAATCTGCTGTAACACCTGCACATGCGCATCCATTTACTGCGGGTGAAGACTGGTGCTTAGTGCATAACGGCTCTTTATCAAATGCACATAGCCTACGTCGCAAGTTAGAAAAAGAAGGCATCAACTTTGAAACAGACAACGATACTGAAGCTGCATGCCGCTTTTTGCAATGGCGTATGCGTGAAGGTGATGATCTTAAAACAGCATTGAATCATGGCTTTGAAGAGCTTGATGGTTTTTACACATTGTTAATGGGTACAAGCACTGAGCTTGCTTTAGTACGCGACCCATATGGTTGCAAACCAGCGATTATTGCTGAGCATGATGACTATGTTGCAATTGCTTCTGAGTTCCGCTCATTAGCGCATTTGCCAGATATTAAAAACGCGAAGGTGTTCGAGCCTTCACCTAAGGAGATGTATGTATGGAAACTCTAAAATTTGATTTGGATACCAAACCACTACGTGAAGTGAATCAATTCCTTCACGGTGATGCAGGTAGTCTAAACGGGAAAAAAGTAGTCATTGAGAATCCAAATGGCGCGCATAACGTAGCAGTAGGTTTAAAAGCCGATGTAGACGTAACGATTAAAGGCCATGCTGGTTATTACGCAGCAGGTATGAATCAAATCGCTAAAGTGACTATTGAAGGTAGTGCTGGTAGTGGTGTAGCTGAAAACATGATGTCAGGTGTTGTGCATGTGAAAGGTTTTGCTTCAAATGCAGCTGGTGCAACCGCCAACGGTGGCTTGCTCATCATTGATGGTGATGCTGGTTTACGTTGTGGTATTGCCTTAAAAGGGGCTGACATTGTGGTTGGTGGTTCTGTAGGTAGTTTCTCAGCTTTCATGGCGCAAGCAGGTAACTTTGTTATCTTGGGTGACGCTGGTGATGGCCTTGGTGACTCAATCTATGAAGCTAAGTTATTTGTTCGCGGTACGGTCAAAAGCCTAGGCGCGGATTGCGAAGAAAAAACAATGAATGCAGAAGATAAGCAAATTCTAGCTGATTTGTTGAAAAAATCAGGTCACGCAGATGTCAGCCCAGATAGCTTTAAGCAATACGGCTCTGCTCGCACCTTGTACCACTTCCATGTTGATAATGCAGGAGCATACTAAAATGAGTGACGATAAATCTAAAGAAATACATAAAATTCCTCAAACCACGCCGCGTTACTCTGCAACGTTTGATGAATATACCAACTCGGAAATCAGACGTGCAGCCGCAACCGGCATTTATGACATTCGTGGTGCAGGTTCAAAACGTAAGTTGCCGCACTTTGATGACTTGCTATTCCTAGGCGCATCAGTCAGCCGTTACCCATTAGAAGGCTACCGTGAAAAGTGCGGTACAGATGTAGTGTTGGGCACACGCTTTGCTAAAAAACCAATTCATTTGAAAACCCCAGTGACCATTGCTGGTATGAGTTTTGGTTCATTATCAGGTCCAGCTAAAGAGTCATTAGGTCGCGGTGCAACCGCAGCTGGTACAAGTACAACGACTGGTGACGGTGGTATGACACAAGAAGAGCGTGGTCATTCTACAACGCTAGTTTATCAATACCTACCTTCACGTTACGGTATGAATCCAGACGATTTACGTAAAGCAGATGCGATTGAGTTGGTGATTGGTCAAGGCGCTAAACCAGGCGGCGGCGGTATGTTGCTTGGTCAAAAAATTACTGCGCGTGTAGCAAAAATGCGTTGCTTGCCAGAAGGTATCGACCAACGTTCATCATGTCGCCACCCTGACTGGACAGGTCCAGATGACTTAGAAATTAAAATCGCTGAACTACGTGAGATTACCGATTGGGAAAAACCAATTTACGTGAAAATTGGTGCGACTCGCCCTTACTTCGATGTGGCACTTGCGGTTAAAGCAGGCGCTGATGTAGTGGTGCTAGACGGCATGCAAGGCGGTACTGCTGCAACTCAAGAGGTGTTTATTGAGCATGTAGGCTTACCCATTTTAGCTGCGATTCGTCCAGCAGTGAAAGCATTGCAGGATTTGGGTGTTTATCGCAACGGTAAAGATAGCGTTCAGTTGGTTGTTTCTGGTGGTATTCGTAACGGTGCGGACGTGGCTAAGGCGATTGCTTTAGGTGCTGATGCTGTAGCAATCGGTACAGCTGCATTGATCGCATTAGGTGACAATGACCCGCATTTAGAAGCTGAATACAACAAACTTGGTACTACTGCTGGTGCTTATGATGACTGGCATGAAGGTAAAGATCCTGCAGGTATTACAACGCAAGATCCTGAATTGATGAAACGTGTTGATCCTATCAAAGCTGGTCATCGTTTGGCTAACTACATTGCGGTGATGACCATGGAAGCGCAAGTAGTTGCACGTGCTTGCGGTAAGTCACATTTGCATAATTTAGAGCCAGAAGATTTGGTGGCATTAACAATCGAAGCCTCAGCAATGGCACAAGTGCCTTTAGCTGGTACAAGCTGGATTCCAGGAGTGACTAAATTCTAATTCTTTTCTAAAAGTTTTCCCTACCCAATTTTATTGGGCTTTATGAGGGTATGCGTAATGGATAGTTTTTTCTACTTTAAGGCGGGTTCATCCTCCAACTACCAAATTAAGGTAGAAAAAACATTCATATTAAATGCGCATACCCTCACTTTTTATTTGTGCGGCTTAACCATAGCTGCATTTTTTTCGTCTATACAAACTGCTTCATTACCAAACCCATGTCGATATTTAATTAACTTACCATTTTGGTGACTACGGTAATCGTTCTTTTAACAGGTTTTTGTCACACGTTTTATTTCACAGGTATTCCAATTTATAAAAAATATGAGGAGAGTGTTATGAGAGATGATAATAAAAAACGAATGAATGACATGTATATGCGAGACTGCCTGATGGCTTGGTTCGATGTTGCATTGTTATGGGCTGCTGTCATTTTTGTGTTAATCGCAATATTAGGCATAGTGAAAGACGACAACATTCGCTCAGTACTGTACGTGGCTAGCTTTATGTTGATGCTTTTTAATACAGCATCAGTTTTTGCGATGACCAAGCACTTCAAAGAAGATAAAGACTTCATCTATGGTTTAGACATCAAACATCTAGACGCCAACCGTGCCGCTAAAATCAGCCATTAGGAGAAACGTATGAGTAAAAACTATACCCCTCCAAAACAGGGCATGTTTGGTCAAATTTTTGACACAATTTTAGTGCTAGTCTTGGTTTATGCCAGCCTGATGGTGCCATTGCTATTTAAGGCAGAAGCAAAAGCTGAGGCCGCAGCAGCAAGTGCATCAGCACATGTGCAGGTAAGTTGGCAGTCGTTAGGTCAGAATGAAATACAGCAACAGCAATGGGTGAAACTTGGCTATGACCCAGAAAAGGCAGCAACATTAATTAACAGCAGATTCGATTACACCATTGATCCACTAATGTTGATTATTACCATACTTGTGGTTGCTGGCTACTTCATCTTTATGTTGAAGGTGTCAGATAAACAATACCGCGAAGTCATTAGAGAAAAATTCGATAATAAATAGTTGCTCACTTTAAAGGGAGAAATATCATGAAGTTTTGGGATATTCTGGTGTATGCAGCATGGAGCATATCAGCGGTCATGTTGGTTTGGATGGTAGTAGATGCATTTATGATTTCTTCGCAATACGACGAAGAATATTTGATGAGTTCACGTGAAGGTGGTGAAGACGATGTCGTTCACGGCGTTCATTTAGAAGAAGGGAACTCATAATGGCTAAAGATAAAATTACGACTTCTAATAGTAAGCCTATCGCGATGCTTAAAGTACTCAACCCATTCCATATATGGGCTTTGGGTGTTGGTATTGTGCTGGTGGGTGAGTTTATGGGCTGGAACTTTACGGTAGGCAAGGGCGGCGCTTACGCCTCACTCATTGCTTGTTGGGTGATTGGTTTGCTATACACCTGTGTAGCGATGATAGACTCGGAAGTTACTTCAACAGTGGCAGCGGCAGGCGGGCAATATACGCAGGCTAAGCATATTGTCGGGCCGCTAATGGCGTTTAATGTGGGGCTTTACCTAGTGATGGCTTATACCATGTTGTGTGCTGCCGATGCCTTGGTGGTGGGTGACCTCATGAAGTCTGGTGCTGAGGTAATGGGATATGCCAACTTAGATACCAAGCCATTTGTGGTGTTGACGGTGGCTTTTCTTGCCTGGCTCAATTATCGCGGCGTGTTTGCCACACTGACGCTTAACTTAGTCATTACCTTTCTTGCCTTTGCCTCTTTGATTGTTTTATTTCTATCAGTAGACCCATTACATCAAGGCGTGATACTTCAACATCAAGCACTGCTCACAGATTTGCCATATGGTTGGATTGGTGTAGTGGCTGCCCTGCAATTTGGTATGTGGTATTACTTGGGTATTGAAGGTACGTGTCAGGCGGCAGAAGAGGTTCGCTCAGCAGGTCGTTCTATTCCACTTGGTACAATGGGCGGTATGATGACTTTGTTAGTCGCTGCGACGATTACATGGTTTGTAGCAACAGGCTTGATGCCTTGGCAATATTTAGGGCAAGCAGTCACACCTATGTACGATGCGGCAACTTTGTTAGGTAGTAGTCAGTTGCAGTTGATGTTATTTGTGGCTACGGCTTTTGCTGCGATTGCTTCAGCAAATGGCTGTATCAACGATGCGTCACGCGCTTGGTTCTCATTAGGTCGTGACCGTTACATGCCAGTTTTCTTTGGTGCTATTCATCCTAAATACCGCACACCTTATCGTTCAGTACTATTTTTAGTGCCAATTGCGATTTCGTTTGCGTTTACTGGGTTGTTGGATCAAGTGATTACATTCTCTATCCTATCTGGCTTGCTTGGCTATACTTTCATGACGTTTAACATGATTAAATTCAGAAAAATGTGGCCATTAGGATCAATACACCGTGGTTATATTCATCCGTTTCATCCGATACCAGCGATTACATTACTAACCTTATGTTGCGCGACTTATTTTGCAACGTTCTTGGGTTACGGTGCATCACTGTTATCAATCATGGCGTTCTATATCTTGGCATCTATCTGGTTTGTATTACGTCGTTACAAATACGTAAAACGTGCAGATCAATTCACAATGCCTTGGCCTCGCCCAAAAGGTTATTAAGCTTACCCATTGATATAAACCATTGGCAGCGGCTTAAACACCGCTGCCACATAAGGCTTAATATGAATATAGTCGTTTTGCTGTTACTCAGTGTGATGCTTGTGATGTTATATCGCAAATATCAGCATGCAGTAAGTTACCGAGCCGATGCTAGAGGTCGGATATTTGACGAGTGTGCGCCATTACTGGCAAATACGCAGCAACGTTTAGATAAAGCAAATCTACCAATACTTGAAGGTGATTACAGCGGCTACAAGGTATCACTAAGTATTGTTGAAGATACACTTGGCTGGCGAAAAGTGCCTCCACTATGGCTGTTAATTAAAGTGGACGCGCATGTGCAAAGTATGGGCACCTTAGATTACATTGTTAGGCCATCAAATAACGAGTTCTATAGCCCTTCATGGCAATGGAATGGCAATTTAGCTATTCCAGCAAGTTGGCCGCAACATGCAATTCTGAAGTATCAACATGAAGCTGTTGATTTGGATTTAATCGACTCGTTCCTACCTAAACTATTTGCTGATGCAAATATGAAGGAGTTATTAGTCACCCCCAACTTTATTAGATTGACCTACATGGTTAAGCAGGCTGAACGAGGTGAATACCTCATCATGCGAAATGCTATTTACGAAAACACTCCAGTTGCTAAAAATATAGTAGAAGCTTTACTAAAGCAGGCTATCGCTATACGGATAAACATAGAAAGCTCAGGAGCTGTTTTAAAAGCCCAAGCGGCTTAAACAAAGGAATATATGACATTAAACGATCACCAACCTTTACAAAAACCGTTAGACGCAAAACTAGTATTACTTGTCGCTATTTTCCTGCCAGGGATGGGGCAGGTAATCAATAATGCGCCAAAGCGAGGTTTCTTTATGGCGTGCTTTATGATTATTCTCGGACTGATCACTTTTAACTTAGCGCAACCGCATATTTCAATGGTAGGCAAGCTTTCTGGTGGAATTTTCATTTATGCGATTTCTATTTTAGATGCTTATTATTGGGCAAAATATCGCATGGAATATTTTCAAGCGAGCATTGATTAAGCGTTAACGTGTGTTTGGCATACCTACCCAAACGTAGTAGTACTTAAAGAGAATTGTTTAGAAAGCAACCAAGAATGAGAATGTATTACGTAAGTTTGACGATAAGTCATCTCCTAATCTTACGTTAAGTAGCAACCTTAAAGGAGGCAAGCTGTTTACATTTGAGTTTGCACTTGCCTCCTTCTTTTTTTAAGGACTTTTACATTGTGGCTCAGTACATAATTCAAACGATTGGTATGAATATAGTAATTTAAGAAAGAAGATATAGATGAATTTGCCGATAGATTTTTCACTTCAAGATGTACAAAACTTGGCGGATACTCGCCAACTTGCGATTGATAAAGTTGGCATTCGCGCAATACGTCATCCCGTAATTATCAAAGATAAAGCAGGTAGTGCGCAGCATACAGTGGCCATGTTTAATATGTACGTGCATTTGCCAAAGCATTTTAAAGGCACGCATATGTCTCGTTTTGTCGAGATACTTAACGAAAATGAGCATGAAATATCTGTAGAGAGTTTCAAGAGTATCTTGCAGGAAATGGCAACAAGATTAGAGGCGAAATCTGGCTATATTGAAATGACTTTTCCATATTTCATCAACAAGTCAGCACCTGTTTCTGGCGTAAAAAGTTTACTCGATTATGAAGTTACCCTGATTGGTGAAATAAAAAATGGAAAACATGACGTTAAAGTAAAAGTGTTAATTCCTGTCACTAGTCTTTGCCCATGCTCTAAGAAAATATCTGCGTATGGTGCACACAATCAACGCTCGCACGTCACTATTACCATTGCCTTAAAAGAATTTATGTGGCTTGAAGATATGATCAAGATGGTTGAGGCGCAAGCATCTTCTGAGTTGTACGGCCTACTAAAACGGCCAGACGAAAAATACGTGACTGAATTGGCTTACGATAATCCAAAGTTTGTTGAAGATATGGTGAGAGATATCGCGACAGTATTTAAAAATGATCCTCGAGTAAAAAGCTATGTGATTGAATGTGAGAATTTTGAGTCTATACATAACCATTCCGCGTATGCATGTATATCAAGTGAGCTATCTGTAGATGCTGAAGATAAGCCCGCTAAAGAGCATAAGGCTAATTCTGTGAGTCCCTGTGTTTCTAGTGAAAATGGATATTGAGAGTAAATGATGAACGATATTGTTAACCTAAGTTATTTAGAACAAGTAAAAACGATACCTGCGTTTAAGGTATTGGGAAATCCTACAGTTTCTATTAGCCCAATGATTGAAATTATTGAGGAAATGCGCCAAGGTCGTATGGTGGTGTTATTGGATGATGAAGATCGCGAGAATGAAGGCGACTTAGTTATGGCGGCACAATTTGTGACGCCCGCAGACATCAACTTTATGGCTAAACATGGACGAGGATTGATCTGTTTAACACTGACTGAAGAGCGAGGTAAGCAACTCAATCTTGAGCCTATGGTGACAAAAAATGGTACAAAAATGGGTACCAATTTCACAGTTTCTATTGAAGCTGCTGAAGGCGTTACTACGGGTATTTCAGCTGCCGATAGGGCGCATACTATACAAACAGCAGTTGATGTGAATGCTCGACCAGCAGACATCGTGAGTCCTGGCCATGTATTTCCTTTAATCGCACAAAAAGGTGGGGTATTAGTGCGTGCTGGCCATACTGAGGCTGGTTGCGACCTTGCTAAGCTTGCTGATCTTGAGCCAGCGTCCGTGATATGTGAAATATTGAAAGATAATGGCGAGATGGCAAGGCTGCCAGATTTACTTGAGTTTGCAGCGAAGCATGATTTGAAAGTAGGGACGATTGCCGACTTAATTAACTATAGAAGTCAGACTGAACGTTTGGTGACTAGGGTTGCTGAGCGTCATATCGAGACAGCTTATGGCGAGTTTAAATTAATCGCATTTAATGATACTGCTGCCAACGAAACACATTTGGCGTTAGTTAAAGGTAAGGTAAGCGCTGATCAAAGTGTACTGGTTAGAGTGCATGAGCCTATAACTATCATAGATTTGTTAGATGCAAGTAGTAAGAGCCACAGCTGGAGTTTGCCGCACGCAATGGAACACATTAGCAAAGCAGAGTCTGGCGTCATTGTTATGCTTAGACGAAAAGAAGAGAGTGAGGATATTGTTCATGCAATCAAATCCGCAGGTCAGCCAGTTGACAATCAATATACGCTTAAAGATTATGGCATTGGTGCGCAGATATTACGAGATTTGGGAGTGGTAAAAATGCGCCTGATGGCAGAGCCTCGTAAGATTCCAAGCATGGCAGGATTCGGCTTGGAAGTGACTGAGTTTATAGTCTACGAAGCTTAAGTCTTAGGCTGGATGCTGTGCTTAAAGCAGTATATGCTAAATAGCTGTACACTTTGTGTGCAGCTATTCTCCATAGTTAGAAACAAATACTCTGGCACACATTAAACAGATAAAACTTACTGCGCCTATCACAACTATCGCTAAAATATCTGCGCCTGCATAACCCCAAAACTCACTCATCATCATTCCTTTTGTTATGGTAGTAGCAGCCCAGTATCTACCATTCGTGTTATTCCAAAATCTGAAACTTGATATTTAAAAATTAACTTTGCGTTACCATTGATGGTTTCAAGTTTACTTTCAATGCGCTTTATTAGCCCAGCGGAAGCTAATTCATCTAGAGCGATACGTAAGGTTTTTTCTCTGAAACTCCCAGACTCATCATACTCAGTCAACACTTTTTCAATGAGTTGTTGATCCCAAATGCCACCCGATTTTGAGATGGAGACTAATAGAAATCCTTTGTGATGTAGCTTCATGAATGTACTTTAATATTGCTAAGGGCGTCACTGTTGTCGCGTAGCTCTGCAATAGATTCAGCAGATTCGCTGAACATAACAAAACTGCCAAACACCGTTAGAAACAAACCTACAATGAAATACCATTGAGGCAGTTGTAGCGTAAAAGCAGCGATAAAGATAAGTGCAAAAACTGCATATAAGTTGCCAATCGCTTCACCTCGACCCACACCAATTAAACTAAAACTCTTATAAAAAGACGTATAACAATATGCATGACAAGCTGCCGCAAGCACTATCCATAACATGGCTTTGCTATGGGTAAACGTATCGACAATCAGCGCTTTGATAGGTAAGTCAGTAAATATGGCGAGAAAGGGTAAGATGAGTAAGCCCCAAAATAATATTTCAAATGAAAATCGACAATGAATACCAACATCTGGGTCAGAAACATCCATAGCTCGTCCTGCGACTGCGCCCTCTGTACCCCAACCAATCGCAGACATAATGCCGCCTACGTAGCCTAGCCAGGCATTAGGGTTGCTCGCATCCACCTCACCAAAGAGGCTAGGGCCGTAAATCACCATGCCGCCAAAAATTATGATGCACATGCCAATCGCAGCACGTTTAGAGATTTTTTCTTTGTACCAAAGCCTAGCAATAACGGCGCCTATGACTGGATAGAATAATGAGGATATGGCTGCAAACACCGGACCAACAAAGCCCATCGCCATATAAGAGCCAAAGATGGCTAAAGGACCGCCACAAAGTGAGGCGAGGGCATACCACTTGGAAATCTTGCTAAAGCGCACCATGGTTCGACCATAATCTTTAACCTTACCTAGTACCATATTCCAAAGTAGTAGAAAGAAAAATACGGTTATGGCATGTATCCAAGTCATCACAGCTGTTGCAGCTAGCCTTAATGACTGCTGATCTGCTGAAATATCAACGTAGGGATGTTCAGACCAAAGTGCTGTTCCAGGCACATACCAAGCGCCCCAAAGAATGGCTGTCCAAAGCGCCCACATAAAGCCCCAGCGTTGATTTCGAGCATAATGTTTTTGTAAGGCGTTATTCAGTGCGGCGCTGTTCAAAATAAAACTCTTTCAGGGAAATTTGGCACTAATCAGATCTATTCACTAGGCGTTCTGCTGCAGCAGTGAAATTACGCATTAACTTATTTTTTGTTGTGTCTTCTAGCCCAATTTGATCAATCGCCATTGACATACACTCAAGCCAAATGTCTTTTGATTCAACATTAATCTCTACGTGCTCATGCATGGTTCTGACATTCGAGTGACCATGTTTCTCTACATATAATTTAGGTCCACCTAAGAACCCTGAAAGAAAGTTGAATTGTTCAACACGTGAGTGTGCCAAGCCGTTGCCTCTTAGATGTAGTAAGAGCAGCTTATGAGCAAAATTTTCAGTTTCAACTATGTCATAAAAAACCTTTACTAGGTTCAAAACGCCAGCCTCTCCACCGACTAAATCATATAAAGAGCTATTTGCAGTATCACGCATTGTTGGCTGAACACTTGTCATTGGTCGCTTTCTTCACTATTGATTAACTTATATATACGACGTAATAGTAAACAGTGAAATTGCGAATAAACACTATCTTGAAGGTGTAATACTTAAGAAGTATTTGGCTGAACAAAATCGGGTGCACAATGGACGAGGTCTAGTGTTAAGCAAACTACTACTTTATGAGTAATCCGTTATGAGAATTGCACTCAACTAATGATTGTCATCAAATGCATATCAATGCGGCAAGTTTTTTTAGACTCCGTAGAAGGTTTATAAGTAAGTGTTTTATATGCAGTTGTTTTCTATGTTTTGATATAAAAATTGTTTTATTTATTTGGTGACACAGGCTAATTCTGTTGCTTGACCCAGGTGGGCAGCTCCTTATTTAGATTTTGAGCTGTAATGGGGATTTTATAAAAAGGGGACTTAAATTGAGTGTAATTTCTTCGGTTGATGCGATTTCAGCTGATCTTTCTGAAAACGTTGCAGCGCAAAATGCAACGTTACATAGAAAGATTGGCTGGCAAGGCGCATTCTGGGTGGCAAGTGGCGTTCCTGCACTTGTTCTGTTTTCAATTGGCGCGATTGCGGCAACGGTCGGTAAGCCAGCATGGATGATTTGGGCAATTTCGATCGCTTTTGGTTTTATTCAAGCATTTACTTATGCAGAAATTGCAGGCCTGTTTCCGCATAAGTCTGGCGGCGCTTCAATCTATGGTGCAGTTGCATGGGTAAAGTACAGTAAGTTTATTGCACCAGTCTCTGTTTGGTGTAATTGGTTTGCTTGGTCGCCAGTGTTAGCCATTGGCTCTGGGCTTGCAGCAGGTTATATGCTCAGCGCCTTATTCGCACCCGATGCAGTAATCAATACTTGGCAGATTACCTTATTAGACTTAAGTATGGTTAAAGATGGGCTGGCATTAAGAATAAACGCAACGTTTATTGTAGGTGCTGCTGTTCTGCTATCAGTATTTGCAGTTCAACATGGCGGCATTTTGCGTTCTGCTAAAACCACCATGATTCTTGGCGTGATTGCATTAATTCCATTGATGTTAATTGGATTGGTGCCATTAATGACAGGTGACATTTCTCAAGCCAACTTTTTCCCATTAGCACCTCTTGCGCATGACGCAGCAGGTAATGTGATTGATGGTGTGTGGGGAATAGAAGGCTGGAAACTAATGGCAGGCGGGCTGTTTATTGCGGCATGGTCTACCTATGGTTTTGAAACCGCAGTGTGCTACACACGTGAGTTCAAAAACCCAAAAACAGATACCTTTAAGGCTATTTTCTATTCTGGTCTGCTATGTGTAGCGGTATTTACGTTAGTGCCAATTGCTTTCCAAAGTCACTTAGGTTTGGGTCACATGGTGACACCTGCTGTCATTGATGCTGCTGGCGTAGTGACTAGCCCAGCTGTTTATGACGGTATGCTAGAAGCTTCAATCTACAGCGGTATGGGTGTAGCAGCAGCGTTCTCAGATATTGTAGGCGGTGGTGCTTTCGTTGCGAATGTGATGGTGATTATGATGGTACTTGCACTCATGTTATCTATCATGACCTCAATGGCGGGTTCTTCACGTACTTTATATCAAGCTTCTGTAGATGGATGGTTGCCTAAGTACTTATCCCATGTGAATGATCATGGTGCCCCTACAAGGGCAATGTGGACAGACCTGTGCTTTAATTTACTGCTTTTGATGATGTCAGATTATGTATTCATTCTTGCAGCATCAAACGTAGGTTATATTATTTTCAACTTTCTCAACCTTAACTCTGGTTGGATCCATCGTATAGATAGACCAAAGTGGGATCGCCCATATAAAGCACCAACTATACTATTGGTATTAGGCGGTATTCTTGGCTTCGTTAACCTTGGCATCATGGGTTTAGGTGCTGATGTATGGGGTGCAGGAACATTGAAAGTTGGGTTGTTATTTGCATCCTTGATACTTCCAGTGTTTATCTATCGTCACTATATTCAGGATAAAGGCGTGTTTCCTAAACAAATGTTAGAGGATATGCACTTAGACGAGCATGAAGATGGCGTAGCAAATAGGGCTGGTGTTCTACCATACATTGCATTAGCTGCAGGTATTGGATTGGTTTGGTACTTACATAGCCTGTAATTAACAGTAATTGAGCTTGAAATAATGGCGAGCGGGCATATTGTCCGTTCGCTTTTTTTATTGTCATTCCAGGTTTTATCAATAACACCTAAGTAGTAAGCCATGAGGGTAATTGTTTACATTGCTCATCACATTGAGAATAGCCATACAGTTAATTCCTAAACACATCGGAGAGTAATATGGCACGTGATCCAAAACATGACATTCTGTTTGAACCCATTCAAATAGGCCCAAAAACTTTACGCAATCGCTTCTATCAAGTGCCTCACTGTATTGGTGCTGGTTCAGATAAGCCAGGCTTCCAAGCTGCGCATCGCTCAATGAAGGCCGAAGGCGGCTGGGCGGCAATGAACACTGAATATTGCTCTATCAATCCAGAATCCGATGATACGCATCGCTTGTCAGCACGTATTTGGGATGAAGGTGATGTGCGAAATTTACGTGCTATGACGGATGAAGTACACAAATATGGTGCGCTTGCAGGTGTAGAGCTATGGTACGGCGGTGCGCATGCACCAAACATGGAATCACGTGCAACTCCTCGCGGCCCAAGCCAATATGCCTCAGAGTTTGAAACCTTATCATATTGTAAAGAAATGGACTTAAGTGACATTGCTCAAGTTCAGCAATATTATGTGGATGCCGCTAAACGCTCACGCGATGCTGGTTTTGATATCGTTTATGTTTACGGCGCTCACTCATACTTGCCGCTTCAATTCTTAAATCCGTACTACAACAAACGTACTGATAAATACGGCGGTTCATTAGAGAATCGCGCGCGCTTCTGGTTAGAGACTTTAGAAAAAGTTAAACATGCAGTTGGCAGCGAGTGTGCCATTGCAACACGTTTTGCCGTTGATACTGTGTCTGGCCCAGGTCAAATTGAAGTTGAAGTTGACGGTATGAAGTTCATTGAGCTAGCTGACCCCTTAGTTGATTTGTGGGATGTGGATGTTGGTGACATTGCGGAATGGGGTGAAGATGCAGGCCCGTCACGTTTCTATCAACAAGGTCACCAAGTGCCTTGGACTAAGTTTGTTAAACAGGTTTCTAAAAAGCCAGTATTGGGTGTAGGCCGCTTTGTAGATCCAGAAAAAATGACTGAGATCGTGACCAAAGGCTACGCAGACATTATTGGTTGCGCACGCCCTTCAATTGCTGATCCATTTTTGCCACAAAAAATTGAACAAGGTCGTTATGACGATATTCGTGTATGTATCGGCTGTAACGTATGTATTTCTCGCTGGGAAATTGGTGGTCCTCCAATGATCTGTACGCAAAATGCGACGGCAGGTGAAGAGTACCGTCGTGGTTGGCATCCAGAGAAATTCGCTAAAACTACATCAAAAGATTCAGTGCTAGTAGTTGGCGCAGGCCCGTCTGGTTCAGAAGCCGCGCGTGTATTGTTAGAAAAAGGCTTTACCGTTCACTTGTATGACAAAGCTGAAAAAATTGGCGGTCATTTAAACTCAGTGACAACATTACCAGGCTTGGGTGAATGGAGTTATCACCGTGATTATCGTGAAACTCAAATTACTAAACTGGTGAAAAAGAACAAGGAAAGCCAAGTTGCACTCGGTCAAAAACCCATCACTGCGGATGAAGTGCTGCAATACGGCGCTGATAAAGTGATTATTGCCACAGGCTCCTCATGGAATACAGATGGCACTAACTGTTTAACACATGACCCTATTCCAGGTGCAGATGCCTCATTACCAGATCAATTGACGCCAGAACAAGTGCTTGAAGGTAAAAAGAAAATTGGTAAACGCGTTGTTATTTTAAACGCAGATACTTATTTTATGGCACCTAGCCTAGCTGAAAAATTAGCGACTGCTGGCCATGAAGTGACGGTAGTTTCAGGTGTACACATGGCGAACTATATGCATTTCACCCTTGAGTACCCAAACATGATGCGTCGTTTGCATGAGTTGCATGTGGAAGAGATTGGTGATCATTTCTGTTCAAAAATTGAAAGCGGACGTCTTGAAATCTACAACATTTGGGGTGATGGGTCTAAACGTACCTATCGCGGCCCAGGTGTTTCACCTCGCGATGCAAACACAACACATCGTTGGTTAGAGTTTGATTCATTGATCCTAGTTACAGGTCGTCATTCTGAAAATGCATTATGGAATGAGCTGAAAGCACGAGAATCAGAATGGGCAGAAAATGATATCAAAGGCATCTATTTAATTGGTGATGCTGAAGCGCCACGCCTGATTGCAGATGCAACGTTTACAGGTCACCGTGTAGCGCGTGAGATTGAAGAAGCTCATCCGCAAATTGCGCTGCCATACAAGCGTGAAGTAGCTGTTTGGGGCGCACCGCATATGCCAGGCGGTACCTTCAAAATCGAGTACAAGGTTTAGATTGGAATAATCAAGCTTGTCGTAATCTCTTACGGCGAGCTTGATTAAACCATTTAAATACATTCATTAAAAAAATATAAATTCTAAAAATAACAACTTTTAAACCCCATCAATAGGCGGAGCTAAATGGATAATTCTAAAGAAATCACCCGAGTGCTGTTTGAGAACTTTCAGCCACAGGCGATACATTTATTCTACGCCATCGGTTATTTGGCAATTGCGGTTTTCACTTATGGCGTTTATGTTCAGATACGTAAATATCGCCGTGGTAAACCAGATGGTTCGTGGAACGAGCTATTTCATCGTTTTGTTGATATGGTCAAAACAATGGCGACACATCGCACCTTGGTGCGACGTGATAAAAGTGCAGGGCGCGCGCATGGCTTAATTTTCTTAGGTTTTGTATTGCTATTTATTGGCACCTCTACCATTACGCTGGAATATGACATTCTAGAGCCGTTATTTGGCGTTAAGTTTTGGTACGGTAACTTTTACTTACTCTTCTCACTCGTGTTGGATTTAGCTGGTTTAGGTTTAATTGTTGGCCTTATCTATATGATGTATAGACGTAAATGGCTCCACTTACCTAAGCTTGATTACAAAAGAGTTGATAGACAAGAAGGTGATCCTGACTTTGATCGCAGCCAATATCGCCGCGAAGACTGGGCATTTCTCTGGTCATTTATCTTGATAGGTATCACTGGCTTTATTTTAGAAGCAACACGTTTAGTATGGCTTAACGATAGGCCAGAGGTCTGGGATTACCGTATGTGGTCACCAGTGGGTGCTTTGCTTGCTCAAATCATGCAGACATTTGGGATGGTATCTGAAAGTGCTGGAGCATTCCGTCCATACTTATGGTGGTTTCACGGCTTGCTTTCACTGACTTTTATTGCATGTATTCCATACACAAAAATCAAACATATCTTCACAGCCGCGACCTCATTGATGTTCAAGGATCCGTTAGCAGGTAGAAGATTGCCAAAAGTACCAGATGACCAAAAAACTGCAGGTTATAAGACTATTACCGACCTGACTTGGAAAAACTTACTGCATCTTGATGCTTGTACTAAATGCGGCCGCTGCCAAGAAGCATGCCCGGCCAATGCAGTTGGCGCGCCATTATCGCCAAGAGACGTCATTCTTTCTTTACGTGAGTTTGCGAATCATGCATTGAGCGCTAAGGAGCTACCAAAAGAAGCTGAGTTAAATATTCACGGTAAAGATGTTGGGCAAGTGTTCATGGAAACGCTCTGGTCTTGCCGTACTTGCTTAGCATGCGTAGAGATTTGCCCTGTTGCGGTGGAGCATGTGCCGATTATCGTACAGATGCGACGCAACCTAGTTGAAGCTGGTGAAATGGAGCCTTTGCTAGAAAAAACACTGCAAACCATTCATAAAACAGGTAATTCTTTTGGTGAATCAAAACGTAAAAGAGCCGCTTGGGCTAAAGAGTTGCCGTTTGAAATTAAAGATGCGCGTAAAGAACCAGTCGATGTGCTGTGGTTCGTTGGAGATTATGCATCTTTTGACCCACGCAATCAAAAAGTCACTCAGTCCTTCGCCAAATTAATGCATCACGCAGGCGTCAATTTCGGCCTGCTTTTTGAAGCTGAACTTAATGCAGGCAATGATGTACGACGAGTTGGTGAGGAAGGTTTGTACGAGCTACTTGCATCATCGAATATCGGCACATTGCAAGCTTGTGACTTTGCATCAATCGTGACAACTGACCCGCACTCGTTTAATACGATACGTAACGAATATCCAGATTTTGGTGGCAAGTTTGAAATTGAACACTATACAACTTTGGTTAAACGACTCATTGAAACAGGTCAAGTTAAGCTTAAGAAAAAGCTCGATTACCGTGTCACCTTTCATGACCCTTGTCATTTAGGACGCTACAACAAAGGCTATGACGCGCCACGCGAAGTAATTAAGTTATTGGGTTGTGAGTTAGTAGAAATGGCACGAAACCGTGATAACTCATTCTGTTGCGGCGCTGGTGGTGGACGTATTTGGATTCCTGACCCAGTCGGTATTGAAAAACCTTCAGCTAACCGTATGAAAGAAGCTGGGCAGATTGAAGGGCTGCAAGTATTTGTGGTGTCATGCCCGAAAGACCTCACGATGTTTGAAGATGCACTTAAAACATCAGGCTTCGAAGGACAGTTTGTGGTGCGCGAACTGATTGAGTTAATTGACGAGTGTATTGAATATGAAGTTTGGGAAGACACTGCAGTGACGGCTTGATATGCGAGTTGCTAACAGTGCTACAGCATTAGTGGATTTAGCATTGAAAGCTGGCGACTCCTATAGTGCTGCTGCCGTTTATAGCATTGCAGAAAGTAAACAAAAGCATCAGTTGAAAGAGTTAATGTTTGGTAAGCGGCGAGATGCTTTAGCGTTGGCTCGATGGGAGCATACGCCAGCATCGGTATTAGAAGCGCTTTGTAGCGCTTCTGATGATGCGATTGTTGTTCGCTTAGATAAGAACCAGAACACACCGACTTTGGCGATATCAAAGCTTTATGTTGCTGAAAATCAGCGTAGTAAAAGTAGCGCTAGTTTGACGGTTTTAGTTGCACAACATCGGCATGCTTCGCTTAGCGTTTTGAAAAATATTGCGCAGTTTGAGGATGATGAAGCAAGTTTGTTAGCCGTGAGTAAAAACCTAGCTGCAAACAGTGAAGTGCTCAGTATTTTGCTAGACCGATTTGAGTCAAGTTCGATATTGGCAGCACTGCAAAAGAATATAAGTGAGCATCCGTCTACCTCTCCTCAGTTGCTTGAGCAGTTGTATGAAAAAGGCGATGTGTACGTTAAAGCTGCGGTGATTGGACATGCCAATTGTCCTTTGCAATTGATTGATAAAGCCTTACTTGAGGAAAATGTCTTTATTCAGCGCCAACTGGCGGCTGATAAGCGTTTGAATAATGAAGTAATCAGTCGCCTAAGTTTGCATCAGGATAAGTCGGTGCGATGTGCTGTGGCTTCTAATGCAATCGCTTCGAATGATGTAATTAAGCTCTTAGCAGTTGATGAGAGTGACGTGGTAAGACGAGTTATAGCATCAAGGCTTGATTTAACATCACACGTCATTAGCCGCTTAATGAATGACCAAGATGTATGGGTAAGGCAAAAGTTAGCGCGAAATCCAACTGTTTCATTTGGAGTTTTTGATAAGTTATCTAAAGACCTGCAAGCAGATGTGCGCAGAGGTGTGGCAAGAAATCCTCGTTGCCCAGTCAAGTTACTGCATTTGTTAGCTAAAGATGAGGATTATTGGGTACGTTCTGCGGTGGCTTATCAGCACAGAACGTCGAAGCAGTTGTTAATAGAGCTTGCAGATGATACGGCGGTAGATGTATTGAGTGGTGTGGCGAATAACCCGAATACACCACAGCGATTATTGAAGAAGTTAACGGCTTCTGCAGAAGCTGATGTTAGGCGCGGCGTTATTTTAAACCCGAGTGCGACACGATTGACTTTGTTGCCATTATTAGAAGACGCCTATTACTTACATCGATTAATGCTAGTTGGGAATAGTAAATTGAAAGATAAAGATAAATGGCACTTGTGTTTTGATCCAGATTATCAGGTCAGATTTACGGCATTTAAGTATTTTGCAGGTCATTTTATAAAAAGTAGTAGTTGATATAAGTTTCAAGGAGAAGAGAAGTATGAAAATTTTAGTTGCGGTAAAACAAGTAGCGGCATTAGATGAAGACTTTGAAATCCGCGCAGATGAAAAAGATGTCGATGAAGACTTTCTTTTGTATGACTTAAACGAGTGGGATGACTTCTCACTTGAAGAGGCCATGAAAATTAAAGAGGCCGGCACGACAGAGGTTGAAGTAGTAGTCGTTTCAGTAGGGCCAGATCGCGTGGATGAAAGTCTGCGCAAATGTTTAGCTAAAGGTGCAGACCGCGCCATCAGAGTTTGGGATGACAGCATTGAAGGTTCAGACGCCATTGCCATTGGACGTATTCTTGCCGCTGTAGCAAAAAAAGAAGCGCCTGATATGATATTTGCTGGTGTGCAATCATCGGATCAAGCCTATGCATCCACTGGCATTTCAACCGCAGCCTATCTCAACTGGCCACATGCGGCAGTAGTCGCTGACTTGCAATATCAAGCTGGCAACAAAAGTGCTGTGGTTCGTCGCGAATTAGAAGGTGGCTTATTACAAGAAGTTGAGATTAATTGCCCAGCAGTATTAACCATACAACTCGGCATTAACAAACCTAGATACGCTTCATTGCGTGGCATTAAACAAGCGGCTGCAAAACCTATCGAGGAAGTGACTTTGTCTGATATTGGCTTGTCTGGTGCTGATGTAGGAGCGGGTAACTCCATGTCGCACGTTCGCCGCATGTATATTCCAGCTAAAGGTCGCGCAGAAATGATTGAAGGCACGATAGCGGAGCAAGCGGCTAAGTTGATTCAAATTATGAACGAATTTAAAGGAGTTTAAGCATGAGTACAATTTTGGTAATTGCAGAGCACCGTCGTAATGAGTTGCGCCCTGTCACCTTTGAGCTTATCTCTGCGGCACAAGGTTTGAAAAAATCGGCAGATGACAAAGTGGTGGTGGCTGTGATTGGTAGCCAGGCTGAAACATATACTGCTGCGTTGTCTGTGAGTGGTGTAGATGAAATATTGACTATTCCAGCGCCAGTGTCAGAATTTGATCCTGATGTTTATGAAGCTGCAGTGTCGGCTTTAATAGAAGCTAAAAATCCTAGCGTTGCCTTATTGCCACATTCAGTCGACTCACTTGGATATGCGGCTACATTAGCAAGTAAAGCTGGTTATGGATTCGCTACAGATGTATTCATTGTTGAATATCAAGGCAATGATTTAGTCGCAACGCGTGGTGGTTATAATCAAAAAGTGAATGTTGAAGTGGATTTTCCAGGTAAAAGTGTTGTTGTCATGACTATTCGCGCCAGTGTATTTAAACCATTGGAAGGTTCAGGTAGCCCAACTGTATCAAACTTTGATTTACCTGCAGTTCAATCGCGCAGCCAAAACAAAGAGTTTGTTGAGCAGGGAGGTGGTAATGATATTGATATCACAACCGTTGATTTTATTATGTCTATCGGTCGTGGTATTGGTGAAGAAACCAATGTGGAGCAGTTCAGAGAGTTAGCGGAAACTGCTGGCGCTACTTTATGTTGTTCACGCCCAATCGCCGATGCTGGCTGGTTGCCGAAATCAAGGCAGGTTGGACAGTCAGGCAAAGTGGTTGGCTCATGTAAACTTTATGTTGCTTTAGGCATTTCTGGTTCAATTCAGCATATGGCTGGTATGAAGCATGTACCAACTATTGTTGCAATCAATACAGACCCGAGCGCTTCAATATTTACGATTGCTAAGTACGGTATCGTGGCAGATATTTTTGATTTTGAAGAAGAACTCAACAGCCAATTGGCCGCTTAGTAACGAAAGAATTACAAGCTTTAAACTCTCCAAATGGCGTGAGGCTAAGATCTAGTCTACACGCCATTTTCATTAATTTCCTCAAAATCTATCCCTAAATATTCAGTACCTCTTAAGTAGTACACCTTCAAGAGAATTTTCTCTGATTTTCTATTCCGATAATGTGTAATCAATCTCTTAACAATTTCATTTTATTAAGTAAGGAAAATAATGCGAAATTCTATTCTTAACGATAGACACGCGACGCTTGGATCCAGTTTAGATGGCGACAAATGGAACGACATGGCTATTCCTTGGAGCTATCACACGGATCCAAATGAAGAAACGATTGCGGTGCGTAGCCGCGCTGCTTTGTTCGATGTTTCAGCACTAAATCTTGTCGATGTCACTGGCACTGATGCTGAGGCGGTATTAAATGCTATGGTTGCCAAAGATATCATCAAGCTTAAAGTCAACACTGGCATTATCGCGGCGGAAATGAATGAAGCTGGGGAGTTGTGCGACGATATTATGATTATTCGTCTAGGTGCCAATGAATTCAAAATTTCTCATGGAAGTGGTAAAACACCTGACAATCTAAGTAAGTTATCTGCAGGCAAAAACATTAAAGTTCAAAAAGATGATGATACGCACGTATTGTCATTACAAGGTCCTAAATCTCTTGAAATTCTTACGCCGCATGTAGGCATTATATTGTCAGAATTACCCTATTTTGGTTTTGTGAAAACCACCTTATTTGGCATTCATGTGATTATTGGCCGTGGTGGATATGCAGCAGAACGCGGCTATGAAATATACAGTTCAGCAAAAAATACAGTCACGATTTGGGACAAAATTCTTGAGATTGGAAAGCCATTTGGCATCATGCCAGCCTCTTGGAACTGTCTGGAGTTAACTAGAGTAGAAGCTGCTTTGCAGTTCTTTCCATTTGAAATGCCAGAGGGTGACACAACGCCTTGGGAAGCGGGTTTAGGTTGGGCAATTGATTCTGATAAAGCGGCTGAATATACAGGTAAAGCGGCCGCATTAAAGTCAAAAGGTCAAGAGCGCGTTAAACAAGGTGGTCTTGTTTGCCAAAGTGCAACTGCTGTGGAAGCTGGCGCCAAAATCATGAAAAATGGTATTGAAGTTGGTGTGGTCACCAGCAGCAGTTATAGCCAATACTTAATGCAGTCCATCGCGATGATGCATATCAAGCCTGAATATTCAGCCATTGGCACTGAGGTAGAAATAGTGGGAAAAATTACCAGTTGCAAGGCAAGAGTGGCACAAACGCCATTTTACGATCCAATGCGCTTGCGTACCTACCCAGAAAGGGTGAAAGGTTAATCATGGAACGTGGATATTGGATTAGAAGCAAGCCTGTTTACACTTCATTATTGTGGCATGAAAAAGCCACTTCGCATTTAGTCGTAGCGCAAAGTCAGGGTGGTATGGCGGTGTTGAAGTTGTTTCAGTTAATGCATCCTAAGCAAGCAATCACGGTGTTGTATATGCCCCATGCTGAGGCCGACTATTCTAAAACGCTTATAAAAGTAGTACCTGATGGTTTGCAACTCTTAGAAACTGAGCAAGAGGTTTTAGCTAAGTTGGATAGCGTCTTACATGGCATGTGTATGGGTATGCGGCTTTATATTGCTGGCTCTGAAGACTTTATGTGGTCAGTAGCAAAAGTGGCAAATAAGTTCGGCATTGAAGATGCTGGCATGATGAAAGAGCTGACAGGCACATTGGCAAGACCAATCTACTGCGTACATTGCAAAGCGACAACACATGGCGTCACAACCAATATTGGGGAATGTAGCGGCTGTGGTCGCATGCTTTTCGTTCGGGACCACTTTTCACGCAAGCTAGGCGCCTACATGGGCTTGATGATAGATGCTGAATCACCAGGTGAATTACCAGATATAGAGGAAATATATCCATGAGTATGATTGATATTAAAGTTGCCGCCGTTGAGCAGGTAACGCCACTCGTTAAACACTTCACTTTTGTTAAACAGGATGGGTCGCCATTCCCGGCATTTTCAGGTGGAAGCCATGTGGTAGTCTCTATGAATGTAGCGGGAAGGGTGCATCGCAACCCTTATTCGTTAATGGGCTCGCCAGTAGATACTGGCTCTTACCATATTTCGGTGCGCAAACAAGAGCAGTCTAGAGGCGGCTCAGTGTTTATGCACGAGAGTGTTGAGGTTGGCACATCACTGCAAATTACTTATCCAGTTAACCTTTTCTCATTGGCAAAAAAAGCACATAAACATATCTTGATTGCAGGTGGTATTGGCATCACGCCATTTATGTCGCAATTGGTTGATTTAAATCGTTTGAATTCAAGTTTCGAGTTGCATTATGCATTTAGATCACCCGAACATGGTGCATTTGCAACGCAATTAAAGACAATTTGCAATGATAAATTGCATTGTTATGCTGATAGTAAAGGTGAACGTTTAGACCTAACTGCTTTACTTAGCAAGCAACCCTTAGGAACCCATGTATACGTTTGTGGGCCAAACCCTATGGTCGTGGCAGTCATTGAAACTGCCAGAAATTTGGGCTGGCCTGAAAATCATATTCATAGTGAACAGTTCCTCTCACCTGGTATTGGTGAGCCATTCAAAATCCAACTGGCAAAATCTAATATTGAAGTGCACGTGCCTGCAGAAATGAGCATGCTAGAAGCTATTGAGGCTGCTGGTGTTGAGGCTGATTACTTATGTCGAGGCGGTGTTTGTGGCCGTTGTGAAGTTAATGTACTTGAGTCAGATGGTGCGCTTTTACATCACGATCATTTTTTAACTGACGCCGAAAAAGCTTCTGGTAAAAAGATTATGCCTTGCGTTTCTCGCGCTAGATGTGACCGATTGGTTTTAGATCTTTAACGCCAGATTGACCAGAGATTGAATGACTTAAGTGTTTAAAACCACTTGATATTAAAAATATAAAATTAAGGTGAACAAAATGGCATTAGCATTTAAACAAGAAACATTTCGCAATGACTATCAATACAGTAACTCTCCGAATGCAATTAAACGCTTTCCGTTTCCCTTTGCAGAAGATCAGTATATGTATTCCGTCAACATTGAACCACACATTAAAGGCAAGCAAGGTACTGTATGCGAATTCCCTTTTGACGTAGATGAACACTATGTTGGAGAATGTTTAGATAAGCAGATTACATTAGACTTAGATCGTGGTAGATACAAAACTCTACCGCACATGATGGATGCGCAATGGGATTTTGTTGAGCTGACGATGGAAGCGCTATCAAATGATTACCCTGAGCATTTTTCGTTAATAAAAGATGGCTTAAATTGGACATGGGAAAACAAACCATTAAACATTAAGCAAAGTTTTGTATTTGGTGATGCTTCAACAATGCCAATGGATCCATTTGAATTTATGAGCCGACAAGTGCAAGGTGACTTTGTGTTACTTGACCAACGCGATGAAACTTTATATGCCGATGGCGGTTTTGTTACGAGCCAGGCAGACTGGTCTTTAGCGTTTGATGTGGGAATGTCATGGAGAGAATGGCATGCGCCAGTGCCGCGCGCGACCGAGTTAGGTGTGATGGATAGAGCGCTTAAATATTTGCTCAACCTACAATTAGGCAGTCCAGTACGCAGGCTTAATTGGACAATGACAGTGAATCCACGTTTAGACACTTCACCTGAGAACTATCCACTATGGGGTACCGACCGAAATACTGTTAATCCTGAAAACGTTGCAGATAAAGTACATCTTCGCGTGGAGTTACAATCTTTATTTAGATTGCCACGCAGCAATGCCATTGTTTTCAGTATTCGGTGTTACTTGATGAGTTTAAAAGAGCTTTCCAGCTATCCAAGATGGGCAAAACGCTTACATCGCGTTCAAAAAACGATGCATCCAGATTTGATTGAATATAAAGGAATGACTAAATTTCACCCAATGATGGTTGAGTGGCTTTCTAAGTTTGATGACGGTGCTGCTATGGATTTAGGAACTCATCCAGAGTAATGTTTTCGCTGGCTAACTTTTAATCTAGTTAACTTTTAATTAAGTAGCGATTTCACTTTATATTGTTGCTCTGGAATTTCGGTAATAAAACCTTCCAGAGCTAACAGTTCACCTGTACTAGAGAAGATGCCTCGACCGTACTCTTGCACGACTTTGGTTTCACCTTTACGGGTGACAATACGGTAAATGAGTTTAAATTTTTCACTTAGTCCGAGTTGCTGATTCACTGATTCCCATACTTCAGCCCTATCATCTGGGTGAATGATTAAGTTGAAATTAAGATTATTGCCATTAAGAAAATCTTGAGGGTCATAACCAGTAAGGTCTATACAACCGTCGCTGACATATTCAAATGTCCAAAAACGGTCGTTTCGACCCCGATAGACTAAGGCTGGAATATGACTTAATAAAGAGTTAGATGCTCGACGACTCGCTAATATGCTTGCTTCAGCCTCTTTATTGTTTTGGATGTTTGTCATGGTGCCTATTACGCTAGTTCTTTCACCAGCAGACGAGGACGTGGCTTTTGCGCGCATGACAATCCAGTTTGGGTAGCCATGTACTGAGAGAAGGCGCGCTTCCAGTGTGCAGTTGGGCCTTTTTCCTTGTGTTAAGGAATTTAGTCTGGCCTCTAGCATAGGTCTGTCTTCGGGATGGAAAAAGTCCAAAAGTGACTTATTTAGACAGTCATGAACTTTGAGCTCGAGTAAATTTTCCCATGCTGGATTAAGGAAAATTATTTTACCTTCCGCACTAATTTGAAAAACGATTTCCTCTAATCTATCGATAATGAGATGGTAATTAAATTGGGATTCAAAATCGTTTGTTAATGGGCTGGTGGCAGAAATTGGTGTGAATTGAAAGAGAGTAAGGCTGTTTTGACCATCTTCACGCATACGGGTGAGGCTGGCATTTGAAGGTAAGGTTGTGCCGTCGGCGCAAATTAATCGAATTTTTGTTGGGTCATTGTTAGTTTTACCTGTTGTAGCCTCAGCATTGAGGTTAGCAAAGCTTTGATGGTCTGTAGGATGTATCAAGTTGGTAAAGGGCATGCCGATAATTTGATCCGCCATATCGGCCATACCTAGCATTTGGAGAAATGGTGTATTGATGAATTTTACGACATAGCCATCCAGCATGGCAGCTGGTGAAGATAGGGTACTTGAAACCTCACGTCCCCAAGCTGCTTCTTGATTCAGATTTTGATTGATACGTGATTTCTTCGAAGTGAATAAGGGCTGAATAACTATAACAAGTGCAGCAGAAAATATAGCAACGGCCGTTGAAATTAACATGACAACATGTAGTAAAAAAGGTCCTTGAATGTTGTACCATGAACCAAGTATCACAAAGAAAATAATGCCAATGATTAGCGTAGAAAAAATAAATATACTCATTACGTTATGCCCAATTTTGAAGCTTTAATATGACAGTATTAGAGTATAAAAAGAACCAGAGTAAATATGCAAAATATTTTGAATATTCTTAGATTAATTCGCAAATCTTTAATCAAACATAAGCTTTATGCGAATTTACATGCATTAGTTGTTTCTATGGTCTTGGCGGTTTTATTGATGCAAGCGGGATCGTTGTTTTTGTTTGACTATATTCCAGATCATCTTTCCGTCATTCATCGCGCCTATCAGGATCAATCAACATGGAAACTAGGTGTAAGCCAACTCGAAAGCAACTTTAATCAAAAGGAAGAAATTTTTAATCGATTAAATGAGAGTCAAAGTGAATTTGAAGATGTTTTATATTCATGGGCTAAAAATCAAAAAGATACAAAGTTAGATATTGCATACAAAAAACTATTATCAGCGCGAAGAGATTTTGCAAATACAAGAGTACATGGAGATGAAAAAGACATATTGATTGATAAAGGGCAGGGCGTTATTAAGGCTTACGACGACTTTGTTGCTGCTGCGGAAAAAGATATTGTCATCAAGCAATCTTTAGTTTCATTACTTCAATTAGTTTGCTTAATACTGGTGTTTTGCATAGGCGCTTGCATTATGTTGATGTCATGGAATATTCTGGTCAATCGACTCGGCAAAATAATTGCTTCTGTGCCCAATGGTTTAATTTTAAGTGAGGGTAATAAGCAATTTGATGATGAGTTTGAGTTACTTGAAAGGCTGACTGCTGAAATGGCTGCCCGCCTTGAGGGTATACAGGTTGAAACTAAGTGGATCAATAAAACCAGCACTGAAAAAATGCGGAAAATGATTCTTTCACAGGATTTCTTGTTAAAACTCACTAAATTGATTGGAAACTCTGGATTAAGCGAGCTCACAATTAAAAAGACACTTTATTCACTTGAGCGTACTTTAGGTGTGAGTAATGCAGCATTGGTTTTTAGTGAAAAAGGATCGAGAATCTCCGCGCAGCGCGCGCTATTCTCTAGCTATTGGCCACTGACTTTTGATGAGAGCATGTTTGATGAAAGTAATAATCAAATTTTGGTCAATCACGAAACCAAGTTAATTAAAGGTGAGTGTGTGCAATGCGTCACGATTCCTCTGCCAAGCCCTAATGGTTGGTTGGGGATATTATTATTAGAAACAGAAGCAAATCATTATTTTGAAGATACAGAATTACAATTATTTGAAGTGACCGCTCAGATGTTGGCTTTATCTATGGGATTCCAAGCCAAAGAGCAGGAAAGTCGGCGTGTGGCATTATTAGAAGAACGCGCAGTGATTGCTAGAGAGCTGCATGACTCACTTGCACAATCATTGTCATATATGAAGTTTCAAATTGCACGTTTGCAGACTAATTTTAGCGCGCAATTGATTGAATCTGGCGCAGAAACTATCGTGAATGACATGCGTGAAGGCTTAGATAATGCCTATCGGGAATTGCGCGAGTTACTGACTACATTTAGAGTGCAGATGGATGTTCGTGGGCTTGATCATGTGCTGGAAGAAGCGATTGAAGAGTTTTCCCAACGATCGAGCTTGAATATTACGCTTGATAATCGTTTGCAAGAATGTCGACTGAGCGTCAATGAAGAGTTTCATTTACTGCATGTGGTACGAGAGGCATTATCAAACATTGTGCGACATTCAGGTGCAGAAAAAGTCACCATTGCACTCGTTTTACAGTCTTCCGGGGACGTGATAGTAACCATTGATGATGATGGTAACGGCGTAGCGTTTGACAAGACTAAACCGCATCACTACGGCCTGGCGATTATGACGGAACGTGCACATTGCCTAGGTGGGAAAATTGACATTCTCCCCAGGCGCCTTGGTGGGACGCGTGTCAGGCTGTTATTTCATCCAAAATAGCTATAAACACTGTGGATTAGTAATTAATTAAGGCGTAAATAAAAATGAATTTAGACAAAAGTGAACATAAATAAGTGGAGAGCAATATGACCAAACCTACATCTGTCATCATTATCGATGATCACGCCTTGTTCCGTCGGGGCGTCAGTCAAATGATCTCGGCAGATCCAGCGTTCGTTGTCATTGGCGAGGCTGCTTCTGGTGCTGAGGGTTTGTTATTGGCAGAGCAGTTGAAGCCAGATTTAGCGTTGATTGATTTAAACATGAAGGGCATGAATGGTATCGAAACGCTCTCACGTATTAAAGAGGCGAAGCTAGAGTCAAAATGTATTGTGCTAACTGTATCAGATGCTGAGGCGGATTTACTTGAAGCTTTGCGTGCAGGTGCTGATGGCTATCTATTAAAAGATATGGAACCAGAAGACCTTTGTGATAATTTAAAAAAGGCAATGTCAGGCGTTACCGTTTTACATGAGAGCCTCACAGAAATTCTTAAAAACGCGCTAATTAGCCCGTCTTTAAGTCGAAGCGAGGAAGAAGTTTCATTGACTGAGCGTGAAAGAGAAATACTCGAGTGTTTGGCAAATGGCTTGAACAATAAGACTATTGCACGTTCTTTGGGCATCAGTGACACAACCGTTAAAGTACACATCAAACATTTGCTGAGTAAGCTAAAGTTAACCAGTCGGCTAGAAGCAGCCGTTTGGGCACATAGAAAAAAATAGACCAAGTCGGCTGGACGTTAATCAATTGAAAAATCTAGATCCCCAACACGAAATTTGCAAGGCAAGAAGACGTTATAACCACGCTATTTTGCATCGAGATGTAGATGCAATTTGTAGGTTCTTTGCCCCAGACTATTTTGTGATGACAGGACGAGGTGTTCAGTCAAGAGGAATACAAGAACAGCATCGGCGCTGGTCAGAATCATTTAATTCTGACCCTATTGTTTGTTATAGAAGACGAACAACAGGTTTAAGTGTTCGTAAGCAATTTGCATGTGCTGAAGAGCTTGGAAGCTGGGTGGGAAAATACTCTCTAAATCAAAGAGTTGTTTTGGTGGGTGGAGTTTATTCAGCAAAATGGCAAATGCAGCAGAATGGAGAATGGTTAATTCAAGCGGAAGTTTTCACTACTTTAAAATCGTTTACCGTTAAGGCTTAACGTTTTAATCATATATTTTTAATTGTAATTAACTATCCTCGCTGAAGTTATATAAGGTAATTGAAAGCCTCTCGGACTTGCCAACCAACGTTTTCTCATGCCATAGTGGTAAATATACACATAGATAGGTTGTAAGTAATGTTAGCAATTATTGGCGGTACAGGTTTAACTCAGTTAGATAATTTAGAAATCACAAGACGTTTGATTGTACGCACACCCTATGGCGAGCCTTCACAGCCACTCATATTTGGCAAAATTGAAGGTCGTGAAGTGGTGTTTTTAGCGCGCCATGGTAACGGACACACCATTCCTCCGCATGAAGTTAATTATCGGGCGAATATTTCAGCACTACATTTACAGGGTGTTACTGAAATTGCCGCTGTAGCCACGGTGGGCGGTATTCATAAAGACTTAGCGCCAGGTGTTATTGCAATGCCCCACCAAATTATTGACTATACGCATGGCAGAAAAAATACATATTTTGATGGTATTGATTTGCCAGTCAAACATATTGATTTTACAGAGCCGTATTGTCCAGACTTGCGTTCAAAATGGGAGCAAGCAGCCAAGACGATTGGCGAGCCTTTAGTCACCACTGGTGTGTATGCAGCCATGCAAGGCCCGAGGCTGGAAACTGCTGCTGAAATCAATCGACTTGAGCGCGACGGCGCCACAATGGTCGGTATGACGGGCATGCCAGAAGCTGCCCTCTCTCGAGAGCTAGGCATCAGCTATGCAGCCATTTGTCCTGTAGCTAACCACGCAGCAGGGCGTGGCGATAGTCTGCACGGTATTCAATACGAAGAGTTAGTTGAGAATTTAAATCAAACCATGGTGCGAGTGCGTAACATTATTGCGCAGCTAGTTAAACAAAACGGGTTTAATCACAATAAGAGTTAAACAAAAGGATAGTTAAACAAGATGGCAGTTAAACCAGTGTTACGCATGGGTGAACCGTGTTTGCTACTTAAAGCAGCTCCAGTTGAAAAATTTGATACGCCTGAGCTACATAGTTTGATTCAAGATTTAGAAGATACCATGCAGGCAATGAGTGGCGCGGGCATTGCCGCACCGCAAATTGGCGAAAGCTTACGTGTAGTTATTTTTGGCCAAAAATCTACTGATGAAAGTAAAAATTCACGTTACCCAGACGCTGATGCAGTGCCATACACCGTACTCATTAATCCCGTGATTACACCAATAAGTGACGATGTGGAAGATGGTTGGGAAGGGTGCTTGTCAGTGCCAGGCATGCGAGGCATAGTGCCACGCTATCTACGCTTACATTACGCAGGCTTCGATCAATACGGAAATCCTATTGATCGATTAGTAAGCGGGTTTCATGCGCGCGTAGTGCAACACGAATGTGACCACTTGGATGGCGTACTATATCCAATGCGCATTAAAAATCTAAAAGATTTTGGCTATACGGAAGTGTTTTTCCTTGGACAAAATATTATTGACGATTGAGGCTTCCATATTACAAATTCTTTGCTATAATCCTGCTTTCGCTGAAATTGATGCGGAAATGAAGGAAGAGTGGCAGAGCGGTTTAATGCTACAGTCTTGAAAACTGTCGTGGGTGCGAGCCCACCGTGAGTTCGAATCTCACCTCTTCCGCCAAGCACACTAAACCCAGTATTTTATAACCAAATCAATAGGTTATAAAATACTGGGTTTTTCCATTTCACACGCGTGTATAGATGCCTACATCTACTATTACATCCTTTCTATAGATGCTCTAAACTATAACGATGTCTATCAGCGCGAGGAAAGCCCCATCATTATTACCCGCCACGCAAAACTATATGCTGCGATTTTTTCTGAACTACTCACTATGCGAAATAAACAACAGATTTTTGTGGTTTTGCCGCTTCGTAGAAAGGCTAGGACACTACTCCTGCAATCGAGGAATCAGCACTGCATTAATTTGAGTGGCCTATCTTATTTATGCCAGTGATTTTTTCTGCAGAACAAGATAATCCGCGCACTGTGATCATCGGTTGCTGGAAGTTTCTGGATTTGGCATTGACCAATTAACCAAGTCTAACTTCATGTAATATTAAAGCCGAATTTAGGAAGAGTAACTTCAAGGTTGGGAGGTTGTGTGGCAATAAATCCCTATGGAGTTTGCCTACGAAAGTAGGAGGTACCATTGAATAATGCTAGATGTGTTTGTGTAGGCAGGTTTATATCTAAAGTGCAGGACTTTGAAGATTAACTTATAGATTTACGTGTGATTTTTTGCGAATCAACCACTTAATGTTGTATTGGCGTCCCCACGGGGATTCGAACCCCGGTCGCCTCCGTGAAAGGGAGGTGTCCTAGGCCTCTAGACGATGGGGACCTAAGAATTTCTGTACCGTATTACAAGTGCAACATCATACTACAAAACACATAATTATCTAAGCAGAATTTTAGTAATTTTTGCATTTTGGTGGAGATAAGCGGGATCGAACCGCTGACCTCTTGCATGCCATGCAAGCGCTCTCCCAGCTGAGCTATACCCCCAAATCTACATCCATTTCGCTGTTGATTTACTTGCGTCATCAGCGAGGCGCCATATTAATGATGGTGTGAACTATTGTCAATGACTTTCACCAGCATTTTTGAATTGTTGCGAATTTATTTCACAGTTACATTTAAAAACTAGTACTTTAAAACTAGCCGCGAATATTCGATTGACTCTCAAATTGGGTGAGTTCAACACGAGGTAGTGGTTGCCAACCAGTTTTGCGATGCTCAGCAACTACATTGGTAAATACTCCGCCTCGCACATAGAACTTTGCAGTGACACGCATGAATTTTGGTTGAGTGGCTGCAACTAGGTCATCTAATATCATATTGGTCACGGCTTCATGAAAACAGCCTTCATCACGGAAAGACCACATATATAGCTTTAAGCTTTTTAATTCAACGCAGGTTTGGTCTGGTATGTAGTCTAAATAAATAACGGCAAAATCTGGTTGACCTGTTTTTGGACAAAGACAAGTGAACTCTGGAATTTCCATATGGATATGAAAGTCACGCGCCTGATTTGGATTTTCAAACGTTTCTAATGTTTTAGTGGGTTGTGCGGTTGGTTTGCCGCCGATTGATTGTGTAGTCATATGGTGTTTTTGGGGTGTTTTTGCTTAAAAAAAGTTATTATACTAGCTTATAAAATTCTACAAAAATTTAGCTTAACTAATTTCTATTCAATTTGCGTTTAACTCACTTAAAACTGGCTGGCTTTAAATCGTTTGTTGACCCAACAACGTTGCATATCCATGGTCAGCGCGTGGGCGTAGTTGGGCCTAATGGTTGCGGTAAGTCTAACGTGATGGAGTCTGTGCGTTGGGTACTAGGTGAGTCTTCAGCTAAAGAAATGCGTGGCGACAGCATGGATGCCGTTATTTTTAACGGGTCTGGTAATCGTAAACCAATTTCACGCGCCAGCGTGGAGCTAATATTTGATAACAGCTTGGGCGGTGCGACGGGCGAATGGAGCCAGTACGCGGAGATTTCCGTTAAGCGCGTGATTGAGCGTGATAAAGGTTCCACTTACTATATTAATAATACTGTTGTGCGCCGTCGCGATGTGGCTGATTTATTTTTAGGTACAGGTTTGGGTGGTCGAGCTTACGCCATTATTGGTCAAAATACGATTAATCGTATTGTTGAAGCTAAGCCAGAAGAGTTGCGTATTTTCTTAGAGGAAGCAGCTGGTATTAGTAAATATAAGGAACGCCGTCGCGAAACCGAGCTACGTTTGCGTGACACGCGCGAGAATCTCACTAGAGTGGAAGATATTCTGCGTGAGTTGGATAAGCAAATAGCACGCTTGCAGTCTCAGGCAGTTGTTGCAACGGAATATCATCGTTTACAAGCAGCTTTAACTATTACTAAAGGTCAGGTATGGCTGCTTAAAAAACGTGACGCCAGCGCACAATGGGAGAAAGCTCAGCGTCAGGTAGAAAAGCTAGTGAATGAGCTTGAAGCGCAAATGGCTAGCTTGAGAAGCAATGAAAGTGCGTTGGAAATAGCTAGGCAGCAAAATTTTACTGCAACTGAGGCCGTTAATCAGGCACAGGCTAAGTATTATGAAGCGAATGCAGAGGTTTCGAATCTTGAAAATCAAGTGAAAAATACCGCTGATGCACGTGAGCGCATGCAGTTACAGTTACAGCAAATCAATACTCAATTAGAGAAAAACATCACGCAGCGAAGTAATTTCCAAGAAAATTTATTAAGCGCTAATAATGAATTGCAATTAGCGAATACAGATTTTTCAGCGGCTGAATTAGTAGTAAAAGAAGCGCGTGAGGCTGTTCCAGCTTTATCTGAGCTCTATCAACAAGCATTGACGACCTTTAACGCTAGCCAAACAGCACTAACTCACGCTGAGCAGCGCTTAAAATTAGAGCAGGCTAATATTGGGCATATTGCGCGCACCGTAACCGAAACAAACGGGCAGTTGCAGCGCTTGCAGCAGAGTTTGAATAGCATTCAATTTCCTTCGGATGAAGTGTTAGTGGAGAAAGAATCGCAACTGGCTAAAGCTGAAGCCGAGATTGCTAGCTTAGAAAAGCATGCGGCTGATGTATTACAAAATGAGCAATCGCTTAATCTATCACTTAAAGCAAGTCGAGATGCTCATTTAGCGCAACAGCGAGAGTTAAATTTATTAGAAGCTGAGATAGGTTCTTTAAATAAAATTCAGCAAACTATGCGTAATGGTAATAATGAGGCAGCGCTATCAAGCTGGCTAAAAAATGCTGGGCTAGATAATAATGCGCGTATTTGGCAAAAAATTAGTATTAAGTCAGGCTGGGAAACCGCTCTGGAGTCGGCTTTGGGCGCAAGGTTAAATGCGCTTACTGCTTCTGAAGTTAATATGGCTACTAAGCTACCAGTGAATAGACCACCTAGTGCGCTAAGTTTAGCTATCACGTCTGATTTAGTCACTGCGGGCAATGTTGCCGCTAACCTGCACCAAACTACACTATATTCATTGATAGAAAGAATTACACCAGACTTGCAAGCCGTGCTGCAAGATTGGCTGGCAGATGCATATGTGCTTGAGGATGGGGTGGATATTAATGTTTCGCGTAAAACCTTGGCTTACGGTGAGTACTTGGTGAACAAACAAGGTGACATATATACCACGCAAAGTGTGAGCTACTTTGGCGCACAATCTATGTTGCACGGTGTGCTGGAAAGACAGGCTCAACTTGATGCACTGGTAAAAAGGTTGCCAGATTTACAAGGGAATTTAGTGCTTGCTGGTAATCAAGTCAGTGAACTGGAGCAGCAATTGCAAACCTTGCGCCATGAACATCAAACACGCAACTTGCAATTAAAAACAGTGACGCAGCAGGCGCATCAATTAAGCTTGGCGCTACAACAGCTCAAACAACAGCAATCGAATGCTTTGCAGCGAGAAAAAACCTTGCTAGCAGATAACGCATTGGCGAATGAGAAATTACTTAAACTTAAAACAGAAACCACATTGAAAGAGCAGTTAGTGGCTGAGATTTCACATGGCCTTCAACAGTTACAGCATGAAAAAGACTTAGCTGATAAAAATAGGCAGCAAGCAGAGTTGGCATTTAATGAAGCACGAAATCAATTGCAAGTGTTGGAGCGTTCGCATCAAGAAAAGTCTTTTAATATTAAATTAAATAATAATAATATCAATGAATTAAATAATAAAATTAATTATTTACTTGAGGAAAATTCAAGTCTTAAATTACGCTGCAATGAAGTAGAAACAACATTAGCCGCCACCAAAATGGAAGCATTAAAAGCTAATTTAGAAACCGCGATTAACAATAAACAACAGCAAGAGCTCACTTTGACCAATGCACGGAACCAAATGAGTGATTGTGAACAGGCTTTGCAACAGCAAGAGCGCATGCGCATGCAGAACGAACAATTGTTGCATCCATTGCGAGATAAGCGGGAAGCAAGTCGGCTAAGCGAGCAAGAAGCACGTTTGTATTTTGAACAATGTCAGGCTGAGTTATCAGCATCGCAATTGAGCGAAACTGAACTCACTGAGCATCTAACGGCAAATGGTGGTGAGAATAAGCTCAAAGTGATTGATTTAGAAAGCAAACGCGATAGACTCTCTCTTGATATAGAAGAGTTAGGCGCGGTAAATCTAGCGGCTATTCAAGAACTAGAAACCGAACAAACACGTAAACAATATTTGGATAGTCAATGTAAAGACTTAACCGATGCTAGCGAAACATTAGAAGAGGCTATTCGCAAGATAGACAAAGAAACTAGAGGGCGCTTGCAAGCCACGTTTGATGAAGCTAACCGCCACTTTATGGAGTTGTTCACTACCTTGTTTGGTGGTGGGCAAGCTAGATTAGAGCTGTTAGGTGAAGAGATATTAGATACAGGCATGCAGGTTTTTGCACAACCACCTGGTAAGAAAAACAGCACGATACATTTGTTATCTGGCGGGGAAAAAGCACTTACCGCATTAGCTTTGGTATTTGCTTTGTTTAGATTAAATCCAGCACCATTTTGCTTGATGGATGAGGTGGATGCGCCTTTGGATGACAGCAATACTGAGCGTTTTTGCACAATGGTGAAAAAAATGTCTGAGAAAACACAATTTTTATACGTAAGTCATAATAAAATAACCATGGAAATGGCGCAGCAATTGATAGGTGTTACTATGCAAGAGTCTGGTGTTTCACGTATTGTGGATGTGGATATGGAAGCTGCAGTTCGTATGATCGAAGAAGCCGTAGTTTAATAAAGTTATCGTTTTAAAAGCGTTATGGAAAGCAATGATGATGAGAGCAATTTTGAAAGTTAAATGTAAATGAGTGAATTACAAATAGCCTTAATCGCCATAGGTGCGCTGATTATTCTAGCAGTGCTTATTATTAATTGGTGGCAGGAAAAACGATTTCACAATCAAGTGGAAAAGAGCTTTTCACCCTTGCAAAGAGATGCTTTGTTAGATGACAACAATGAAGATGATTTAGACAATACCAATTTTGAGCCTAGTGCTCATGAACCAAATTTTGATGTGCGCAGTTTAAATGAACCAAAATTTCACACTAATGCATTTGATAACTCTTCAAGCAATACTCTAGATAATAGGGCTAATAGCCACTTCTCTATCGATGAAGCCACTACAGTTGGCAAGCCGCAATTACAAACAAACGATGAAGAGTCTGATAGATTTGTAGAGTTACCAAATGAAAATGCAGCAGAACTGCTGATGCAAGAAGAAGAGTCAATTGATGATACTTATAGTGAGCTCATCAATTCAAAGTTGGATAGGCTAGTTTCACAAGATTATCATCAACAAGCGCAATTAGCAGAGGTTGAGAGTGCTCGAATTAGTGACTCCAAAGCTGTGTTTAACCAAACGTTAACGCATCAAGAACCAATCGAAAATCCAGTTGAAAAAAATCAACAAGCAAAAAATCCTTTACCAATAGAAACTTCATTCAGTTTGCCAGAAATGCTACATGGGCAAATGGATTTAACGGCTTTATTATATTTGTCTACAGATACGCCTGTTAGTACATTAAATCAGGCTTTGACTTCATTATTTGATCACTTTGATAAACCAATTTTTGTGCATGTTTTAGACGCCAACAAACAATGGCATTTATTAAAAGAAATGCAATCTAATCAAGAAGCTTTGAACAGACTGGTTTCAAAAGTAGCCTGTAGCATGCAGCTTGCCGACCGCGGTGGAGCCGTGGATCGTAGCACTTTAAATCGCTTTCAATTAGCGGTTGAAACGTTGGGTTTAGATATTAATGGTCATGTAGAGTGGCAAAATGCAGGAGATGCTCTCAATACGGCAAATTCTTTAGATTTATTTTGTATAGAAGTAGATAAAACGATTGGTTTTCATCTAGTGCATGGTGATAGTGGTGCATTTACTGGCACCAAGTTACGTGGCTTGGCTGAGGCGCAAGGTTTGACACTTGCATCAGATGGCGCATTTAAATACTTTGATCAATCATCTGATGAACTCGCTAACAAGCAACCTCCATCTTTTGTGATGTTTAATCGTGAAGACCATCCGTTTAGCCCAGAAATGCTCAGGTCATCCGTGGTAAAAGGCATTACTTTTCAATTAGATATTCCACATGTTAAACAGTCAGCTGAAACCTTCAACCAGATGGTACAAGTGGCGCGACAAATGGAAATAGGCCTAAACGCAACATTGGTAGATAGTAACAATAAATTGTTGGGTGATATTCAAGTTGAGAAGATTCGCCAGCAGATTAAGGTGTTGCAAGCCACCATGTTGGTACGTGGTATCGTCCCAGGCTCAGATAGCGCGCATAGATTATTCTCTTAACGCGTTACGTCTTTAATCTTTGTAATTAACTTTAAATATTTTGGTCATCACATGTTAGACAGCCTATGTTAGATCCCATGGCGCAGCCAGACCTATTTGCAAGTTCAGGGCAGTCTGATTTGCCATTACGCTGCCAACAATTACGGCAACTGATAGCCCAATATGACCACGAATACTATGTATTGGATGCTCCATCTGTTCCTGATAGCGAATACGACCGTGTCTACCGCGAGTTGCAGTGTATAGAACAAGAGCACCCGGATTTAATTACAATAGACTCACCAACGCAACGTGTAAGCGGTTCCGCAGCCAATGCCTTTAATAGCATTACGCACAGGCAAGCCATGCTGTCACTCAATAATGCGTTTGAAGAAAGTGAATTAGAAGCATTTGATAAGCGCATCCGCGAAGCATTAGGGCAAGCGCAAGTTGAATATGCAGTTGAGCCAAAGTTTGACGGCTTAGCTATTACATTAACTTATGAAAATGGCATCTTTACACAAGGCGCAACCCGTGGCGATGGCTATACTGGTGAAGATGTCACCCATAATTTACGCACACTGCATTCAATCCCAATGCGGCTTAATTGTGCGCAAGCGCCTAAATTACTAGAGGTGCGTGGTGAAGTGTTGATGTTTAAGAGCGACTTTGAAAACTTAAATCAAGCGCAGTTGGCCAAAGGTGAAAAGTTGTTTGCCAACCCTCGAAATGCCGCAGCTGGCAGTTTGCGCCAATTAGATGCAAAGATCACCGCAACACGCCCACTAAGTTTTTTTGCTTACGGCTTAGGTGTGGCAGACGGAGTTCCAGCCTTAAGTAGCCATAGCATGGCGATGGATTATCTAGCGAGTTTGTATTTTCCTGTTAGCGAAGTGCGGCAATTGGTGATGGGAGTATCTGGTTTACGTGGTTATTATCAAAAGATTGGGCAGCTACGTGATAAATTACCCTTTGATATTGATGGCGTAGTCTATAAAGTCAATCAATTCAATCAGCAAAATGAACTTGGTTTTGTTTCGCGCGCGCCACGCTGGGCTATTGCACATAAGTTTCCTGCGCAAGAGGCATTAACCATTGTTGAAGATATTAATGTGCAAGTAGGTCGTACTGGCGCTATTACGCCCGTGGCAAGGTTAGCGCCAGTGTTTGTTGGCGGGGTAACTGTTACCAATGCTACATTGCATAACGAAGATGAAGTACGACGTAAAGATGTGCATATTGGCGATACCGTCAGCGTGCGCAGGGCAGGGGATGTTATTCCAGAAGTGGTTAGTGTAGTACTGGAAAGGCGTCCTGTGGATGCGCGCCGATTTGAAATGCCTTTAGTTTGCCCAGAATGCGGCTCGCATATTTTAAAGCAAGCGGATGAAGCTGTGGCGCGTTGTACGGGTGGATTATTCTGTCCCGCACAACGTAAACAAGCGATTACGCATTTTGCATCACGGCGTGCAATGGACATTGAAGGTCTGGGCGAGAAGTTGGTTGATCAGCTAGTCGAAGCGAGTTTAGTGCATACTCTGGCTGATATTTATCAACTAAATTTAGAGTCATTAAGCAACTTAGATCGTATGGCGACTAAATCTGCGCAAAATATATTAGATGCGCTGGATCACAGTAAAACAACCACGTTAGCACGCTTTATCTATGCGCTTGGTATGCGCAACGTTGGCGAAGCAACTGCTAAAGACTTGGCCAAACACTTTGGTAATTTATCTGCGCTAATGCAAGCTGACACTACGGCGTTACTAGCGGTAAATGATGTTGGGCCAGTGGTAGCTGAATCTATTAGCAACTTTCTTGGTGAACAGCATAATCAGGACGTTATTCAAGCACTTCAGCTAGCGGGTATCACATGGCCTGAAACCGAAGGCAAGCAGTTGGCTACAGGACATTTGCTTGGTAAGACATTTGTGCTCACTGGCACCTTACCCACTTTATCGCGAGATGACGCTAAGGAGATGATTGAGGCGAAGGGCGGTAAGGTAAGTGGTAGCGTGTCTAAAAAAACAGACTTTGTCATTGCAGGCAGCGATGCAGGCAGTAAGCTAGATAAAGCGCAGGAGCTTAGCTTAGTCATACTCGATGAGGCTGGTTTGCTGGCTCTGCTGGCTTAAGGTTTTTAATGAGTTATCACCAATATCTTGAGCAAGTCATCATTATCGCCAAAGCTGCTGGCGACGCCATCATGCAAGTATATTCAACCGACTTTAATGTTGTGAAAAAAGAGGACAGCTCACCGCTTACTCAGGCTGATTTGGCCGCACACCAAGTGATTGTTCAGGCATTAAGCAAACTCACGCCAGATATTGCTATCCTTTCTGAAGAGTCTGATAGCATAGGTTTTGAAACCCGTAGCCAATGGCAACAATACTGGCTGATAGACCCATTAGATGGCACGCGTGAGTTCGTTAAAAGGAATGGTGAGTTTACAGTTAACATTGCTTTAATCAATCAGCATCAGCCTGTACTTGGTGTCGTATATGCGCCAGTGACCGGTTTATTGTATTACGCCAGTCATGGTTACGGCGCTTATAAACAACTGAATGTAAACGACTCTAAAAATAGTCCTCAAAAGATTCATACACGCGACTTAGATCTAAAACGGCCAACTGTGGCTGGTAGTCGCTCTCACTCCAATGAGAAAATGCAGCAATTCATGCGTCACTTAGAAAGTGCTGCTGGTTCGACACCTGAACTAATCAGCATGGGTAGCTCTCTAAAAATCTGCTTGGTGGCAGAAGGTTTGGCGGACGTCTACCCAAGATTGGGCCCTACCTCGGAATGGGATACGGCAGCGGCGCATTGTGTATTGCAAGAAGCAGGCGGCGATATAGTGGATATGTCTAATCAGACATTGCTTTACAACACCAAAGACTCTTTACTGAACCCTAGTTTTTTTGCTAAAAGCGATGAACTTCATGACTGGGCAATCTATTTATAACTGATGTGAAGCTGCTTGATAAAATCTGTATTAATAAGAAAGATAGACAAAAATGAAATTACAAATTACTTTAAGTTCAATTTTTATCATATTGTTTTTAAATAATGTTTATGCGGCTAGTCCTGAAGCTATAGCGTGTAAAACAGCCTTAGATAAAGGGGATGCTGTAGTAGCATTGAAGCAAGCCGAGAAAGCGTTAATCAACAATAATAAAGAGACCGAGGCCTATATTTGCCAAGGGCGCGCCTTGATGGTAACAACTAAATTTGACTCAGCATTATCGTCTTTTAAACAAGCGAATACCCTATCAACTGATGCCTTTGATAAAACCATTGCGACCTTGCTGATGGGCCGTAGTTATCATGCGCTAAAGCAAGATGATTTAGCGATAACGAGTTTTCAGCAAATGCTAGAAAATGCGAAAGCCGCCAATAATCAGGCATTTGAACGCGTGGCGCACAATGAATTGGGAGATGTTTATTTTGAAAGTAAGCAGTATGCTCAAGCTCTACCTGAGTATATGGCAGCAACCAAACTTGCCGCAAATGACAATGAGCGCGGAGAAAGTTACGAAAAAGTAGCATCAACACATCATAAATTGAATCAAAATGATTTGGCTGTTGAATACCAACTCAAAGCCTATTTAATGCATGACACCGCTGGAACTTTAGACCAATACGCCCACTCTAGCGTTGAGCTAGGTCGATATTATGTAGTTACCAAAAACTACCCCAGCGCTGAAAATATATTGAATAAAATCATTAAATTCGCGAAAGAACAAGGTGGGGCGTACTATGAAGCACAAGGCAGCTATGTATTAGCGCAAGTTAAGGCTGCTAAAGGTGATATTGCAACAGCTAAAAGGTTGGTTGAGAACGCAAAATATATTGCTAAAAACACTAACGACAAAGCACTGGATGCGGAGATTGATCAAGAAACTGCTGGTTTGTTTTAATTGTAAGTTTTGAAGTGAAATCAGTTAAATAATTTGTAAGGAAATCTATTTAGGGGCGACTAATAGGCAACAGTAACATCTCATCAATCTTTTTAATTACACCTTTAATTGAGAGCCGCCATGATTATTCAAAGAAAATCTGACATTACTCCATCTGAAATCACGCCTAAATCAGTATTTGATAATCGTCGTGAATTCATACAAAAAGCGGGCTTTGGTTTAATTGCTGGTGCTGCAGTAGGCTTATTAAGCAATCCTATTAAAGCCGCAACAGTAAGCTCAGGAACCACAGAAGGTGCAGGTAGGTTAATAGGGCGTGCCAACGCCCCAGCTATTATTAAACCGTCATCTTTTGGATCTCGTCAAAAAATCTCTGGTTACACCAAAACCGCCTATGGCGAAGGTGAAAAGCTCACCGCTTATGAAGATGTCACAACTTATAATAACTATTACGAATTTGGTACAGATAAAAACGAGCCTGCAATTAATTCAAAATTATTCAAACCCTATCCTTGGACAGTGAGCATTGAAGGCGAAGTTAAAAAAAATAAAACAATAAGCATTGAAGATATTTACAAGCTAGCACCATTAGAAGAGCGCATCTACCGCATGCGTTGTGTAGAAGGTTGGTCTATGGTGATTCCATGGATAGGCTTACCTTTAGCACAATTAATTAAGTGGGCAGAACCAAACTCCAATGCAAAATACGTAGAATTTATCTCTTTAGCAGATAGGCAGCAAATGCCTGGCCAGAATCTGCAAGTACTTGATTGGCCTTATGTAGAAGGCTTACGCATGGATGAAGCGATGAATCCACTTACCATTATGGCAGTCGGCCTATATGGTGAACAATTACCCAATCAAAATGGCGCACCAATGCGCTTAGTCACCCCATGGAAATATGGCTTTAAGGGCGCTAAAGCGATTGTTAAGATTCGTTTCGTTGAAAAAATGCCAGTATCAAGCTGGATGAAAGCAGGGCCAAATGAGTATGGTTTTTATGCCAATGTGAACCCGAATGTTGAGCATCCACGCTGGACGCAGTCCTCTGAAAAACGGATTGGCGGCGGCTTGTTTGCTGGACGCATTAAAACACAGATGTTTAATGGATATACGGAGCAAGTAGGGCAGATGTACGCGGGTATGGATTTACGTAAATACTTTTAAGGTAAACATCATGCTAGCTTTTCTAAAAAACAACCCTACTAAAAAACAAATAACATGGATTAAGATTTTTGTATTTGTCGTATGTCTTATTCCATTAGTGCGTTTAGTTTGGCTCGGTATTGCGGATAATTTAAGCGCTAATCCAATCGAGTTTATCGAGCGCTCAACTGGTTTTTGGGCGCTATTTATTTTGTTGGCGACGCTTACATTAACACCAGTTCGCCTGCTCACAGGACGTGCGTGGCAAATACAAATGCGGCGCATGTTAGGTTTGTTTATGTTTTTTTATGTGTGCTTACATATAGTTACTTATGTATGGCTGGACTTTGCATTCGACTGGTTAGACATAACGAAAGACATTTCCAAGCATCCTCGCATTCTCGTTGGCTTTGCAGCATTCATTTTAAGTGTGCCATTAGCCTTAACATCTACTAATAACATGATGAAACGCTTACGTGAGCGCTGGAAACAACTGCATCAATTGGTCTATTTAATAGCAATCTTAGCGATAGTACATTTCTGGTGGCTAGTTAAGAAAGATATTCGAGAACCACTTCTATATGCTTGTATATTAATGATTTTATTTGGAATTAGAATCTATTATAAATATATAAAAGCTGCCAAAGTAAACAGCAAGGTTCAAATAAATAGCCTTTAGTTTTAATTTTTTGTAAGTCATTTTGGTTTACCACGACTAATGTTTGTAGAAACAAATAAACATTAAAAAGGGACTTAAAATGACTACAACAAACTTAATCACCAGCGGTTTAAATCTATTTAAAGCTTGTATCAACCAACTAAATAGCCTATCAGAAAGTGTACCCCAATTATTTTTAAGATTGTTATTGGCTTGGGAGTTTGGCGAATCAGGCTTTGAAAAACTACATGGTACAAATTGGTTTGCAGACTTAACTTTTCCATTCCCATTCAATCTTTTACCGCCAGATATAAGTTGGGGAATATCAACGTTTTTCGAGATCACAGGCGCGTTTGCATTAGCATTTGGCTTTGCTACTAGATTTTTCTCCATCTCATTGATGATACTCACTATGGTTGCAATCTCAGCTGTGCATTGGCCTGAACATGTCAATAGCTTAAGCGAGCTACTTAAAGGTTATAGAATTGTTGACGAAGATGGTGATGGTTTTGGTAACTACAAATTACCGCTCATTTATCTAGTCATGTTTTTGCCTTTACTATTTGGCGGCGCAGGTAAATTGAGTGTAGATCATCTAATTAAGAATAAATTTAATTAGATGTGAGAGGTCAGTCACTACAGCTGTAGTGACTGATATTTATGTAAAATATGTATATTGTATAATTTTACATAATATACATTATACGAAGTCGTAAAAGGCTTTTTAAGAAGGTTAATAAGACAGTTAAAACGACAAAAATGTCGCTTACTTTACGTGTAACTGGACACGTAAAGTCACTGAGAGCTAGCGTAGACATTGGTTAACAATTAAAAATTAGTGTGATTGTTTTTTATTTATCGGGCGCTGCGCGCTCCTAAAAATAAAACCCTCTCACACTTTTTTTGAGTAGTAGCAGGAAAAATTTTCCGCAGGTTGTATTTGTGATTAAACGCAATTTTACAACCTTAGGAGATTTAACATGCGTTACAAAAAAAATGAGGCACCCGACTCTGAAAAAGTCGCCTTGACCATGACTATGGGACAAGTCCGATTTCTAAACAGAATGGTTGGAATGGCTTTGCATGACATTGAAGAATTCGGGGAAGATGAATTCAATAAAGCCAAACCGCTACAGAAGCTCACAGACCTGTTTTCTGCAATAGTTGATATAGAGATGACAGAAGCTGAACAATTAGACCATACGCAAGCTTGGGTGAAGTCTTACACAAAAGCTGAATATGAGCGTGTTCATGGGGTGAAATTATGATTAAGCCCTATTTCGACGGCATTTCAAAAAACGGGTTACCTCTAAGACAATTCGCTGAACAACTGGGCTTGCCTATAGGCTATGCACAGAAACTTTGCCGTGAAGGTAAGGTTTTTGGCGCTCGTAAGCACCCTCTCACAAAATCATGGTGGATTTACTCACCTGCAAGACTGCTATGCGAACCAAGAAGACTAAGCGCAGGTGGAACGACCCAGAGATATTCTATGTCGCCCGCCGTCGTGCTGGTTTAGATGTAGCGCAGGCAGCTCAAATGTTAAACGTCACAGCTAAAACCTTACGCAACTGGGAGAATGGATCCAGCAGCATTCCGTATGCAGCTTTCAGGCTGATGCGTTTGTTTGGTGGCCACTCACTAGTGCATAAAGCTTGGGAAGGCTGGAGCCTTAACAAAGGCGTGCTATACAGCCCTGTTGGACGTGCATTTGAGCCCTACCAGCTCACCTATTTAAGTAATTATCTATGGATGGTGCGTATTACGGCTATCGTGACCGATCAAAACGGACTATCGTGACCAGTTGCGC